>CAWJQV010000029.1:0-251198 GCA_963844985.1 uncultured delta proteobacterium
TCCTGATCGTTGAGACACGAAACGCTGAAATCCTCAATGGAACAAGATCATATGATGAGTTCCCCTGCGATGAGGATCTGGTTAGGGAGTGGTCAAGAATTCATTCAATGGGGAGGTCGGCGGAGGTGAATCAGTTACTGTACCTGGGAAAGTCGGTATAGCCATGGGCCTCAAAAGAGTACCAAGCCGCAAAATCTGCCGGTGGATTCAGAGGCCAACCATGGGCGAAGCGTTCCACGAGGTCGGGGTTGCCTATGTACGGTCGGCCAAAGGAGATGAGATCCGCATGATGGTTCCTGATCGCCTGTTCGGCAGTTTCCCGGGTGTAGCCGCAGTTGCCGATTAATGGTCCGGTAAAAACGTTGCGGAATTCGGCGAGCGTCATGGGAGTGCCCAGTTGGTGAAAGCCGAAGGCGAGGCCGTCCACCAGGTGCAGGTAGCCAAGTTCGTAATTGTTCAGCTGCCTTGCCGCATAGAGGAAGGTTTCGCGGAAATCCGGCGAGCCCATGTCGTTGAAATTGCCGTTGGGAGACAGATGCACGCCGACCCGTCCGACCGGCCACACCGTAAGAACAGCCCTTATTACTTCATCGAGGAATCGAAAGCGATTCTCCAGGCTACCACCGTAGCGATCGGTTCTATGATTGGTTCTGGACTGCAGAAACTGGTCAATCAGATAGCCATTGGCCCCATGAATTTCAATCCCATCGAACCCAGCCCCTTTCGCTCGGTCGGCGGCCAGGCGATAGTCCTCTACAATGAGAGGGAATAGAGTCTTTGCCGGCTATCATTGGGTAGCACCTTTCTCTTTGAGGGCCCACTACCCATCCTCGCCGAGACCGCCAGGCGGCTGGCAGCTGAGCCTTGCTTCCTTGTAGGCCTTGATTTTTGCGATAAGCACCGGCAGAAACTCCCGGCAGTCTTCGACTATGCCCAGGTCAACCTGGTCGAAGACCGGGGATTTGGGATCGTTGTTGATCGCGACCATAAGTTTGGCGCCGACAACACCCACCATGTGCTGCTGCTCTCCCGAAAGACCGACGCCTATATAGACTTCGGGACTCACCATTTTGCCGCTTTGGCCAATCATGGAGTCCAGGGGCGCCCAGCCTTCATCGACTACCGGCCGCGTGCATCCCAGAGCCGCGTTGAGGGCCTGCGCCAATTCCCGGGTGGTCTGCCATCCCTCGGGGCCGCCGGTGCCGGCGCCGCCTGTAACAATCAAGGAGGCGTCCTCCAATTGAATCCCCGCCGATGATTCCCTGACAATCTCGAGCGTCTTGACGCGCAAGTCAGTGCCCTCGGGCGCCTGGATCCGGACAATTTCCCCCTTGCGGCTGACATCAGGTTGCGGCGCCTTGAAAACCCCCTTGGCAACGGTCGCCATCTGGGGACGCCTTTCGGGGCATACGATGGACATTAAACCGCCATAAGCGGGTATCTGTTGCTCAAGGTTCCTCTCCCGGTCATGGCGCAAACCGGTGCAGTGGGCGGCCAGGCCGGTTTTCAGACGGGCCGCAACCAGCGGCGCCAACTCACGCCCCATGCAGGTCGATCCGATCAGAATGATTTCCGGTCTGTGTTCTTCGGCCAAACAGGCAGATGATGTCCCGGTAGAGAGTGGGCTGATAGACCTCGAGAGCAGGAGAGTCACCGAGAAACACCCGGTCGGCGCCGGCGGCAACAAGTTCCGGGGCAGCTCCTGCCATGCCGCTTCCCAGGAGCACGGCCTCACAGGCCACACCCAATTCGTCGGCCAATTCCCTTGCCTTGCCGAGAAGCTGAAACGACACGATTTCCACCTGACAGTCATTCTGCTCGGCGATTACCCAGACGGGACCGAAGTGCTGCTTCATCATGACAACCTTTTGCCGTTGCAAGTGTTCATCAAAAGATCGAGCTAATCCACGAAGTCACACGAAAAAACACTAAGAAGAGCCAACCACCAATACTTCGTGAATTTTCGTGTCTATTCGTGGAAAAAGAAATCCAAATTCCTATACTATCGTGCTAGAGGGCACCCATCCCCGCCAGGCGTGAAACGAGCTGATCGGCTTTCTCTTCCAGATTCCCCTGGAGCACTTCCACATCTCTTCGGTTTTCAACTGCTGCCATTTCGGAAACGATAGTCGGAGACCCTTTGGCCCCCACCGTACCCTCCGGAACACCCAACGCTTCGAGGCCCCACTGTTCAATGGTTTTCTTGCGAGCCTTCAGAATTCCGGAAAAGCTCAAAGCCCTCGGACGGTTCAACTCCCTTGTCACCGTGAATAAAGCGGGCAGGCGGACCTCCACCCGGCGATACCCGTTCTGCCAATCTGCCGACACCTGCCAAAGGCCTTCATTCCGAATTTCGAATTTCCGAACCATGGTCACCACAGGTATATCTAAAAAGGTGGCAATCTGCGGGCCCACCCATTCGGTAGCGCCATCGCTGCTGGCCATACCGCAGAGAACCAGGTCGAAATCGCCCGCCTTCTCAATCCCCTTTGCCAGAGTAAAGGCTGTAGCGAAGGCATCGGCGCCGCCAAAGGCCCGGTCGGAAAGCAGGATGCCCCGGTCGGCACCGAGCGCCATACACTCTTTGACGATGTTTTCGGCGGGAGGCGGCCCCATGCTGATGACGGTGATGAAAGCTCCCGAAGATTGCTTGAGTTCAAGGGCGGCTTCCAAGGCATGCTTGTCCAGAGAGTTGATGACGAGAGGCACCTCACATCTCATTAAAGTCTTGGTGGCCGGGTCGATCTTTATCTTGCAGATCTCTTTGGGATCGGGAACGGCCTTAACGCACACAACGATGTTCATTACCACCTCTGCCTCTTGTTCGGCGGGCGGCAACGGCTCCGGTGCCGCTGCCGCCCGGGAATTTCCTAATCAGCCGAGCACCCATCGGGCAACGATCACCTTCATTATGTCGCTGGTTCCGGCAGAAGGTCCCAGAATGAAAGCGTCACGCAGATACCGGCTCACGGCATATTCTTCCATGCACCCGTACCCGCCGTGGATATCCACAGCCATCTTGGCAGCCTTCTGGGCTGCTTCCGTGGTAAAATACTTGGCCACGGCAAATTCATTGCTGCTGGGCTCCCCCCGGTCCTGCATGGATGCGGCCCGGTATGCCAGGAGACGTCCCGCATCCAGATCGATTTTCATCTCGGCGAGCTTATTCTGAATGGACTGAAGCACGCTGATCGGCTTGCCATAAAGGACCCGTTCTTTGGCAAACTTTATCGAAGCTTCCAGGCATGCGGCTTGAAGCCCCAGAGCACAACCCACCATGCCGCCCCGTCCGACATCGCCAATGGCCGACATGCTGACTCGCAACCCTTTTCCTTCCTGGCCGAGGAGGTTTCCGGCGGGCACCCGGCATTTTTCGAGGCTCAGTTCGCCCGTATTACAGCCCTTCATACCGACTTTGTGCTCCTCGTGCGTCGACTTAAAGCCCTCGGTACCCTTTTCGATGATAAAAACCGAAAAAGCCTTGGGATCATTCTCGTCTTTCGCAAGCACACTTATGGTGTTGGCGATGTGAGCGTTGGTGATGAAGCATTTGCGACCGGTTACGATATAGTCGGCGCCGTCTTTGGAATAAGTGGTGCGGCCGCCGGTCGGGTCCGATCCTCCGGTGGGCTCCGTGACCGCCACCGTTGCCAGTCGCTCGCCGGTGGCCAGGCCGGGAAGGTATTTTTTCTTCTGCGCTTCGGTCCCGAAACGAACGATGGGATCAATCCCAAGGGCAAAAACCTGGAGCATCATGGCCGTGGCCGAAGAAACACGGCCGATCTCCTCCAGAGCGATCATCCTGCGCGACGAAGCCAAGCCCCAATCCGCCGTATTCCTCGGGAACGGTGATTGCCAGCATCTCCGCTTCGGCCAATGCTTTGACCAGATCCGGAGGCACCTTGCCGGTCTTTTCCATTTCCGGAACAAAGGGCGCTACGCGATTTTCGGCGAATTCCCGGGAAGCTTTCCGAAACATTTCCTGTTCATCGGTAAAGGTGAAATCGATCATCTACTCCTCCTGGTTTCTCGAGTGTGATTGATTCGGATGACAGCAAAAATGCTCGTCGGATAAATATCCTTCCGCAGCGGTCGCTGCCATCGGGATCGCCACCGTTAAATTACTCCACCACGGTCGGCCAAGGCTTTGAAGAGTTCTGCTTTATTCGGGATTGAGTCAAACCGGTCAGCTGAAATCCGTAGTGGAACTCCCCATACCTTGTCAAGGAAATAATCGGGCCGCCTGGACCGGGAAGAGAAGCCCTCTCCGGGGAAGGGCGCAATCGTTGAAGCGGTTATTTCTCGTTGCCTTGTCCAAGAGCCGGAACCAAACATGTTCTTGACCTCCTCGGGAACGCTTGTTATTGAAACACCTTCAAAAAAGGAAGAAATCAAATTGACCATGCAGCAGATCAGAAACTTCAGCATCATTGCCCATATCGATCATGGCAAATCGACCCTGGCCGACCGTTTGATTCAGTATGCCGGCCTGGTGACCGACCGGCAGTTTCGCGACCAGATCCTGGATAACATGGACATCGAAAGGGAGCGGGGCATCACCATCAAGAGCCAGACCGTGCTCCTCTCCTACACCAGCCGAGCCGGTGAGGTCTTCGGGCTCAATCTTATCGACACTCCGGGTCACGTGGATTTTTCTTATGAAGTATCCCGCGCCCTGGCTTCGTGCGAGGGGGTGCTCCTGCTTGTGGACGCTTCCCAGGGAGTTCAGGCGCAGACGATAGCCAATCTCTACGCCGCCATGGAGCATGATCTCACCATTATCCCGGTGATCAACAAGATTGACCTGCCTTCGGCCGATATCGATCGCGTCAAAGAAGAGATAGAACATGATCTGGGGCTTGATTCGGACCAGGCCGTCCTGTGCTCGGCAAAGGAAGGGACAGGAATCGAGGAGGTTCTCGAAGCGATCGTAAATCAGGTTCCGGCCCCGTCGGGAAATGTTGAAAAACCTCTTACCGCGCTGATCTTCGATGCTCATTACGACTCTTTTCGAGGCACCATCGTGAGCTGCCGTATCTTTGACGGTGTTGTTCGACCCGGAGACACCATCCGCCTCATGTCCAACGGGGCGACTCACAAGGTGGAAGAGGTGGGGGTCTTCCGCTTGCCCAGGGAGTCTCAAAAAGAACTTTCGGCAGGTTCCGTGGGGTACATGATTGCAGGCATAAAGACCGTGGCCGATATCCGAATAGGGGACACCATAACCCTGGATTCCAATCCCGTTTCATCTTCCCTGCCCGGGTTCAAGGACGTAAAGCCCGTGGTCTTTTCCTCCCTCTACCCCATCTCTTCCGATGATTATCCGTCCCTTGTGGATGCGCTCGAAAAGTACAAGCTGAATGATGCCGCGCTGGTCTATCAGAAAGATTCTTCCGCAGCCCTCGGCCAGGGTTTCCGGTGCGGCTTTCTCGGGCTGCTTCACCTGGAGATTGTCCAGGAGCGACTGGAGCGCGAGTTCGACCAATCGATTATCATGACGGTGCCAAGCGTTCAGTACCGGTTTAACCTTCTCGACGGCACCAACGTCACGGTGGAAAACCCTCAATATTATCCCGACCCCGTTCTTATCAAAGGTTCGGCGGAACCCTTCATAAGCGCCACGATCATTATCCCCGAGCGCTACATGGGCGTCGTGATGAAGCTTTGCCTGGAGCGCCGGGGGGTTAATCCACAGGATCACCTATCCCACGCCGGCCCGGGTTGAAATCAAGTTCGACATGCCTCTTGCCGAAGTCGTCTTTGACTTCTACGACCGATTGAAGACGGTCACCCAAGGATACGGCTCGTTCGACTACGAACTGATCGAATACCGGGAGAGCGATCTGGTTAAGTTGGATATCCTGGTGAACGGAGAAAAGGTTGACGCCCTGTCCCTGATTGTCCACCGCGAGCGGGCGAGGCAATGGGGGACCCAGGTCTGCGACCGTCTGAAGGAGGAAATACCGAGGCACAACTTCAAAATCGCCATTCAGGGCGCCATCGGGGGGAAAATCATCTCCCGGTCCACCATTACGCCCTTCCGAAAGGATGTCACGGCCAAATGCTACGGCGGGGATATCAGTCGGAAGCGCAAGCTCCTTGAAAAGCAGAAGAAAGGCAAGAAAAGGATGAAGATGGTGGGCTCCGTGATGATCCCGCAGAGCGCCTTTGTCTCCGTCCTGAAAACCCGCGATGAATAACGAGGAACACCCCGGGCTCTACCTTCACATTCCCTTCTGTCGCTCGAAGTGCCGCTATTGCGACTTTTATTCCGTTGCTTCCCATTCTGAAATCCCGGCTTGGCTGCAGGCCGTCCAAAGGGAAATGCTGCTGTACCGGGAGAAATTCCGGGAATTTGATTCCCTCTATCTTGGGGGCGGCACGCCCACCATCCTGGGCGAACGGGAGCTCGCCGCATTGATGGAGTGCCTCCGCAAGCATTTTACTTTCTGCCCCGAATCAGAGATCACCATCGAGGCCAATCCTGACGACCTATCCGAGCATAAGCTGAAAGCCATCGGGGACCTGGGCATAAACCGCATCAGCCTTGGGGTGCAATCTCTGGACGACGGAGACCTGGAGTACCTGGGAAGACGTCACAGTGCCAAGCAGGCCCTGAAAGCCCTTGATCTGATCCGCTCCTGCGGGTTTGCCGAGGTTGGCGTCGATCTCATGTACGGGCTGGAGGTTCAGAGTATACCGGGATGGAGAAGGACCATGGATCAGGTCCTTGAATTCAGGCCGGAACATCTTTCATGCTACCAGTTGACCTTTGAGAAGGGCACCCCGTTAGGAAAGATGAAGGAGGCCGGCCGGGTTCGAGTCATCGGGGAAAAGCTGGAAACGGCATTTTTTGTCTTCAATTCCCGCTATCTTGAGAAGCACGGCTACCATCACTACGAAATATCCAATTTTGCCCGAAGCCGGGAATTCATGTGCCGGCATAACCGAAAATACTGGAGCCATGTTCCCTACCTCGGTTTGGGTCCCTCAGCCCATTCGTTCCAGACCGGGAGCCGATGGTGGAATGTAGGGTCAATCAAGAAATACTGCCAACTCCTGTCGGCGGGAAAGGCCCCGGTCGAGGCCTGTGAGGTTCTCTCGGAAGAGCAGCTCGACCTTGAAGCGCTCGCCCTTGGCCTCAGGACCAGCGACGGCATCGGTCTTCGTGCACCCGGAGGCGGCTTGAGATGGGGTAAGGCTTTGGATGAACTGCGTAGGTCTCATCTTGTAAGCGTGACTAACGGACGAATCCAACCCACCCGCAAAGGCTTTCTCGTAGCGGACAGCCTTCCCCTCATGTTTTCAACTTAGACCAAACCGCTCCCTGCGTTTCAGGAAAAAACTCTTATTCGGGCGGCAGCTGTCCGTTGCGTTCGTATGCTTTCCATTCTTTTCTTTTCATCAGACGAACGTTACCTTCGTGGCATTGCGGGCACCCATGGTACTGACCGTCCTTTGATTGTCGCCACATACTGTAAAGCATACCGGGGAGAAGAAGGCAGCACCAGAGCGTTATTTCGACTTTTCGAGAGCCTTTGGGAATTGCCTTGCTTTCTCCAACGTAATGACATGATGGGCAGATGATTCTCATGTTTGCTCCTTTTCTCAGCAAAAAAATGGCCACCCCGTATAAAACTTTTCCCTCATGTTGGCAACTCCTTTGCGATATTTTCTTCGATGGCCCCACTATCTTCATCCCTTGAGTGCGGTCCCATCTCGGTCACGAGGTGTTGCCGGCAGCCAAAGATACAACTATCGTTTATTGGTGGTGTAAGGCGGCACCCCGCTCGCCCCGACTTCCGGCGGCGACAAAGGCCCTTTCTTCTCCTGCGTGATTCCGGCCGATGTGAATAATGCCGGGTGCGCGGCGCAGGAAGAAATCTTTGACCCCTTGCTCTGCCTCATCCCCTTCGATATGGAAGAAGAAGCCATCGCGCTTCTTCTCCATCCACACGCAGGAAGTGCCGCGAAAAGGTCCTGGAGAACTTCTTGACAATCTCCGGCAGAGTTGCTAACCAGAAGCCTCAAGAAGCAATTTCCTTACACCTTTCCGGTATTTGGACCATACCGTCGTCGGGCGTAAGGACAACCTCATCGGTCGAATCCGTGCCCTTTACCTTGTAGACGTCGATGGGGAAAGGTTTTCCTGTCCGATTGGCCGGAGGCGTAACCTCCTAAAAAATGACTTGGAGGGTGTGCATGAATTCCTCTTCCACCTCAGGTGCGGAGCCGCCTGAATCCGCGTCGACAGAAACCGCCCTTTCGTCCGGCCATGGCCACCCGAGCGAACAACAAGGTCTCAAGAGAAATCTGATCCTTGCTCTGGGGGCTCTGGGAGTGGTATATGGCGATATCGGCACCAGCCCTCTCTACACCGTCAAGGAATGCTTTCACGGTCCGCACGCCATGGCCATCACCCCGGATAATGTTCTGGGCGTCATGTCCCTGATATTTTGGTCGCTGACCATGGTGGTGAGCGTAAAGTACATCATGTTCATACTGAGGGCCGACAACCACGGGGAGGGCGGCATTTACGCCCTGGCCGCGTTGTTTCTGAGCAAGGGGCGGGAGAGCGTCTCCCCTCGCCGGGTAAACCTGCTGGTGCTGCTGGCCATCTTTGGCGCCGCCCTCCTGTGCGGCGAAGGTCTCATCACCCCGGTCATCTCCGTACTCTCGGCGATGGAGGGCCTGAATGTGGCCACCACCGCGGCCCAGCCTTTTGTCCTGCCGCTTTCCTGTGGCGTCCTGTTGGGACTCTTTCTCGTCCAGAGCCAGGGAACGGAGCGCATCGGCAAGGTTTTCGGCCCCATCATGATCTTTTGGTTCATCGCCATAGCCGCCCTGGGCCTGATGCAGGTATTGCGGATGCCGGGGATTCTGGCGGCCCTCGACCCGCGGCATGCCGTGAATTTCTTTGCCGTCAATCGCCTGCACGGCGTCCTGGCGCTTGGGTCCGTGGTGCTCTGCATCACAGGATGTGAGGCTCTGTATGCCGACATGGGCCACTTCGGGCGCGGTCCCATCCGCATCTCCTGGATCGTTCTGGTTTTTCCCGCCCTCCTGCTCAATTATTTCGGGCAAACCGCCCTTCTGCTGGAAGATCCGCAAGCGGCCGTCCATCCTTTTTACGGGCTGGTGCCCCGGGTCTTCCTGTATCCCATGGTGGCCTTGGCCACAACCGCCGCCGTTATTGCCTCCCAGGCCATGATATCCGGTGTCTTTTCCCTCATGCAGCAGGCCATTCAGATCGGCTATTGCCCCCGGTTGCGCATCGTTCACACTTCGGGTGAAACCAAGGGTCAGATCTACATGCCCTGGGTCAACTCAATGATGATGATCGGCTGCCTCGGTCTGGCGCTGGCCTTCAAAGAATCGAGCAATCTGGCCGCAGCCTATGGTATTGCGGTGACCGGCACCATGTGCATCAGCACGCTGATTTACTTTTACGTCACCCGCTATGTCTGGGGTTGGCCGCCGTGGAAGGCCTTGCTGCTTGCCGGCATGTTCCTCTGCTTCGATCTCTCCTATTTCGGCGCCAATCTGCTCAAGTTCTTCGACGGCGGTTGGTTTGCGGTGAGCGTCGCTGTCTTTCTTTTCATCATCATGGTCACCTGGCGGGACGGCCGAGACCTTCTCCGGAAGAGTTTCGAACAAGCCCTGGTTCCCCTTGATGTTCTCATGTCCGACCTGAACGCATACAAGGTAATGCGTACTCCCGGCACCGCTTTCTTCCTTTCGGTGTCGCCGACGGGCACCCCCATTGTCCTGCTCCACCTCTTGAAACATAACGAGGCCTTACCGGAAAGGGTGTTTATCCTCTCCATGGTTTCCACCGATACTCCGTATGTTCCACTCGAGGAACGGCTATCGGTGACCGACAAAGGTCTCGGTTTTTATCGCATCGTGGCCTCCTATGGGTTTATGGAAACCCCCAATGTCCCGGAAATCATCGACCTCGTAAATGACCACGGCCTGGATGTGGATAGTTTTGCCACCTCCTTCTACCTGGGCCGGGAATCCTTGCTGACCACCGGTTCCAGCAAGATGGCCCGGTGGCGCAAGGGATTGTTCGCCTTCTTGTCACGCAATGCCTGGAATGTTTCCACCTTTTTCGGCCTTCCCCCGGGCCGTGTCGTGGAGTTGGGCAGTCAGGTGGAACTGTAATGGTCTTCATGATTCATATAGCTGCCACGGCTGGGAGCGACGTCTATTTTCCGTGAAAACCCTTCGCACTAAAATACTCCTGGGCTACGGCGCCAGCCTCTTTATCGTGGCGATCATCCTCGCTCTTGCCGTCGTGCTCCTCCTGAGGCTGGGGCGAGCTTCCGACGCCATCCTGCAGGAGAATTACGTCAGTACCCTGGCTGCTGAAAACATGATCAACGACATCGAACGGCAGGATTCGGGGGTGCTTCTTGTTCTCCTTGATTTCAAGGAACTGGGATTCAAGGAGCTGCAGGATGGTGAGGTCAGCTTTCTGCAGTGGCTGGGCCGGGCCAAAGACAACATCACCGTTCCCGGGGAAAAAGAGGTGTTGGAGGCCATCGAGAAGAATTATAGCCACTATCTGCAGGAGGTCTCCCAGCTGCGGCTCAGCAAGGAAACGGATCAGGAAGGGGCCGTCACCCTCTATCATGACCGGGTGCTGCCCCTCTTCCGCACGATCCGGGACACCTGTGTCAAGCTCCGGAACCTGAATCACGAGGCGATGTACGCCGCCAGCAAAGAGGCCCGGCAGCTGGCGGGCCAGGCCGTGTGGTTCATTTCCCTCATCGGCGCCGCGGCCATCATTATAGGCGTTTCCTTCAGTCTCTTCCTGTCTCGTCTCATTTCCCGGCCGGTGACGGAGCTGAAAAACGCGGTATTGCACTTGGCCCAGGGGGATTACGCCGTCCAGGTGCCGGTGCGGGGAGGCAGTGAACTGACGCTGTTGGCCGAAGCGTTTAATGTCATGGCGGAGAAGCTGAAGCACTTTCATGATATGAATATCGACGAGATCCTGGCCGAAAAACGCAAAAGCGAGGCCATCATCCGCAGCGTGGATGACGGCCTGGTGGTGGTGGATGAAAAACTACTGATTACCAATCTCAATCCCAGGGCGGCGGCGATTTTCGCAGTTGATCCGGAGGAGGCGTTGGGCAGACACGTTCTGGAAGTGGTGCGGGATGAGAGAATCTTTCAAGGTCTGAAAGCCTCCCTGGAATCCGGGCAGTCGCCGCGTCTGACCGAGGGCGAGGATGTTTTGACGGTCCCTAAAGACGATGAGGCCCAGCACTACCAGACGGCCATTTTGCCAATGCGCTCCCGGGGCGGAGTCATTCCCGGGGTGGTGCTGGTTCTGCGGGACATTACCCGACTTAAGGAATTGGAGCGGTTGAAAAGCGAATTTGTCATGACCGCCTCCCACGAGTTGCGCACCCCTTTGACCAGCATCGGCATGTCGGTGGCCATGCTCATGGAATCGGCCTCGGCCAAGCTCACCGACCATGAGCGTGAACTTCTGGACGTCTGCCACGAAGAGGTGAATCGCCTCAAGGCTTTGGTAAACGACCTGCTGGACTTGTCCAAAATTGAGGCCGGCAAGTTGGAGCTTTATTTGGAGCCGGTGGCGCCCAGCTTCTTGAGCCTGCAGGCGACTGCGATGATCAAGAGCCAGGCAGAAGCCGCAGGAATCATACTGACGGTGGAAGTAGCGGAGGACCTGCCGCAAGTGCTGGCCGATCCCAATAAGATCGTGTGGGTTTTAGTAAATTTACTTGCAAATGCCATACGTTATACTTCACCTGGAGGCCGCATTTGGCTTCGGGGTGAAAGAATGGGAGATATGGTCCAGCTGAAAGTTCAAGACAACGGGCCCGGCGTACCCCGGGAAATGCAATCCCGGATCTTTGACAAGTTTGTCCGACTCGACCAGGGTGAGGCGAGCGGCGGCAGTGGCCTGGGCTTGGCCATCAGCAAAGAGATTATCCGGGCTCATCGGGGGGTCATCTGGCTGGACTCCGAACCCGGCCAGGGCAGCACGTTCACGTTCACCTTGCCTCCGGCAGGCGGCTGAAGAGAAGATTGGAGCAGAAATGACAACGCCACGCGTTCTCATTGTGGATGATGAGCGGAATATCCGCCTGACGCTGAAAGGTGCTCTCGAAGCGATCGGCCTGGAAGCAGACGCGGTCTTCCAGGGCGAGGAGGCACTCCAGAAGCTGGCAGAAAATACCTATGCCGCTATGCTCCTGGATTTGCGCCTGCCGGGAATGGACGGACTGACCGTGCTGCGTCGAGTTGCCGAGCGATATGCGGGGTTGAAGGTGGTTATCATCACGGCCTACGGCACCGTGGACGCGGTAATTGAAGCCATGAAACTGGGGGCGGTGGACTTTCTCCAAAAACCCTTCGAGCCCCTGGAGGTGCGGGAGATCGTGGGCCGGGTGCTGGCGTTACCCGAGGGCGGACCCACGGCTTTTACCTACGAGGACTATCTCGATCAGGCCAGAAAGAGTATCGCCGCGAGGAAATTCAGCGCCGCGTTCGTCTATGTCCACAAGGCCATATTTGTGAATTCCGCGCGGCCGGAGGCCTTCAATCTTCTGGGAGGCCTGTACGAGGTCCGGGACCAGCGGAAAGAGGCGGTAACAAATTACCGGGTGGCCACGAAAATCGATCCCGCGTACGCCCCGGCGCTAAGGAATTTGG
This sequence comes from uncultured delta proteobacterium, assembly GCA_963844985.1. Classification (GTDB taxonomy): domain Bacteria; phylum Desulfobacterota; class Syntrophobacteria; order Syntrophobacterales; family Syntrophobacteraceae; genus JADGQM01. The sequence goes on from CAWJQV010000029.1 coordinate 12,694, forward strand.
AGCGGGCAACGGCGAGACCCTATAATAAGCTGGGCATTGTCTGGGGGTGAGGGAGGTGCAGGGGTGGGATTATCGGACAGGCTCCCCGGAGGCCGGCAACAGGTTTTTGCTTGCATCGTGAAGGCGTCGCCGCTCCTGAAGGCGGAAGTCGCTTGCCACCGTTTCGTGCTCGGGAAACTGGCTTGCGGGTCGTTCCGGAACCGAAATGAAGTTCTCTCCTTGCCGCGGTCGCTTCCTTCACCCGCCGAGGCAGATCACGATGAAGTCATGGCTTTCGGGGATCGCCTGTTAATGGATGTGTTGGGCGGTTACCCGGACTCCTCGGGCACAAATGGCCCGGCACGTTCTCTCCTCGCCCCGATATAACAAAACCCTGGGAACGATCGTTACTTGTCTTGCTTTTTTTCCTTCTTGTTGTGACCTACCGGCTGCCGGCGTGTATTCCTAAGCGTAGCGTGATGATCACGGCCTTGGGGGGAAGCGTAAATACCGCACGGTGCGGAATGAATGCATTCATGGAACTCACACACTGTTAGTAGTCCGAAAAGATTCACTCAGTATCAAGAAATGTGGATCGAATAGATCACTTCGCAAGGGTTAGGGAAGCGAGGCTGATCTACGGGAAAGAGGATGGAATTCGTGGGCAATGAATCTTACAGGAGATTTTAGGATGAAAAGGACAGCTGTTATTCTCGGTATCGGTTTACTGGTTTTGGTCTCGGCCGCCAGTGCTTTTGCGGCGGGTCAGTCTGATCTACGCCAAACGGAGTGGAAGGGATTATTGACTATTGTTCGCGTTCGGCAGATGGTAACGTCACTACCACACCCGACAATGCCACCCTTATTTTCAGCGATCAAGAAGACGATTATCTCGTCGGTACGATCGTCTTCGACGACCCTGCTTTGACCTTGGAGTTCACGGGTATGAAAGAGGGGCGAGCTCTCCTTATGACCGCAAAAGGCTGCCTGATGTCGGGCTTCATTTTTCCGGGCCACCCCGTCAAGAAGGGAGCCCGGCCTCCTCTCCACCTGGCGATCCAGGGACGCAGTGTTAAGGATGGCAGCATGTTCGAGGGCACTTTTACCAAAATCAAGAAATAGGTAACCTTCAGCAAGCACTTGTCATCGAAAAACCCGATCGGAAGCTCCGAATCTTCCTGAAGTGGTGAAACCTCGGGGGAGTTTTCCCCCGGGGTTTCGCTTTCTGGCGAGATCAGCGCCCCGCGTGAGGCACAAGTCAGGACCGCTCTGAAAGACAACAACCCCGCCTTAGCGCTAATACACCGCGACTATCGACGCCCGGCCACCCAACGATAATAAAGAACCGAATCCGTTGAATAGCAGCACATAGCCAGCATGATCAGGGCAAACGTCCAGACTTGCGCCCTGGAAACCGGCTCCTGGAAGAAGAAAACGGCTAACAGCAGATAACAGCTGGGGGCGATGTATTGGAGAAAGCCCAAAGTCGACAGGTGCAGACGTTTTGCACCACGCGTGAAAAGCAACAGGGGAAGGGCCGTGAACAAACAAGTGGCCGCAAGCAGGAAGTCGATCTTAAGGCCGGCGTGCAGGAATTTCCCCGTCCCTTCTCCATTGAGGTGGAAAAGATAAGCAAGGGCCGGCCCGCTCAAAAGCAGCATCTCAAGCGTCAAACCGGTGATGGAACTGATTGCCACGACCTTGTGGACGAGACTGTAGAATCCGAAAGCGAAGGCCAGAGACAATGCAATCCATGGAACCCTGCCATAATCCCAAGTCAGATATGACACAGCTGCAATGGCCAACCCCAAGGCCGCAATCTGCAGAGGCCGAAGCCGCTCTCCAAGAAAGACCATTCCCAGAAACACGTTGATCAATGGGGTGATGTAATAGCCTATGCTGGTTTCCAGAACGTGTTCGTGGTTGATTGCCCAGATAAATACAAGCCAGTTGGCGGAAATCAGAGAAGTTGTGAGAAGCAGGGCCAGCATGGCCTTAGGCTCTTTCAGCGTTGCGGCAAGTTCACCCCAGCGATTCTGCCAGATCAAGACAGGCAATAGCATCAAAGGGGACCACACCACCCTGTGCATGACGATTTCCAATGCCGAGACTGCCTGCAATTGTTTCCAGAAAATGGGGCTGATGCCCCAAATCAGAAAAGCAGCGGCGGCGTATAGTGCCCCTGAGGAAGACTCCCCCGACCTCACGAGCCCAGCCACGCCAGAGCCCTGTTAAGGATTCGGCCATAGATATCATGCGGCTGCGCGCCCATCGATTTGGGGACATTGAATGAGTGGTCGCCGCCCTCGACGACTTCTAAATCCGATGGAGCCGTAAGACGCGACAGCACCCCGCGGAGTGATTCCAGATCGCAGAGCTGATCCCTTGTTCCCGCGAAGAATCGCATCGGGATCTTGATCCCATAAAGGTGCCGGTCTCGAAGTTTGTCCTTTTTTCCTGGAGCATGAAGCGGGTAGCCGAGGAAAATGAGCTGCTCGACAGGGAGCCTGCCATCGGCAACCATTTGGGATGCGATTCTTCCGCCCATTGATTTCCCTGCTGCTGCGATGTGCTTTGGCCGGCACACGGGATGCTCACTGAGAAATCGATAGGCGCCCTCCCATGCCTGATAAAGTTTTTCCGGGCCATCCGGCGCCTTCTTCCCCTGCTCTTTGTACAAAAAGTTGAATCGGAGAGCAGGATAACCCGCCCGAGCCAACCCTTCAGCGAGAAAAACCAACATCGGTTGATTCATGTCGTTTCCGGCCCCATGTGCCAGGATCACGCCCTTCTTCACCTCTCCGTCCGGAAGAGAAAGCACCCCTGAGACTTCCATGCCCTCCCCAACCGGAATAACCACTTTGTCATTCTTCATCGGTATGTCCCATTGCTGTTGCCCACCGGCCGATCCCTTTCTTTGACACTTTGTCTTGGTCATCTCGCATCGTAAAACAGCAGACTGCAAGATACCCACCCTCTCAACGTATTGCAACAACGGTGCGGAATGGATTGCGCACGAGATCATATCAGTCCCCTTTTATCAGGTGTCAAACTGATTCAATTCCCGATTGCGGGAGGCCGCAGCGGTGTCGCACCATGCAGCTTGAGATGTTGTTGCTTCAGAGGTGAGTGCTGGAGACGGCATCACCGATGATCATCTGGAAATCGGGCAGTGCCTTGAGACGACTTTGCCGCTTTCCGTTCAGGAAGGGAACGCCCTTGGCTTCGCTTGACACTGCGGCATAAAAGCCGGGACAAGATCTTTCAATCCAGGCTCGGGAACAAGCTTTATCGTTTATGACACATTTCTTGTACTTCATGGGACCTGGTGAGAAAAAATTTGCATATCTTGCTCAGTCAAAAGTCCCTTGCGGCATGCAAAAAGAGCGTCCGGCAACACCCTCCCTTCAAAAAGCACAGACCAAACGAGTGGTTGCACAGGAGACCTCGTCTGCAATCAGTCCTGGCACATCTTTTGCCTCATCGGACATATGAGCGGATTCACATCCCGCGAACAAATCGACCGATTGGAGGCGTGACATGAAAAGGAAAGGTCTTATTTGCAGCATCGCTCTTGTGTTGCTCTTGGTGTTATCAACGGTCCGGGCGGAGGCCCAATGTTACTATAACCCGCTGTTACTCCCCTTTGCCATGGCAGGGGCGGTAGTCAGAACGGCGGCGACGATCACGACCGTAGTGGTGCCAGCCCCCCTTTACGTCTATCCGTCTTATCACGGCCCATACTATGCTCCGGCTCCCGTATATTACGGTCCAAGGCCATTCTACCCCAGGCCGGCCTGGATCGGCGGTCCTCCGCCTCGTCATGGGAGATGGGCTCGTGGTCATTGGTAGTCTCCAATACAGAGCGTCCGGGTGACCGGCGGGAGCGGGTTGCTTCCCCGTATTCACCCGGCCAGGAGGAGTAACAGCACCATGAAAGACATCCGAAGATTCTTATCCGTTCTGTTGTTGCTGGTCTTGACCGGCTGCGCAACGCTTCCCACCGGCCCGAGCGTTATGGTGCTCCCGGCCCAGGGGAAGCCCTTTGAACAATTCCAAGCCGAGGATGCGAACTGCAAATGGTGGGCAAGTCAGCAAAGCGGCCTATCAGCTCAGGAGACGGTCAATCAGAATACGGCCTCGGGGGCTGTCCTTGGAACGATCCTCGGTGCCGGCCTCGGTGCCGCTATCGGCGCCATCTCGGGTAATGCCGGTGTGGGTGCGGCCGTCGGGGCCGGAAGCGGACTTCTTGGCGGTACGATTTCAGGGGCCAGCGCCGGGCAGGGGTACGCGTGGGAGGCGCAGCGTCGCTATGACATCGCGTATCAGCAGTGCATGTACGCCCAGGGGAACCAAGTCGGGGGTTCGGTGCCGTAGGCGTTTTCTCGATGTCTCCGGCATGGATTTCCGGGCAAGGCTGCGGGAACCAGCCGTGGAGACGGTATGACAAGGAGAACATAGACCCTGCAAATGCTGAGGAGTCTAACCCGAGCCATGCCCTTTTCCAAATTAGGTCAAGATGATCTCCTTTATCAGCTTTTCCAACACGGGATAAGGCTGCGCACCGACCACCCTGCGACCATTGGCCACAAACGTTGGAACAGCCCTGATGCCGCAGTTGCGGGAGTATTGCCAGTCACGGTCCACAGGTTCTTTGAACCTCCCCCGGGAGAGAACCTCTTTTGCTCCCTCCAGGCCAACCGATTCGGCAATCTCCACCAGTACCGGAATCTTGGCGATGTTGAGTCCATCGGCAAAATATGCCTTGAACACAGCCCGGTGAAACGCTTCTCCCAGGTTCAGGGATTCAGCCCACTTTCCCAACTCGTGAGCCCGCCGGCTGTTATATGTTTTGGACCGAATTCCGAAGGGCAGGCCGCAGTCGGCTGCCATTTTAGTAAGATGGTCCAGCATGGATGGAATATCGATATCCCTTCCTGCAAAGAGTTCTTCCAGGGTCAGGCCCTCTTCCGGTGTCTCTGGATGCAAGGGAAACGCGATCCACTTCACCTCGATATGACACGCTTGTTTGAGTCTTTCAATACGCCCGGTAATGAAGTAGCACCAGGGTCAGATATAGTCGGAGAAAACCTCCAGCAGGATTCGGTCTTGCTTGCTCATCCCTTTTTGCCTCCATTCAGCAAGATGCAGCATCAAGCCATCGGCCACCAGCATATCATCAAGAGCTTGGTCCATGGGCTTTGAATTCCATGTTTCATGCCTTCCGATGGCAGACTCTTCTTGAAAAAGCTTTCGATTGAGTAGTCCAGCGGCAGATAACCAAAGAGCCAACCCGTGCGGGCGGCTTTATCGTCCGCGTCCGGTTGGGCGGAGTTAGGCCTGCATCTTCGGGTGTCAAGGTCGGGCAACGATAAAGCCGTTGCCCACACTACCCGGCTTATCCGAAGTTAATCCATGCGCGCCCGCAAACCCATTACCCCGGAGACATAATTGATTGGGGCATGGTCGGCTAAATCGCGCACAAACACAGTACCGTGTAAAAAGGAATGGTGCACCAGATACCAAGCCTCTGCTTTCCGACGATCCGCCTCGATTGATTCCTCAGTGGGCGATTCCAGTAGCCGGCCGTTTCTGTCTATATAACAGAACGAACCCACATGGACATAGCTGAACACCTCAGGAGGAACGCGCGTGACAAGATCGCAACAATCCACGAATCGGGTATGGCTTACAGTCCGCATCGCTTGTGCAAAGGATGAGTCCCCGACACGGCATGAGCCAAAAGTGTACAGATGAGAAGACGGCATCCGGCTGGCGGCTAATGTCGCGAGCGCCGCCCCCAGGCTGTGTCCTGCAAGCAGGACCCGAGGCGCTGGAACCATCGAAGCGAGGCAGGTTCTTACCGTTCCCAGAATGTCATTGTCCTCTAGAGCCTTGGCGAAGCCTTCGTGGACTTGTCCTAATGACCCGCCTGAATCATCAGCCCAAGGCGTAAGGACAAAGTTGGCAGCGGTAAATAAATCCGAAGGATCATCCAGTTCCGTTCCTCGAAAGGCGACTACTGCCAGATTGCTGTCCTGCTTGCTGGCAATGAACACCTGGGTTCCCCTGCTGCCATAGCCAAGAGCCAGGTCTTTCCTAAACCCAACCCGGCCAAGATACTGTGCTAAAAGCCCTTCATCCTTGACATAGGCAAGGCGCGACATCTCGGCGCACAGAGCGGCGTCGTTTGGAATAGAGCCGAGTTGGAAAAAATTATCAGTCTCACCGGGATGATAAAGCGACTTGCGACTTGCGTCATAAGGTATGGATGACATATTCCTCTCCTAACAGTCATGAACCCAAGTTGAGCGATTCGGTCCTCTGCAGTAGGGTAACGTTTCGTTCTGACAATGATTTCACCCCCACCTAACCTCCCCCATCGAGGGGGAGGGACTATTCTGTACTACCCCTCCCCTGGCGGGAGGGGTAGGGGGAGGGGGTAGGAAATCGCTCAATTTGGAATGAATTGAACATGAGTTTTTCACCAGAAATGTGTATTTCTTGAAGGCGCTCAGCATTTTCCTTTCCAGCCTTGAACTGCTTTAAATCAACGACCTTGGAGGTTGAGACCTTCTGAAGTTGGGCCAGGATCCTCTTGGATATGAGGCCTTGCGCCAATGCTGGATTGACGGCCCTATTGTTAGGCCTTTTCATACTGCCTGTCCTTTCGTGTCACGATGCCCAAAGCAAAGTCCTTTCCTCGGGTTTTTGGAATCGTATGTGATCCAAAATACAGTCCCAAGTCAATCAAAGTCTTCCCAAGGCCTGAGTGGTATCAAGCAAATCAACACTCTATCACTTGACAGGTTGCGGATCTGCCCAGTGAAGAATATAAGCAAAAGGAGGACGGGCCTGCCCGACTCTATGAAGAGTGGAAAAGGTTTCCATAAGCAGGAAGACCTTGATCGTGCCCTGGACCGGATTCACAATAGATTCGGCTGTAAAGCAATCCTTCGAGGCCGTGTTGGAGAGATTGAGTCATGACTGAGATTGGCTGAGCCAAACCTTGCCTTTTCGTCAATGGTCCAGTCATCTCCTTAGGATATTTGCTTTCCCTCACAGCTCAAAGGTGCCAGAGCGCTCTGACTTTGTCTTTTTCGCGGCCGTGGCCTTTTCTCTCCAATTGATAATCCAGGCTGCGATTCTCGTTGAATTGCCAGTGACACTTGCCGGCATCGTGACCGGACCGAGAGCTCCAATGGACGCACAGTCTTACTGGTGCTGAAAGCATCATTTTCTCCGACGCAAGCGCCATGGAAGCGGGGGAGGCAGTGATGAAAACAAACAAGAGCAGCATGGGGTAACACCACACTTTCATGGATTGCCTCCTTCTTCGTGTCGGTGTGACTTGAGCCCGATGCCAAACGACCCTGAGTGAGAAGGGTTGCTGCAGCGAGAGCGGCTGACAGCCATCAGCAGCTCCCGCTGAGCAATCATCTCAAGGTTATCGATTTCTTTGCCGATTACGCCTTTCACCCGCGGAGGCACGCCGGGAGTTCGCCTCACGAGACGGCCTCGCCTCTTCTCCCGGAAAACACGAGAAGTGAACCAAGGTGTTGTTCCAGAGCAACCCTGAACCAATCAAATCCCTTGCATCGATGCGGAGGTCCTCTCCCGCGCCGGGCGATGGATGCCCGGACAAGGAAGCCTCCAGCACCTTTTCCCACCAGTTTTTCACCGGCTCCGGTTGGACCGTCTCAAAGCCGGGGACGGAGAGGACTTCAAAGGCAAAGCTCCTGACGATCTTGGCAAGGCTGGCGGCAAAGAGATCCCGGGTGCCAAGCACCTCCGCTCCGAGCACGCCGGCGGGACTGAAGAAGACGGCGCCAACCTGCTTTTCCACCGGTCGGATGCGGTCCACAAATTCCTCGATGCGGTGCGAAACTTGTTCGCGGCCTTCGGTGAAATTGGCGGTAGGAGAATGAACACGGAGCTCACTCAGGGATTCGTCGACTTCGCGCCACACCTGACCCTGGTCCGAGCGAAAGTTTCCTTCCATACGGAGGCTCATCGCCACGCCGGCCTTCTGGACGGCTCTCGACTTGGCGCGAAACAAGGCTTCACCGGATGCAAAATCCTCCCGCCGCCGGTTCCAGCGACCAGCCTCAACGCAGCTGACGGGGATCTTTATGCTGGTTTCGGCGGCGATAATGATGGTGGTATTCACGATGCGGTTCTGTTTGCCTCCGGTGAGTTCCTCACCATCCAGAATCAGCACCGGCTTTGAGCCATTGTTCTCAGCCCGAAGAAAAGGCACCGATCCGCCTTCGCTCACCTCGGTAATCTTCAGCGTGCCGCCGGCGAGGGCGTGCTCCAGCAGGTCTATTGGCGGCAGGTCGAGAGCGGTGTCGCCGAGGAGCGGGATGATCCCGAGTCCGTGAACGGTAAAGGGATCACCCAAAATCAAATTCTTGGAAATGACTTCATGTAGGTGCATGGCATCCTCCTTTTGGATGATAGTTTGACTTGCTTACGGCCTATTTCTATCACCCGGGTGCGACAAAGCCTGTCGCATGGAGAAGAAATTCTGGTAAAGTTCTTTACAAGTGCAGCACAGGCCCAAACGCTTTTCATAAGAGATCCTTCCCTTCCACAGGAGAACGCCATGTATGGCGAACAGATGGTGAGGATGTTGCGAGCGGTTGATTTGTTGAGCACCCCGGCAGGGGCAACCAAGCAGGAGTTGGCCGAACACCTCGGGGTCGACAAGAGGACTGTGGAACGGTTGCTTGGGTTGCTGCAGGAGTTGAATTTCCCCGTCTACGACGAGCAGGACAGCCTTTCCGGCAAGAAACATTGGAAGCTGATCGATACCTATGTCATGAAGCTTCCCAACATTACACTCCCCGATATCCGACTGACGCTTCCAGAACTCATTTCGCTCTATTTGATTAAAGGCGAAGCCCAACTGTTCCACGGCACCGAGATCGAAAAACTGGCCGACTCGGCATTTGGTAAGATGTCGTTTTTTATGCCGGAGGGCTTCTCCCGGCAACTGGAGAAGATTAGAACGCTCTTCGTAGCGTCCGGCAAATTCACCAAGGACTATACGGGCAAAGAGAAGATCATCGACGGCCTGCGACGGGTGATGATCGAGCAGAAGCGCTGCGCGGTGAAATACCACTCGTTCCTTTCCGGGAAAATGAGGGACTACGACCTCGATCCGCTAAGGTTTTTTGAAAACAACGGTGGGCTCTACATTTTTGCCTACATCACGACCTACGACGAAATCCGCACCCGCCACAATCTATTTTAACCCCGATCTCCATCGGGCGTTGCGTCACGTATCGGAAGACTCGCAGATGAACCGCGGCCACCGGGCTGTGAGAAGCTATCGGGCCATGACAGATACCGTGTTCGATCGGGTCGATACAGAATAGTCCGTGCCGTTCATGATCCGGACCTTATCGTCCATGTGGTAAAGGTCGGGCACAGGAAGGACGGCGATGGGTAAATTGTGGTAATGGTGCAGTTCCATCAGTGGATCATAATTCTCATGGCCTGAGATTGACATACATGAATTAAGCAAAGTAAAATTATAAAGAAATTTGGAATTCCGATTTACGAAAGGTCCAAATATGCTTGTCAGAATCAGTTCGAAAAATCAGATCACGGTACCGCGCAAGATCCTTGCAAGGCTACCCGAAACGAAGTACTTCGATGTGGCAGTTGAAAACGGCGCGCTCGTTCTGAAACCTGTTGAGGTGCTGGAGACCAAACTTGAAGAGATCCAACAGAAGATGACCGATCTCGGGCTGAATGAGGACAGTGTGGCGGAAGCGGTTCGGTGGGCGCGATCAAAACAGTAAAGGTCGTCCTGGACACGAATGTTCTCGTCTCTGCGTTGCTGTTTGGAGGCCTGCCAGGCCATCTCCGAACACTTTGGAGAGCCAAACGCGTTCACCCCTTCGTCTCGCAAGCGATTATGGACGAATACCTGAGAGTCCTTGCATATCCGAAGTTTAAGCTGTCCACTGGTGAAATCGAGTATCTTCTGCGGAAAGAAATCCTCCCCTGGTTTGAAACCATAAGGGCTCCTCGAGGAAAAGCGTTTATCCTGGAAGATCCTTCGGATGACAAGTTCGTCTGGTGCGCCGAAACTGCAAGGGTCCACTGGATCATATCCGGCGATGACCATCTGTTGAAACTTGAATACCCCGAGATCCCTGTAGTTACTCCGTCAAGATTTCTGGAATTGGAGTTTTCCCCGGCATATGAGCGGCCATAAGGATTTTTCACAAAAGCGGCGGCCTTTGCGGCACAGGCCTGATAAAGGTGTCCTGGGTATTAAGTCATTTACGCGTGTGTTCTGACATCCAATGAGGAGGAAAAAAATGGGCAGGGGATGGAAGTATGGCTTCAAACCAGAGGAACAGGTTTCTACCGACCAACTCGTCGCAGTCTGCGAAAGGCGGATTGAATCCGGCCAGGCCGAAAGCCCATAGCGCAAAAGAGCCTATGCGCGGCGGGTGAAGCAAAAGCCGATTGATAACCGATGCCATGGAGAGAACAGGCAGGCCCCAATGACCTTATTTCGCTTCGTTCACACTGCAGACATTCATCTCGACAGTCCTCTCAAGGGGCTCGCGGATTACGAAAGGCGGGCCGCGGAGCGGATTCGGATGGCAACGCGGGAAGCCCTCGACACCCTTGTCGGTCAGGTGATCGACGAGGAAGCCTCTTTCTGCATCATCGCCGGGGACCTCTACGACGGGGATTGGCGCGACTATCAAACGGGGCTGTTTTTCATCCACCAGATGGGCCGGCTTGCCAAGGCCCGGATTCCCACCTTTGTGCTTTATGGCAACCATGACGCGGAAAGCCAAATCACCCGCCGTTTGACCCTGCCCGAAAACGTGAAGGTGTTTTCGACCCGCAAGCCGGAAACCTTTCAATTGAAAAGCCTCGGCGTCGCCCTCCACGGCCAGGGCTTATCGAGAGCGGGACGTGGCGGTCAACCTCGCGCTCGCTTACCCGGAACCGATTGAGAAGATGTTCAACATCGGCGTCCTGCACACAGGGCTCGGCGGCCTCGGGGGGCATGCCGACTACGCGCCCTGTGCCCTCGACGATCTTGTGAACAAGGGCTACGACTATTGGGCCCTCGGCCACGTTCACCAGAGAATCACGCTCCACGAGAGGCCCCACGTGGTGTTCCCCGGCAATCTCCAGGGACGGCACATTCGTGAAGACGGGACCGAAGGGGGCCTGCCTTGTCACGGTTGAGGAAAACGAGGTCGCCGACATCGCCCCGCTGCATTCCGATGTCGTCCGCTGGGCGCTGATCACCGTCTCCGTGGATGACTGTGAACGCACCGCGGACGTCGTGGACCGCGTGCACGAGGCCATGGCGGAAACCGTTTCCCTCGAGGCAGCCGGCCGCCTGCTCGCCTGCCGCATCGAAATCAGGGGCCGAACCCGGATTCACGGTCAACTACTGGCATCGAGGGACCATCTTCTCGCCGAAGCAAGGGCCGCCGCCCTCGGGCTTGGCGAAGAAACCGCCTGGGTCGAGCGGGTCGTCATCGCCACGGAACCCGCGGTCGACCAGCCGACCCTGCCTTCCCGGGATGATGCCCTGGGCTGCCTTCAGCGCATCTCGGAAGATCCCGCGGAAATCGAGGCGATGCTGGAGCAACTGGGCGATGATATCGGCGAATTTGTCCGCAAACTGCCGCACGAGGTTCGATCCGACACCGAGGATGCCGCCCTGAAGGCTGCCGTCAACGGCGATTATGCAGGCCTGATCAGGGAGGCCGGCGGCTATCTCACCGCGCGGATCACGGAGGAGGGAAAGTAACCCATGCGTATCGGTCGTCTCGATCTGCTCCGCTATGGCCGTTTCACCGACGCGGTGCTTGAGCTCCCGGCCCGCAAACCCGACCTTCACCTCGTGTTCGGGCCGAATGAAGCCGGGAAATCGACGGCGCTCTCGGCCCTCGAGGACTTCCTCTTCGGCATCCCCCACAACTCACCGCTCAACTTCCTCCACGACTACGGCAGCATGCGAATCGGCGCCATCCTCGAAGCAGAAGGGAATACACTGCGGGCCCGGCGCCGCAAGGGCAAGAAGGACACCCTGCTCACCCGCGAGGAGGTCCCCATTCCCGGAGGAGACGGGGCCGTGGCGAGGTTTCTCGCCGGCGCCGACCGGAACTTCTTCGTGCGCATGTTCAGCCTGGACCATTCCCGCCTGCGCCAGGGAGGTCGGGAAATCCTGGAAGCCCGGGACGAACTCGGCCAGATTCTCTTTTCCGCCGGCACCGGCATAGCCGGACTTCGGGGTCATTTGACGGCCCTGGAGGAGGAAGCCGACGGCCTATGGGGTCCCCGTCGGGCAGCGCGCAGACAATACTCCCAGGCGGATGATCGCCTGAAGGCGGCCGAAACTGCGGTGCGCGAACACACCGTGACGGCCGGCAGGTGGCAGGACCTCAAACGCGCCCATGAAGCCGCCTGCGAGGCGTATGACACCCTCGAGCAGGAAATCCAGGGCAAGTCGGCCGAACTTCTCAAGCTGAGCCGCATCCGCCGCGTCTACCGGGACGTGCGGAGAAAATCGGAGTTGGACGCCGCTATCCGGTTGCTGGGCAAGGTGACGCTGCTTCCCGAGGAGGCGCTGCTCTCGCTGGAACGGGCCGAGCGGGAAGATGCCCAGGCGGGGGCTCGCGTTGAGACCTTGAGCGAGCAGCTCGAAGCCGCTCGAAAAGAACGGGCGGTCCCTGACCTGCGACGAGGAGCTGCTGCTGCGCGCGGAGGATATTCGGCAGCTCCATGAAAGGCGCATTCAGGTGCGCTCCGGCAAAGCCGACTTGCCGAAACGACGGGCCGAGCTTGCCGGCTCCGAGGCGGACCTGCGGCGTCTGGCGGCCGAGCTCGAATGGGAAACGTCCGATATCGACCGGCTGCTGGCGCGCCTCCCGGCGCGGTCGAAGGTGGCCGGCGTGCGCACCCTGCTCAGCCGCCGCGCCGGGTTGCTTTCCGACACCGAGAGTGCCCGGCAGACCTTGGAGGAGGCCGAGACGCGGCTCGGCGAGGTCGTCCGGCAGATTGCCGAGCTGGGACAACCCCTTGATATGTCAAAGCTTGCCGCGGCGGTCGGGGCGGCGCGCGAGAGCGGCGACCTCGCCTCGCGGATCAGGGTTGCCGAAGGGGAGATAAGAGACGCCCTGGCGGCCATACAGCGTCACCTCGGGTCCCTCAAGCCGGAAGTCTCCGGGGAGGAAGCGCTGGTTTCCATTCCGGCGCCGCCGCGGGATACGGTGCAGAGCCATCGCGACGCCCGTCGCGACCTGGAGCAGCGCCTTGCGGCCTGTCGCGAACGGGTCGGCACCGCCGAACGGGATTTGGCCCGGCAGATGAGGGCCTATGAGCGGGTCGCCCGGGACGAACACGCCGTCTCGCCCGAGGAGCTCGCCCGTGTGCGCCGGCACCGGGACACCGGCTGGTCCTTGATCCGGCAAAAGCACATCGAGGGTATTTCCCTCCCCGAAAACGAATTGCGGGACTTCATCGAGGCGGACGGCGACCTCCCCGATTCCTACGAGGCCGCCGTGCGCGCAGCCGATGAAACGGCCGACCGGCGATTTGACAAGGCCGAGGCCGCGGCTCGTCTGGCCGTGATCTCCCGCCAGATTGCCGAGCAGAAAGACCTTCTGGACGATTTGCGGGCAGAAGAGAAGAGGCTCGGTGAAGAAGGCCGGGCGCTGGATGCGGCGTGGGAGGAAATGTGGCAGGAGGCGCCGTTCCTGCCGCAGGCCCCCGACGTCATGCTGGAGTGGATCGCCGCGCGAGCCGAGGTGCTGGGCCTGGTCGAGCGTCGGGCCGCGGCGGAACGGGAGGCTGCCTCCCTGCGCGAGGAAGAAGCGGAGGCCACCGCCCGGGTCCTCAAGGAGCTCGAGGCTTTGGCCCTTGACTCGGCGGCCCGGGAAGGGCAGCCCCTCCGGGTCGTTCTTGAAGCCGCCGCCGAAGTTCTGCGCCGGCATCAGCAGGACGCCGAAGACCGACGCAAATTGGAGGAAGGACTGCGCCGGGCGAAGGCCGACAGCGAGCTCAAGCGCAAGGGGGTGGAAAAGGCCCGACGCGCGTGGTCGGAGTGGAACAGCCGGTGGGTGGAGGCAATTTCCGCGTTGGGATTGGGTGAGGGGGCGCTTCCCGAGGCGGTGGCCACCCAGGTTGAGGTCATCGACGAGATGCGCGAGATTGCCGTCAGGGTCCATGAACTTCGCCATGAACGCATTGACAAGATCGAGCAATTCATAGCCGCTTTCGGCCGCGATGTGGCGGAAATCGTCGACGCGCTCGCCCCCGATCTCGCCGGGGTGGAGCCCGATGACGCCGTCCTTCAGTTGGAGCGTCGTCTCGATGAGGCCAGGCGGGTGCGGGAAGTTCAGAAGGGAAAGGATGAAGTCATCACGTCCCTCGGGAAGAAGATCGAGGAATGGGAGGAACTGCGCCGGGAAGCCGGCGAGGTGATTCTCAACCTCCAAAGCATGGCCGGGGTGGAGGGCGTCGATGAGCTCAAGTCCGCCATCGAGAAGTCGGATCGGTTAAGAATTTTGCAGACCGAACTTTCCCGCGTGACGAAAACCCTCACCGAGGAAGGCGATGGCCTTTCCGCAGCCGAACTGCACGAGGAGTGCGACCTTGTCGACCTCGATCAGCTGGTCGTGCGCGGGGAAGTGCTCGAAAAAGAGTTGCACACGCTGCGCGAGCGTCTCATGGAAGCAAGGGAGCGGCGCAGCGAGGCGCGCAGGGCATTCGAAGCGATCGGAGCGGATGATGGGGCGGCCAAGGCCGCCGCAGACCGACAGGCCGCCCTGGCGGAACTGAAGGAGGTCGCCGAGCGGTATGTGCTCGTCCGCTCGGCGGCGTTGTTGCTGCGGTGGGCCATCGACCGCTATCGGCGGGAGAAGCAGGCGCCGCTGCTCAAGCGCGCCGGCCGGGTTTTCACGACACTCACCGGTGGTTCGTTCGCGGATCTCGCCCTTGAGTTCGACCAGAATGATCAGGCTCATCTGACCGGTGTGCGCCCGAGTGGTGAAAGAGTGGCCGTCGGCGGGATGAGCACGGGCACCTCGGATCAGCTATATCTGGCGTTGCGCGTCGCCTCGGTCGAAGACTACCTGGAGCGGGCTACGCCGCTGCCGTTCGTTGCCGACGACCTCTTCATCAACTTCGATGACGAGCGCGCAGCAGCCGGCCTGGAGGTCCTGGGGCAACTTGCGGAGAAGACCCAGGTCCTCTTCTTCACTCATCACGAACACCTGGTGGACATTGCCCGCAAGACCTTCGGGCCGTCGCTCTCCGTCATCCCGCTCCTCCAGTGCAGCGACTCCGACCTGATCTGACGGCGGGGCCGGTCCCGATTGTTTGTCTGCTGTTGAGCTGCGAAGACGCATCGAGGATTTTACTGAGACCTGCCGCTGGCCGGACATGAAACTTCCTCTGGAAACGAGAAGTCCGGCGACTGCCGGTGCCGAACGTATCGCTCGGTCGAGGAATCCGCAAGGACCGTGCGGATTTCTATGCATGAAACCCCGCTTCGGCACCTCCGCTTTCATCAAGCGCTGGGTCGATACACCCGGCAGTAGAATACGAGGCATGCCGATGAATCAATTTCCCCGCTTAGAAGAACCAATGCATTCTTGCTTTCAGAGGCAATCATCTCAGTCCTTGACAGTGCTGAATGGCCTGAACTCTCAACGGTATTTGAGACTTTTGCAAGAGGCTCTCAGAACAGGAAATTCACGTTATCATCCAAATACTGTCAAGGCACCGGTTGGTCATGCACTATATGCCGACAACAGAAAGACTTCGTTGCGAAATCTCGTTGAGCCAGATTGCCGGCGGCACCGTGTTGCCAAGATCAACGACATCAAAACCGGCAGCCTTTCAGACCAGTTTGATCAAGTTCTTCCCGCAATCTTGGATGGCTGAAGCCATAACACCGATGCCAACCCCTATCTCGGTGTCACGCTTGACCACCGGCAGCAAATCAAAGCAGTAACTGGCTGCGATGACTGACGAATATAGATCTGCGATGGTGACACTCCGGCCTATTCCTGTGCCTTTGGCCACCCTGAATCCGTCGTGGGTTTGGGTATAGTTGGATTTGAGAACGCTCACGGATTCCTTGATGGCTGACAACAGGCTTTCCGCCGGCATTTCATTGAGGAGTTCCGCCATCAGCCTTTCAATATTATCGCGAGTCCTTTGCTCATCAACCAGGGGTAGGCTGATCGATGAACCTTTCACCCTCTGAAGCTGGACTTCCCCTGCCGAATCGCGCCGGCAAACAACGGCCGACCGAACCAAGGCCGTCAAATCTCTCATGTTCCCCCTGACTTTGATTGCGCAAAAAGGCAGTGCACACATTTATGAACAGGCTGAACAAGGCCCCAGCCAGATGCTTTGCCTTCTGCAAGAATGTCCATCAACCAGATCTTAGCAGAATTCAAGGCTCATTACCTGTTGGGATTCCTCCTTTTGAAGCAAGCCTGATAAAGGAACAAGTCTCTCCCGCCGCAGGCTGTCGATAACCTGCCTCACCTCTTGCGCCCAACGTTTTTTCCGCATATGTTTGCCTGACTGCATCGGGGATCCGACGTTCAAGGGGATATCATAGTGACACTGGAAGAGCAGCATGAGGAAAGGGATTTTACTCGGACGGCCAAGACTTCCGGGACAACCGAGCTTCCTCAAGAAGGGGAACAGCACACTCGCCGCTTTGTCGTCCAGAAGCATCATGCCCGCAGCCTCCATGATGATCTCCGCCTGGAGGAAGCGGGTGTGCTGAAGAGTTGGGCGATCCCGGAAGGGCCGAGCCTCGACGCGGCCGATAAGCGACTTGCGGAAGTGACCATCTCATTTGACAGGCGAGCCGTGGGCTTTGATTTCACCGATCTGGACGAGATTGTCCTTGCCTATGCGGTGTCGGTTCATAAGGCCCAGGGCTCACAGTACCCGGTGGCCATCATCCCCGTTCTGACCCAACACTACATCCTCCTGCAAAGAAGTCTGACCTACACGGCCGTGACCCGGGGACGGAAACTGGTGGTAATGGTCGGTTCGAAGAAAGCGATCGCTGTCAAGAACAACAAGACGCAGATGCCCCATAGCAGATTGAAATCGAGGTTGACCCTTCCCATTCAGAATCGCACATGACGTCATATTGCCATGGGGCGATCTGAGGGGAATGTAACCAATGATGGAAAGCTCTAACCATAGAACCGAATGACGATTGAGAGAGACGAAATGTCCCGGAGCGACTTCAGATTTTTCTTTCCCCTGCGGGTGCGATACTCGGAGACTGATGCTCAGGGCATCGTCTTCAACGCCCATTATCTCACCTACTTCGATACCGCCATTTACGAGTATTTTCGTTCCCTGTCATTTGACTATCTCGCTCATGCCAGGGATCGAGGAGAGGACTTTCACACTGTCAAGGTGGTAGTGGAGTTCCACAAGCCATGCCACTTCGATGATGAACTCGACGTGTGTGTGCGAATTCCTCGGATTGGCCGCTCAAGCCTCGCCTTTCAGATTGAGATATTCTCGAAGGAAAGCGAGGATCGTCGCGCCTCGGGGCAAGTGATTTGGGTAAACGTTGATCAGAAATCCGGCGCCTCGGCAGGGTTGCCACCCGAACTGGTGGAGTTGATCAAGGTGCGCGAGGAGCGATTTCGCTTTTAGCGTTCTAGTAGGGGAGGATAGAGTGAAGATTGTTGCCATTGTCGGAGGAAGCCGACAGTGCCAGAAGAGATCAAGTTTGAAGTTCAGAAGAAAGCTGAAGAACTCATAGACACGCTCCATAAACCCAGTTTCATCAAGCTACCGCCCGGTACCCCAAGAAAAAAAATCGCCTGTCACCCTGAACGAGGTGTGGGAAAAATACCTTCCCTGGGCCAAGGAAAATAAGAAGACCTGGCGGGATGACGATTACCATTACCGGAAGCACATTGAACCGCGCTTCGGTGAAAAGGCGCTTGAGAGCATCAGCGCGTTTGACCTGGAAAAGATGAAGAGCGAACTCAAGAAAGCCACCAGCCAGAACGGAAGACCCTTTGCGCCAGCAAGCATCAAGCACCACTGAAGATGAGAAGGCATATGGCGGCCCAAAAGGCTGGCGCACTCAAAGACGCTGATCAGTGGAACTCCATTGACTGGAAGGAAGCCCAGCGGGAAGTCAGAAGGCTGCAAGTGCGTATCGCAAAGGCTGTGAAGGAAAACAGATGGAACAAGGTCAAGTCACTGCAATATCTGTTAACCCACTCGTTCTACGCCAAGCTATTGGCTGTGAAACGAGTGACCTCCAACAAGAGGCGTAAAACCCCTGGCGTTGACTGTGTCCTGTGGCGAGGCGCCCGAGCCAAATGGCGGGCTGCTTGCAGTATGCGCAGACGTGGCTATCATCCTCAGCCGTTGAGGAGGATCTATATTGAGAAGAAGAACGGCAAGCTGAGACCTCTATCGATTCCCACCATGTACGACAGGGCACAACAGGCGCTCTACAAGCTGGGGCTGGCCCCCGTTGCCGAATCGACAGCCGACAGGAACTCCTACGGTTTTCGCGAAGGCAGATCGTGCGCTGATGCCGTAGCCTGTGCCTTCAACGCCCTATCGAAGCCCAATTCGGCGCCATGGATATTCGAAGGGGACATAAAAGGGTGTTTCGACAACATCTCGTTTCAGTGGATGTCGGACAACATCCCCATGGACAAAGTCGTTCTTCATAAGTGGTTAAGGGCAGGGTACATGGAAAACGGCATCCACTACCCTACACGCAAGGGAGTTCCCCAAGGTGGGATAATTTCTCCCACCATCTCAAATATGGTGCTTGACGGATTGGAGGAAGCCGTCCGCTGTGCAGTCCCCCGCAGGTGCCGTATCAACTTCGACCGCTACGCCGATGATTTCATCATCACAGGAAAATCTAAGGGTATCCTGGAAGATGCCATCCAACCGGTGGTCAAAGGCTTCCTTGGCGAGCGTGGTCTTGAGCTCTCACCCGAGAAGACCGTGATCACGCATATAAAGGACGGATTCACGTTCCTCGGGCAAACCTTTCGAAAGCATGGCCGGGTGCTGCACATCACGCCATCCACTGAGGGAGTTCACACCCTCATGCAGAAGGTGGGAACAATGATCAGTGAACACGTCAGCGCGCCGATGCCGGTCTTGATCCAGAAGCTGAATTCAACACTTCGGGGTTGGGCCAACTACCACCGCCACGTGGTGGCATCGGAAGCCTTCAGTCGTATCGACACCTATGTCTTCGAACAACTCTGGCGCATGGTGCGCCGACGGCATTCGCAGAAGTCCGCCGGTTGGCTGACCAAACGCTACTGGTCGGCTGCCGGGAAAGGTATCTTCGCCGTTAAGACCGCAGTCGCAAAGGCCAAGGTGAGAATTTACAAGGTCTTGCGAGTCAGCACCATGGGCATAAGGAGATATGTGAAGATCAAAGCGGATGCTAATCCATACCGGCCCGAGTACGCCAGCTACTTTTGGCCTCGACGGAATAAGAAGGATAGCAAACTGCTGCCAGCCATGTCCGCCCGGGAATATCGGGCCATGGTTTCGGCTTAGGAGGCAACACAGCCGGGCCGCCCCACCAGGGCTACCTTTTGAGATGCTTGAGCCGTGTGAGGTGAAAGTCTCATGCACGGTTCTAAGGGGGGAACGAGGTCGAAAGGCCTCTGACCTACCCGGTCGGCAGCCCGTATCTACGAGGGCGTGCACAATGTCGTCTGCTGGCCCTCAGGGGAGTCGCACGATGACTTAAACCCGCTTTATGATGGCGATTGCGCTGGCGGCGCTGCTCGGCCAGACCGGGTGCGCGACCACGTATCCGATGATGCCGACGCCGGTGCTCTATGCCGGAGCGCAGGCCAGGCCGCTGTTCACCAACGCGCCCGCCGACGTCCGGACGCCCTCGCTCGACCTGCTGGCCTTCACCGACCGCGCTCCGGCGCAGAGTGCTGACGCGCCCGAGCCCTACACGGCCGACCGGTCGCGCTCGATGGCCTTCGGCTCGACGACGGTCCTGTTCGGCGAGGACCTCACATGGGACACGCTGGTCAGGCAGAGCCTGACATTCCCCCGGACGCATCCGCTCGAACTCGTGCTCGGGCCGACGAAGGAAATCGGCCGGCTTCCGCCCATCCCGTACGAGGTCGCAGTGATCGAAGGTGGGCTCAGGCGCAGCAACCGCGTCATCGAGGCGCACGAGACGGCCATGCGAGAACTGCAGGCCGAGGTCGCGCGTCGTCTCGCCTCGAGCCCGCGGAAGGAGGTCGTGCTGTACGTCCACGGTGTCGCCAATACCTTCCGGGATGCAGCGCTGACGATGGGCGAGCTGTGCCACTTCCTGGGTCGCGAATTCGTGTGCGGGATCTTCACCTGGCCCGCCGGC
The DNA here is from genome assembly GCA_963844985.1 of uncultured delta proteobacterium. GTDB lineage: Bacteria > Desulfobacterota > Syntrophobacteria > Syntrophobacterales > Syntrophobacteraceae > JADGQM01. Next base: position 33,092 of record CAWJQV010000029.1, read on the forward strand.
GGGAAGCGCGGAATCCTGTTCGGGTACGAGGTGGACTACGAATCGAGCTTGTTTGCCGCCGAGCACCTGCGCAAGACGATTCGCGCGATCGCTGGGACGCCGGGGTTGGAAAAGATCCACCTGATTGCGCACAGCCGCGGGACGGACGTGCTCATCACCGCGGCGTCCGATTTGAACTTCGAGGCCTACACGCAGCAGAGCAATCTCGCGCGGCGCTGCAAGATTGGCAACGTTGTCCTGTTTGCCCCTGACCTCGACGCCGACGTGGCCGTTGCCAAGCTTTTCAAGGCGCTGTCCGACCCCGACGTGCCGTACGGTTCGGCGCCGAACCCGAAGATGGTTCTGGAACCCACGCCCGGATTTCGTATCACGATCTACGTGTCGCCCGAGGACAGGGCGCTCGCTACGTCCGGCTGGCTGTTCGGAAGCATTGTCAGGCTCGGACGCCTCGACAAGGCGATGCTGACCCCGGAGCAGATCGAGCAGGCACGCACGATCGGCTTCCTCGACGTGATCCAGGTTCAGGGGAAGACCGACCTATTCGGCCACAGCTACTTCACGTCGAATCCCACCGCGAGTTCCGACCTGATCGCGTTGCTGCGCTACGGGCTCGGTCCCAACGATCCGGGCCGGCCGCTGGAGGAGGTGGAAAAGCCTTTCTGGCGGATACCCGCAAGACAGGGCACTGACGCCACGAATTAACGGCGGGCGGCTTGCCGGCCGGGTGACTGCCGGCGGCGCCAGAGCGATGCTTGGGACGCGGCAATGCTCTGCAGAGTGTAAGCTGAATTCCACACTTCTCGCCTCTGTTGATCTGCAAAGGGCCGTCGACTCCTCAACAATCTCATTTCATATGTACAACTCCGCGCAAAATTGGAGTGAAGCAACCGCCATATTCATTGCCCGGCAATCTCCCACGTGAAAAGTGTAGAAAGCCTAACACTTTCAATATATTCCAAGATTTCGTTATAGCAACTGCTATCCAGTAAGTTTTTCGTGCTTTCTTCTGAATATCTTAAATGCGCGGCTGGCTTCATCGTTCGATCTGCTGATTGTTGCCGCGATCAGCCATCCGCATCATTGCGATTTGAAATACCAAGGCCCGGAGATTATTCCATATTCCCTTTAAATCCGGCGGCCCGAGAAACACGTATATCATTTCGCGGCGGCAAAGGATATGGGCCGGACTGATTAAGTGCTCACATGCCGTCAAGTCGGCGATCATGGCCGGCCGCGGGGTAGCGCGGGCAATCGAGGCTTCGGACAGGGGTCTGGCGGCGCTCAACAAGGAGATGCAGGTCAACACCCTGACCCCCGACCAGCGTGCCAAGTTCCGTGACCTTACCATGCCCGAGGTGAAGAAGATCATCGTCGAGAAAAACGGTCCTGAAGGCGAAGCCCTGATGAAAGTCTTCCTGGATGCGATCGACACAGCATCGAAGCAGTAAGCGGAAACATCCCCCGACGCTGAATTTTTTGCAGTGCACCGGGGGACTCCAATCCAGAAGGCCCTTTGGCTTTGATTTCGAATGCGCGCTTTTTCTGATCGCACTCGACCGGCCCTCGGGAAGGGACCCGACCGGTTCTGCGACAAGCGGCGTGAGATGAAAACCAAAGGCAATTATAGAAATATCGTTGAAGATCACCTTAAGAATCGCAAACAAGACCTGCGTCCAAGGATTCGGGTACGGTACATGCAGTTTTGAGAAGTCATTTTGATCAGAGCTTCTCCAGATCGAATTCCGCCCACACGGGGGTGTGGTCGCTGGGGTTGGGGCAGCCGCGCAGGTCACTGTCCACGACGCAATCCAAACATACGGCGGCGAGAGGCCTGCTTGCCAGGATGTGGTCGAGGCGCCATCCGAGATTCCTTTCAAAGCTTTTGGGAAGCCGATAGTCCCAGAAGGTGAACTGTTTCCGGTCGGGGTAATGTTTTCGAAAGCAATCGACCAAACCCCATTCTGACACCTCGGCAAGCGCGTGGTGCTCGAGGGGGTGAAATCCGACGCTGCCTTCCAGACGTTTGGGGTCGAAGACGTCGAGCGGGGTGGGTGCCACATTGATATCCCCGGTCCAGACGAGGGGCTGACGCGGATCGAAACGGTTTTGCAGCCAGCGTTTGAGCCTCGCAAAATAGCCCAGCTTGTATTGGAAGGCGGGGTTATCCGGGTCCCGGCCCTGCGGCACATACGTATTCACCACCCACACGCCGTCAACCCTTGCCGCGATGAGCCTGGCTTCCTCGTCGGGTTCATCGTCCGCAAACTCTCTGGTCACCATTTCTGGTTCCCGTCGGGTGAGCATGGCAACCCCGTTGAAGGATTTCTGGCCCCGCACCGCAACAAAGTAGCCGGCTTCTTCAAAGGGTCCGGCCGGGAAATCCTTGTCTTGACACTTTATTTCCTGCAGGCACAGGACGTCGGGTTTATGCAAGGTGATCCAGTCCACCACTACGGGCAGGCGAGCCCGAATGCCATTGACATTGAAGGTAGCCAATTTCCAGCTCATCCATGAATCTCCCCTGCCCCCCTTTGGCAAAGGGGGGATTGTCTGGGTAACCACTTTTCACTGACCACAGCCTCACTGAGAACTCTACCATTGACACCCATGATGAGGAAAGCCTGCGGTTCGAGGAAAAGCTTTGACCCGCCATGGATCCTGTGTTCAGATTCCGCGTACAGGCATCTCCATTCGCTTTTCCCGGATCAGTATTTCGCCTTTCAATAAGGAGATTGTAATGACCGACTGGAAGCGCAAGGGCAATTTTTCTGGGGGCCGTTGTTGAAACGGCTGATCATGAGCCAGGGTGAGATCGTGGTCATGGAAACGTCTCTTGAGGAGGCCTATATCAAGCTCCAGGAACGAATCAAGATTGACGCTCAGCGGCAGGACAAGCGGTTCCTGCCTTTGATGCCGGGAGCTTCACCTGAGTACAGCCGAGAATTGGGACAAAAGGGCTCGACGGCAACTCAGTCGCGCTTGTTGCCGCTGCCCATTTTATCGACCACCTTTTCGTAGTAGTGCTGGTTTTCTTCCAGGTCCATGGAGACGCGGCGGGTCATGTTGAGCTTCATGATCAGATAGTTGAGTTTCTTCATCTGCTTGTATTTCTCCTGGGTGTCCTGAATACCGGCAAGCAAAGCTTCCGTGGTGCGAATCTCTTTGCGCAGTTCCAGTTCGGGGGGAAGGCAGTCGGCATTCTTCAAGATCTTATAAGCCATGCGAAGGTCCGGTGGCAGGTGACTGTCATCTTCCAGGTTGAGTGGCTCTCCCTTGCCCGGGAGATCATCGAATTCGCCGCGCTCTATGGCCTCACGGATGCGCTCTTCGGCAATTTTATCAAAGATATTGAAGAGATTGCTCACGTCAGTCCTCCCTGAAACCTACCCTTTCTTTATGCTATAATTGTTAAGTTATTTCGGAAGCTCCCTCCGACGTCTTGGCGCGAGGACGACGATCCTGCCTGCGCCGGGCCTCATGGCTCACGCTTTGATGAGGGCGAACAGGTTCTTGAGTTTGCAGGGGCCCGGCCGACGACTTAACAAATAACTCGAAAGGAGCATGCCTTGCAAGACTTGGATGTGCTGTTTCCCGGCCTTTTCCCGCCTCGACGAATCTGTATCGTCGGAGCGGGACACTTTGGATATATGGCCGTTCAGAGGCTCACCCGTCGCTTTCCTGAGGCCTCTTTCTTAGTGGTCGATCAACGTCGGGACAAGCTCAACCGGATTGGAGAGGATTTTAAGGTCGCCGTCAGCAGCGAGGACACCCTGTCATTCTTTCACAACACTTGGGTTGACGAAAGAACCTGGATTATTCCGGCAGTTCCGATCCATTTCGCTTTTCAGTGGCTCCTGCATGAACTGAATAAAACGGGAAGCGCCGAGGCTCAGCCCGTCCCGGCAGCCGTGGCAAGACAAGTCCCTAACCCCTACCGGGCGCCGAGCGGTTCGCTTTGCGGGAGCTTCGCCACTTTCATCTGTCCCGACACCTGTAACGAACCCGACGAAATCTGCACCCACACCAAGGGTCCTCGTCCGGGAAACCTTTTTGAGGAGCTTGCCAAGATCTCGGTCCCGTATTTTGACGTGCTGGTCATCCGCAGTTGGCAACTTGCACCCGGTGTCGGCGGCTACCCGAGAGCTTCGCTCAAGGAGGTTCGGGACCGGATTGCCGGCCGCCGGGAAGGACGCTACCTGATTGCCACCAGCTGCCGCTGCCACGGCGTGATCGATGGGCTGGTTTGGAAGGACGCCTGACAGAAGGCGGAGGGGAGCAGGCAGCAAGCAGCAGGGAGAAAGGAGCGAAATGAATTCCTTCTTCAATAAGCGCTAAAGACCGAGGAGATTTTTCAGTTTCGAAATGAGGGACTGGCCCGTATCATCCCGCGGCATCATCCCCTCAGCGGCCCGCTTCTTTTCAGGAAGGTCATCCCAGAACACCAGTTCACCGGCCGTCAGTCCCACGATGTTTGAAATCGCGGGACAGAGCTTGCTCGCGACGTAAGCTTTTGAAACCACCACGTCGCTTTTCAAATAGAGGTCGGTTTCCTTGAAGTATATCCCGGTGCCCTGCTGCCCCGCGGGAATGGGAAGGACGGTCTGAACTCCCGGCATCGCTTCCGTAAAGTTTTGCCAGCCGATTTTTCCAGCAATTCCATCTACTTGATGCCAGATCTCCTCGCTGGGCGTGTCAATGAGAAAGAGCAGGGAAATATACTGAGCCGGCCCTTCCGTGCCCTTGGGCCTGGAAATCTTGCACAGGCCGGACACCGGTTCGTCCCCACCGAGATTCAGCCGAAAATCAAAGAAGGCGAGCATTTTCTCTTTGTTGAAAAGATCAAGCAACTGCCGGTTAATGTCAATCATGGGTGAGATCCTCTCAAGCTCAAATAGTCCTCTCTTCGCACCAACCCTTTCAACGGTTCCCGGTTGAGGAAGCGGATCACATTCTCGACCGCGCGAAGCGTGGCCTCTTGCATTGTTCCCGGGACCTTTGCGGAGTTGTGAGGACAGCCCAGGAAGTTCGGCAGCTCAAAGAAGGGATAATGGGTTCGAAATTCCCCGTGGCTGAAAGGTTCGATCCACCAGGATTCAATGCCGGCCATAAACTCCGGAAATTTCACCAGATGCTCATACAGAGGCCCTTCCTCGATGATGTCCCCCCGGGCAACGTTGACGAGAATGGCCCGATTCTTCATCCAGGAAAGGGCTCGACTCCCGATCAACCCCTTGGTTGATTGGTTAAGAGGCAAAGCGACCACCACGATATCAGAGGATTCGAGAACATAATCGAGATCGCTCAGGGTGCCAAGGAACTCCGCCGGCTCACTGCTCATCCCGCTCCTGTTGATTCCATAAATCCTTGCCCCCAGGGCACGCATCAGGCGAGCTACCGCTTGCCCGATGCCGCCAAAGCCGAGGATGCCGCACACCGATCCGCGCAGCATCCGGCTGGGGCTGACGTCATCGAATTGACCCCGTTTCAGTAACTCGTGCTGCACGAAAAGCTGTTTGCTCAGCGCCAGGACCATCGCCAGGACGTGCTCGGCCATCGGTTCGGCGAAGGCCCCTACGTTGCTGGCGATGACGACCTTATTCGCCACCAGCGAGAAAGGCACGTGGTTGGCTCCGGCAGAGAGCAGCTGAAGGAACCGCAGGTTTTTCATTCCGGCGTATTCATCCCCGCGCAATTCCTTCGGGGGATTCCAGGCGAACAAGATCTCAGCCGTTGCCAGGGCCTCCTCCCGTGGTGCAGCGGCGAGGTCTTTGATGAAAGTGAGCCGGGTAGGCGGCCCCAAACGGTCATTCAAAAGCTCTCGTCTCCTTGCGGCCGGGTTCATAGGAAACGACAAGATGCGGCTTTGCCATGATGCTCTCTATAGTATCCTTGAAGGAAGGTCCGGTTCGTAACCATTGCCTGCCGCGCGCCGGCGATGGTATCTGCCTTGAAAGACCAAACCAAAGAGACGCGATGCACCTCTTCATTATGGTTGCATTTGAGGACAAGATCAAGGATGGACAGAACACTCGACAAATTTGCCGTAACCAATCCCGCGTCCTCCGACGACTCTTAGAGATGAGGGCAACGGTCGCCCCTTTCGCCTTCCGGACCAGGGCAAGGGGCAGGGAACGAATAAAGGTAAACGGCAGCGGGAGGGTAACCATGAAAGGCGGCAGGAGTATCGCAGCATTTTGGGTTCTGGTGTATATTCTGTCTCGGATGGTTGGGAGTTTACGCTCTTGAAAGCGCGCCGGACCCACTGGGGAGGGGCCGCGGCCACCATCAGGGACGATTTTTGAAGGTCCTCGCCCAACTCAATTTAACCGACTCTCAGAAGCGGGAGGTTGCAGGCATCCTGAGGCAGCATCGTGAAGCCTTGCAGGAACTGAGAAGCAGCATGTTCACCTCCAGGATTGCGCTCATGGAAGCCGTCACGGCCGACGAATTCAACGAGGGCACCGTGCGTGAGGCTGCGCGACAGGCGGCGGAAAGGGGGGAACAGCTGGCGATTCTGCGAGGGAAGATCTTTGGCGAGATCAGAAAACTGCTGACACCCGAACAACACGAGGCACTCCGAAAGATTAAGGCCGATTTCGCCTGGCGTCTGCAGAACCGCACGGCCCATAAGGTCGGACTCATGAATCAGTGGATCGATGAGAACAATTGATGTTCTGGAGCAGACACTTGGCGGGCCGTTGCAAAAGTGACGGAAAGACCTGCTTCGCCGGGGTGACGCTGTGATACGGTTCTTCAACAGCCTGCCGGGCCAGCCCGACGGAGCAGATCGCTCAATCCGGCTGGCAATCAATCGGGATTATCGCCATTCAGCATCTCCAAGCTAAGCGACAACCGCTCACAATCGCCGATCAACAGTCGGATGAGCCCGATGATGACGAGATCATACGTCGGGTGGTAGCGGGCCATGTTAATGACTTTGAAGCGTTGCTCCAAAGATATCGCTCACTCGTATTCGGGATTGTGATCAAACACATACCCCCGGATAGCACCGAGGAGGTTGCCCAGGATGTTTTCGTGCGGGCCTATCGATCATTGCCGGGATATGCCGCGAAAGGCTCCTTTTCTCGGTGGCTGAGGACGCTCGCCGCGAGGAGCTGCTGCGACTTCTGGCGGAACCGGGAACGGAATCGCGAAATACCCTTGAGTGCCCTCACCGAAGAACATCAGAAATGGCTCGATGAGATCATGGCACCTCAGTCCCGGGCGACATTCTGCGAGCAGGCAGGGCGTCGTGAAGCCGAGGAAGTCTTGGGGCGTGCACTCGACAGATTGCCGGCGGAAGATCGAATGGTGCTTTCTTTGGTCCATCTCGAGGGGCTCAGCATCAGGGAAGCGGCAAGGTTGCTCGATTGGAGCATGGTCAAGACCAAGGTCAGGGCGCATCGGGCAAGGCGCGAGATGCGCAGGATCATTCTTGAGCTCTTCGGAGGAAGATAGGTAATGCCATGATATTGCGTGAAGAAGAAATCGGCAGGATTGAAGAAGCATTCAAAGAGCTCTATCGCAAAGATAAGAAAGTTGCTGTCAGCGCCGCATGGGACGATCGGGTGATGCGGGCAGTCCGCCGAATTGGCGTAGACCCGTCCAGGCGATCCGGCGATCTTGATGGGTTCGGTCCCCTGGTTTGGCGTTTGACCGCAGCAACCAGTCTCTTAGCGCTGCTCCTCGTGGTCTATTCAGTTACCAGCGAACCGGGTGCGGCATCCGAGGTCACCAGATTGTTTTTTGAAGACCCTCTCGGGATGGAATTGGCCCATGCCTTGGGAATCGTTTGATTTTACAACTTTCTTGCCGCCATCCAGTCCGGGTGGAGATCCAGGGAAGTGCGCGCCAAGATGACGCACACGGGCAAAAAGAACGAAAGGATCTAAAGCTTGTGAAAAGATGGAACCTGGTTTTGGGACTCTCGGCATTGTTCCTCTCCGGCGTAGTGATTGGCGCCCTGGGTACGGCCATCTATTTCAAACAGACCATGGGACATGTTTTCAGTGAAGGCCAGCCGGCAGTCAGAAAGCTCATCATGAAGAAGCTCGTTCGCGAACTGGATCTTACGGAATCCCAGAGAGCGCGCATCGAAAAAGTAGTGGGCGAGGTTCAGGTGGAGGTGCGGGAGTTTCGCAGGCAACATCAAGATGAAATTGGAGCCATTCTCGATCGCGGGATAGCTCAGATGAAACCCGAGCTCTCCAAAGACCAGCAGGAGAAGCTGGAGGCGCTCTACGAGAGAGTGAAGCGCCACCGGCAGCGAGAGGGAGAACTCAAACGCCGGCCCTTCGGTTGCTTCGGCTGAGCAACGCATCCCGTGATGAAGACCTGATAGGCCGAGTATTGATGGCCGCTTCAGCCCCTCCCTATAGATCTCCCTGTCAGAAGACCCCTTTTTTTCATCAAATCGATCCTTTCCGGGACCTCTCGCGGAATCGTTCCCGCGCAATCTCAAGAAGAAGCGATGCTTTCACGGAAACCATGGTGGACATTGACACAACTGTCTATATAATCTGCCCGAAGATCTCAGCGGCCGGGCATGCCTGGCGTTGTTGCCGGCAAAGCCCCAGGGGAAGGACACCGCGATGCTGAGGGAGGGTTCATATCAGGTTATGGAGCCGGAAAAACTCTCAAGATTGAGAATCAATCAGGAACCTCAGGCGGCAACCGGAGGCCGTGGCGTTAAGCGGTTTCTATTTGCTGTCATTGCCGCGACGGTCCTTGCCGCCACGGGATATCTGGTCAGTCAAACGGGATTTTTCGCTTCCGCTCTTCCGGTGCAAGTCACTACGGTGACCCGGGTGTATCCCTCACAAACCATTGCAGACTTCAATGCCAGCGGGTATGTCGTCGCCCAGCGACGGGCTTCGGTAGCTTCCAAAGGCACGGGACGCCTCGAACGCCTTGCCGTGCAGGAGGGCAGCAGGGTGAGACAGGGAGAGGTACTTGCCGAACTGGAAAACAATGATCTTAAGGCGGAATACGCTCAGGTTGCCGGCCAGTTGGCTGCGGCCCGCGCGGATCTGGTCCGGGCGGAATCGGAGAAACGCACCGCGGAGAGGAATTTCAGAAGATACCGGAACCTCTGGGAGCAAAAGGTAATTCCCCTCGCGGACTACGAGAAGGCGGAGGATCAGGATACCAGGACCAGGGCCGCCGTCGACTCGGGGAAGGCCAATATCCGGGCCCTGGAAGCAGCCCTGAACCGGGCTTCCGTGATTATTGAATATACGACTATCCGGGCCCCTTTCGACGGGGTGGTCCTTACCAAGAACGCCGACGTAGGTGAAGTGGTCGCCCCCTTTGGCTCCTCCATCAACGCCAAAGCAGCAGTGGTAACCATGGCCGATCTTTCCTCTCTCATGGTTCAGGCGGATGTTTCCGAATCATTCCTGCCCCGGGTGCATGTCGGCCAGGCCTGCGAAATCCAGCTTGACGCGCTGCCCGACAGCCGCTTTCAGGGAAGCGTTCACACCATAGTCCCCACGGCCGATCGTACCAAAGGAACGGTCATGGTCAAAGTCGCCTTCGACCAACTGGATCTGCGCATCCTCCCCGAGATGAGCGCGCGGGTGGCATTTCTCACCAGGCCCCTGACCATGCAGGAACTCACTCCCTTTCTCGGGGTGCATCGTGACGTTCTCACCGAACGCAACGGCGCCCGAGGCCTCTTTCAGGTCGTGGACGAGAGGGCCCAATGGATTGCCGCTCCCGCAGTGGAGTTCCAGGGAGACTATGTGGTTCTGGCTGGATTACTCAAAGCGGGCGAAAAGGTCGTCCTGAAACCGCCACCATCACTCAAATCCGGGGACAGGATCAAAATCGCAGAGTGAAGATTCCATTGAATTCGGATTAAAGGTTTGGCTGGAATCACAGAATTATGACGGAGAATGGATCAGCCGCAGGGGCGCCACCTATTGTTTTGGTGGAAAATATATACAAGTCATACCGTCGGGGATCTCAGGAGATCTCGGTTTTGCGGGGAATCAACCTCTCCGTTGCGGAAGGCAATTTCATCGCCTTGATGGGGCCTTCAGGCTCCGGGAAGACGACCCTTCTGAACCTCATCGCCGGCATCGACCGCCCGGATGAAGGGCACCTGTTCGTCGCCGGCACGGACATCACCCTCCTTGGGGAAGTGGACCTCGCGCGATGGCGAGCCCACCATGTCGGTTTTGTGTTTCAGTTTTACAATCTCCTGCCCGTGCTGTCCGGTCTGGAAAATGTGGAACTGCCTCTTCTCCTGCGCAACTTAACCCGAAAGCAGCGCCGGGAACATGCCATATTGGCCCTGGAGCTGGTCGGGCTGCAAGATCGGATGCACCACTATCCGCGAGAACTCTCGGGCGGCCAACAGCAGCGGGTCGCCATCGCGCGCGCCATTGTGACCGATCCAACGCTCATCGTTGCCGACGAGCCGACCGGGGATCTGGACAAGGCTTCAGCCGCAGACGTACTGGGCCTTATGGAACAGTTGAACCAGGAGTTCGGCAAGACCATCATTATGGTGACCCACGACCCGAGAGCGGCCGAGAAGGCCAGAGAGATCCATCTCCTGGACAAGGGGGTGTTTAACAACAACTGAGTCTGTCTGACGGTTGACCCTGCAACAGCAGGGATTTTAGAACCTTACCGGCCACTGACTGGCGACCACCGATCCCTATTATGGAACTGATCAAACTCATTTTGCGCAACACCCTGCGCCAGCGCTTGCGGGCCTCGCTGACGATCATGGGCATGGCTGTGGCAATCCTCGCCTTTTGTCTTTTGCGCACCGTGGTCGATGCCTGGTATGCAGGAGTGGCGGCCGCCTCCCCGAATCGCCTCGTCACGAGGAATGCCGTCTCCCTGATTTTCCCCATGCCCATCAACTATCGCCAGAAAATCCTGCAGGTCCCGGGGGTAAGCCAGGTAGCTTACGCGAACTGGTTCGGCGGTGTCTATATCGACGAAAGGAACTTCTTCCCGCGCATGGCTGTCGGGCCGGAGATCTTTTTTGATCTTTTCCCCGAATTCATCATTCCTGAAGATCAACTGAAAACCTTTCAGAAACAGCGGAACGCTTGCATCGTCGGACAAAAACTCGTGCAGAAATACGGCTGGAAACTGGGGGACACGATCAACTTGACGGGCAATATTTACCCCGGCGACTGGCAATTTGTCCTCCGCGGGGTGTATCGCGGCGCGACCAAAACCACCGACGAGACGCAGTTCTTTTTCCGCTGGGACTATCTCGATGAGGTCCTGAAAAAGAACATGCCCTATCTGAGCGGCTATGCCGGTTGGTACGTGGTCCAAATTCGTAATCCTTTTGACAGTGGTGCGATTTCGCAAACCATCGACGCCCTCTTCAAGAACTCCTGGGCGGAGACCTTGACGGAGACTGAAAAGGCTTTTCAGATGGGTTTTGTGGCGATGACGGACGCGATTGTGACCGCCGTGCGGATGGTGTCCTTTGTAGTCATCGGGGTGATTCTGCTGGTGCTTGCCAACACCATGACCATGACGGCACGGGAACGGATGTCCGAATATGCGGTCCTCAAAACCCTCGGGTTCGGGAATCGCTTTCTCTTTTTCCTTATTTCCGGGGAATCGGTCACCATAGCGCTGCTTGGCGGCATCCTGGGGATGGTTCTTGCCTTTCCGGTGGCCAATGTCTTTGCCGGAGAGATGAGCACGCTGCTTCCCGTATTCCATATCCACTGGCAAACACTGCTCCTTGCAACCGCGCTTTGTCTCGCCATAGGTTTGCTGGCAGCCGCTTTCCCCACCTGGCGTGCGACCCGCATCCGCATCGCCTCAGCCCTCAGTCACATTGGTTGAGACAAGGGGTCTCAACCAATCATTCCCTCTCATGAAAAGAGGGGGTAAGAAAAGCCACGAGGAGAAAATCGGCATGATTTCGCAACAGCACCGCCTGCAAGCAAACATCGGAATGCACCTGATGGTCGGTTTCAGCGGCACGACTCTGGCAGAAGAGCTGAAATCGCTCATCCGCGATTTCCAGGTGGGCGGAGTGGTCCTCTTTAAGAGGAATGTTGCGGGCCCGGAGCAGCTTCAGACCCTCGTGGCGGATGCGCAAGAATATGCCCGGGAAACGTTGGGAAGGCGACTCCGGGTAGCTATCGATCAAGAAGGCGGCCCCGTTCAGCGGCTGATCCCGCCCTTCCTCCAATTGCCCTCAGCCCGAGCGTTGGCTGCCTCGGGACCGGGAGCTGTCGCCGAGTGGTCCCAGAGAGCGGCAACCGAATTGCACAGGATCGGGGTTGACATCAACCTGGCACCCGTCCTTGACGTGGTTCCCGCAGGAAAACCTCATTTTATGGCGGAACGGTCGCTGGGATCGGACCCGGAAGAGGTAGCTCGTCTGGGCGAGGTCTGGATCAAGGCCCTCCAGGAGCACGGCATTTCGGCGACAGGAAAACATTATCCCGGCCTCGGGCGCGCAGAATCGGATCCGCATCATTATGCGCCGGTAATCCGCTGGGAAACCGATACCGCCATGGCCGAGGACCTGCTGCCTTTTCGCCGGGCGATCCAGGCCGGGGTCCACTGCATCATGACTTCCCATGCCCTCTACCCCGCCCTGGATGCCGAACGGGCAGCAACTCTTTCCCCGATCATCAACCACGAATGGCTGAGAAAGCGGCTGGGCTTTCATGGAATCCTCTTCAGTGATGACATGGACATGGCCGCCGTGTCAGAGCGATACACTTTTGCGGAGATGGCCCGGCAGGGGCTGCACGCCACTCTCGATTTTTTCCTGCTTTGCCAGGAAACCCGAAACATCGAGCCTCTTTATGCCGCCCTTGCCGAAGCCGTCGCTCACGACCGGGCATTGGCGGCGCTTCACCACGAGTCCCTCCAGCGAATCGGTCGCCTGGCGTCTTTGCGGCGCAGCATCCCGGCCACCGCTTGACCTGGGGGCGGATCACCCAAGGCTCCGCAAGGCCTCTTTTGCCTCTTTCAAGTATACCTCCGCCTCGCAGTCCTCAAACGTCTTTACCGCCCTGAGCAAACATTCGCGGGCCTGCTCGGGCCTGCCCCTGGCCTTGTGCAATAACCCCAAACTCAAGCAGGCACGGGCATGCGTCTCATTAGCCCCGATTTCACGGGCAACTTCAACCGCTTTCTGCAAGTGCTCCAGGGCCTTTCGGTCGGCAAACGGGGCGTTTCTGAGCAAGAAACCAAGGTTCTTGAAAAGGGTCGAGAGCTTCTTCCCCCCTGTTCCCTGTGCCATGAGCGCATAAATCCTGCCCATGATCAGTTGCGACACGGCATAGCGCAATTGGTTGCCTGATTGCCGCCAGGTTTCGGCCGCAGCCTCAATTTGTTTCATCCCCCTGCCAAGCTGGCCTTGGGCAACCAGCACCGCCCCCAATAACAAGCTTTCCCGGCGTCCCGACGTACTCCGCGCCTCGCTCTTCACTGAAGGAAACAATCCGCTCCAGGGTTTCCCGCATCCCTTCATACTCCCCGTGAGCAATGCGGGCATAGCAGAGCGCCAGACTCGGGAACTGGGAATACCAGGGATCCGCAGAAATCCGAACGGCCTCCTCGAAATATGAGGCGGCCGCCGGAATATCGCCGCCGGCCATATGGCTGTAGCCAATAAAACAGTGTCCCATGACCATGCAGCGAATATTGGAGTGTTGTTGGCCGAATTCCACCAGGATTTTTCCCTTTTCGAGGGTTTTCCCTCTTTCACCCCGATGAAAATCGACATAGGCCAAGCCTGCCAGGGAGTTGAAATAAAGGTAATGGTCCACATCCGCCGATTGGCAGAGGCTCTGGGCCCTTTCGGCGTACCGGGCGGCTTCATCCAAACGCCCCAATTCCAGACAGGTCCAGGTAAGCCACGTGTTGGCATAACCCAGGAGCAGCAGGTCCCCGCTCTCCTCGCCAAGTTTGACGGCCCTGGTCAGATAGTCGTAGGCGTCGCCTCCCATCTCCCGATGCCACAGGGCGCAGCTGAGCCAGGCGTAAAACATTCCCAACCGGCTTTTGTCGTTTAAGGTCTCCGCAAGGCCCCGGTGCGCCTCAAACAACTCCTGGAGCTTGCGGTATTCTCCACTGTAGTAAAAGACGGAAGCCCACTTGAGGATGAGGTCGATGAGCCTCTCCGCATCCGGGAAGTGCTCCCGGCGATTCCGAGTCAACAGGTCAAATGCTTCTTTGAAGTAATGATGCGACTCCTCGACGGCATAACGCTTGAGGCTCTTTTCACCCGACTTCACCAGGTAATCTAAAGCCTTATCAACTGAGCTGCCTTGTGTGTAATGAAACGCCAGGGTTTCATAGATCTCCGGAAGGCGATCCCGAAACAAGACTTCCATCACCTGACCGATCCGCTCGTGAACCGCCTGTCGCTCCCTCCTGAGAAGCCCGTTGTAAACCACTTCCCGGGTCAAGGCGTGTTTGAAAATATACTCCAGCTCGGGCTGCAATGCCTTGGTCCGAATCAGGTCGAGCCGCTCCAAACCGGAGAGCGAATCCTGGAGATAGTCTTTGAGCTCGGTAATATGCCGGAGAATTACGTAAAGGAAATTCCTGCCGATAACCGAGGCTTCCTGAAGGACCATCTTCATGTCCGCATTCAGGCGATCAAGCCGGGCGGCAATGACCCCCTGGATGGTCGGCGAGATGCCGGATTCGCTCAGCGGTTTGGTCAGTTCCCAGCCCCCGTCCCTTTTCACCAGGGTTTCCGATTCGATCAAGGAGTTGATCACCTCTTCCAGGTAAAAGGGATTGCCCTCCGTTTTCTTGTGCATGAATTGCCGCAACTCAGGAGGAATCGCCCTGGTTCTCAGCAGGGATTCCATCATCTGCTCGGCTTCACCGGGACTCAGGTCCTGGAGACGGATTTCCTGATGCCAGTCTTCGCTTCCGGCAAGCTCGTCCCTTCGAAGGAGTTCGAAAGGAGGTCTAAAAACACAGAGGAAAAGGACAGGAACGGTCGCCTTGGCGAGAAGAAACCGGACGAGGTCCAAAGAGGGCGGATCAGCCCAGTGAAGGTCTTCCAGGCAAACGATCGTTGGTCTGCTCGCAGCGAAAACCGCCAGGATGTTCCTGATGGTCTCAAACAACTGCGCCCTCCACAACTCGGGGCTCATGCCTTCCAGTTCGGGGGAGTGGAGAGCATAAAGGCTCCCAATCAGCGAACAAGCTCCTTCCGTTCGGCCCAGGACAGCACGGGCACCCACCTCGATCTTTCTCCTGACGGACTCGGGTGAGTCTTCTTCTTCAATCTTCCACATCCGGTTCAGCAGATCAATCAGCGGCCAATAGGGAATCTTTTGAGTGTAGCCATACGCATGGGCTGCCAGCCAGTGAAAGCGCTGTCGATCAAGAGTCGTTTTGAATTCCTCGACAAGTCTGCTCTTTCCCGTACCGGGATCGCCACAGATTGAAACAACCGCCATTCGGCCGTGTTGCGTCCTTTCGGCCGCCGAAGCGAGCAGGGCCATCTCCGAGACACGCCCCACAAGTTGCGCCCGCAGACCGTGAAGCCGCCGGATTTCCTCAGGTCTTTCCCGGGGAGCCAGGACTTCGTAGGGTTCGATGGATTCTGTTCTTCCTTTGACTCGGGCTGCGTCACAGTGTTTGAAGAGGAAATGGGCTTGGGTCAGGCGGTAAGTGTCGGGCCCGACAAGAATGACACCGGCTTGAGCCAGACTGCAAAGCCTCGAGGCCAGATTGACCGTGTCGCCGGTGATTTCATCACCAACTCGGTGAGCATCCAGTTCGCCTACAACCACAAGGCCGCTGTTGATGCCGGTGTGCATTTTCAGAGGCCGCCCGACCTTTTCCTGATAACGGGAGCTTATGGCTTCAACCGCAAGGTGGATCTCCCTGGCCGCTCTAATCGCCCGCACGGCATCGTCTTCATGGCTGCTGGGAACACCGAAGAGAACCATGGCCGCATCACCCAGGAACCTTCCCACAGACCCTTCGTATTTCTGCACAATCTGAGTGATCTCGCCGAAGATTCGACTCATGATCTCCGTCACCTCTTCCGGATCAATCTTCTCGGCCATGCCGGTGTAGCCGCTCAGATCGGAAAACATGACGGTCATCTGCTTGCGTTCACCGAGAATGATCGGCGGCATCCCGTCAAAGGTCCACATCCCATGGGACAACGGGTACCCGCACGCACCGCAGAAGTTTCGTCCCAGAGGGACTTCGACGCCACACCGAGGACAGGCCAAGCGAAGCCTGGCTCCGCATTCCTCGCAGAATTTTACCAGCTGTCGATTCTCAAAATGGCATTTGAGACACTTCACATAGGCCCCCGTCAAACAGACTTGAGGAAACAGCCTGATCAGATGATTGCCTGCAGTGATATCACTTGTTGCCCGGTAACACTCCCCAACCAGCGGCCCGAACTCGAGCCGATCGATCTCGGAAGCAGAAGTTGATGGATCCAACACTTATCTACCCAAATTGAGCGATTTCCTACCCCCTCCCCCTACCCATCCCGCCAGGGGAGGGGTTGTACAGAATAGTCCCTCCCCCTCGATGGGGGAGGTTAGGTGGGGGTGAAACTATTGTCAGAACGAAACGTTACCCTACTGCAGAGGACAGAATCGCTCAACTTGGGATCTATTTTCTAATAATACAAATTCCCGTACGTCAGGGCAACCTTCTTTGACACCCGTTTGCGGAAGCGCAAGGTCTGGAGTCTTCTTAGCTTTCGAAGCCTTCATTCAATTCGAGAAACCCGGGGTTAACTATTTTTTAACCTCTTTTTTGGTAATTGGGCATCAATGACAAAACTGCGTGGAAGGTTGTCCGGCAAACATCATTTCTTTGATGACCTTTTGACCAAGCAAAGGAGAAAGACATGGACGGCTTTGTGATAGAACTGGCACTGGATGAAGCGAGGGGATGGGTCGATGAGGCGATCGCGTTTTTCCGAGCCACCGGCAAAGAGATTGCTCTGGTCGAATTCTCCAACCCGCAGGGACGTTTTGTACGAGGCGAGCAGTACGTTTACGTGCTGGACATCAACGGGGTCATGCTTGCGCATCCGGTCAACGAAAAGTATGTAGGGAAGGACTTCTATCGCATCCAGGATTCGGACGGCAAGAGCTTCATCAAGGAAATCGTCGACACCGCCAACGCGAGAGGGTTTGGCTGGGTGGAATATCAAATGGTTCGACCCCGCAACCAGGAGGGAGCAATCCAAGACCGTTTATTTTGAAAAGGTCAATGGCATGATCTTTTGCAGCGGCGTTTATCGGGAAAATCCAGTCCTCGCGCTCCCCGAATTTGAACCTGGCGAAGGCGCCGTGGAACCCGGCATTTCGGCGACCGCCATGGGAACGGAGAAACCCGTGGAAGAGGACGTTTTCGAGCTTGTACCGGAAGATGCCAGGCGCTGGGTGAAAAAAGCCATAGCCTTTTACCGTAGCTAACGGCAAAGGCATCGCCCTGGCTGAATTCGCCGGCAGTCACGCCAAGTTCTTTCAAGACGAAAGGTATATCTATGTGTTGGACTTCAATGGCGTGATGCTTGCGCACCCGGTCAACGAAAACTATGCGGGCAAAGATTTCTACCGCATCCAGGACGTTGAGGGGAAGCTCTTTATCAAGGAAATCGTCGACACCGCCAACAACGGAGGTTCCGGTTGGGTGCAGTACCGGTGGTTTAACCCGGCAACCAAGAGGGTGCAGCCCAAAACCGTCTATTTTGAAAAAGCTGACAACCTGATTTTTTGCAGTGGCATTTACGAACTGTAGATCATCGCGGCGGTGCGGAAGCCAGGCTGGTGAAAGAGCCGCCCCGCCGCCCTTGGCCCTACCGGGATCGCAAGGCGGCTCCCCGATGCCTCCTCGAACCGGGCCGGCAAATGCCCGTCAGGCCAAGCCCTCGAGAGCCTCCCTTGCTTTCCGCAGATACCCGTCAGCCCCGCATTTCTCGAACACTTCGATGGCGCCGGAGAGACATTCCCGGGCCGGTTCTTTCCTACCCTTTGCCTTGTGAAGCAACCCAAGGGCCAGTCCGGCACGACCGGTGGTGTCGGTGGCGCCGATTTCGCCGGCAATTGCGATGGCTTCATTCAAATACCTCTGGGCCTTACGGTCGGCGAAAGGGGCGTTCCTGATCAGGAAGCCCAAGTTCCTCAAGACGGTCGAGAGCTTCATCGTTCCCGCCCCCTGTGCCATCAGGGCATAGATTCTTCCCATGATGAGCTGTGCATAGGCGTATCGGAGCCTGCTCCCGCTCCGCCGCCAGGTTTCGGCACCCTTCTCCAGGATCTTCATCCCCCTCCCGAGTTCGCCCTGAGCGACCAATACCGCGCCCGACAAGACCTTTGCCGGCGTACCCAGATATTCAACGCCGTGTTCTTCGCTGAAGGAATGAATCTGCTCCAGCTTCTCCTGCAGCCCCTCATACTCGCCATGGGCAATCCGTACATAGCAGAGGGACATGACGGGGAATTGCGAATACCACGGGTCGGCTGAAACCCGGATCGCCTCCTCAAAACAGGCGGTAGCGGCAGAGGCATCGCCGCTCACGGCGTGGCTCATGCCAATGAACACATGCCCCATCACCATGCTGCGAACGTTGGAGTGCTTTTGACCAAATGCCACCAGGGTTTTCCCGGCCTCCAGAGTCTTGGCTTTTTCTCCCTTTTGGCTTAGGGCATAAGCCAAGCCGGCCAGGGAAGCGAAGAAAACATAGTGGTCCCCATCACCCGCTCGGCACAAAGCCTGGGCTCGCTCGGCAGCTGCAATCGCCTCGTCCAGGCGGCCCAATTCCATACAGGTCCAGGTCAACCAGGCACAGGCATAACCGACAACCAGGCGGGCCCCGGTTTCCTCGCCGAGCCTCAGGGCCCGGTGCAGGTAATCATAGGCCTCGCGCACCATTTCCCGATGCCAGAGGGCACAACTGAGCCAGGCATAATACATCCCCAACCGGGCATTGTCGGCCCATTTTTCTGCAAACGGTTTGTGCGCTTCAAGCAATTCCTGCAGCGCTCTGTATTCTCCGCTGTAATAATAGACTGACGCCCACTTGATGAGGAGATCGACGAGCAGTCGCTTGTCCTCATCGGTCCCCGGGCCGTTCTGAGTCAGCAAATCAAAAGCCTCTCTGAAATAACGATGGGACTCCGCCACCGCATATCGCCTCAGGCTCTTATCACCGGACTTCACGAGGTAGTCCACCGCCTTGTGAACGGATTTTCCCTGACTGTAATGAAAGGCGAGGGTTTCATAGATCTCCGGGAGCCGGTCGCGAAACAGCTCCTCCATCACCTGACCGATCCGTTCATGAACCGCTTGCCGCTCCTTTTTCAGCAGACCGTTGTAAACCACCTCACGCGTAAGGGCGTGTTTGAAAACGTATTCCAGCTCGGGCTGTATCGACTTGGTGCGGATCAGGTCAAGCCGTTCGAGCCCGCCGAGGGATTCCTGAAGGTGCGCTTTGAGATCAGTGATGTGTTCAAGGACAACATAGGGGAAGTTCCTGCCGATGACCGAGGCTTCCTGGAGAATCCTCTTCACCTCCAGGTCCAGGCGATCAAGCCTGGCGCCGATAACGCCCTGGATAGTGGGAGAGATGCCGGATTCCCCGAGCGATTTGGTGAGTATCCATGATCCATGGTCGTGCACCAGGATATTCGATTCGGTCAGCGAATTGATTACCTCCTCCAGATAGAAGGGATTGCCCTCCGTCTTCTCCTGAACGAAGACCGTCAACTCAGCGGGAAGGTTGTTCGTCTTCAGCAGCGATTCCATCATGTCTTGGGATTCGGCCGGAGAGAGATCCTGCAAGACGAGTTCCTGATGCCATTCCTCACTTTTCTCTTGCCGGCCATTGTTGAATAGCTTGAAAGGGGGTCTGTAGACACAGAGGATGAGGGCGGGGAAAGATGCATGGGACAGGATAAACCGCACGAGGTCCACAAAGGGAGGATCCGCCCAATGAATATCTTCCAGGCAGATAACGGTTGGTCGGGTGCCGGCGAAAGCTCTCAAAAGGCTTGCAACGGCTTCATACAACTGCTTTTTCCATAATTCCGGGCTCACATGTTCGAATTCAGGGGAGGGCAGCGAATAAAGGCTCCCAATTACCGCAGAGGCCTGCTCCGCCGGCCCCAGCAGACCCTCCAAGCCCATTTTCAGCTTCTCTCTGACACATTCCCGGGAGTCTTCTTCTTCGATTCTCCAGAGTCGATTCAGCAGATCTATCAGGGGCCAATAGGGAATGTCCTGCGTATAACCGTAAGCATTCGCCGCCAGCCACAGAAATCGTTGCCGGTCAAGGGTGGCTTTGAATTCGTCGACGAGCCTGGTCTTTCCGGTGCCGGGATGCCCGCAGATAGAGACAATGGCTCGGTGGCCATGCTGCAGCCCTGCAGCGGCCTTGGCCAGCACCTCCATCTCTGTCGTGCGCCCGATCAGCTTGGCCTGCAACCCATGAAGGCGCATTCTCCCGGGGCTCGTCTTGGGCGTCATGACCTCGTAAGGCTCGACCGGTTCCGACTTCCCTTTGACTTCCACCGGTTCGCATTGCTTGAAAGTGAAATAAGCCCGGGCCAGACGATGGGTATCGGGTCCAACGAGGATCATTCCGGCTTTCGCCAGGCTGCACAGTCTCGATGCGGCGTTGACGGTATCCCCGGTAATCTCGCCGGCGGCTTTATCGGAGTGGAGTTCACTGATGACCACCAGTCCGCTGTTGATGCCGGAGTGCATTGCCAGGGGTCGTCCGGTCTTGGCTTGATAATCCGGGCTCATTGCCGCAACGGCGCTGTGGATTTCCCTGGCGGTCCTGATCGCCCGGACGGCATCGTCCTCATGGCTGGCGGGAACCCCAAACAGAACCATGGCCGCATCACCCAGGAATCTGCCAATGAAGCCACCGTACTTATTCACGATCTGCGTGATTTCCCCAAAGATCCGGCTCATGATCTCTTTAACCTCTTCCGGATCCAGCCTTTCGGTCATGCTGGTGTAACCACTCAGGTCGGAGAACAAGACGGTAATCTGTTTGCGCTCACCAATGATGGTCGGTGTTAGTCCCTCGACCACCCATGCCGCATGCGACAGCGGGTGCCCGCACTGCCCGCAGAACCTCCGCCCCATAGGGACCTCACAGGCACAACGGGGACACACCAGGCGCAGTTTGGCGCCGCATTCTTCGCAGAATTTGACTTCCTCGCGATTCTCGGAATGACACCTCGAACATTTCACAAGGCCCCCCGGGAGGATCTAATGGGTAAGGTATATTCAGGCTCGTTCATTCCGAATCGCCCCGTCCCGAAGAATGACAAAGGGAAAAACGTTACCGATCGCTTGCTTGCTTCAAAAAATTAGCGTTTAATGATGCTTACCGGTGAAAGGGTGACCACTTATGAACTATTGATTAGATATGCCGCCTCGCCTCCATAACCGACCGGCTCCGGCGAATGATGAAAACCCCGGCATCGTTCGCGCAGATGCAAAAGGTCATAGCGCCACAGGCAGGGCAAAAAGATACTCTCATCTCGTCAAAAACCCAATAGAAAACAGCATCCGGCAGCAAAAAAAAGCGGGCCCAATCCCCCTTCACGATGAGGGTAAGAGCCCGCAAGGTGTTGCTTCGTCATTCCGGCGGAAGCCTAATCCAGAAGAACAGATTGGATACAGGCGTTAGCCGGTCTGAATTCTCTTGAGGTCCGCAATCCTGCTGAACAGTTCATAAATCCTGGTGAGCAGAGCAAGGCGGTTGCGGCGGATGGCTTCGTCTTTATCCATTACCATTACCGCATCAAAAAAAGCGTCGATATATTCCCGGAGTTGCGCCAAGCCTTCCAGGGCTCCCATGTAGTCCGACTGCGCGAGGCAGTTTCCCGCAACCTTTTCGGCATCATGGAGCGCAGCATAAAGAGACGTTTCAGCAGCTCCCTGAAAAAGGTCGGCCCTTACAGGCATCCTCTCCGGTTCCTTGATGATGTTGGCTACCCGCTTGAAGGCGCCGGTGACGCTCTCAAAATCGGAGCGACCTTTGAATGCCGCCAGTGCCTTGGTGCGGGCAACGGCATCGAGAAGATCGTCCACCCCCAAGGCGAGAGCCGCATCCACGACGTCCTGCGTGTAGGCCTCCTGGCTCACCAGCATGTGATTGAGGCGGCCGAGGAAAAAGTCCAGCACCCCCTTTTTGACCATTTCACGGGGTTCGGTCATTTTCGGGGTGAGGTTGACCATGGCCTGATCGACGAGTTCGGAGAGGGAGATTTTGAGCGGCTTTTCCAGGATAATTCTGATGATTCCAAGGGTCTGCCGGCGCAGCGCGAAGGGGTCGGCGGCGCCGGTAGGAATGAGTCCCACCCCGAAGCAGCCGACGATCGTGTCAATTTTATCGGCAATGCTCAACAGCGAACCTTCCATGCCTTCAGGAACGGGCCCGCCGGCGCGGATCGGCAGATAGTGTTCGTAAATGGCCTGAGCAACGACCTCCGGCTCGGACTGCAGGCGGGCATAGGCCCTCCCCATCACGCCCTGGAGTTCCGGAAATTCCCCGACCATACCCGTCACCAGGTCCGCCTTGCAGAGGTACGCGGCCCGGCTGAGCGGTTCCAGGCAGTTCGGCGCCACCCGCTCGCCCAGCCATCGGGCAAGAAGCGTGAACCGTTCGGTCTTTTCCCAGCTCGTCCCCAGCTTCGAATGAAACACAACCGTCTGCAGTTGTGCAGCACGGTCTTCGAGGCGTACTTTCTGGTCTTCTTTATAGTAAAAACGGGCATCTTCGAGACGGGCGCGGACCACTCGGGCATTTCCGGCCGCAACCAGCCGGAAATCCCTGGGAACGGTATTCGCCACCGTCACGAAGCAGGGGAGCAGGCTGCCCTTGTCATCGGTAACGGCAAAGTAACGCTGGTGTTTCTTGATGACGGTAATGAGAAGCTCCGGAGGCAGCTCCAGATATTTCGCTTCGAATTCTCCCACGAGAGGCTGCGGATATTCGACCAACTGGGTAACTTCATCGAGCAGTTCCTCATCCTCCAGAATGCGCCCGCCGACCTTGTGCGCCGCCTCCTGAATACCTTCGCGGATGAGCCTCTTGCGCTCTTCCAAAGCAACAATCACATAGTGCTTCTTGAGATTCTCCCGGTGGCTCTCGTAATCCGTCACCGGCAACCAGGCGGGGCTCATGAACCGGTGCCCGAAGGAGCTGTTGCCGCTCTGGACATCGCCATAGGCAAAATCGAGGCGTTCTTTTCCCAGAAGCGCGACAATCCAGTGCACCGGGCGAGCGAAGGTAACGCTCAGCCCCCCCCATCGCATGGATTTGGGGAACGGAATGCGAGCGATGAAGTCGGGAAGCGCCTTTTCGAGCAAGGTCTTGCTGGGAAGTCCCGCTTCCTCTCTGACGATGCACAAGTAGTCTCCGCGCGGGGTTTCCTTGACCCGGAGGTCCTCCACCCTCACCCGCTGGCCCTTGGCAAAGCCTTCAGCCGCTTTCGTCGGTTTGCCCTTCTCATCGAAAGCCACCTGTTTGGGAGGCCCGATAATCTCCAACGAGCAAGCTTCCTGGTGTTTGGCCACCTCGGGAATCATCAGCACCAGACGCCTCGGGGTCCCCGTAGTGAAAGGTGTGCCATGATCGATCCGGTTTTCGTTCAGGAAGCGCACCATCTCCATCGCCATTGCTTCAAGGGCAGGTTCGATATATCCTGCCGGTACTTCTTCGCAGCCAATTTCAAGATAAAAGGCATCTCCCATGATTTCCTCCCTCTAGTTCCACTTCCTGAGCAGCGGGAATCCCATTTCCTCCCGCTGGGCCACGTAAGCGTGCGCTACCAGGCGCGCCATGTTGCGGACCCGAGCGATGTAGTTGGTGCGTTCCGTCACGCTGATGGCCCCTCTGGCATCCAGGAGGTTAAAAACGTGAGAGCACTTCAGACAATAGTCGTAGCTCGGCAGCACCAGGCCCCGTTCGTTGAGATGCAGGGATTCCGTCTCGAACATATTGAAAAGCTGCAACAGCATGTCAGTATTGGCTTCTTCGAAATTATATCGGGACCATTCCACCTCTCCCCGATGATGAACGTCGCCGTAGGTGACATTACCGCTCCAGATGAGATCGTAGACGCTGTTAACACCCTGCAGATACATGGCGATACGTTCCAAACCGTAGGTAAGTTCAACCGTGACCGGATTGAGGGAGAGTCCCCCGGCCTGTTGAAAATAGGTGAACTGGGTGATCTCCATGCCGTCCAGCCACACCTCCCAACCCAGTCCCGAAGCGCCCAGAGTGGGCGACTCCCAGTCATCCTCCACAAACCGGATATCGTGCTCCAGCGGATCGATGCCAAAGCTCTTCATACTCTCCAAATAGAGTTCTTGCGAATCCGGAGGCGAGGGCTTAATGATTACCTGGTACTGGTAATAGTGTTGCAGCCGGTTGGGGTTCTCCCCGTAACGGCCGTCGGTTGGCCGTCGGGATGGTTCGACATAGGCTACTTTGTAGGGTTCCGGCCCGAGCACCCGCAGGAAGGTGGCCGGGTTGAAGGTCCCTGCGCCGACTTCCAAATCATAGGGCTGCTGGATCACGCAGCCTCGATCAGACCAGAACTTATTCAGGGCAAGGATCAATTCCTGAAACGTCATAATGCACTCCTTACACGATGCATGGTCGAGAAGCCCTCCTCCGGACACCCTGTCGTTTAGGGGCGCCGAAAGGGCTATGATAGCCACCTTTAACAAGGTTAAGCCTATAGGCATCGAAACTTTTGGATGTCAAGGGAAAACGATGGAGAATAGAGTCTTCTTGGATACCCTCCTGACTCTGGCCCGGGAATGCGGAATTCCGCTCTCCGAGGAGCAGGCCCGGTTGTGTGGCCGAGCACATTTCGCTGATGCTGGAATGGAACCGCCACTGCAACCTGACACGGATCACGGATTTTCGAGAGATCATCGAAAAACACCTTTTGGATTCCCTCATCCCCGCCCGGTGGCTCCCTCAAGCGGGCCTGGCGGTAGACATCGGAAGCGGCCCCGGTTTTCCAGGCATCCCGCTGAAGATCCTTCATCCGGAACTCGAAATGCTCCTCCTCGAGTCCCAGCGCAGAAAGGCAAGTTTTCTCAAGATTGTTCTGTCAAAACTGGGGCTGCAGCATATCTCCGTGTTGCAGGCGCGATGGGAAACCCTTACCGGAAGAGACCGTCCCTTTCAAAAAAAGCCGTTCAAACTGGCGATAATGCGGGCCGTCAAGCTCGAACCGAAGCATCTTGCCGCCGCCGCATCGGAGATTCTGGAGCCAGACGGCATTTTTGCCTGGTGGGCAGGTCCAAGCGCCGACCTGCGGTACGACCCACAAGGGGGACTCTTCGAAAACACCGGGATGACCTTTGAAGGGCGCTATAGCTATGCTCTTCCCTCGGCTTCGCAGCCCCGATATCTTTTCGTATGGCGAAAAAGGTCATATGAAAGCCCGGCCGTCACCCCGGTGGCTTGTGGGCAAATCCAAAACGGCTTTACTTTCTCCTCGGGGATTATTAGTTTAAAATCGTAATTTCGCAGTCGATATTCCGCCAAATGCCGTACTGACAGTTATGCAAGGGGTTGTTGTATCAGTTATGCCAGGAAAAGGGATCGTCGATGTCTGAGACAAGCACACACAATGAGCTCCGCGCCGTCGAGATAGCTGACAACATTTATTGGGTTGGCTATACCGACCACAAATCAGCGATGCAGTGTAATCCCTATCTGATTATAGACGGGGAGGAAGCGGTGGTTATCGACGGCGGAAGTCGCCCCGACTTTCCCACCGTGATGATGAAGATCCTTTCCACCGGGATTGCCCCATCTGCTATCTCGGCCCTCATTTATCAGCATTATGATCCGGATCTCTGCGGCAGCGTACCTCACTTTGAAGATATAATTAGCCGCCATGACTTGAAGATCATCGCTTCGAAATCCGACCATATGTTCATCCGCCATTACTCGGTGTCTTCCGCGCTGGTTTCCCTGGACGAACTCGATCATCAATTCCGTTTTTCCTCGGGGCGAACCCTGCGTTTCATCCCTACGCCCTATGCGCACAACGCGGGAAGCTATACAACCTTTGACGAACGAAGCGGCGTGCTTTTTTCCAGTGACCTTTTCGGCAGCTACGGCGTGGAATGGGACCTGTTCATGGAACTTTCGCCCGAATGCAGGGGCTGTAACGATTACGACCGATGCCCGAAAGAGAAACCTCTCTGTCCTCTTCCCGACATTTTGCGATTCCATCGGAAGATTTTTCCCTCGGAACGAGCCCTCCGCTTTGCCCTGGAGCAAATGGCGAGGGTACCTTTCTCCATGATTGCACCCCAGCACGGCAGGATCATTCGGGAAGCCGGAGACATGGAGATTGTGTGGCAGCGACTGGCCACGTTGAGTGGCATCGGCATCGACGGGTTGCTTGGAACACGCTGTGAGTTCGATCTGGATTACATGAACTCAAGACGAAGGTAGCATATCACGATGGCATTTATCGCTTCCGCCGCGAGAGCTTCCCTGCCCTCATCCGAAAGAAACCCTTGCGACCTCGAATTGCGCCGGGAACTCATGGAGTACCGGGCCCGCGATAAAGACAATGAACTCAAGCGACAGCTCCTGAAAGAACTCATCCTTAAGTATTCTCAAGCCGAAAGAGAACTTGTTGAGCTGAACCGGAAGCTCACCGAAAAACAGCACCGATTGCATCAAAACCTGGAAGCCGCAGCTGAGATTCAAAAGTCTCTCCTGCCCAGGCACCTGTCTGCCATTGCCAGTTTGGAGATTTCATGGAAATTCCTTCCCTGCGAACTCATCGGCGGGGACATTTTTAACGTGGTCCCTTTGGATGAAGACCATGTGGGACTCTACATTATTGACGTGAGCGGCCACGGCGTGCCTTCCGCCCTCGTGACCGTATCCGTTTCCCAGGCGCTGCAGCCGCAGAGCGGATATTTGATGAAGACCAACGAGGCGTCTGTTGCCCGCGAAATCATGTCCCCCACGCATGTTCTGAGCGCCCTGGATGCAGAATTTCCCATGGAACGCTTTGACATGTTCTTCACCATGATTTACGCGGTCTTTAATACCCGGAACGGGTCGTTTGTCTACAGCAGGGCGGGTCATCCCCCGGCGATCCTCCTGCGCAGGGATGGAACATTTGAGTTCCTCCAGACCGGGGGACCAGCCGTCGGATGCGGCTGGCTGGGACCCTTCGAGGAAGAACAGAGGGAGCTCACCAGAGGGGACAGGCTCATTTTCTATTCCGACGGCATAACCGAGTACGAAAATGCCCCGGGGGCGACTTTTATGGCAGCAGCCGCCTGCGAACATTTGTGGAAGGCCACAGGGAAGAGCCTCTGCCGGTGCTTCTGGATGGGCTGATGGCATCTTTGCTGGATTTTGGCGATTACGGCATGCCCCAGGACGACATCAGTCTTCTGGGGATTGAGTACAAGGGGTAGCAAGGGAACTCCGGAGGATAATGCAATGAAACCATTCCAAGGCGTTGATTACTACCAAACCGGAGACCTCTTGAGCGTAGAAGAGCGCAACGTGCGCGACACCATCCGCCGCTGGGTCGAAAACGAGTATATACCGAAGGTCGGGACTTATTTCGATGAAGCGGCTTTTGAACCGGGTCTGATTCCCCGGTTGGGCGAATTAGGGCTATTGGGGATCAAAATCAAGGGCTACGACTGCCCGGGGATGAGCAATGTCGTCTACGGTCTGGTCTGCCAGGAACTGGAACGCGGGGACAGTGCCCTGCGCTCTTTCGTTTCCGTGCAAAATTCCCTTGTCATGTATCCCATCGACACCTTCGGCACCGAAGCACAGAAGGCGCGATGGCTGCCGGCCCTGGCTCGCGGCGAAAAAGTGGGCTGCTTCGGGATGACGGAACCCGACGCCGGGTCCGATCCTCAACACTTGCGCACGACAGCGGTCCGCAAGGGCGGCGATTACGTTATCAACGGCAGCAAGTTGTGGATCACCAACGGTGAATTGGCCGATGTGGCGGTGATCTGGGCTCAGACCGAGGAAGGGATTCGGGCTTTCCTGGTGGAAAAGGGCATGCCCGGATTTCAAGCTTATCCCATCGCCTGGAAGTACTCTTTGCGCGCCTCGGTCACCTCCGGCCTGGTTTTCGAAGAGGTTCATGTGCCGGCCGAGAACCTCCTGCCGGGCACCGACGGGATCAAGTCGGGACTGATGTGCCTGAACGAAGCACGCTACGGGATTGCCTGGGGAGCGGTCGGGGCCGCCATGGCCTGCTATGAAACCGCCCTGGAATATGCCAAGAGCCGGATTCAGTTTGAGGCGCCGATCGCGAGCTTTCAACTGGTTCAAAACAAGCTGGTGCAGATGCTCACCGAGATCACCAAGGCCCAACTGCTTAGCATCCAACTCGGGCGCCTGAAAGATGCGGGACGCGCCCGGCACGCTCAGGTGTCTCTGGCGAAGAGGAACAATGTCTCCGAAGCGCTGAAAATTGCCCGAACCGCTCGCGACATCCTCGGGGCCAACGGGATCACTCTCGATTACCATGTCATTCGCCACATGCTTAATCTCGAATCCGTTTATACCTATGAGGGCACCCACGATATCCACACCCTGATCATCGGCCGCGACATCACCGGCCATGATGCGTTTTCCTCCAAGAGCGTCTAAAGAAGGCCCTTGTGAACACCATTGCGTCGGTCCGGCGTGCGCCTTTACGGGCAACTGAATTCGGACACCTATTTTGTGTGGTGCGGTAATGAGGGGGCGAGGGGAGCTTTCCGCGGAGAAACCGATCAGCACCGTTCCAGAGGCTGTTTTCGCCCTGGTTGAGCGGTTTGACCGCCAGCAGCAGGCTTACCGCTCGGGGCAGTACAATGAGACTCAGGTCCGCTGCGAGTTCCTGGACCCTTTCTGGAAAGCCTTGGGCTGGGACGTGAACAACCACCAGAGGTACACCAAGCTTACAAAGACGTCATTACAAAGACGCCATCGAGGCGGAGAGCAGGATCTGTTAGACTGCATCGTTCCTCGCTCGTAGCGCCCGCTCCGCACCGGCAATTTATTACTCGACATTCTATTTAACATCGTTAAAATGAAACCATGCTTTCAAATACTATTAAGCGAACCGTTCTGGACGATATCAGGCGAGGCCTGAAAAGGGAGGAGATCGCCTTCCTGATCGGGCCGCGCCAGGCCGGCAAGACCACCATCATGAAGCTCATCCAGAGTGATCTGGATGCTGCCGGAGAGCGGACCCTCTTTCTCAGTCTCGACTTTGATCACGACCGGAACCACTTTTCCTCCCACCAGGCGCTTATGAAGAAGATCGAACTGGAGCTGGGGAAAGGCTCGGGCTTCGTGTTCATTGACGAGATTCAGCGGCGAGAGGATGCCGGGCTTTTCCTCAAGGGCCTCCACGATCTGGGAACACCCTATAAGTTTATCGTGTCCGGGTCGGGCAGTGTTGACCTCAAGGCCAGGGTAAAGGAGTCTCTGGTTGGACGAAAACGCCTTTACGAGGTCTACCCGCTATCCCTCTGGGAGTTTGTCAACCACCGGACGGGGTACCGCTACGAGGATCGCCTGCCTGATTTTTTTGCCGCAGAGCCCGCCCAAAGCGAGCAACTCCTTTTGGAATACCTGAACTACGGCGGATACCCGCGGGTGGTATTGGAGTCCGAAGGCCGTGAGAAACGCCGGGTGATGGATGAAATCTACCAGGGATACATCACCAGGGACATCGCCTATCTGTTGAACGTGGGAAAGGTCGAGGCCTACGGCCAACTCATGAAAACTCTGGCCGATCAGACCGGCAAACTCATTAACTACTCAGAGCTCTGCTCTACGTTGGGCATCGCCCTTGCCACGGTAAAGAACTACTGCTGGTATGCCGAGGAGACCTACATCCTCAAGCGCATAACCCCGTTCTTTCGAAATGTTCGCAGTGAGGTAAGCAAGGCCCCCACCGTTTACTTTTCCGACCTGGGTTTCCGGAATTATGCTCTGGGGGTCCTGGGGGGCATCCTGCGGCCGGACGATATGGGATTCGCTTTTCAGAACCTGGTTTACCTGCTGCTGCGGGAAAATCTTCGCTGGACCGGCGCCGACGTCCATTTTTGGCGTACGACTGCCAAAGCGGAGATCGATTTTGTGGTCGAAAGTGGTGGAAATGTTATCCCCATTGAAGTCAAGTTCAAGGAAATGACTCGGCCGGCAATCCCTCGAACTTTCGACGGCTTTATCTCGAAATATCACCCCCCCTACTGCCAGGTAATCAACAGAAACCTGAAGACCACTCTACGAGTTCGCGACACAGAGGTGCGGTTCCTGACGGCATGGGACCTCCTGCCGCAGAACTATGCGAACTCCTCGTCTCTCCGGTGATTCATTGCTCTCTGGAGAAAGCCCCAAGGGCAACTTTGTCAAAAGAGTTCTCGCAGGACCTCGTCAAGAATATTGAGACAGACGTCGATTTCCTCAAAGGCCAGTCGGCTCCAGCCGCCGACCACTGGTCACCGGCCTCTAGCCCAGACCGATCCAGGCTAGGGCAATGGCCCCAAAAACTATCAGGACCGACTCAATCAGCGTTTCGCAAAGAGGATCTTCTTTCAAACGACTCTTGAAGTACATTCGGAGTTGCCAGCCATAGGCTGCCGCGACCAGGAACAGCGCATAGGCAAACTTCGTGCTGAGCCCGCCAAGGGGACCGAGAACCGAGGAGACCGCAATCAATGCCAGCATCCAGGTGATGAACCGGGTCGTCCTTTTCTCGCCGACCAGAACCACCAGGGTTTCTTTTCCGACCAGGCGGTCTCCGCGCACAGCTACAAGATCCAGTAAGGCCGTCCGCACGAGGACGATCAGGAATATCACCCCGAAGGCGTACGCCATTCGATCGAAGGCAACGGGCAAGGCCGAGATATGAGGGGCAACAACGGTAACAGTCGCCCAGGCAACCGGTATGGAAAGAGTCTTGGAGGTGGGAATGTCTTTGATCTTCAGGGCCGTCAGGGTCTGCAGCCGGGCAGGGAGAAACACCGGCACGGCATAGATGAGGCCAAGCAGGATAAGCACCGCGAGGATAATAAGGGTCGGGAGACCAATGCCGGCGGCAATCCCGAGGGAGACAGCCAAAGCCGCAATACTGGTCAGGGTAAAGGCTGACCGCCGGCGATGATAAAATGCGGCCCGCCCCGGATCATTCAACTGGATCGCGTTGCGATCGATGTATATGTTCAAAGAATGCATGGCAAAGGCATAAGAGGCAGCCATAGCGCCGTCCGCCAGGGATGAAGGAAGACCCGTCAGAGCGTGTACGGCAACCGAGAGAAGAAATGCGCCAAGGGCAACGTAGACATTGGCATAAGCGAGGTTTTCCAGAACCCTCTTGAGCTTAACGCGAAAATCAGAGGATTCCGGCTGGATCGATTCCAACAACTGAGCGACATTCCTGATGATCCAGTTGGGAGTCGAGGCCCCTGCAGATACTCCCACACAGGAATAACGGGCCATCTCCTGCCGGTTCAGATCTGATTCGGTCTCGACGTAATAGGTGGGGACTCCGCATTCCCTGGCAATTTCGGCCAACCGCAAGGTATTGCCGCTATGATACCCGCCCACGACCACCATTGCCTCGACCTGGGAACACATCTGCCTGACCTCGGATTGCCGTTGATGGGTGGAATCGCAGATCGTGTTCTTCACTACGCCATGGGGATAGCGTTTGAGAAAAAGAGCCTGAATTC
Source organism: uncultured delta proteobacterium (assembly GCA_963844985.1). Lineage (GTDB taxonomy): Bacteria > Desulfobacterota > Syntrophobacteria > Syntrophobacterales > Syntrophobacteraceae > JADGQM01. The sequence continues at coordinate 64,820 of CAWJQV010000029.1, forward strand.
CGGCGAAGATCTCTTCGTTCTGAGTGGTTTGAGCAACCAGCAGGACCTTCTCCCAATACTCGGGAAGCGCATTTACCTGTTCCGGCCTGTTTATGACCCTGCCCCTGCCTTCTGTGTAGCCGAGCAAACCGATCACTTCGGCATGGTCCGCATCGCCCACAATGACCGTGTGGTAACCTTGACGGGCATGTCTTTTAATCACCGCATGGACCCTTGCCACCCGTTTACAGGTGGCATCCAACAGAGCGGCGTCGATCCCGCGCAGTCGCTGACGCTCATGAGGTGGAATGCCATGAGCGCGAATGACCACTTTTTTCCCGGCGCAATTCTCCAGGTGGTTTTCCTCGCTTATCCCTTTTTCTTCGAGCATGGCCAGGACCTGTCGATTGTGGATGAGGGGGCCGAAAGTGCAGATGCTTTCCCCCTCCTGGCGCCTTTGGATGGCCTCAAGAATCATCTCCAGTGCGCCTTTTACTCCTTTGCAGAACCCTGCCGTTTTCGCCACGACGACTTTCATCGACTCATGATCCCTGGTCTTGCCTCAAAATGCCTATTCCAAATTCGGCCGCCTTTCCTCTATGATGGGACTGGTCTTGCCTTTATCAATAGTATGCAGTGAATCTAGCAGGTTCACATTGACTTGACAACCGGGCGTCGGATGTTCGGAAACACAGGTGATTCACCCAACTGAAAACCAAAGAAGCGAGCCATGGACCCAAATGCTGGAATTGATGTCGCCATTCTGGGAGCGGTTTCAGGGGAAATCAGCACCCTGTCCGAACTACTGGAATCCTTGCAGGTATTTCCGTTCAGAGGCCAGACCATCTGGCTGGGAAAGGTCGCGAACCTTTCCGTGCTCCTGGGAACGACCGGTCTCGGGAAAGTAAACGCCGCCATCACCACGGCATCGCTTCTGGAGCATTTCTCGATTGCGCAGGTCTGGAACGTCGGTTGCGCCGGGGCTTTTCCCGAAGGGCCGCTCAGGGTCGGGGACGTGCTCGTAACCGAGAGATGTTATTGCGGCGACGAAGGGGTCCTGACTCAAAATGGCGTCCTGCCGGTCTCGGCCATTGGGATTCCTCTGCTCATCGACAACGGAGAGGCGCTATTCGATCATCTTCCCCGGCGCTGGAACAGCTGCTTCGAGATGGCCATTAAGAAAACACCACCCGGAGCGTACCGGCAAAAACAAGGCTTTCCGCCCTCACGCGCCTTTCCGCTCATGTCGGAAGATCGATCCCGAGCACGAAGATCCGGCGCCCAAAATCACCCGGCCTCCGAAGCCCACCCCGCCGCAGACTTTTCGGCAAAACCCCGCCACAATGATGAAGACGCCTTCACCGTGATCCATGGGCCAAGCCTCACCGTCAGTCTGGCGAGCGGCGACCCGGCGGTGGCCAGCGATCGCTTTCGCCGTTATGGCGCCTATGCCGAAAACATGGAAGGCAGTGCCGTGGTCCAGGCTTGCCTGCGTTTCCGCATCCCGGCGGTGGAGTGTCGCGGAATGAGCAACGTAGCGGGAGTGCGGGCGAAAGAAACCTGGCAGCTGGAAAAGAGCATTGCCCATTGTCACGGTATCGTTATAAACTGGCTCGAAACCTTGAACTCACTGAAGCTGTTGAACTGAAAGCCGGAAACGATGCGCAAAAACTTGCTCCTCGGCTATTCCCCCTGTCCCAATGACACCTTTATTTTTTTCGCTCTTGCTGAAGGGCGGATCGAAACGGCGCCTTTTCGTTTTGAAATTACCCTCGCCGACGTCGAAATCCTCAACCAACAGGCTCGAAAGGGGGTACCGGATGTCACCAAGGTTTCCTTTTCCGCAGTGCTGCATCTCCTTGACGATTACTGTCTGCTCCGCTCGGGAGGTGCCCTCGGGCGAGGCTGCGGGCCTCTGGTGGTGGCTCGGGAGAGGCTGACCCGCGATGATCTGCGGGACAAATCGATTGCCACCCCGGGACAACTGACCACCGCCCACCTGCTCCTGGAGATGACCGGATTCCACCGGGGACGTTGCGTGGTAATGCCTTTCGACCGCATCATGAAGGCCGTTACGGAGGGCGAGGTCGATGCCGGCGTAATCATCCACGAGGGACGCTTCACCTATCCGAATATGGGACTGCATCGGGTGCTCGATCTCGGTGAATGGTGGGAGCAGGAGACGGGGCTCCCCCTTCCGCTGGGAGGCATTCTCATCAGGCGCGACCTGGGAATCGAGACGGCCCGCTTCGTCGACCAGAAGATCAGGGAAAGTCTGGGCTATGCGAGGTCGCATCCCGAGGAGGCATGGCCTTACGTCAAGACCCACGCTCAGGAAATGGCGGCAGACGTCATCGAGCGCCATATCGCGACTTTCGTGAACGACTTCAGCCTCGAGGTCGGCGAAGAAGGCGAGCGAGCCATTCGCCAGCTCCTGGAGGCCGGAATGAAACAGCAGGGATTGTCTATCCCCTCAAAGCCGGTCTTTTGGAACGAGCAAACCCAATGAATCGGGCATCTCCCGGTGATGGCGGGGCGAAGCACTTACCAGAAAAGAAAGGTTGGGAATGTCTTTAGAACCCATGCACTATCTGCTTTTTCCTTACACTGTTCTGTCTGAGAGCGAGTATCGTCATCTCTCGATATTGCTTCCTCGGCTCTCCCTGCTTCAAGTGATTCGCCCGCCGGCGGTTCCGAATTGGCTTCATGAGCAGGTTACGGGGTGCCCTGTGATCCATGAACCGAAACGGCTAGAAGCCATCACTCTTTGCCTGAAAGGTTATCAGCAGTTCGCCATCGGTCCACGGAGAAAACAGGGCTCTCTCCTCCTTGAGTCTGGATCAGATTTCAAGGGACTTTGCCGAAAGTCGTTTTCGAATCCAAAACCAGCTCAAAAAAGATGACTCCGACGGTTCCGAGGATCAGGAATACTCGTTGGCGGAAGCGGCAATTTTCTTGGAGATGGCCCGAGATTTGGATGAAAAAGAGTTGGATTTGGCAGCGAGCCTCACCAAGATTGACAGCCTCGAAGGGGAATTTCGTGAGATCCTGGGAATTTCGGATGAGGATGAACTGGCTGACACAACCGAAATCCTGAGCCCGCCGCTCAGAGCCGACAAAGCCTATCTCTCTTTTATGCTGCCCAAACGGATAGAGTCCTGGCTGCGGCTGTTTTGCAGCACGACACCGCAAGCCTTTCCTACCCTGGTGACAACCTCCGAACCGGTTTTGGAGGAACTCTTCGACCCCTTCCGGGCGGAATATGAGCGAGCCGGTAAAACCTTCGAACCTGAGCGAGTTCTTCTCGGGGCAATCCCGTCGTTCGACGACCTCGAGATCGACGAATTCCTCAGCCTGCTAAGCAACCCGGAAGCCTCCGCCCGGTTCGCCTCCTACTGGCAGTCTCTCGAACAGTTGTTGCTCGCACCTCACGATCCCCTCTGCCGCGAGCAAATATCCCTGGCGGCCGACACCCTGCAAGACTTTCTGCGCGATTATCGCAGGGAAATCGACTTGCCTGAAGGCCCCGAGGTGCGAATGGAACTCATCTTCGACAGCATCGTGCGATGGGGAAATATCGGAAAAAAATACACCGAACGGTTGGGTCAGGCTGAACCATTGGGAGAGGCTTCCTCTCCCAATGATGTCTTGAAAATTCTGTTCTGCCGGTTTTGATCCTTTTCGGCGGCCGCTCTCGCAATACTGTTGTGATCGCGTTTTCTGCTTATTCTGTCTTTCGTGGAAGGAAGATGGGATTTGTTTCACAGCTTTCCCGACCGAAGAATCGAGATGATCAGCCAGATCCCGAGCACGGTGGCAACGACGTAGCCGGTCAGGCCGAAGAGTGCGGTCAGGGAGATCTTCTGAAATCCCAAGAACGGCAACGTAAATTCCATCACCTTTTCCGAAGAATTCAGGACCATGGCTGCGGCGATGATGGAGGCGGCAATGATGACGCCAAGGGTCAATCGATTCACGCCCTTTTCCAGCTGGGTGTTGAGCGGCTCGAACCCGCTGTGCACCAGCTCCAGCCGCTGTTTTCCCCGGGCCGTCGCGCGAAGGACATCGTTCACATACTTGGGGATCGTCTTGCCGTAGTTCGCCAGCGCGCGGGCATCCCGGCCGACGTTCTTGAGCATGCTCCGGGCATCATAGCCGCGCTGCAGCAAATCCTTGGCATAGGGTTTGGCAACTTCGAGCAGGCTGGCGTCACTGCCCAGGATCTTTCCGAGGGCTTCCGTCTGGATGAAGGTTTTGAGCAGCAGCAGCAGGTTTCGCGGCAAACGGATGCGGTATTTCAAAACCAGCTGCATCAGTTGATCGTAAACGTCCCGCACCGAGATGTTTTGCAGGGATCGCCCGTAGAAGGATTCGCTCATGTCCTTGAGGTCCGTCCGAAAGGCTTTGAGGTCCATGCTCTCATCACTGACCAGCCCGGCATCGAGAAGGGCATCCATCACCATGTCGTAGTCGTGCTCGGCATAGCCCAGAAAAAGATTGGCGATCTGGCGCATCATTTCATCATCGAGATAGCCCGTGATCCCGAAGTCAACCAGGCTGACGCGGCCGTCGCGCATGACGATGGTATTGGCCGGATGCGGGTCGGCATGAAAGAAGCCGAATTTCATCAGCTGCCGGGAGAACGACCGGAGACCGATGAGCGCGATTTCCTTGGGATCAACTCCCATAGCGCGCATGGCTTCCACCTGGTCCATTTTGATCCCGTCAATGTGTTCCATGACCAGAACCGATTTCGTCGTATAGTCCCAATAGACCTTCGGGATGTAGATTTCGCCGTCGTTCTTGAAATTGAAGGCGAACTTCTCGATGCTCCCGGCCTCGATCAGCATGTCGAGTTCTCGAAAGATTACCCGTTCAAATTCTTCCACCAGGTTGACCACCCCCAGAATGCGGCCGACCTCGAAGGTCTTTTCAATCCTGTGGGCAACGAAATACATCAGGCGGATGTCGTCACGGATCTTCTTTTCAATTCCGAGGCGGATGACCTTAACGGCCACCTTGTCCCCGCTGAAGAGGGTGGCGACGTGGACCTGCCCGACCGAAGCCGCCGCCACCGGTTCTGCGTCGAACGTAAGGAAGATTCTGCTGAGAGGCCGCTTCAACTCTCTTTCGACAATGCCCTTGATGTCGGAAAACGGAATGGGTGGGACCTGGTCCTGCAGTTTCTTGAATTCCTCGATGTATTCCGAGGGAAAGATGTCCGCCCGCGTGCTCATCAATTGCCCCAACTTCACGAAGCTCGGGCCCAACTCCTCAAGGACCAGCCGAACCCGCCGCGGCGAGGGAAAACCAAGCCTGGCCAAGGACTCCTTTTCAGGGACTCCCTCGGGTTTTTCCCCCGTCCACCGCCACGCCGATCCACCAGATCGCCGAAGCCATGCTTCACCAGCACCCGGGTTATGGTGCCGAACCTTCTCATCTCCCTGAAACGGTAGGTGCTTCTGAGGAGTTTCATGCTGATCTTTCCTCCCGAACCTAACCTTTCCTCAAGCCCTTCATGCCCGATCGATTCTTATTCCTTTGCTTTGTTCACGCAGAGGAAGGCCAGTACAAACAAGACGGTCCCGAGCGCCGCCAGAAGCAGATACGAAGAGATGTCCGGGGCCGACCCGAAAGCCGTGCCGCGAATGATTTTTGCGGCATGGGTCAGCGGCAGGACATTCAAAATCTGTTGCGCCCACAAGGGCATGCGGTCCACCGGAAAAAACGTGCCGCCCAGGAATGCCATCGGAGTGATAAAGAAATTGGTGAGCAGGGCTTGATCGGCATGAGACTTCACCACCATGGCCAGGCACACGGCAAGGGACGCAAAGAGAAAGCTGTTGAGGACCACCGCCAGCCAGAAAAACAAGTGGTATGAAAGCACGACCCCGGACAGCAGACCAATCAGGATGATCACCGCCACGGAAAGAAGTGCCCTCGTTATCCCGGCCAGGACTTCCCCCGTCACGTAGGCGATATTTCGTATGGGAGCCGCCTGGAATTCCTCGAAAATGCGCCAGTAGAACCGGGCGATATTGATTTCACTGGCGATGGCAAAAGCCTGAGTCATGCTGCTCATGGCCACCAGGCCGGGGATCAGGAATTCGAGGTAAGACCTCCCCTCAACCTGAACCCCCTGCCCCATGCCCAGACCAAAGGCAACGAGGTAGAGCAGCGGGCCCACGGACATGGAGGCGAGTTGGCGGAAGAACTTCTTTTTCAGAATCAGCAACTCACGCCGGTATATGGCCAGGCACCCTCTCACGGCGCCACCTTCCTGCCGGTCACGGCAAGGAATACATCTTCGAGATTCACTCGGCGCAAGGTGAAGCCCCCCTGCTGCTCAACAAGGTAACGGTTGGCGGCTTCCCGGGATTCAAAAAAGACGGTTTCCATGTTGCCGTTGACGATCTCATCCAGGGCCCACACTCCCAGACGAGCCATGAGGTTCTGCGGGGTGTCGACGGCAACGATTCTTCCTTCATCCAGAAACGCCACCCGCTCGGCCAGAAACTCGGCTTCCTCGATATAGTGAGTGGTGAGAAAAATGGTGGCGCCGCTCTGCTGGATGTTCTTTACCAGGGACCAGATGCGCCTTCTGATCGTGGGGTCGAGGCCCACCGTGGGTTCGTCAAGAAAAAGGATTTTGGGAGCATGCATCAGGGCGCGCGCGACCATCACTCTCCTCTTCATGCCCCCGGAGAGATGCTTGACGGGACTGCTCCTCCGCTCCTTGATACCGACATAATCGAGCAGCTCATCAATCCTTGCCGCCCTCTCCCGCGCGGGCATATGGAAGAGCCTGCCGTGAATGTCGAGGTTCTCCTGGACGGAGAGCTCATGGTCGAGGTTGATGGTCTGCGGGAACAAGACCGCACTGTTTCTTGGCCTCCAGGGTCTCCTTTATCACGTGATAGCCGTGAACGTAAGCATCACCCGAGGTGGGGTTCGCCAGACCGGTCAAGATCTTGATGGTGGTGGTCTTACCCGAGCCGTTCGGCCCCAGGTAGGCAAACAGTTCTCCCTCGTTGACCTCAAGGTTGACTCCTTTCAAGGCCTGGATGGTGCGATAATTCTTGGTCAGATTTTCAATTCTGATCATGCTCTGAGAGTCTCTCGGCGGCAGTGGGTAACCCGTATCACGGTTCGGTAATGAAAAACCTGCGACCATTCCACTTTGTTATCTTGACAACCTCGATGTCAAGGAAGTTCTTCCATACTCCGATGCCTCGGGGCAACCGCGATGACCCGGCGGGTCGCAGCAAGGCATCGCCTCCTCCCTCTCCCCTTCAGCAAGGGCTGATTGAATATCTAACAAGCATACAACACAAGCATTGAACAATCATTTTAAAGAAATTATATTAGCCAGGCCTTGAACCGGGGGACACACCGCTTTCTCCAATGCAGGATCAAAGGCTAAGAGGCTGAAGGAACAAATGCATGGCATACGATATCGGAATTGACGTCGGTTCGGTGAGCATCAACTGCATCGTCATTGACGACCGGCAACGGGTGGTGATGGAGAGCCCGTACCTGCGTCATTTCGGGCTTTTTCTTGAAGAGACCCTCAGGCTGCTGAAGACACTGCAGGCTTCCTTACCGCAGAGGACGGACGACATCCGCTCGGTTACTTTTACCGGCGTTAACGGACAGTTGATTGCGGAGACCTTGTCGGCACCCTACGAAGTGGAATCGATATCGCAGATTCTGGGGGTCATCCGAGTGGCGCCGGGCGTTCGCTCCATCGTAAGCATGGGGGGGCAGGATGCTTCCCTGTTCCAGTTGGCTTATGAGGAAGATTCGTGGCACCTGGACGCCTTCAACATGAACGGCCCCTGTGCTTCGGGAACAGGCTCTTTTATGGATCAGCAGGCGGAACGGCTGGCTACGTCCATTTACGGAGCCGAGTTCAACATGGATCAAGAGAAGCTCCAACAGACCCTGGAAGACTTCATCGCGCTGGGGCTGCAAGCGACCTATCCGGCCCCCGTGGCGTGCCGGTGTACCGTATTCACCAAATCGGACATGATCCATTTGCAGAACAAGGGCGAATCTCTGCCTAACATCATTGCCGGGCTTCACTACGGGAACGCGGCCAACTACATCAGCACCATCGTCGGCAACCGGCAAATGGCGGCCCCGATCGTCTTCATCGGTGGGATGGCTTCCAACCGTTTGCAGGTTAAAGCCTTTCAGCACTATTTCCCGAGCCTGGAGGTTCCCGCCCGTCACACTTCCCTGGGGGCCCTCGGCGCCGCCCTGCAGGCGCAAAAGCAAGGCTGGCGCAACCAGGTGGACCTTTCACTCCTGGACCGGAAGGATGCGAACGCCCGCTATCATTTTCCCGTTGCCGACCGCCTGGAGCTTGAGCTCAGCCGTTTCGACCCGGACAACAGTCTTTCCCCGTGGCAGACCAGAAGGAAGACCGCCACCCGGGTTTTTCTGGGTGTGGACATCGGGTCGACCTCGACCAAATACGCTCTGATCGACGACAAAGGGCAGATTCTGCACAAATGCTACGTACCGACTCGAGGAAAACCCATCGAAGTCACAAAAGGACTGCTTCAGACGCTTGAAAAGGAGGTTGGCAACCGGGTGCGCCTCATGGCTATCGCCACGACCGGGTCGGGACGCAACGTGGTTGGGGACTTTCTTGCCGCCGATCTGGTCATTGACGAGATCACCGCTCACGCCCGGGGGGCGGTGGCGGTGGACCCGGAAATCGACACCATTTTTGAAATCGGCGGCCAGGACTCCAAGTACATCAGAATCGAAAAGACCCATCCCCTGGACTTCGACATGAACAAGGTCTGCGCCGCCGGCACGGGCAGTTTCCTCCACGAACTGGCCAACAAAATGAAGATCAACATCTTCGGCGAATTTCAGGAAATGGCTCTGGCCGCGCAGACCCCGATTCATCTGGCGGAACGTTGCACCGTCTTTATGGAGTCCGACCTGGTCAGTTATGCCCAGAAGGGCGCCCGACGCGAGGACCTGATCGCTGGCCTGTGTTATGCCATCGTCTACAATTATCTCAACCGGGTCGTGGAGAAACGCTTTGTGGGGCAGCGGATCATGTTTCTGGGCGGTCCGTCGCTGAACCAGGGGATTGTGGCCGCCTTTGAAAGAGTCCTGCATAAGACGATCCTGGTACCTAAACACCGTGAGGTGATGGGGGCCTTCGGAGCGGCCCTGGCCGTTCGGGAACTCTTCCTCAAAGGGGAAATCCCCTGCACCACCCGCAGTCTGGAACGGCTGGCGGGATCCAAGGCGGACTTTTCGGAGACGATTTGTAAAGCCGACAAGAAGTGCCACAACGAGTGCAAGTTGAAAGTGTACGATTTCGGCGGGCACAAGAGCATCTGGGGCGGGGATTGCGGGCGCTACGAGGCAGGCCGGCACGATGGTCCGCATCAGAAGAACTATTTTTTGGAACGCCAGCAGGTCTTCCAGGAGGCTCTGGAAGAGGACGGACCCTCTTTCTTTGAAGTCGCCCGAAGCGAATCGCCTTCCCGGCCGACCGTCGGCATTCCTCTGGCCCTGCACAGCCTCGAGTGGGGGGTGTTCTGGTCCCACCTCTTTGCGGAATTGGGCTTTGCCGTGCTCTTCAGTCCCCGCACCAACAATAAGCTCGTCCTGACCGGCGTCGAAAGCATGATTGCGGAGACCTGTTTCCCGGTCAAGGTATTTCACGGTCATGTCCACTACCTCCTGGATCGAGCCGAATACCTCTTTCTGCCGAACGTTATCGATATGCCCACTCCGCAGATCAAGGAAACCGGCTTTTTCTGCCCCCTGGTGGAAAGCTCCCAATACATGGTGCGCGCGGCCCTGAACATCCCCGACCGGCGCCTGATTCCCCCCACTTTTTACCTGAAAGAAGGTCCGGAATATCTGGTGGAACCCCTGCGCAGGAGTTTGCCCCGGGAACTGCGTCCGGATTGGAGGGAGCTCGAAAGGGCGGTGCAGAAGGCATGGGACCGGCAAAGCGCCTTTCGCCGAAAGCTCATCGAACGGGGCAAGGAGGCCCTGCAGCAGACGACTCCCGACGAGGCCCTCTGGATTGTCACCGGGCGCTCCTACAATTTGCATGACGAAAGATCGAACCTCCAACTGGGAAGGCAGCTGGCGAAACTGGGGATCCGGGCACTGCCCATGGATTATCTGGAAGTCGATGGCGAAGACTTGAGTGATTTTCCGATGATGTACTGGGGGCAGGGAGCCAGAATCCTGCGCACCGCCAAGCGCATTGCCCGCACGCCCAATTGGTTCGGGGTCCACCTCACGAACTTCAGCTGCGGCGCCGATTCTTTTATCGAACATTTCTATCGCCACATCTTGCGGGAAAAACCGTCGCTCATTCTGGAACTGGACGAACACAGCGCCGTGGCCGGAGTATTGACCCGGATCGAAGCCTATCGGAACGTGGTAAAGAATCTACAAGACAAATCCCAGAAAAATCATTATGAAACAGCAACGCCCTATGAGGCTCTCTGCCAATAGATGACACACGGAGGGATTGAGCTCACACCCATATGTCGCAACCGCCTGATCTGCATGCTTTTCATCGTTTCCAGACCAGCGTAAAGCAGTTCAACGTTTCCGGTAGAACTCTTCTCATGCCGGACATGGCTCCTATCGGCGTTCGGCTCATCGCTGCGTCCTTTCGCGCCGTCGGGGTCGATGCCGTGGTCATGGACACCTACAAGGGTTTGTCGCTGGGGAGGGAGTTTACGTCCGGCAAGGAATGCTTTCCCTGCCAGGTTACCCTCGGGGATATCCTCCACCATCTGCAACGGGAAAAAGAACGCCTGGGCTCTGCCTTTTCTCCCGAGCGATACGTCTACTTTCTCCCGGAGGCTGACGGCCCCTGCCGCTTCGGCATGTATAACAAGCTCCAGCGGCTCATTTTGGACCGCTTCGAAGAATTTAAAGACATCCCCATCGTCTACGTCTCCACCGAGAATGCTTATGCCACCAATGACCTCATGCTCCCCGAGTACGCCCCTATTTTTCGCAAGCTGGCCTATGTGGCCACTGTCATTGCCGATGTTCTGGACCGCACGGTGTGGCGGGTGCGACCCTACGAACGGCAGCCGGGAATGACCGATACGTTTATGGAAAGCGCCCTGCAGGCAATGGTTTCCCGGATCGAAGAAGTCGGCGCCGGTCTGGATTTTCCCAAGCTCTTGCAGTTGGTCGAGGACATCACGGCGACCGCCCGCACCTTTATTGACCCCCACCAACCTCCGCGCCCCCGCATCGGTATTATCGGGGAAATTTATCTGCGAACTCATCCCGATTCCAACCAGAATATTGTCCGACAACTGGAGCGATTCGGGGGTGAGGTTGTCGATGCATCCTTGGCCGAGTGGTTTAATTACGTTTCTTTTGAGCGGGCTCGAAAGCTGCGACGCAGATGGAAGATCGCATGGAAGGAGAAAAACCACGAGGACCTGCGACAGACCAGCCGTCATCTGCTCGACATCGAAGTTGAGAAGCTGTATCAGGCGTGGCGCCAGCGCCAGGTTTATCAGACCGCCCGAAAGCATTTGGATATCCAAACCGATCACAGCATCGGGCGGATCGAACGGAGGCTGGATGGCAATCGCCTGTTTACTTTTGCCATCGGCACGGAAGCCGCACTCAGTATCGGCGGAGCGCTGGAATACGTCCACCACGACTTTGACGGCGTCGTCAACGTGTTTCCTTTTACCTGCATGCCGAGCACCATCTGCTCGGCAATTCTAAAACCCCTGCTCCATCAAATGCGAATCCCCTACCTGGATGCTCCTTATGACGGCACCAGCCAGCCTAATCGAGAAGTGGCGCTGCGCACCTTTCTTTACCAGGCAAAGCAACATCTTGCGTCCAGGCTCACGGGGAAAAGCAGTAAGGTTTAGAAATGGCCAATCAAACCATGATCATCAATGCCGTACATCCAGAGGAGTTCCGGATCGCTATTGTTGAAGGACAGTCTCTGGAATCGCTTTTCATCGAAACGGCGGCGCGCACCAAGATTTCGGGCAACCTCTACAAGGCCCTGGTGACCCACGTGCAGCCGAGCCTGCAGGCAGCCTTCGTGAACTATGGCATGGATCGCAACGGCTTCCTGCCCCTCTCGGACATCCACCCGGAATACTATATGAACGAAGTTGAAGAACCGGTAAGGATTCAGGATGTCATTCATCCGGGCCAGGAAGTTTTGGTGCAGGTGGTCAAGGAAGAGATCGGAAGCAAAGGGGCCCTGCTTACCACCTATATTTCCCTTGCCGGTCGCGATGTGGTCCTGATGCCGGGACAGTCACAACGGGGGGTTTCCCGGAAAATCGAAGACGAAACCCAGCGGGAACGGTTGCGGGCTGTCGTCAATGACCTCAGAATGCCGGAGGAGTTTGGAATCATTCTGCGGACGGCGGCAGAAAACCGGACCAAGCGGGAAATCGTGAAAGACTTCAACCATCTCATGAAAATCTGGGATGAAATCAGGAAGCAGGTTGAAGAAGCTCCGGCTCCGGCCATCATCCACAAAGACCAGGATCTGGCACTGAGGATTTTGCGCGATTATTTCAATCCGAACATCAAGACCATTCTGGTGGATGACCGGGAGGTCTACAAGACCGTCAAAGAATTCCTGCGCATTTTCAGCCCGGCGCACCAACGGGCGGTGAGACTTTACAAGGACGAGGGCCCCATTACCAGCAAGTTCAATCTGGAAGACCAGATCGAACAGATCTTCCGCAAGCGGGTGCCGCTGAAATCGGGCGGCTCGCTCTATATCGACAGCACCGAGGCGCTGGTGGCCATCGATGTCAACTCGGGGCGGACCAACGGCAACGGGGTGCTCGAAGAAATGGTCTACAAGGTCAATATGGAAGCGGCCGTGGAAATACCTCGCCAGTTGCGCCTGCGAGATCTTGGCGGCCTGGTTGTGGTCGATTTCATTGACATGCGTGACACTCGTCATGCGCGAGAAGTGGAACGCCGATTCAAGGAAGAGACCAAGAAAGACAAGGCCAAGATCACGGTGGGCCGGATTTCCCGTTTTGGCCTGTTGGAGCTTTCGCGCCAGCATTTGGGGCTGAACATCATGCGCGGGTCTTTCGGAGAGTGCCCGGTGTGTCATGGAGCGGGGCTGGTCCGTTCTGCCGAGGCCCTGGCGCTGAGCAATTTACGCAAGATCTGGCTCACCCTCACCCACAAGAAAGCGGCCACGGTAAGGGCCACGCTTAACCTGGAGGTGGCCAATTACCTTCTCAATCAAAAGCGAAACGATCTGATCCAACTGGAAGAACACTATAAGACCAGCATCATCATTGAAGGGTCTGCGACCGTCTTGCCTCACGAAGGCCATGTTGAATACATCGCCGGGGAGACCCCCTGAAGCGAGACGCGGGGACGCGGCGACGCGGGAGAGAGGGAGAGAGACGCGCCTCACACGATCACATACCGCTTGATATGGTAGACCACTTCATCCGGATCATCAAGGATGGTGTAGAGGTCCATATCCTGCCGTGATACATAGTGACGGGCCAAGAGCGTGTTTTGGATCCAGTCGACGAGTCCCCCCCAGTAGTCCTTGCCGAACAAAATGACGGGAAACGGCTTGATCCGGTTGGTCTGAATGAGGGTCAGGGCTTCAAAGATTTCATCCAGCGTCCCGAACCCTCCCGGCATCCCGATATAGGCTTGGGCGTATTTGACGAACATGACCTTGCGGACGAAAAAATACTGGAAGTCGAGTTTGACGTTGGCATAGGGATTGGGTTCCTGTTCCATGGGCAGCACGATGTTCAAACCGACGGACTTGGCCCCTCCTTCCCGGGCCCCTTTGTTCCCCGCCTCCATGATTCCGGGACCTCCTCCGGTAAGCACGTTGAAGCCGTTTTCGGCCAGCTTTCTGGCTATGGCCACCGTTTTTTCGTAGAGTTCGTCTCCGGGCTTGATCCGAGCCGACCCGAAAATGGTAACGGCAGGGTAGATTTCCGCCAGCGTTTCAAAACCGTCCACCAACTCGGCCATGATCTTGAACAGACGCCAGGAATCATGGACGGTCAGCGCATCGACAAGGTACTGCTTCTCAGGCATTTCCGTTGATCTTCTCCCTCGCATCGCTACCCCCGTAAGCTCAAACGCAGCTAACTTGTGGTGATCTCATGATGAGTTGCCTTGAAACAGACACTTCCTTTCACCGCCGGGGACATCGAAAAGCCCCGGGAGATTTCCTCAGTCCCATCCACGCCCGGACACAATTCGTGGTTGGAAAGAGGAGCGAAAGGAAAGCAAGCCATTTCGGTGCCGCCGCATACAGGAAACATTATACGGGAGAAAGACCGCTGAGAAAATGAAAACTCCGAAACGATGGCGGCGGAGCGAGCCGCATGGATACCGGTGAAATCCTCCCCCAGTCGCAACTATTCGGAAAAAGTGATTGAATCCCTTAAGGAAATGAGCTATGTAGCGCGAGGGAAAGCGAGACTGAGCTTATACGAGTGAATATAATTTCAAGGCTTTTCTTGAATGAAGCCGGATAGGTTCCTTCGGGACAAGTGGAGGCCATTCGCCATGGAAATGAAGGTTTTTGTGAAGGCGGCTTTGAGAAAAGTCGGCCAAAAAGTCGCTGACGGAAGCTTGGATAAGCACGAAGAAGGGTACGACGACACTGAAGAAATGTTGCTGGACTGGATTTGGATTGAACTTAAAGAGGAATCCCCGGACAAAGATGCCGTCATTAATATGGAACTTGACGATCTATACGAAGTTATTGAGAGCTCGGCAGAGATCTACGAAGATTACCAGATCCTGCTGGAGAATATTCGCTCTGAAAACGAATGAGGGAGATACCGTTACCAGGACCTCACGGCGCCCGCCAGCGGGCGCTTTTTTTATTTGGGAAAAACGATGAAGAACGCTCTCAAACGCATCGATCTTCTCCCCGGCAGAGAAAAGCGTCTGCTGCAGGGGCACCGATGGGTTTTCAGTAATGAGATCTCCGGGAATCCTTCCGATTTCGAACCGGGAAGCTGGGTGACGATTCATTCGAACAAAGGGGTCTGTCTCGGCTCAGGGTATATCAATCCCCACTCCTTGATCGCCGTCCGAATGGTTTGTTCTCCTCATGAAAAGCCGACGCCGGCGTTTTTTCGCGACCTCCTGGAGAAAGCGACAAGGCGCCGCCGGACCATGCTGTACCCGGATTCGTCATGTGCCAGGATGGTTTACGGGGAAGCGGACGGACTGCCGGGCCTGGTCGTGGACCGCTACGGCGAAGTGGTCGTCTACCAGATCACGACCCTCGGGATGGCCTTGATGGAAGATCTGATAAAAGACATGCTGATCGCCGTCTTCCACCCCAAAGCCCTGGTCTACCGCCACGACACCCCCGTACGGACGCTCGAAGGACTGCCTCTGGCAAAGGGAGTTGCCTACGGCGAAATCCCCGACCCGTGCTGGATGGAAATCGATGGCCTCCAATTTCTGATCGATCCTTTAAATGGGCAAAAGACCGGCTTCTATCTGGACCAGCGCGACAATCGCAAGGTGTTGCGCCGCTGGGCAAAAGGGAAAAGAGTGCTCGACCTCTTCTGTTACAATGGCGCGTGGAGTCTTTCCGCCGCCGCCGCCGGAGCCGAGGAGGTCCTCGGAGTCGATCAATCGTCAGAGGCCGTCGGCCAAGCCCGAACGAGCGCTGTTCGCAATCATCTGGAACAGGTCTGCCGGTTTCAAGAGGAGGAGGTTTTCTATTTTCTCAGAACTCTCAACAAGGGCGCCTTTGACCTCATCGTACTGGACCCCCCCGCCTTCGCCAAAACCAGAGGGTCCGCTTCCCAAGCCTTGAAAGGTTATACCGATCTCAATCGCCGCGCCTTGCTCGCTTTAGAGCCCGGCGGGATTCTGGTGAGCTGTTCCTGTTCTTACCACCTGAGTGAGGAGATGTTTCGGGAAGTGCTGCTGAGGGCCGCGCAGGCAAGCGGGCGGCAACTGAGGGTGCTCGAAGCCCGCGGTCAGGCCATGGACCATCCCGTGCTCCTGGCCATGCCTGAAACGCGCTATCTCAAGTGCTGCTTCCTGGAAGTCCTTTAACGGAGAAACTCCTATGACGAACCGACACAAATCACTATTTTCTGAATCTACTTGGAATCAGGACCCTTCAAATAGGTTTCGAGCGCCTTTTGGTTGAAACCCGACATTTTTATGCCGGCCCCGGTTATGATGAGCGGAGTTCCGGTGACGCCCACTTCCATGCCGGCGGCTTTTTGCTTTTGCAGCAACTTTTCACCCGTCTCACATTTATCAGTAGACAGCGGCTGATCCGTTTCGATGAGATCAAAGGCTGCCCCGGGATTGGCATCGCAAAGGATCTTGACGCTCTTTTCGGCGGCGCCGGGGTGCATATCCAGAGGGAACAGGAAAACATACAGGGTGTAATCCGTCTGGGTTTTGAGCCATTCCCAGGCCTTCTTGCAGTAGGGGCAGTCGATATCCGTGAACATATAGAGCTTCTTGGCGCCGCTTCCCTTGGTGATCGTGATGGCATCCTTGATGGGCAATTTGGAAACGTCTACCTTGTTGACTTCATCGTATCGTTCTTTGGTCAGGTTCACCTTGTCCTTGTTGATCAGACTCCCTCCGGTGATAAGGTAGGAACCGTCCTTGGTAACATAAACGATCTGCTTATCTCTCCCCGGCATTGATGCAACAATCTCATACAGGTTTCCCAAGTCCTTGGCTTCCACCACCTTGACCTGATCGCCAAAGAGGTTTTTCACGACCTGCATTCCCTTGACCTTCCCCACCAGATCGGCCGCATGGAGTGGCGATGCGAGCGCCAGCACCATGAGAACCAGTAACGCTTTCTTCATTCTCTGCTCCTTGCAAAAACTGTAAGAAAAAGAAACCACTGACCATCCTGCAACAGCATCCGCCGCGCCCGACCATCTTGACCCGAACCGCCGCAGCATAGCATGAGAGCCGCAGATCGTCACACTACCGTCACCAAACCCGGAATGCGCAACCTCTCATAACACAAAGGTCTTGCCGAAGCTACCGCTACAATCGAATCAAGCCCCACAATTCTTTCCGGGGCTCGAATCCCGTACAGTTCCTCTCATTGTCCCGGATTTACCCCGCAGAATATGCCTTTGAACTCTTTGCCGCATGCACTATATTAGAAAAGTATCAACTTCGGAGAGGCTATGAACAGCACCTACGTCCACGGATATGACCCGAGAGAGAATCTGCGCCTGCAGGACCAAGCCTCGACCCTGGTGGAACTGCTCCATTCGGATACGGCCTTTCCGGCGGGTAGCCGCGTGCTGGAAGCCGGCTGCGGTGTCGGAGCGCAAACCGTAACCCTCGCAAGCAACAGCCCGGGAGCACTGATCACTTCCGTCGACATCTCGGGATCCTCGGTTGCCGAAGCCAGGAGAGCCGTTGAAGCTGCGGGACTTGGCAACGTCGTTTTCGGCCGGGCCGACATTTTCAACCTGCCGTTTGGCCCCGGGTCGTTCGATCACATCTTCCTCTGCTTTGTCCTGGAGCATCTCGCTCGACCCGTCGATTCTCTGAAGGCGCTAAAGAAGGCGATCAGGAATAGCGGAACGATCACGGTGATCGAAGGGGATCATGGCTCGGCTTATTTTCATCCCGACAGCGAAGCCGCCCGCAGGGCCATTCACTGCCAGGTCGAGCTGCAGGCAAGGGGCGGCGGCAACGCACTGATCGGCCGGGAACTCTATCCCCTCTTACGCCGGGCCGGCTTTGACTCGGTTCGCGTTTCTCCCCGGATGGTCTATGTGGATTCGAGCAGGCCGAACCTGGTCGAGGGTTTCACCAAGAAGACCTTCACCGCCATGATCGAAGGCATTCGAGCACCCGCCCTGGCTGCCGGACTCATCGATCAGCCCACTTTTGACAAAGGTATTGCCCATTTGCACCGAACCACGGAACACGACGGCGTCTTCTGCTATACCTTCTTTAAGGCGACTGCCGTCAAGACTTGACCCGCCGGCCAAGGGAAATGATCCCCTCTTCGCTCGCTTCCGTTTCGAAAAGGTCGGACCATAACCGTGGGTGCCGCAGCCCGTCTCGCCCATTCCAAGCAGGACCGGCGTACCCGGCCGCTTCTCTTCCATGCGCTTCTTCCCGAAGGGTCTCTCTGCTTTGCAAGCCTACGTACAGAATTATCCGATAAAGTGCCAGGTATGATGGTTTCTCAAAAAGGTCCATAAGGTGTTTCTTCGTCATTTCGGCGAAGCTCATTTCTGCGGGCTTCAGCCGGGGAGCATAAGGGAATGACGCTCTCGGCTCAGGGTCACTTTATCCTGTGGAACGGCACTTGATACATTCCCGTTGTCCTCCCGGGAAATCGCCAGCGGACGGGGGAGAGCGACGTTCATGCCGGGGTGGATGCAGCTTCCTCCGGGGAATAGCGAAGCAGGAGGCTGATGAGGAAACCGGCCAGGGGAAGGGTCCCGATGCATTTCAGGGCGAAGGGGACCCCGAAATGGTCGGCGATGACGCCGAGAAGCGTCACCCCGATGCCACCGGCCCCGATGGCAAAGCCAACGAGGAGGCCCGAGGCGACGCCGAGATTCCCCGGCAGGAGATTTTGCCCCATCACCACCGTCACCGAGAAGGTGGAAATGAGGATCATTCCCAGCAGGGTCACCGTGGCCATGAGCATGACGCCCTGGAAGTAAAAGATAAGCGGGAACAGGGCCGCGCTGGTCAGCATGGACAGTCTCAGCCAGAAACGGTGGCCCCACCGGTCGGCGAGGGGGGAGCCGGCCAGGGTCCCGAAGACACCGCCGAGAAGAAACATACTGACGATTTTTCCGGCAAAGACGGGGTCTCCTTTGAGAAAATTGATGTAATAGAAGGGGATGTAGGTCATCAGTCCCAACTGCGTCCAGCTTCTCATGATGATCACACAGATGATAATGAAGAGGGCGCGGTGGGCGCCCTCGGGCTTATGAAGGGCGGCCCGCGCCGCTGCCGAGGCATCAACCTTGGGCACGGCAACCGTTTTGCGAAGGGCGATAATCGCCGCCGTGAACGCCAGGGACGGGAGAATCATCCAGGGGAGAGAGGAAAATCCGTAATAGTTGACCAGCGATAGCGCGAGAATCGGCCCCAGGGCCATACCGGCGTTGCCGCCCACGGAAAAGACGGACATACCGGTTGCCATCCTCTCACCGGTAAAGGAACGGGCGGTTTTGAATCCTTCGGGGTGATAGGAAGCGACCCCCAGGCCGCTTATTGCAACCAGAAAGAGAATCACAAAGTAATTCTGGGTGGTGGAGACCAGGGAGAAACCCAGTCCGGCGAGAAACGCGCCCAGGGGCAGGAGCAGGGCTTTTTCTTTTTTGTCCGAAAGAAATCCGAAGAACGGCTGGACGACCGAGGAGGTGATATTGGAAACGATGAGGATCACCCCGGTTACGGTGTAGGAAAGCCCCAGGCTTTCCTTGAGGAACGGCAGGATGACGGGGAGTGCACCCTGGTAGGTGTCGACCACCATGTGACCGCAGGAGAGGAGCAGAAGGACCTTGAGGTTGAATTTAGTCACCGTCTGAAACCCACTGCCGCTGAAACAGGGCGAGCTTCAGGCCTTTGCTGGGGATCAATGCCGAAAGAGTATGCCATTTTCCAGTCGCACATGGGGAACAGCCGACGCCTCAAGGTGCAGCAGTGGTCAGCCCGTGACCCCGAGAGTCCGACGGGAAGAGACGGAGTCGCGGGGCCAGGCGGACATAAAGGCGGCCATTAGAGCAGCGGCTGCCAACTCTCCTCGTCAGTGAACTCCGAAACGACCGGCTCGCCGCGCAGACGTTCCAGTTTATTCAAGCCATCGATGAGGGCTTTGGCACTGGCCAGGACGACATCCGAATCCACCGCGCGTCCGTTGACCACATAGCCGTTTTCTTCCAGGCGCACCGTGACTTCGCCTTGCGCATCACTACCGGGGGTCGCGGCGGTTACTTCATATTGAGTCAACCTGGGGTTGCGATTGGCCATCTTGAGGATGGTCCGGAACGCAGCGTCCACCGGCCCGTGGCCAAATCCCGAATCCTGCCGCGTTTGTCCGTCCACTTCCATTTGAACCGTCGCGTTCGGGACTGAGATCGATCCGGCAGGAACTCGAAGATACTGAAGTCGATAGCGCAGGCCGCCCGGGTCGACTTTGGAGCTGATAAGGAGCTCCAAATCGGCATCGAAGACATTCTCTTTCTTTTCGGTGAACTCCTTAAAATCGCCGAACAATTCCTGAAGCCGAGGTTCGTCAAACTCGTATCCCAATTCCACCAGGCGGTTTCGAAACTCATCCAAGCTGGTTCCCGCGGTCAGCCCGTCCCCGGCGAAATGGATCCCCAGCTTCTCGGGCTGCAGCGTCTCATAGGGAGGAGTCTCCTCGGTATCCGACAACTGCGGCACCGCCACTTCGTGAGCAAAAGCATTTTCTCCCACCACCGGCTTGTGCGGACGCAGATTGATCCCGGTAAGAAGCCTCACCAGGCGGCTGGTCGGGTAGGTCTGATCGAGCCGGACACCCAGTTGCACACCAAATCGACCGGCGTGAACGCTCAACGCCGAAACCACTTCCTCCAGAGCAGCGTTGCCGGCCCTTTCCCCGATGCCATTGACGGTGCAGTGGACCTGAGCGGCCCCGGCTGCGATCGCCGCCAGAGAATTGGCTGCGGCCAGCCCCAAATCATTGTGACAATGAACGCTGAAAGCCACCCGGTCAAATTGCTTCACCTCACGGCGCAGGACGGCAAAAAGCTCGCCGACATCAAAAGGCGTAGCATAACCCACCGTGTCTGCAAGATTGATGGTGGAGGCCCCGGCTTCGGCCGCCGCCGATACCAGGTCGACTACCCTCCGGGGGTTGGCACGGAAGGCATCCATCAGGGTGAACTCCACGTCCGGAGTGAATTCTTTTGCTTTGCGAATGGAGGAAGCCGCCAGTTCAAGGGTCTCGATGGCCGATTTCTTCAGGAAGTGGTCCCGGTATGCGCGCGACGCCGGAACAAAGGTGTGAATGCGCGGAAGAGCCTGGCCCTGGACCGCTTTCCAGGCGACCTCAAAGTCTCGGGGATTGGTTGCGCGGGCCAAAACGGCAAGGATCGGCCCTTCCACTTCCCGGGCAATGCGTTCAGCCGCCTCAAACTGCTCCTGAGAAGCGGCCGGGAACCCAACCTCCAGAACGTCGACCTGCAGTCGCGCCAACTGTTTGGCGAGGCGGACCTTTTCGTCTATGCTCAGCATCGTTCCGGGGGACTTCAGACCGTCACGGAGGGTTGTGTCAAAGATCAGGATCTTCCGCATGGACTGCTCCTTGCATGGAAAAATGACTCCATGTCATGGTGATCAAAAATTTATCAAAGCTAATCCACGAAGGTACACGAAGAAACTCCAATACTTCGTGTCCCTTCGTGGAGAAAAAATGCAAATTCCTATACGATCCAGTTAAGAATCTTGCATGGAGCTTACACGGAATAGTTGCAGCAGGTCTGCACCTTGTCAACTTTTTTTTGCCTGCGCCTCTACCATACTCATCTTTTCCTTGTCTTGAAAGCCCTTCTATGCTTATTCAGTCATGTCCGATTCATTTCTGGTTTCGGGCAGGCATAAAGCCCGCCCTTACTTGACGGGTGGATTTCCGGATGGAGGCTATCGAGACGGTGTCGCCGCTGAAGGGAGAACCGTGACAGAGCAAACCGCACAGACTCCCCTGTGGTTCCGAGAGGCTATCGGTACCGGGTTGGAAATTCTCTACCGCTGCGACCTTCTTGTTTTCAGCGGGCGCTCACGCTATCAGGAAATTACTATTGTGGACACCTCGGTCCACGGACGCATGCTCTTCCTCGACGGCATCTGCCAATCATCCGAGAACGATGAGTTCATTTACCATGAGATGCTCGTCCATCCAGCACTTTTCAGCCATGAGGAACCGAGGTCCGTGCTCATTATCGGGGGCGCTACCGGAGCGTCCCTCCGGGAAGTTTTCCGACACCCGGGAATCGCACGGGTCGTGATGGTGGACATCGACGGCGAACTGGCGGAACTTTGTAAACGGCATCTCCCTCAATGGCATCAGGGAAAGTTCGATGATCCCCGCCTCGAACTGCTCACCCGAGACGGCCGACAATATCTGGAAACCACCTCGGAGATCTTTGATTGCATTATCCTCGATCTCAGTGATCCCTTTGAAGGCAGTCCCGCCCTGCTGCTCTTCACTCGCGAATTTTACCACTTGGTGAAGGCCCACCTGGGGCCAAAAGGGACTGTTGCGGTGCAGGCGCAAGGCATCAGCCCGGAAGAAGTGGCACTGCATGCCCGCATTACCAATACCATGAGAAGCGTGTTTCCGGTGGTTCATCCCTATCCCTATACTCTGCACAGCTTCCACCGACCGGATGCCCACGTTCTGGCTTCGCTCGACCGCGATTGGTCACTGGATGCCCTCGTCCGGCGCGCAGAACAAACCCCGTTGCCCCTTCACTACTTTTCCCCGGACATCGCCCGCGGCATGTTTACCTTGCCGCCCTACATGCACCAGGCTTATGCAGCCTATAATCAGATTCTTACCGACGACCTCTTTTTCCATTAGCAGGGGGCGGACAGGTGCTCTTGTTCCGTATGAATCCCCGCTCGCTGGAGGTATGAACAGGAATGACCCCATTCGATCCGACCGCGCTTCCCACCCCGTGCTATGTGCTTGACGAAGCGGTTCTCAAGCGGAACCTGGGGGTGCTCAACGCCGTACAGATTCAAACCGGCTGTAAAATCATCATGGCGCTGAAGGGTTTTGCCATGTTTGCAGCGTTTCCTCTCATTCGGCAGCACCTCTACGGAGTCGCCGCCAGTTCGCTCCATGAAGCACGCCTCGGTTATGAAGAATTCGGAAAGGAAGTGCACGTATTCGCAGCAGCGTTCAGGGAGCAGGAATTTGCAGAACTGCTTTCCTACTCCAGCCACCTGGTTTTTAATTCTTTTTCCCAGTGGAGCCGCTTCCGGCCCTTATTGGCAGGGTCGAAAACCCGGGTGTCCTGCGGAATCCGCGTCAATCCTGAACACTCCGAAGTGAAGGTACCCATCTATGACCCGTGCGCCCCGTTTTCCAGGCTGGGTGTCACCCGGGAAAACTTCCAGGCAAACCAACTCGACGGCATCACGGGACTCCATTTCCATACCCTCTGCGAGCTGAATGCGGACTCCCTGGCACGGACGCTGCCGGTCTTCGAGGAAAAATTCGGCCGGGTCATCGAGCGCATGCAGTGGCTTAATTTCGGGGGAGGCCATCACATCACCCGTTCGGATTACGACGTGGACCTGCTTTGCAGGCTCATTAACGATTTCAGAAAACGCCACCCGGTTGAGGTTTATCTCGAACCGGGCGAAGCCGTCGTGCTCAATGCCGGGTTTCTCGTGGCTTCCGTCCTCGATATCATTCACAACCGGATGGATATCGCCATCCTGGATGCTTCCGCGGCCGCCCATACGCCCGACGTTCTGGAAATGCCCTATCGGCCGGAAATCGAAGGCACCGGAAAGAGTGGTGAATATCCCCATACCTATCGGCTTGGCGGCCTGACCTGCCTGGCTGGAGACGTGTTCGGCGACTATTCCTTTCCTGAGCCGCTCCGTATCGGTTCCAAGCTGATTTTCACCGATATGGCCCACTACACGATGGTCAAGAACAACACTTTTAACGGCGTTGGGCTGCCCTCCATTGCCATCCGGGACGCCAGGGGGCAAATCCGTATCGTTCGCCAGTTTGGTTATGAAGACTACCGCAACCGACTCTCCTAGCGGACGGCCACCTTTCCTGCCGGCGGGAAGAGCTGAAAAGAGAGGAAACAGCGATGCCCATATACGAGTACCGATGTCGCCAATGCGGCAAGAAGAGCGAAATCATCACCTTCCGGATTTCTGAAGAAGTGTCCGCGGCATGCCGCCACTGCCGCAGCGATCAAATGGATCGCGTGCCCTCGCGGGTGCGCGTGCGCCTATCCGAGGAAACCCGCATGGAGCGCCTCGCCGACCCGTCACGCCTGGGGGGACTTGATGAGAACGATCCCAAGAGCATGATCCGATGGATGAAAAAAATGGGCCATGAAATGGGCGAGGATTTCGAAGGGGAGGATATGGACGCGATGATCGAGGAGGCCATGGAGGAAGAGACCCGGGGGAAAGCCGGAGAAAGTGCCGGCCTCCCGGACGATAACCTATAGCGTCGCACTGACTGCTTGTTTTATCATCCACGAAGTCACACGAAGGTACACGAAGACTGCTGGTTCCCAAGCTGGAGCTTGGGAACCAGTGAACCAGCGAGAAGATAAGACCTAAAGATTTTCGTGTCTCTTCGTGTGACTTCGTGGATGAAAGTTTTTCCGTCCTATCGGTTTTATTCGAGGGTGTTTCTCAGTTCTTCCAATTCTTCCAGCATCGCCTGGCTGATCTGATGGGCCCGGGTCAGGGTGTCTAGCAGGGAATGGCGCCCGGAGCCTTCGGCTTCCCCTCGTTCCAGCAGATCTCCCAATTCCACCCGCACCATGTCCGTCCTGATTTGAAACTCCTGCAATAAACGCTTCGATTCCTCATCCACGATCCGGTAGAGGTAATCCGATTTGAGCCTTTTCTCATATTCCCGAAACGCCTGCATGAGCTCTCTTCCGGCTTCCTTCTTCAGGAGTTTGATCGCCTCCTGGATCATGGTTTCATAACGCTTTTCTCCAAGCAGCAAATCCTTGGGTTTTCTGATGCGGGATCGAAAGTCTCCCAGGAGGCGGGTGAAGCTTGATAAACCGAGTTTCATCAAGAGCATGCCGCGGCCAATGGCCCCCTCATCGACAAAAACACTGAAGTTGGGAGGAGCGATCACACCCCGAATCTGCCAGCAGGTCTCCGGCCTCCCGACAGAAGGACGCCAAGTCGTGTCAAAGAGACCCGCTTCGCGGCGATAATCCTCCAGAGCAGCCTCAAAAAGCACCCAGAAACCGTCCGCGGCTCGCCTGAGCCGTTGGCACAGAGACGTTTCCTCCATCTTGGCGAACGCGATCACCTGCAGGTTGACTTTTTCGACAAGGTAGCGCGCCAAGGACTGTCGAAAGTCCCGATAGAGATGATGAAACTGATTGAAGAGCCAGCGGTAATCACCGGGGATATTTTCGTTTCTGGAAGAAACGGGATGGTCTTCTACTGCTGCCAGGGTTTCTTTGATGACACGGCCCCGCTCAAAATCGAAATAGGCGCCAAGGGTATGGTCCGTTTCGTCGCGCAAGGAGACCCGCAGCCCGGCGATGGCGTTCTTCAGCGTCTCCAGGGAGCCCAGAAGGCGCTCTTCCCGATCCTTCAGTCCTGCGGCAGATTGCCTGGCACCCTCTGCATCTTGGGCCAGCAGCTCCTTTTGTACGGCCGCCGTGTTCATGACGCCGGCAGCAATCATACTGAGACGACTGAGGCCGCTTCCGCAGAGGACCCGATATCTTTGTCCGCAAATATCCCGGCTTAAGCATTCACGAAATTCGCTGAAACCGGCATCGCTCAGATGCGCCAGCGGCGCTTCTCCCCGCCACAGTCGAAGATGCCGTCGTTCCCGCTCCGAGGCTGAACCTTTCAGTTGCGCGATGAGGTGATAGAGCGCTGAAAAGAGAAAAAAGCGGGGAGTCCCGACCGCCCAGGAGAGCTCGCTTTGGACGCGCTCGGCCAGGTGCTCAAGATCTTCCCGGCTGGGGTGATCGTCCAGATCGGCATTCAGAACAAAAAACGTCTGGGGGAACATTTTCAGGGTTCTGATGAAATCCATGAGCCGAAAATCGGCTTCCCTCAAACCGGAACGGCTGCTGATGACATAAAGGATAAAATGGCTCTTCAGGAGATATTGCTGAAGCAGCGCAAAATGCAGGGGATTGGGCGAGTCGATCCCCTGACAGTCAGCAAGCTCTATGCTCTCTCCCAGCCAGGCGACCGGATGATGGAGCTCCATATCTCGGAGATAAACCGCTTGGCCCTCCGAACCGACGTAGCGTTGGTGCCGGCCCAAGGATTGTTGATCGAAAGAAAGCCGATTGGTCTCTTCACCTATGCACTCCTGCACCCGCTCGTAGCCCTCGAGATAGCCCCGCAGGAGCATATGACCCGTGTCCAAACGGCCGTCCTTGAGGCGCCATTCATCCTGCACCCTCGCCAGCAGGACCTTGAGCCGGTCCCGATCTTCGGCATGACGCACATCGAACCGATAATTTTCGTCCACCACGTCATAGTAGTGGGGGAGTATCCCCAGGGTGGCATTCAATTCGTCCAGAATCTGCGGCCAGGGCTTAAACTCGACCCAGCCTTCGGTCCCGGCGCTGGTGATGAGGCGCGTAATGAACGCCGTGATAATGCCGGCTCCCCTCTTGAGGAGGTCCTTTCCCACCAAAGCATTGATAAGGGTGCTCTTGCCCGACTTAACCGTGCCCACAACGGCGATCCGCAACAAGGGATCTTCCAGCGAAGACAAGACCTGATTCAGGTGATCTTTCCACCTGTCTGATGCGGCTGTTTCCAGCACCTCGCGGGATTCCATCTCCTGAATGACTTCAGAGAGGATCGCAACACGCTGGGCGATCTTTTTTTTAAGCTCCCGGTATCCATTCATGACTTGCTGCCGTCCCGGCGAGGCGGGCATTGTCCCCGTTTTCTTCCTCGGCACCCTGAAACTCCTCTAGAGTGTGTAACCACCCCTCACTCGTCACCAGTCACTGATTATCATGAATCCATTCCCGGATTCCCTGCCGGTCTTCGGCATTAAACCAACGAAATTCCGGATCTGCTCGAAACCAGGTCAGCTGCCTCTTGGCATACTGACGGGTCGCCCGTTGCATTTCGGAGACTGCAGAGTCCCACGTGAGCTCTCCCCGAAGGTACGCTGCCATCTGCCTGTATCCAAGCGACTGCATGGGCTTGAGCTCGGGACCGTATCCCTTTTCCATGAGTCGTCGAACCTCTTCGAGCAGACCTTCATCGATCATCTGCAGCACACGGCGATTGATTCGCTCATACAAGACATTGCGGTCGCGGTATAGGAAAATCTTGATGCTTCGGTAAATCTGCTCGCTGAAACGATGCTGCGCCTGCCGAAGCGAGAGGGGGCTGCCGGTCAGCCGAAAGACCTCCAGCGCCCTGACAATGCGCTGGCGATCATGGGGATGGATGCGCCCTGCCGCCTCCGGATCGATCCGGAGCAGTTCCTCATGAAGCTTTGGCAGACCCTGCTCCTCCATTTCCCGGATCAGCTGCTTCTTAACCTCCTGATCACCGGGAGCACCGGAACAGATGCCTTTCGTGAGGATTTTAAGGTAAAGACCGGTCCCGCCAACGATCAGGGGAATCCTGCCACGGCCCAGGAGGTTCTCGATTACAGGCCGTGCAAGCTCGGCATAGCGCGCCGCATCGAAAGATTCGTCAGGGTCGGCGACGTCGAGGAGATGATGAGGCACCAGTGCACGCTCCTTCGCACCGGGTTTAGCCGTGCCGATATCCATGTGACGGTACACCTGCATGGAGTCGGCATTGACAATTTCCGAGCCGAGGCGAAGGGCAATTTCGAGGGCAAGTTCAGTCTTTCCCACAGCAGTGGGCCCGGAAAGAAGAAGGATAGGAAGAGGGCTTTCCAGTAGAGTCAAGACCCACCTCAGGTCCGATGGAAAAGACGGGCAATTTCATCATGGGTGAGCTTGAACCAAAGCGGGCGCCCATGAGGGCAGGTGGCCGCGATCTGAGTCTGGTCGAGAGCCTCGAGCAGGTAGCGCACCTCATCGCCCAGCAGCCTCTGGTTTGCTCTAATGGCCCGGTGACATGCCGCTGTTTTCGCCAGCTCATAGGGAAGGCTCCACTGCGGGGTGCGCTCGTCTTCTGAGGCTCCTTCGAGGAGGTCACGAAGAAGCGCTTCCGGTGAACAACCGTCAAGAATCGCGGGGACCGAGTGCACCACAAAGGCATCCCCGCCAAAGGGTTCGACCTCAAAGCCCAGGTTCAGGAGACGGCCTGCCCAGCGCCGCAATTTTGCCGCCTCCCGCGGCAGCAACTCGACCACCACCGACTTGACCAGCCTCTGGGAGGGTTCCCGCAATGACACGGAGGCGAGCCGGTCATAGATGATTCTCTCGTGAGCCGCGTGCTGGTCGATAATGATAAGTCCATCCTCAGCCTCGAGCAACAGGTAACTCTCCGCCAGTTGCCCCAGATAGGGCAGCCGTGAGAAAGCGGGCTGCTCAGCCGGAGCAAAACTTGATTCGGCCTGACTATGAAAACTTTCCTCGGTTTCCGTTACGCCGTCCGGTGATGAATTATCCGAGCCTGATCCCGGCGAGGGTGCCGTTTCAACAGGCGCCGGACCCCGGGTTGCGCGGGAGAATGGTCCGAACCCGGCGTCGATGTGGATCTGTGTCTCCCTGGTAGATGAGTATCCGGGGAAGGTACGTTCGTGCCGGGCTTGGACAAGGCTGCCAAGATCGACCCCTTGCCCCGGATTGACCGAACCTTCCAGCGTTCGCCTCAGGGTTTCCCGGACCGCCTCCATGATTTCTCCAGGATTCCGAAAACGGATCTCCCGTTTCGTCGGATGGACATTCACGTCCACCATGGCGGGAGGGATCTCCACGAAAAGCACCACGACGGGATACTTCCCCCGGGCGATGACCGTTTCGTAGGCGCTCAGAATGGCTCGGTTGAGCAGCCGATCCCATACGGCCCGCCCGTTCACATAAGCAAAAAGGTGACCGGCACCGGGCCGCTGCACATCAGGAGCGCTCATAAACCCGTGAATCCGGTAGTGCTGCGTTTCCGCAGAAAAGGGTTGCAGCTTTGAGTTGATGCCCGTGCCGAGGACCTGTGCGGCCCGCTCCGCCCGGTCTTTCACCCGGGGAAAGTCGTAGAGCTGGCGGTCCTGATGGACAACCCGGAAGTGGACGTCCGGGGAAGCCAGGGCCAGCCGCAGGACCTGGTCGCTGATGTGGGACAGTTCGTTGTCCACCGACCGCAGGAACTTGCGACGGGCCGGGATGTTATAAAACAGGTCGCGCACGGTGACCGCGGTTCCCGCCGGGCATCCGGTTTCCCGAACATATTTCAGGACCCCGCCCTCAAGACGGACCACAACGCCCGACAGCGCATCCGCCTCCCTGGTCACCATCTCGAACCGACTGACCGCGGCGATACTCGGCAACGCCTCCCCCCTAAACCCCAGGGACCGAATCGACTGGAGGTCTTCGATCGCCCTAATCTTGCTCGTGGCATGGCGTTCCAGGGCCAGCAGCGCGTCGTCGGGCGACATCCCCGAACCGTCGTCCACTACTCGAATCTCCTTACGCCCGCCTTGCACCAAGGTTAGGGTAATCTTCTGACCGCCTGCGTCGATGCTGTTTTCCATTAATTCCTTAACCACCGCCGCGGGCCTCTCCACCACTTCACCCGCAGCAATCTGATTACAAAGGATATCCGGAAGAATGGTAATTCTGGTCATTGCCGTATCCCTCAATCGTAATGATTTTTGCTCGATTATAGATTGCTCGACGCTTTTTCTCAAGTTCTCGATTTGCCTCGCAGCGCGCTCCTAACCTTTTAAATCTATTGACAGATATATATCATTCCAGTATGCAGGTTAGCTAATTCGGGCCGTGCTTACGGCCTTCGCTATCGGACTGATCTATCGGGAACCAACAAAACGGGGGGAGATCTTGTATGCAGGCCAACCCCTATCAAGCGCTGGTTAGCCTTCTCAGCAACGTGCTGGAGGCATACACGACCGCCTTTTTCATTTTCGATCCCAGGAACCGCCAGCTCAATTTGGCCGCATCCCAATCATTGAGCCGATTTGTCCGCGACACCGTCTCCCTTCCGCTGGAACAGAGCGGCATCCTTTCCCAGGTGCACAAAATCGGCCAGACGATTCACCTCGACAAGCTTCAGGAAACTTCCCTCACCCTCCCCACTACGGTGCCTTTTTATCGTGACGGCGAATCACACATCAAGGCCATCTTCGCTATGCCTGTCGGCGACGGCGACGGGGTGCTCTATGTGGACACCAAATACGGGTGGGGGTTCAATGACAAACAGCAGAAGTGGATTCAGGAAATTGCCGCCGTCCTTCATCAACTCCTCCAGCGCCAGGACAGCATGGCGCAACAGCAAAGCTGCGCCGGTATGCTCGAGTTCTGGTACAAGGTGGACGATATCCTTCTCAAGAGGCAATCCGTCATCGAATCCTGCCGACGTTTTGTCGCCGAGTGTGCCCGGCTTCTCGGAAGCGAATACGGCTTCATCGCCCTTAAAGAATTCGCCCAGCCTCATTATCATCTTCTGGCCGGCACTCCCAATGTCCCTCCCACTCTGATTGAGCAGCGATTCCTGGTTAAACAGGGACTCACCGGCCGGGTTTTTCAAAATGAGAAAGTCCTCTTCATCCCAAAGTTGAACCCGCACACGCCGGAACACTTCCTTTTCACCCCCGCCGAAGGTCTGCCTCACCATGGCACCCTCTGGGCGCTGCCCGTGGAAATGTCTCTCGGGCATAGCCTGGCCCTTGTTCTTCTTGCGCGAATACCCCAGGAACCGGACACGGAAGCCCAGCGCGCCATATCGTGCGCACTGCACTCCTTTGCTTTCCACCTCGATCAGTTCAGCCTGAAAGAGGAATGCGATCAGCTCCGCACTTACGACCTTGCCACCGGAATCTTCAACGGCCTGGCATTTGCGGCCAAGGTCGAGGAAATCCTGGAAACGTCCATGCAGCAGAGTAGCCCATTTGCTTTGGCCCTGATGCAATTCGAACCGTGGCATGTGCTGCTCACCACGGCACCTCCCAAACAAATCCTGCAGTTTCAGCGGGAACTGGCTTCGAGCCTGAGCATGGTGGCTCCCTCGGATGCCTATCTGGCGCAAATCTCCGAAAACCGATTGGGTCTTCTATTTCCGCAGATGTCATCGCAGGAGGCCAATCCCATCCTTACCCATCTAATGGACAGAGGAAAACAGATCCTGGGAACTTCCTTCAAAGGGATGAGGGTAAGATCGTATCTTGGCCTGGTCGGGTGTCCCCAGGACGGCACGAGGCTGGAGCAGTTGTGGCCGCTCTTGTATCGGCGCCTCTATTCCGGTTTCCACTCGCCGGAAAAGTGATTGACCGACCAAGGCATACTCTATAGACTCTACGACCGTCGAGAGAGCACCGGAATGCGGATAAATCTGCGGGGAAGAAGAGCCTCACATGTTTGAGCGTTTATTTCGATTCCTTTCCAAAGACCTGGCCATGGACCTCGGTACCGCCAACACCCTGATCTATCTCAGAGGCAAGGGTGTGGTCCTCAATGAACCCTCGGTAGTTGCAATTAATCAGGATTCCCATCAGGTGATTGCCGTCGGCCAGGAAGCGAGGAATATTATCGGGCGTCACGGGCAACGCATCGCCACGATCCGCCCGCTCAAGGACGGCGTGATCGCCGATTTCGAAGTCACCAGCATCATGATCAAGTATTTCCTCGCCAAGATCCTGAAGGGCCGCCAGCTGTTTCGCCCGAGATTGGTCGTGGCGGTTCCGACAGGGATAACTTCCGTGGAGAAACGAGCGGTCATCGAGGCGGCCGAGCAGGCCGGGGCGAGGCAGATACATCTCATCGAGGAACCCATGGCGGCGGCAATCGGGACCGGCCTGCCTATCGATCAGCCTTTTGGAAACATGGTTGTGGATATTGGCGGCGGCACCACCGAGGTGGCGGTAATTTCCATGTTTGCCGTAGCCTACAGTGAGTCGGTGCGGGTAGCCGGAGATGAGGCCAATGAGGCCATTTTGCGTTACGTGCAGCGGGAGCGCCAGATGATCATCAGTGAGATTCTGGCGGAAAAAGTGAAAATGAAGATTGGATCGGCAGTGCCGTTGGCCACACCGGAATCGATGGCCATCACGGGGAAAGAGATTCTCAGCGGGATCCCCAAGACCTTTACCGTGACCGATGAGGAGATCCGGGAAGCGATCAAAGAGCCGGTCATGGTAATCGTCGATGCCGTGAAGCGGGCACTTGAAAAAACGCCTCCCGATCTGGCTGCGGACATCCATGACAAAGGGTACTGGTTGGCGGGCGGGGGCGCGTTGATCCGGGGACTCGACCAATTGCTCAATCGGGCTACCGGCCTGAAAGTAAATATCGCCGACGATCCTCTGACTGCGGTGGCCCGCGGAGCAGGCATGGTAATTGACCATCTGGATTTCTTTCGCCAGGTCTTCATCAACTGACAACGAAACAAGGAGACGGCCATGTATGTGGGCTGGAATATGAAGACGAACCTGGTCACCGTGTCGCCTGATACCTCTATTTTCCGGGCTCGGGAACTGATGGACGCGCGCCGGATTTCGCAGCTGCCCGTAACCGATGGTCGAGCTCATCTTCTGGGGATTGTGACCGACCGTGATTTGAAGGAGGCCTGGGCTTCCCCGGCGACGACGCTGAGTGTCCATGAATTGACCTACGTGCTGCAGAAGCTGACGGTGGCGAATATCATGACGAAAAACGTCATTACCGCAACCCCGGACATGACTATCGAACGTGCCGCCCGCCTCATTCACGACCATAAAATCAGTGCCCTGCCGGTGCTCAAGGATGACAAACTGGTGGGGATCATCACCATCATCGACCTGCTCGAAGTCCTGCTCCTGGCCCTGGGATTGAGCGAGGACAGCAACCGCATCTCGCTCCTCGTCCGAGACCGGATCGGAGTTCTGGCCGAGGTTTCCGGCTGGATGCAGCGTTCGGAGATCAACATTCGCAGCGTCATGATCATGCCTCTTCCCAACCATCCCGACATCTGGCAACTGATTCTGCGCGTTCACCTGAGGAACGCTTCCCAGGCTGCACAAGTCCTCAAGGAAGCCGGATTCAAAGTGGTGACCGAGTATGTCGAGGACCTCACTCCGTACCTGCCGGACGCGGGCTAGCGACCTGTTCCTTGCTTCTCACTTTTGCGGCCGGGAATAGGTAATGGCTGAACTGATCGATATCACAAGGAAATTTCAGCACCTGGAAAACCTCGTCGCGTCCAAACCGTTGGAGTGGCGCCGCGGGGATTGGCTCACCGGGCATGCCCTGCTGTGTACCCGGAGAGAATCGGAGCGCTTCGAGGCACACCGCAGTCGAGGCTTACCAGGTCAAAGGCCACAAACACATCGGCTTTGTTCCCAACCATTTCAAGCTTGACGATGGCTATCATTATACGGTCATGGGCCTGTTCCGCCATCGCGAGGACGAAGCGATGATGCGGCGAGTGTATTATCTTGCGGGCCTTATGGAAAGCGTGACCAACGCCTCATCTCCCATCCTCAGAACCGATCTTCTGCGCCGGGTCTACCAGTCGATCCTGGAAGAACGCAACTGCCTGAAGGTGGTTTGGCGCGGGCACGTGCGCCATTTTCTGCTGCCTTTACATACCGAATACTACAATCCTAATATCTTCTATCATCATGTCGTCGGCGCCGAATCTCTCAAAGACCTTTATCAAGCAATCAGAACCGAAACCGACACCCAGTTCGATATTCTGGCTCAGCATTACGTTTTCTACGTTCCCGAAGCTTTTCTAAACCCTGCTTTTCCGCTGATTGGTCAATGAGAGTCTGCCCGGAAACTCTACCCTCAGTTCCCGGTCTGAGATGAATCTCGGCAAAGAGGCCGTTCAAGTGAGGCCCCTCTGCCATTCCCGACGACAGGGACTCCCATAACCAGTCAGCGCACCGGAGTAAGCATGGGTAATCGCATGGTCATCGGCGTGGATCTCGGTGGAACGCACCTGAGGACCGCTCTTGTCGATCTTTCAGGGAACCTTCTGCGGCGACGAAAGGCCACCACCGATATTGCCCTTGGCGTCGCACAAACCGCACAGAAGCTGGTTGACGAATGCCGGGCTCTGATGGCAACGGCAAGGGAACTTGGCGGTACGGTCGCAGGGATCGGCCTCGGCGTTGCGGGAAAGGTCGATCAAAAGCGGGGCTGGGTGATCTTTTCGCCCCACCTTCCGGCCATGAGAGATTACCCGTTGGGTCCTGAAATCGAAGGCCGTCTGGGGGTTCCGGTGTGGGTGGAAAATGACGCCAATGTCTTCGGCATGGGCGAGAGCTGGGTCGGTGCCGGACGCGGGATTCCGAACTGGGTTGGGCTCACGCTCGGAACCGGAGTCGGGGGCTGTCTCATTCTCGATGAAAGACTCTGGAGCGGTGATGGCTTGGGATTCGCCGCGGAAATCGGACACCTGATCGTCCATCCGGAGGGGCCTCCATGTGCTTGCGGTTTAAGGGGATGCCTGGAAGCTCACGCCTCCGCCACGGCATTGATGGAATTTGTCAGAGATGCCGCAATCAGCGGCAAATTGACCAGCGGTTCGACTTTATGAACTCTGGCAGGACGGTAAACTGGAAGCCGGAGGGATCTACCAATGCTCGCGCGCGGGCGAGCCTCTGGCGCAAGAGGCTTTCGCACGCATGGGCTGGGCCCTGGGCCTGGCTCTTGCCAACCTCTTCACCGTCCTCGGCATTCGCACGGCAATTATCGGAGGCGGTGTCAGCGCCGGTTGGGACCAGTTCATCGGGCCGCTGCATAGCAGTCTTGTCGAACATTCCAGCATGCTGGTGGCGGCCGATGCGCTGATTCAGCGAAGCGCGCTGGGCGACGATGCCGCCCTTCTGGGCGCAGGCCGGTTGGCGGTGCAACGCGGGGTCGTCAAGCCGGCTTAATGGCTCTTGGGACTTGGCTTGGGCTTGGGCTTGGGCTTGGCGACACTTTGTTGAGCTTATGTATTGAATCCCGATTCCTGTTTCCGCCTCCATGACCGACGAGGTCACCGCGAGGGATGAAATTGACATTTTCAGGACCGGCAGTTTCATATAGGGTGCCGACCATTGTTCACTGATCACTGGCTACTATTTTGATAAGCGTTGTCATTCCCACTTACAATCGCAGCGCTCTGGTGAGGGAAGCGGTAACATCCGTCCTGGCACAGGAAGGCGTTGCTCTCGAAGTAATCGTGGTCAACGACGGGTCCTCAGACGACACTTCCGCCGTCCTTGCCTCCTTCGGGTCCGCCATTCATTCCATATCAAAGACCCACGGCGGGGCCAGCTCCGCACGGAACGCAGGCATCCGGGCCGCCAAGGGGGAATGGCTGGCGTTTCTCGACTCCGACGATCTGTGGCTGCCGCAAAAGCTCCGGAAACAACTGGCTTTCCTCGGGAAGCATCCTGAATTCAAGATCTGTCAGACGGAAGAAACCTGGGTCAGAAACGGACAAAAACTGAACCCCAAAAAATATCATCGGAAGCCTCGAGGCTATTGCTTCCCGCAACTTCTGGAGCGATGTCTCGTCAGCCCTTCGGCCGTGGTCATTCATCGTGAGATATTCAGGGATGTGGGACTCTTTGATGAATCGCTTCCCGCCTGTGAGGATTATGACCTCTGGCTCCGCGTCGGTTATCGCTATCCCCTTGGACTGCTTGAGGAACCCTTGACCGTCAAGCGCGGTGGCCATGCCGATCAACTTTCCACCACCGTCCCTGCGTTGGACCGATATCGCATTCAAGCTCTCGCAGGATTGCTGCAGAACGAGCCTCTCCTCCCGGGCCAGCGGGAATTGGCGATGCAAGCCCTGAAACGGAAATGCCGCATTTACGGTGAAGGATGCAGGAAGCGCGGCCGGAACGAAGAGGCCGACTCCTTGCGCCGGCTTCTTGAGAGCCTGGCAACGGCGCCGGGGCCGGAACCCATGGAAATTTATACTCGTCAAGGATAGAAAGCTTGATTCAAATTACACCGCAGTCTTTTTGGGGCGGTCTTTGGCTGTATCTCATTCTCCCTTTTCTCTTCGCTCGCGTCCCCGGAACACGAGCCGAATGGGGGTCTTGCTGAGGCCAAAGGCTTCCCGGAACTGGTTCGTGAGATAGCGTTCGTAGGAAAAATGAATCGAATCCGGGTAGTTGCAGAACAGGACGAAGGTCGGGGGCCGGGTCGAGGCTTGGGTGGCGTAATAGAATTTGAGCCTGCGTCCTCTCACCACGGGCGGTTCGTGATGCTGCAGGGCCTGCTCCAGGCCACGATTGAGAATGCCCGTGGTGATCCTTTGGCCGTATTGCTCAAAGACTTCCCGAACGGTTGGAATGATCCTGGCTACGCGATTGCCGGAGAGCGCCGAGATGGTCAGGATGGGTGCAAAGGGAGAGAACCGGAAGCGTTCGCGGACTCCCTCCAGAATGTGCGCCGCCTGTTTTCCGTCCTTCTCCACCGCATCCCATTTATTAACACCGACGATACACGCACGGTAGCGCTCCTGAATATACCCCGCGATGTGGAGATCCTGATCGGTAATCCCCTCGACGGCATCGAGCAAAATCACGCTCACATGGCTTCGGTCTATGCTCTGCAAAGCCCTGAGCACACTGACTTTTTCCAGTCTCTCCCGGGTCTTGCCTTTGCGGCGAATGCCGGCGGTATCGATGAGCAGATAACGCTGCCCCCGCTGTTCAAGCACTGAATCCACGGCATCGCGGGTCGTACCGGGACTGGGACTCACAATCACCCGCTGCGCTCCCAGCAGATGGTTTACCAGGGTTGATTTCCCCACATTGGGACGACCGACAATCGCCACCCGTATTTCACCCGGATCAGGTTCTTCCTCCGTTTCGGGCACGGTTTCCGGGACGGAACCGGCCAGGTCCGTCAGGATTTCCCCGACTCCATAACCATGGGCGGCACTGAGCGGATAGAGGTGATCCAGCCCCAGTTCGTAAAACTCCGGAAGGTTGCGCTTTTGCTCCGGCCCATCGATCTTATTCACCGCAAAGAAAATCGGTTTGGAGGTGCGGCGCAGGAGATCGACCAGAAAGGAATCCTCCGGGTGCAGTCCGGTCTTGCCGTCCGCCACAAAAAGGATGATGTCCGCTTCATCCAGGGCAATCAATATCTGTTCCCGGGTCAGGTCCTCCATGCCCGAGCTTTCCAGATTCACGTACCCCCCGGTATCGACGATGGTAAAGGTCTTACCCTCCCAATTGATTTGGGCATAGTTGCGATCGCGGGTAATCCCCGGCAAATCGCCCACCAGGGCCTGGTTCTTTCGGCTCATCCGATTGAACAGAGTGGACTTGCCGACGTTGGGTCGACCAACGATTGCTACGACTGCCATTGACTTCACGCCTCTCCAAAGATCCTCATGCCAAAGCATGACCCGGGTTTAAAGAATACTCCAGAACCACCAGCTACTAGCCACTATTTTCCATCCAAGAGACTAGGTGTTTGTGCGGAAATCGTCAAGGTTATTGGATAGTTTTCAATAACTAGTTTAAAGTTTTGGGGTTTCTGTTATAAGGGCCGTGCAGGGAAGTCGGAGTGACTTCCTAAGACGGAGTGAACGGTTTCCTCAATGCATCGAGAACAAAAACCCATTTCAAAGTCGGCCTACCTGGGGCTCTCCCTGGGAGCTTTGGGGGTGGTTTATGGTGACATCGGCACCAGCCCTCTGTACACCATAAAAGAATGCTTCCATGGAACGCATGCGGTTTCGCCCAACGAAGGCAACATTCTCGGCGTCTTGTCTCTGATTGCCTGGTCCCTCACCATCGTCGTCAGCATCAAATATATCACCTTTATGATGCGTGCCGACAACCGGGGAGAAGGCGGCATCTTTGCCCTGCTTGCCCTGGTCCCGTCCGCCGCCAGACTGATGTCTCCGCATGCCCGCGGGATAGTGGTGTTTTCGGCTTTGCTGGGGGCTTCCTTGCTTTACGGGGATGGCTTCATCACGCCGGCAATCAGCGTCCTTTCCGCCGTTGAAGGACTGGAGGTGGCGACCAGCGCGGCCAAAGCTTTATCGTGCCTATCACCTGCACGATTCTCTTTTTGCTGTTCCTCGTCCAACGCCACGGCACGGCAGGAATCGGCAACGTCTTCGGGCCGATTATGATGGTCTGGTTTGCCGCCCTTTCGGCCCTGGGAGTCATGCATATTTTACAGAATCCGCACGTCTTGGTTGCCCTCAATCCAGTATACGCTTTCTACTTCTTCGCCGAACATCATGTGCACGGTCTGGTGGTCCTTGGCTCCGTGGTTCTTTGCATCACGGGAGGCGAAGCCCTCTATGCGGACATGGGGCACTTCGGTCGCAGTCCCATAAGAATCTCCTGGTTTGTCCTCGTCTTTCCGGCCCTGATCCTCAACTATTTCGGACAAGGTGCGCTGCTTCTCGAGCGTCCGGATCTTGCCGTCAATCCCTTTTATGGTTTGGTTCCCAGACCGCTCCTCTTCCCGATGGTCGGGCTTTCGACCATCGCCACCGTCATCGCGTCGCAGGCGATGATCTCAGGGGCTTTCTCCCTCACCCGCCAGGCGGTGCAATTGGGATATTGTCCACGGGTCACCATTATTCATACCTCTGAGACCACCGAAGGACAGATCTATATCCCTGAAGTCAATTGGATGATGATGATGGTCTGCATTGGTCTGGTGCTCGTCTTCAAGGAGTCGAGCGGGCTTGCCGGAGCCTACGGAGTGGCGGTCACGGCCAACATGGGGATTACCTCGGTGGTCTACTTCTTTGTGGCGACCAAGACCTGGGGATGGTCGCTGCGCAAGACGGTCCCTCTGGTGGCCTTGTTCCTTGTCTTCGACACCACGTATTTCGGTTCGAACCTGCTCAAGTTCTTCGACGGCGGCTGGTTCCCCCTGGCCGTTGCCGCGGTCATAGTCTTCATCATGACCACCTGGAAGGATGGCCGCGCAGAGCTCTACCGACGTCTCTTCGATGCCCTGATCCCGACCGAAATGTTCCTGAAAGACGTGGCTGCTCATAACGTTTACCGCGTTCCCGGCACGGCGGTCTTTATGGCGTCTTCATCGCAGTTTATCCCTCCGTCCCTTCTGCACCACTTCAAGCACAACCAGGTGTTGCACGAAAGGGTTCTGCTCCTGACCATCCAGGTTACTGATATTCCTACGGTCTCCGATGACGAACGGGTGAAGTTTGAAGAACTGGGAGAAGGTTTCCACCGGGTGCAGGCCTATTACGGGTTCATGGAGACCCCCAATGTACCGCACATCATGCAAAAGGCGGTCAGCGCCGGAGTTATTCCGAGCCTCTATCCCATCAGCTATTACCTGGGCCGGGAAACCCTCATCACCACCGGTAAGTCAAAGTCCTTGCGCTGGCGGCGGTCGCTGTTTGCCTTCCTGTCCCGCAACTCCCGCAGCGCCATCGATTATTTCGGCATCCCACCCGGCCGGGTCGTCGAACTGGGCGTTCAAATCGAAATCTAGCTTCACAAAAAAATCTTTGCTTTCCGTCTTGATTTGTGTTATTTGGCACAACAATACTAAAAGAATTAGTGCGGTATTGGAATCTACAGGGTCTTGCGGGCGGATGGCGATGGTTGAAACGAGGTGCATATTCTGGTTTAAGATCGCTCGCAGCGGCCCTTGTTTCGTTTAAGGGCAGAGGTTACGGCGTCCCCGCTGGGGGTTGATGGTCAAAGCAAAGGCGTTTTCCGGCACTTTCGGAGGGGCCGTTTTTTTGGTCGAGTTTTGAGAATATGTTCACAAAATCCCTATCACATTAACGCTTCAGGAGACATTTTACTCACATGCAGCGGAATGGTTTGAGCCCCGATTATACTTTCCTGGAAGAGGTGGAAGCTGCTGGGCCGTTTAGCGTCTCAGAGTGCTTCCAATGCCGCAAGTGTACCAATGGCTGCCCGGCCACATTTGCCATGGATCTTTATCCGGATCAGGTCATTCGTTTGGCGATCCTGGGCCTGAAGGACGAAGTCCTGCGTTCGAAAACGATCTGGGTGTGTGCTTCCTGCGAGACCTGCAGCACCCGCTGTCCGAACGGCGTGAGGATTGCGGAGCTCATGGATTTCTTGAAGGAAATGGCGGTGGTGGAGGGCGTTGCCGTACCCCAACCGCAAGTGGTTTCGTTCCACCAAACGTTTCTTGACAACATCCGCTACACAGGCCGGATTTTTGAGGGTGGTCTGCTGGGGGCCTATATGCTTCGGAGCGGGCAGATGGGCAGCATGGTCAAGACCGGGGCGTGGAAAGACCAGGTTCAATTGGGCTGGAAAATGTTCCGGAAGGGGCGCTTGCCTCTCCTTCCCAAATCCATTGAAGGAAAGGCTGAGGTTGCCGCCATTCTTCGTCCATCAAAATAGACAGGGAACCGCATCATGAAGGTGACTTATTACCCGGGTTGTTCTTTGGAAGGTACGGCTCGTGATTATGCCGACTCTATCCACGATGTTTGCGCTCATTTCGGAATTGAATTGCAGGAAGTGCCGGATTGGAATTGCTGCGGCGCGACCGCGGCCCACAGTATCAATCACAAGGCGAGCATTGAACTCGGAGCGCGCAACCTGAAGTTGGCGGCGCGCCAGTCCAATGCGGACATGCTGGTCCCCTGCCCGCTCTGTTACAATCGACTGAAGACGGCAGCCTGGGCGCTTGAGGAAAAGGGGGGCGGCCACTACGACATTCAGCTTGACTCTCCCGTTCCCAAGATCTGGGACCTGGCAAACTTTTTTGCCACCGAGGAGATGCTGAAAAAATTGGCGGAAAACGTTAAGAAGCCGCTCGATGGCCTCAAGGTGGTTTGCTACTATGGTTGTATGGCCAGTCGGCCGCCCCATATCACCAAAGCCCCCGATTACGAGAACCCGCAGAGCATGGACCGGATCGTCAAGGCCCTGGGAGGCAAGGCTTTGCCGTGGCCTTACAAGACTGATTGCTGCGGGGCAAGCCTCATGGTCACCCGTCCCGATATGGGCTACCGTCTGGTGGGGAAGCTTTATGACATGGCACAGCGGGTCGGCGCCCAGGCAATCGTGGTCTCGTGCCAGATGTGCCAGGCCAACCTCGACATGTATCAGAAGCAGATTGAAGCGGAGTGGGATCGGAGCTTTGCTCCTCCCATCCTGTATTTCACGGAATTGATTGGTTTGGCCTGTGGGATGCCGGCCGTTGAATCATGGCTTTCACGGCATATGGCGGACCCCCGCCCACTGCTTCGCGAGGCCAGACTGGTTGCCTGATAGATTGCCTGTTTTGAGATGAAGCCGGGTGTTGTCGGCATTACGGAAAGCCACAGGGGAAGCGGGGTAGCAGCAGGCTTGAAGGATTCAGTGAAGAGCGCACCCCCACTGTCTTTCAGAGTAATATTTTCCCTTCATAACTTGAGGAAGTAGAAGCATGGCAGGAGCACAGAAGGTTGGTGCAGTTACCGTTATTGGAGGAGGCATCGGCGGTATCCAAAGCGCCCTGGACATCGCCAACTCCGGTTTCAAAGTTTACCTTGTTGAAGAACAGCCCAGCGTTGGCGGAGTGATGTCTCAGCTGGACAAGACCTTTCCCACCAATGATTGTTCTTCCTGCATGATGGGCCCCAAGCTGGTCGAGCTCGCCACGCACCGGAACATCGAGATTCTGACCCGAACTACCGTGGAAGGCATCTCCGGCGAACCGGGTGATTTTACCCTTAAGCTCAACCGCCATCCGCGCTACGTCATGCTGGATCGGTGCACGGGTTGCGGGGAATGCGCCAAGGTCTGTCCCATCAACATGCCGGCTGACTTTAACCTCGGCTTGAATGAGCGCCAGGCGATCTACCGTCATTATCCCCAGGCGGTCCCGGCGCAGTTCAGCATCGACAAGAAGGACAAGTCGCCCTGCACGAACGCCTGCCCGAATCATGTCAACGCCCATGGGTATGTGGCCCTCATCGCTCAGGGGAAATATGTCGAGGCCATGCAGGTCATCATGCGGAACCTCCCGCTGCCGGGTGTCATCGGCAGGATCTGCCCCCATCCCTGTGAGGACGCGTGCCGCCGCGGCGAGGTCGACAGCCCCTTGTCGATCTGCGCCCTGAAGCGCTTCGTAGCCGACCAGGTGGACATCGAAGAACTTCCGATGCCGG
This sequence comes from uncultured delta proteobacterium, assembly GCA_963844985.1. Classification (GTDB taxonomy): domain Bacteria; phylum Desulfobacterota; class Syntrophobacteria; order Syntrophobacterales; family Syntrophobacteraceae; genus JADGQM01. The sequence continues at coordinate 106,781 of CAWJQV010000029.1, forward strand.
AAATCGAAAAGCGCGAGGACAAGGTGGCCATCATCGGTTCCGGCCCCGCAGGGCTTACTGCCGCTTACTTTCTGGCCCTGGACGGCTATCAGGTGACCATCTTCGAAGCGCTTTCCGTAGCGGGTGGCATGCTGCGGGTGGGCATCCCCGACTATCGGTTGCCCCCGGCGGTCCTGGAAAAGGAAATCCGCGCCATCACCCGACTGGGTGTGGATATCAAGTTCAACACCGCCCTGGGCCGGGAGTTTACCATCGACGATCTGAAAGTCCCAGGGATACAAGGCGGTTTATGTGGGCATCGGCGCCCATCAGAGCCAGAAGCTCAACGTTCCCGGTGAAGACGCCGAAGGGGTGATGCACGGGGTGGAATTCCTGCGTCGCGCCAACCTCGGTGAAGTCACTCTCGGCAAGGAGAGAGTGATCATCATCGGCGGCGGCGACGTTGCCATTGACGCCGCGCGGGTCGCTACCAGACTGGGCGCCGCAAAGGTGAGCATTTTCTATCGCCGGACCCGCACGGAAATGCCGGCCCGCGAAAACGAAATTGAGGACGCTCTGGCCGAAGGCGTCGACATCCAATATCTCACCGCCCCGGCACAGGTCCTTACACAGGACGGCAAGGTAACCGGGATGCAGTGCATCCGGATGGAACTCGGGGAACCCGATGCTTCCGGGAGAAGACGTCCCGTGCCGATCGCCGGAAGTGAGTTCGAGACTCAAGCGGACTTAATCATCCCCGCCATCGGGCAGGCGCCCGATTCGCTGTTCCTGGCCGAATACGAGGGCCTGGCGCTTACCCGTAAGGGAACCATTGAGACCGATCCCATCACTTTGGCCACCAACAAGGAAGGCGTCTTTGCCGGTGGTGATGCCCAGACCGGACCATGGATTGCCATCGGTGCGGTGGCTCACGGCAAAGAGGCCGCCATCTCGATTTCCCGCTATCTCAAAGGTGAGGACGTGGCCGCCGGGCGTGAGCCGCTCGATTTACCCCAGGAGGACTTCAGGCCCATCCCCGAGGACCTCGAGAAGGTACCCCGAGCGCATATGGCCGCCATCCCCATGGCTAAAAGGCGGTCGACTTTTGACGAAGTGGAATTGGGGTTGACCGAAGAACAGGCCAAGGCCGAAGCGCAGAAATGCCTCGACTGCATGGTCTGCTGCGAATGCTTGCAGTGCGTGGATGCCTGCCTTGCCAAGGCGATCGACCATGACCAGCGGGAACAGATCGAAGAGATCAAAACCGGCGCGGTCATTTTCGCTCCCGGATTCAAGCCGTTCGATGCCCGGATCAAGCCCGAACTGGGCTACGGCCTGTGGCCCAACGTCGTGACCAGCCTCGAATACGAACGTATTCTTTCCGCCGCCGGCCCCTTTGCCGGGCACATTCAGCGCCTCTCGGACGGCAAGAAGCCCCAGCGGATCGCCTGGATTCAGTGCGTGGGATCAAGAGACAGCAGCATCGGCAATGATTATTGCTCGTATGTTTGCTGTATGTACGCGACCAAGCAGGCCATGATCACCAAGGAACACGAAGCCGATATCGATACCACGATCTTTTACATCGATATGCGGGCTCAGGGGAAAGGGTTTGACCGCTTCTACGAAAGGGCCCGCGATGAGACCGGCGTGCGCTTCGTGCGCTCCATGGTTTCCCGGGTGGTGCCGGTGCCGGAAACCGACACGCTGCGGGTAACCTATTCGGATGACAAGAACGAACTGCGAGAGGAAGAGTTTGACATGGTGGTCCTCTCCATCGGTCTTTGCGCTCATCCTTCAACCGGGGAACTGGCAAAGACCTTGGGGGTGGAACTCAATTCCTTCGGTTTTTGCTCCAGCGATCCCATGGATCAGGTGGCGACCTCGAAACCCGGAATCTTATGTCTGCGGTGTTTCCCAAGGTCCGAAGGACATTCCCGACACCGTCCAGCAGAGCAGCAGTGCCGCCGCCTGTGCGACAGCATTGCTGGCCGATGCCCGAGACACCATGATCACTCCGCCTCCGGTTTATGAGGAGCGTGATATCACGGGCGAAAAGCCGCGCATCGGCGTCTTCATTTGCCATTGCGGCATCAACATCGCCGGCGTCGTGGATGTGGAAGCGGTTATGGAATATGCCAAGACCCTTCCGGGGGTGGCCTATGCCACCCGTGCCATGTTCACCTGTTCCACCGACCAGCAAAAGGAAATCAAACGGTTGATCGAGGAACATCGACTCAATCGGGTCATCGTGGCCTCCTGTACCCCTCGCACCCATGAACCGCTCTTTCGAAGCACCCTCAGGGAAGCCGGATTGAATGCCTACTTGTTCGATCTGGCCAACATTCGGGAGCAGGATTCCTGGGTCCACATGTCGGAGCCGGAGGCGGCAACGAATAAAGCGAAAGACCTGGTCCGTATGTCCGTGGCTCGTTCCACCCTTCTGGAACCGCTGAGCGACTACACCTACGAAGTGGTCCAGCGGGGTCTGGTGATCGGCGGCGGTTTGACCGGCCTGACGGCGGCACTCTCGATCGCGGAACAGGGGTTCCCTGCGGTCCTGGTGGAACGCAGTGCTGAACTCGGCGGAAATGCCAAAACCCTCTATTACACCGAAGATGGGACTACTCCATACCGGTTTGTGCAAGACCTGATCAAGAAGGTGGAAGCCAATCCGCTCATCACCGTTCACAAGAATGCCGAGGTTGCCTCGATCACGGGAAGCTGCGGCAATTTCACCAGTACGATCGCCACGAACGGAAACACCGAGGAACTCATCCACGGCGTGGTGATCGTGGCCACGGGTGGTGAGGAATACAAACCGACGGAATATCTTTACGGACAACACCCACAGGTGATGACGCAACACGAATTTGAGTCACTCCTGCAAAACGAACCCGCACGTGCCGCCAAGTACCAGCGAGTGGTCATGATTCAATGCGTGGGGTCCCGTGAACCGGATAATTCCTACTGCAGCCGCGTGTGCTGTACGGCTGCCATGAAGAATAGCCTGAAGCTCAAGGAACTGAACCCCAAAGCGCAGATATCGGTTCTCTATCGCGATATCCGCACCTTCGGTTTCAAGGAACTCAGCTATCAGGAGGCCCGACAAAAAGGGGTCCGCTTCTTCCGCTTCGAATACGAACAAAAGCCCAAGGTCCAGGCCAGCGGCGAGCGGTTGGAGGTGACGGTTCAGGATGCGCAGTTGAATCGGCCGTTCCGTCTGGATGCCGACTTGCTGGTTTTGAGCGCCGCCATCCGACCCAAACAGGAAGGCAGGAAGCTCGGCGAAACCCTGCGCGTACCATTCGATCAGGACGGCTTCTTCCTTGAGGCGCACCTGAAACTGAGGCCTTTGGATTTTCCGACCGCCGGGTATTTTCTCTGCGGTCTTGCGAAAGGGCCCACATTTGCCAATGAGGCCATCGCGCAGGCCAAGGGAGCGGTTTCGCGGGCGCTTGCCATCTTGTCCAAGAAAGAGATTGTCAAGGAAGGCATGGTGACGCAGATCGACCCCGATCTCTGTCGGGCCTGTGGTGAATGTGAACAGACCTGTCTCTTTGGCGCCGTGAAAGTTACGGATATGCCTGAAGGGCACCGCCAGGCTCAGGTCAACTTGGCGCTCTGCACCGGATGCGGCGCCTGTAACGCGGCTTGTCCCACCGGGGCGGCTTCGCTGGCCCATTTCCGCGACAAACAGGTAAACGCCGTGATTCAGGCCCTATAGCTGGTGATTGTTGGATTGAGGCTGTTTAGCGTGAGCCGATAACTGAGAGGAATGCCAATGTCTGAAACCTTCGAACCCAAAATTGTAGCCTTCGTCTGTAACTGGTGCGCCTACGCCGGAGCTGATCTGGCAGGGGTGGGGCGGATGCAGTACCCTACCAATATACGCCTCATTCGTCTGATGTGCACGGGTAGAATCAATCATGCCTTCCTGCTGAACTCCTATTTGGCCGGAATGGACGGAGTTATGGTGTCCGGCTGACACATCGGGGACTGCAATTACCTGGGAGGTAATGAAAAGTGCCTGAAAGTGGTTGAGGATACCCGGAAAGTGCTCCAATTGCTTGGCGTGAATGATGGCTATCTCCGTCTCAAATGGGTGTCAGCTTCAGAAGGTCCGCTTTTTGCGGAAGAGATCCGTTCTTTCACCCAACTGTTGCGACAATTGGGTAGAAATCCACTGGCAGAGACGAATGGCGGTGTAGCGAGCGCGGCCTGATCACGGGTTGCGCTCAAGAGGCTGCCGAGCGATCCTTTTAGAACCGTAAATGCCCTGATGGAAGACGCTATGATAATCAGTCCGGAACAAATTCATTATTGCATGGAGTGTGGTGTCTGCACGGGCAGTTGCCCCATCAGCAGAACAATGACTTCCTTTTCCCCGCGCCAAATGATCAAGCGCACCTTGATGGACCACGACGAGACGGTGGTGCAGGGGCGGGAGCTGTGGGCCTGCCTCACCTGTGCCCGATGCAGCACCCGTTGTCCGGCACAGATCGATTTCCCCGAGTTTGCCCGGGCCCATCGGGAGCTGGCCCGAAAGGAAGGGAACCTACCCCAGTTGAGCCATCACGGCACCCTCCAGGCCATCGCTGCACTGCAAACCAAAAGCATCAAACAGCAGCGCACCGACTGGGCGAAAGAAGCGGGCACCTTCAAGGAAGCGGGGGACATCTTCTATTTTGTTGGCTGCGCTCCTTATTTTGAGGCTGTGTTGAAGCCTGGTGAAGGTTCCCTCGAAGTCCCGAAGGGGGTCCTGGGGTTGCTCAATCGCATGGGCATCGAACCGGTCATCAGCAACGATGAACGGTGCTGTGGCCATGACGCCCTGTGGGGCGGCGATGAGGCCACCTTCAAGAAACTGGCGGAAATGAATCTCGAGGTCATTCGTGCCTCCGGGGCAAAAACCGTCCTCTTCAGTTGCCCGGAAGGATACACGACCTTCAACAATCATGATCCCCAAGTATTTCGGGGACCTGCCCTTTGAAGTGCTTCACGTCACCGAGTTTTTTGCCCGCGAACTGCCGGGCTCGGGAGTGAAGTTCATCCCGGGTCCAAGCAACGGCAAGGGAGCGGTAACCTATCAGGACCCGTGCCGTCTGGGTCGGGTGGCCGGGATCTATGAGGCCCCGAGGGAGCTGATTCGGCTCGTCCCGGAAACCTGTTTTGAGGAAATGCCCCGCAATCGCGAAAACGCTCTTTGCTGCGGCACCAGTGCCTGGATGGAATGTTCCAACTGTTCCAAATCCATCCAGATCGAAAGGCTGCAGGAAGCGCGGGAAGCCGGAGCACACACGGTCATAACGAGCTGCCCCAAGTGCCGCATCCATCTCAGCTGCGGTCAGCAGAACACCGACCTCGTTGATCTGGAAGTGGTCGATCTCTTCGCTTTTCTTCTAAAGCATGTGGAACAGTGAAAATTCGTTTGAAACCCAGAAGGAGACCTTACTCGTGAATCGGGACGTGCTAGTTATTGGGGGAGGTATTGCAGGAATCCAGGCCTCTCTGGACCTGGGTGAGATGGGGTTTCAGGTGCATCTGGTGGAACGGCTGCCAAGTATCGGCGGCAAGATGGCCCAGCTTGACAAGACGTTTCCCACCAATGATTGCGCCCTCTGAATTCTCGCACCGAAGTTGATGGATGTCGGTCGACATCCCAATATCCGGTTGCTGGCCTACTCGGAAGTGGAAAAGGTCGAGGGGGAGGTCGGAGATTTTCGCGTTACGGTGCGCAAGAAGGCCCGCTATGTCGATGAAAACAAGTGCACGGGCTGCGGGACGTGTGCGGAGAAATGTCCGACGGTAACCTCCGACGCCTACAACCTCGGGTTGGGCAAGGCCAAGGCGATTTACAAGTATTTCGCTCAGGGGATTCCCTCCGCTTACACCATTGACCCAACGGTCTGCCGCAACTTCCAGCCCGGCAAGAAATGCGGCGTCTGTTCAAAAATCTGTCAGGCCGGGGCCATCGATTACAAGATGGAGGAACAGATTGTCGAACTCGACGTCGGGGCCATTATTGTGGCTACCGGCTATGATCTCTTCGATGCCCGCAAAATACCCGAGTACGGCTACGGACGGCTGCCGAACGTAGTTACGGCTCTCGAATTCGAACGGTTCCTCTCGGCCAGTGGGCCCACGCATGGACATGTTTACCGGCTGACGGACCTGGCCGTGATGGAAACCTTGCCGGAGGTGGAAAAGAACCAGCAGAAAGCGGCCAAGGGTCTGGAACGCTATGAAAAGCATTTCGCTATGGCTTCGGATGCCTTTTATACGCAGTATGAAGCCGGCGAACTGCAGGACGATGACCACCACAAGTGGGCGGAGCAGTACAAGGTGTACCGTGTAGCAACCGAAAAGCTGGAGGCCTTGCAGGCGAAAGTCGACCGAATCCACGGCGCCCATCGCCTTGCCTTCATCCAGTGCGTGGGCTCCCGCGATATTCGCTTCAACAAGTACTGCTCCGGCTTCTGCTGCATGCACGCCATCAAAGAGGCCATCATCGGCCTGGAACATGATCGAGAAGCCGAAGTCTATATCTTCGGCATGGATATCCGCGCGGTCGGGAAGAATTTTGAGGAATACCGCAATCGCGGCGCCAACGAAGCCGGCATCAAGTTCATCCGGAGCCGGGTCGCCGAAATCATCGAGGACAAGGATCACGGCCCGATCCTCGTTTACGAAGACACCAAGGAGCGCCAGGTGCGCCAGTTGCCGGTCGATCTGGTGATTCTGGCCACCGCCTGTCAGCCCAGTGAGGGGGTGACGAAACTGGCCGACACCCTGGGCATCCAAACCAACGAGTTTGGGTTCATTGAAACCGCCTCCTATCTGCCTCTTGATACCTCGCGTCCGGGTATCTTCGTTTGCGGTTGTGCACAAAGTCCCATGGATATTCCTGAATCGGTTGCTCAAGCCAGCAGTGCCGCTGCAATGGCAGCCCAGGTTCTGTCAGGTTCTGAGACCGAACGTCTCGCCTCCTGAAGGAGAACAAGTCAATGAGTGGTGATACTGCGAAGTCGGAAGAGCTCAACAGCCAAGAAGTGAAGACGGGTGTTTTTGTCTGTCACTGCGGTTCCAATATAGCGGGCCTCCTGGATTGTGAAAAACTGACGGAATACGCGGCCGGGTTGCCCAACGTCGTTTTTACCAAGAACAATCTCTATACCTGTTCCGAAGCGGGTATCGGCGAAATCATGAACGCCATCAAGGAGCAAGGGCTCACCCGCGTCGTGGTGGCTTCCTGTTCGCCTCGCACCCACATGCCGCTGTTCAAGAGCGCGTGCGCCGAAGCGGGATTGAATCCCTATCTGTTCGAGATGGCCAACATCCGCGATCAGTGTTCCTGGGTGCACATGCAGGAGAAGGCGGATGCCAACCTCAAGGCTCGAGATTTGATCAGGATGGCGGTGGCCAAGGCCGAATTTCTCCAGCCCCAACAGGACATTGAAGCCTCCCTGGTGCGCAAAGCCCTGGTTATTGGCGGGGGCATTGCCGGTCTCTCGGCCACGGTGGCCCTGGCTAACATGGGAACCGACGTAGTCCTTGTGGAAAGAGCGGCGGAGCTCGGAGGTTTGCTGCGGCGGATCAACCGGGTCGGGCCCCGCGGAGACAAGGCCTCCGAGTTAATGGGCAAGCTGGTGGATCAGGTCCAAGCTAAACCGAATGTAACGCCTCTGCTGGAAAGCGAGGTTACCGCGGTTGGCGGCGTCGTCGGGAATTATGAGGTGACGATTCGTGACAAAGAGGGTGCGGAACAAAAGGAAACCGTGGGCTGCATTGTCGTTGCCACCGGGGCGGTGCCCTTTACTCCCAATGGACCGTATGGGTACAACGGGAAGAATGTGATCACCCAGATTGAGCTGGAGGAGAAGCTCCGCGACGGAGTCTTCGACGCCAAACGGGTGGTCATGATCCAGTGCGTCGGCGCCAGATCGCCGGAGCGCACCTACTGCGCGCGGATCTGCTGCCAGACCGCGATCAAGAATGCCCTTTACATCAAAGAGCTCAATCCCGATGCCTATGTTCACATCCTCTATCGCGACATTCAGATGTACGGCACCGACAACGAACGGATGCTCTGGGAGTCGCGCGGCAAGGACGTTCGCTACGACATTTACAACGAGGAGAGGCCACCGGTTGTGAAGGACAACGTGGTGGAGGTTTATCAGCCTCTTCTCGGTGAGGTGGAGGAGATTCCTTTTGATCTTCTGGTGCTTTCCACCCCTCTGGTGGCCCCTGAAGATGCTCCGGCTATTGCCAATCTGATGCGCATTCCCGTCGACCAGAACAGCTTCTTCATGGAGGCCCATGCCAAGCTTCGACCGCTGGATTTTGCCACCGACGGGATTTTTCTGTGCGGCACCGCGCGCTATCCGGCAACGGTGCGCGAAGCCCAGGCCCAGGGGCTGGGAGCTGCCTCGCGGGCCGCTACGGTGCTCTCAAAGGACAAACTGGTCTTCAGTGCCTTGGTCTCTTATGTCACCGAAAAGTGCGACGGCTGTGCCTTGTGTATTGATTTATGTCCCTACTACGCGATCACCACCGAAGAGTTCGAGGAGGGGGGACGCACGCGCAAGCGCGTGAAATCGGATAACATTCTTTGCAAGGGATGTGGGGTGTGCGCGGCAACCTGCCCCAAGGGCGGCATTATCGTGCACGGGTTCACCTCGGAGCAAATCCGGGCCCAGGTGGACGCCGCCCTCGAAGGAGTATAGAAACCTCGCTGTTGTGACACTTGGTGACTTGTCGATTCTCATGGAAAGGAGTTTCCCGCGATGTCTGATGATTTCAAACCGGTCATCTTAGGGTTTTTGTGCACTTGGTGAGCATACGCTGCTGCTGACCTGGCTGGGGTCAGTCGTATGCAGTATCCGTCCAACTTGCGGATAGTGCGGGTGATGTGTTCGGGAATGGTCGGTCCTGATATGGTGGTCCGAGCCCTCAATAAAGGGGCCGATGGCGTCCTGGTGGTTGGTTGACACCTCGGGGAATGTCATTACCTGGAAGGTAATCAAAAGACAAATGCCCGGCAAGAGGTGACGAAGATCGTCCTTGAAAACCTTGGAATCGATCCTGATCGGTTTCGAACCGCGTGGGTGTCGTCGGCGGAAGCACCCAAGTTTGCAGAAGTGGTGACGGCCTTCATCGGAGAGATCAAAAAACTGGGACCGAACCCCCTGAAGGAAAAGAAAGCAGAAGCCGCCTAAAACAGACGGTCAGGGAAGTAGGCAGTTGGGGGCGTAGAGTCCCGGCGGAGGCACCGAAACTCAAGAGGTGTTACATGGCAGCTAGGGTAGCGGAAGAGTGGTTGAATGCGTGTTCGGGATGTGAGATCTCGGTCGTTGATCTGGGTGAGAGGTTGTTGACGGTGTTGGATCTCGTCGAGTTCGTGCACATCCCGGTCTTGATGGACCATAAGTATTACGGACAGTTGGGTGATGGAAAGCACATTCACATCCCCGAGGCGGATGTCGGGATCATCAGCGGTGGCATCCGGAATTCGGAGCATCTGGAAGTGGCAGAGGAAATGCGCAAGCAGTGCAAGATCATCGTGGCTCTCGGCACCTGCGCGACCCACGGCGGCATTCCTGCACTGGCCAATTCCTATGAAAATCTGGAAATCCTGGATCGGTACTATTCGACGGAGACCACCGATAAACCTGACGTTTATCCCTCCGACGGTATCCCGACGCTCCTGGATGCCTCTTATGCGCTGGACGAAAAAATCAAGGTAGACGTCTACCTGCCGGGGTGTGCACCCCATCCGGACCAGGTTTTTGTCGGGCTCGCGGCCTTGCTCGGGCTCATGCCTCTGGCACTGGCCGACAAAAGCGTTTGTGACACCTGCCCCACGATCAGAGAGGGCAAAGGACAGGTGAAGCAGCTTCGCCGATTCCTCCAGGCGCCCTATTACGAAGCCCCGGATGAGCCGATCAATCAGATGCGCTGCCTGCTGGAACAGGGATTACTCTGTATGGGGCCGGTGACCAAGGCCGGTTGCGGCGGCGATGGCGTCGTTCCCCGTTGTATCATCGCCCGGGTGCCCTGCCGGGGCTGCTACGGGCCGGTAGAGCAGGACGGCAATCAGCTTCTGGGCATGCTGAATGCGCTGGCATCTAATGGCATCGATATTGGGTCCCTGCCCGAATACACTTCTCTGTTGCGATTCTCCGGGGCGCACCATCTACTGACGCCGCGGAAGAAATAGAGGGAGGATGAAGACATGTCACGAGTGATAAACATCGCTCCCATAACCCGCATCGAGGGTCACGGCTCGATCGAGATCCAACTCGATGACGGGGGGAGTGTGAGCAGCACCAAAGTGCATTACATGTCTCTACGGGGCTTTGAAAAGTTTGTGGAAGGAAAGCCCGCAGAGGAGGTTCCGCGGATTGTCAACCGCATTTGCGGAATCTGTCCCTGGCACCATCACATGGCTTCAAACAAGGCCGTGGACCGCTGTTTCGGGGTGACCCCGCCGCCTGCCGGGCAAAAGCTGCGGGAGTTTGCGCAGACCATGTCCCATGCCGAAGACAAACTGCTGCATTTCTACTTTCTCGCAGCACCCGATTTTGTAATGGGGCCGGATGCCCCCTATGCCATCCGCAACGTTATCGGGGTTGCCAAGGCGCATCCTGAGCTGGCTACCAAAGCGGTGCAGATGCGCTATATGGCGAAGATGATCCTGGAACAGCTCGGCGGCAAGGCCATCCATCCCCATGCCGGAGTAACGGGCGGATTTTGCCGGCCGCTTCTCGATTCAGAACGTCTGGATTTCCTGGAGAAGCTTAAGGTTCTGCTGGAATTCTCCCACGACACCCTCAAGTTTGCCAAGGCCAACGTCTTTCCCGAAATACCTGGATGTGGTCAAGACCCTTGGGGTCATCAACACCGGTTTTCTGGGAACCGTGGACGATAGCGGCAATCTTGCTTTCTATGAGGGTAAGATTCGCCTGATGAAACCCGATGGCTCCTTTGTGGCATTCGATATTCAGGACTACGTCGACTATCTGGGCGAAGCCGTAGTGCCCTTTTCGTATGGGAAAATCCCGTATGCCCGCTGCTGGGATGAGGGCTTTTCCATGGATATCGACAATCCCAAGGGCATCTATCGCGCCAACTGTCTGGCGCGGATCAACGTCTGTGACGGGATCTCCACCCCGCGGGCCCAGGCCGAACTCGACGAGTTTCGCAAGGCTTTCGGCAGGCCGGCGCAGCTGACCCTGCTCTATCATTGGGCACGGTTGATCGAAGATGTGTACGCCTATGAACATGCCATCGAGCTCCTTGAAGACCCGTCGATTTGCGATACGGACATCCGGGCCAAGGTGGAGCCGCGAGCGGGAAGAGGCGTCGGCTGTGTGGAAGCTCCCCGCGGGACCCTGATACACGATTACTCCACGGACGACAATGGCATGATCACCCGGGCCAACCTCATCGTGGGCACCACGCACAATCTCGGTCCGATGAACATGAGTGTCAACCAGGCATCGAGGATGCTGATCAAAAATGGCGAGGTGACCGAGGGGATCCTCAACATGATCGAGATGGCGGTACGCGCCTACGACCCTTGAATTTCCTGCGCTACTCATTGCCTGGACGGCAATAATGGGTTCTCCATCAAAGTAGTCAACGCCAAGGGTGAGGTGGTGGTCAGACGACCCTAGAATAATGAAGTCTCCAGATCGACGAGCCGATCCGTAAACGGATGTTTCATTCGAAAAAAAAGCAGGGGGTGGAAAACAATCACCCCCTGCTTTTTTTCACCTGTCCGCGAGTGCTTTACATAGCACTCCGAGAAAATAACACACCCATCAAGATGCAAAAACAAGGGTTTAATCAAAGACGATATCAAAATCCCCCTTTCCGAAAGGGGGATTTATGCCCCCCCTTTGTAAAGGGGGGGCATAGGGGATTTGCGAAGGTGAATAATCAGGAGACTGAGTTGTCGGACAAGCTCCCAGTCTAACTCACCACCCACACAGCCATATCTCTCGCGACCTGCGTGAGCTTGGCGGCAATTCGGCCGATCTGGAATTCTTCGACCTCGGATACTCCCCTCCTGCCCACGACAATGGTCCCATACCTGCCATTGCGGGCTTCGTTGAGGAGTGCCGTCGAACGGCTGACCACTCCCGAGATCACCTTGCTGCTGATCTTGGTCCTTATCGATCCCCATCGCCGTCGAGCGATTTGGAGAGTTTTTCAAAAGTCGGTTTAATCGCTTCGTCCGGCATCATCCTGGAGTTTCTGGACGACCTCACCGCTGAGCATCTCCGCTTCGTCTTCCTGAGGAAATCTAACGACGTGCGCCAGGGTCACCTGAGGTTCACCCTTGTTCAGTATTTTCCCGACAAAATTCGCAGCCCGCATCGATCCCCAGGAACTGTCCACCCCCACCAGGATTTTGCCCGCCTTGGGCTTTCCTCCCACCAGGCAGACCGCCGGACCGGCGACATTCAAGAGAACCTTGCTGGCAACGCTGCCGAGCATGGCATCATCAGCCGCGCCCAGGCCTTTGCGCCCCAAGGCTACAAGGTCGTATCCAAAGCGAGATTCCTCCAAAATGTCTCTCGCAATACCTTGCTTTCGGTACTGAATATTGATGACTATCGACTCCTGGGACATGCCGGCATCGACCAGAAGCTGCCGCGCCTCTCCCATGAACTCGCGCATCTTCTGTTCTTTGTGGGCGGACCACCCCTCCATGTATTCAAGGTGCTTGAGGGCCATGGGATCCTGTTCTCGGTCCCAGAACATGGGCAAAACCTTCTGAAAAACATGGAATAACACCACCTCGGTGTTTGAGAGGGTCAGCACCTGACTGAGGTACTTGACCGTCTCCAGGGACTGTTCTGATCCGTCCAACGCCAACAAAACGAGCTTTCGGTCTGAAGTCATGGAATCCCTCCTGTGAGAATACAAAAATTCGCGAAGCAGCCATGGAACAACCTGGAGTTCCCATTATCAAAGTACTACGACCCCATAGACCCCCGCTTTTCAAAATAAAGCGAAAAATCGTGCCTATCGAGGAAAACGCATGGAACATAGAATGGACAAATGAGCAAACCTCGCTTCTTTACCCCGATCACCTTGCCGACAAGTGCTCACACATGCCTCGAGCAGCCTCTCCCGGAGCCTTCGAGGTGGCTGATCGCCACCGTCAAAGCAACCCTTCCCCTCCGCCTGAAACCGACAAAGGGTGAACAACCTGGGAATACTTCTACTATTATAGCAGGCAGAAGACTCTCATGCAAAAGGATAGAGTGTGCCGGATCGATTTTTGTTTGCGGCGCATTGTCGTAAGAAAAAGGCGACTGGTGTTTGCCTGAAGAGTCTGCCCTCCGGGCAAACGGAGGCAAATAAAACATTTCACAACCAATCGCCTTCTGTTTATTCCAAATGCTGCCGACCTTGGACATAAAGATCCGGGCAGTATGCCATTGTCCCACCCTTCGACTGAAGATTCTGTGAAAATAAGTGCGATTGTCCTGAAGGTCAGGCAAAGAATTCTTGATGTCCGATCGGAACATAAGTTACTATATTCATGAGAATCCGTTTGCCGGGCATTTCGCTCCGGGACAGCACCCGCAACGCATCATCACAAAGGACAGCGGCCGAGGTTGCAGGAGGCCCGGGAGATGGGAGCACACACGATCACAGCGAGGTGCCCCGGGGGGAACGAGATCCAACTCAGCTGTGACCGGCAGAATGCCGACCGTCGGCCTGAAGGCGGTTAATTTCTTTTCTCTTTCTTTGGAAACAGTTTGAAAATCGATGGACGGTTTTAAACCCGGAAGGAGACCCTACTCGTGAATCGGGATGTGTTGGTTATTGGGGGAGGTATTGCAGGCATCCAGGCCTCTCTGGACCTGGGTGAAATGGGGTTCCAGGTGCATCTGGTGGAACGTTTGCCAAGTATTGGCGGCAAGATGGCCCAGCTTGACAAGACTTTTCCCACCAATGACTGCGCCCTTTGAATCCTGGCACCGAAGCTGATGGATGTCGGTCGACATCCCAAAATCCGGTTGCTGGCCTACTCGGAAGTGGAAAAGATCGAGGGAGAGGTCGGAAATTTTCGCGCCACGGTTCGCAAGAAGGCCCGCTATGTGGATGAAAACAAGTGCACGGGCTGCGGGACGTGTGCGGAGAAGTGCCCGTCCGTGACCTCTGATGCCTATAATCTCGGGCTGGGGAAAGCCAAAGCCATCTACAAGTATTTCGCGCAGGGGATTCCCTCCGCCTACACCATCGACCCAACGGTGTGCCGAACCTTCCAGGGGAAAAAATGCGGGGTCTGCGCCAAGGTCTGCCAGGCCGGAGCCATCGACTATAAGATGGAGGAAAAGACTGTGGAGCTCGAGGTCGGGGCCATCATCGTGGCCACCGGCTACGATCTCTTCGACGCTCGCAAAATCCCGGAATACGGCTACGGGCGCCTGCCCAACGTGGTCACGGCCCTTGAATTCGAACGCTTCCTCTCCGCCAGCGGGCCCACCCATGGGCACGTCTATCGCCCGACGGATCTGGCTTTGATGGATGCTCTGCCCGAGGTCGAAAAGAACCGGCAGAAAGCAGCCAAGAGCCTCGATCAGTTCGAAAAGAAGGCCGGCATGACTTCCGACGATTTCTACCCGAAGTATGAAGCCGGTGAACTGCAGGGTGAAGACTACGACAAGTGGGCCGAGCAGGTTAAAGCCTGCCGCCAGGCCATCGAAAAGCTCGAGACCGTGAAGGCGAAAGTCGACCGGGTCGAGGGCGCCCATCGCCTTGCCTTCATCCAGTGCGTGGGCTCGCGCGACATTCGCTTCAACAAGTACTGCTCGGGCTTCTGCTGCATGCACGCCATCAAAGAGGCCATTATCGGCCTCGAACACGACAAGGAAGCCGAAGTCTATATCTTCGGCATGGATATCCGTGCGGTCGGGAAAAACTTTGAAGAATACCGCAATCGCGGCGCCAACGAAGCCGGGATCCAGTTTATCAGAAGCCGGGTGGCCGAGATTATGGAAGACAAGGATCACGGCCCCATCCTCGTTTATGAAGACACCAAGGAACGCCGGGTGCGCCAGTTGCCGGTGGACCTGGTGATCCTGGCCACCGCCTGTCAGCCCAGCGAGGGGATAGCGAAACTGGCCGGCACCCTGGGCATTGAAACCAACGATTTTGGGTTCTTCAAGACCGCCTCCTATCCGCCTCTCAGCACCTCGCGGCCGGGAGTCTTTGTCTGCGGTTGTGCGCAAAGTCCCATGGATATTCCGGAATCGGTTGCTCAAGCCAGCAGTGCCGCGGCGAGGGCAGCCCAGGTTCTGTCAAGTTTTGAGACCGAACGTCTCGCCTCCTGAAGGAGAACAAGTCAATGAGTGGTGATACTGAGAAGACAGCAGAACTCAACACCAAGGATGTGCGGATCGGCGTTTTTGTCTGTCATTGCGGTTCCAATATTGCGGGCCTCCTGGATTGCGCAGCACTCGTCGATTACGCGTCCGGGCTTCCCAAAGTTGTTTTTACCAAGAACAATCTCTACACCTGTTCCGAAGCGGGTATCGCCGAGATCACGAACGCCATCAAGGAACAAGGGCTCACCCGCGTCGTGGTTGCTTCCTGCTCGCCTCGCACCCACATGCCCCTGTTCAAGAGCGCCTGCGCCGAGGCGGGATTGAATCAGTATCTGTTTGAAATGGCAAACATCCGGGATCAGTGTTCCTGGGTTCACGTGCAGGATCGCGAATTGGCCAACTTCAAGGCCAAAGACCTGATCCGGATGGCCGTGGCCAAAGCTACCTTCCTCGAGCCGGCGGAGGACATTGAGTCCTCCCTGGTGCGCAGAGCCGTGGTCATTGGCGGCGGTGTGGCCGGTCTGTCGGCGGCCGGTGCTCTTGCGGACATGGGGATGGAAGTGATCCTGGTGGAAAAGCAGCCGGAGTTGGGAGGCTTGCTGCGCCGGATCAATCGGATTGGGCCGGGTGGCGAAAAGGCTTCCGAGCTAGTGGGTATGCTGGTGGCGGAAATTGAGTCCAAGCCAAATGCCAGGCCTTTGCTGGAGAGCGAGGTTACTGCGGTTGGCGGTGTGGTCGGCAATTATGAGGTGACGATTCGTGACAAGAGCGGCGCGGAACTGACAGAAACCGTGGGTTGTATTGTCGTTGCGACCGGGGCGGTGCCCTTTACTCCCAATGGACAGTATGGGTACAACGGGAAGAAGGTGATCACTCAGATTGAATTGGAGGAGAAGCTCCGGGACGGGACCTTCGACGCCAAACAGGTGGTCATGATCCAGTGCGTCGGCGCCAGGTCGCCGGAGCGCACCTACTGCGCGCGGATCTGCTGCCAGACTGCAATCAAGAATGCCCTGTACATTAAAGAGCTCAATCCCGAGGCCTATGTCCACATCCTCTATCGCGACATTCAGATGTACGGGACCGAGAACGAACGGATGCTCTGGGAGTCGCGTGGCCAGGGCGTTCACTACGACGTTTACAACGCGGACAGCCCACCGGTGGTGAAGGAAAATATCGTCGAGGTTTACCAACCTCTACTGGGTGAGGTGGAGAAGATTCCTTTCGATCTGCTGGTGCTTTCCACTCCCCTGGTAGCCCCTGAGGATGCCCCTGCTGTCGCCAATCTGATGCGTATTCCCGTTGATCAGAACCACTTCTTCCTGGAGGCCCATGCCAAACTGAGACCATTGGATTTTGCCACTGACGGTATTTTCCTGTGCGGTACGGCGCGCTACCCGGCAACGGTGGGGGAAGCCCAGGCCCAGGGGCTTGGTGCCGCTGCCCGGGCTGCCACGGTGCTCTTCAAAGACAAACTGGTTGCCAGCGCCCTGATCTCCCAGGTGACGGATCGCTGCGACGGCTGCGGAGCCTGTGTCGAGCTTTGCCCGTACAATGCACTCAGCCTCGAGGAGTACGAAAAAGACGGGCAAAAACTCAAGCGCAACAAGGTCGATAAGATTTTATGTAAAGGCTGCGGGGTGTGTGCCGCAACCTGTCCCAAAGGGGGCGTGGTGGTCTGCGGCTTCACTCGCACGCAACTCCAGGCTCAGGTGGATGCAGCACTCGAAGCGGCTTAACAGTCTCCATTGTTACTTGGTATGTCAGTCATGGATCAGCTAGGAAAGGAGTTCTTCCCCATGTCGAATGATTTCAGTCCCACCATCGTGGGATTCCTCTGCACCTGGTGAGCGTATGCCGCTGCTGACCTGGCTGGGGTCAGTCGTTCGCAGTATCCTCCCAATTTGCGCATTGTCCGGATGATGTGCTCCGGGATGGTCAGTCCCGACTTGGTGGTGCGTGCCCTGTCCAAGGGCGCCGACGGCGTGCTGGTGCTGGGGTGCCACCTGGGAGAGTGTCATTATATGGAAGGTAATTTCAATGCGGCCAAGCGGATGGCGGTGATCAGAAATTTGCTCGCCTTTACCGGGATTGATCCGGAGCGGCTCAGGGTGGAATGGGTGTCGTCGGCTGAAGCGCCCAAGCTGGTTGAGATTGTGACTGCATTCAGCAACCAGATCAAAGCTCTGGGACCGTCGCCGTTGAAGGCTGCGGCCTGTTAGAGACTGACATTGGTTGGAATATCAATGATCAATGAGAAAGGCTCTTTTTATGGTTGAAAAGATCAAGACAAAAGTTCAGGAGCTTTTGACGTCCGGCAGGATCAAAGGTTTTCTCGGTCTCCGCGAAATGCACGGCCATGTGGGGCCTTACCTTTTTACCGATGCCGATGACCTCGAAGGACTGGTCATCGGCGATGGGGCAAAACCAGGCGACACCCGCTATTCGCTCAACAAACAACTGATCACGCTGGGCCGCTGCTATCAGGGAGAATCTTTCGGAGTACTGGTGCGCGGCTGTGACGAGCGTGGGCTGAAAACCCTGTTCGCGTCCAACCAGCTCGACCCGGCAAGGGTTGTTCCCGTAGGTCTGGCCTGCCCCCAGGAACTGGCCGATGCCTGCGAGTGTATGAAGCCCTTTCCCGATGAGTATGTGGCCGGGGAACCGGCCGAGGGGCGGCCGTTTGCCGGAGTGGCTCAAATCGAGGCCATGGGTCTCGATGACCGCTTCAAACTCTGGCTGGCCGAGTTCGCCAAATGCGTCAAGTGCTATGGTTGCAGGGATGTCTGTCCGATGTGCTATTGCAAGGAATGCACGCTGGGCGGCAAGGACTTTGTGGACATCGGCACGCTTCCCCCGCAAAACCCCATCTTTCATATAACCCGTGCGCTCCACATGGCAGGGAGATGCATCGACTGTGGGCTCTGTAATGAAGCCTGCCCTGCGGATATCCCCCTGCGAACGCTCTACAAGAAGATCGCGGATATCGTCGACCAGGAGTACCAGTATCGGCCGGGTTATGGCGAACCACAGGCCAGCCTGTCCGTCACCATCCTCGGTGAAGCCCCGAAACACTGAGAGGAGCATTTGTATGGATTACCGGAATGTACTGACCACGTGCACTTACTGCGGCTGCGGGTGTACTTTCTACTTGGAAGTCCTGGACGGCCACGTGGTGAACACGATCCCATGCAAGACCAGCACCGTGAACGAAGGCAAGCTTTGCGTCAAAGGCTGGAACGTGCACGAATTCGTCGAGAGCCCGAACCGGCTGACGCAGCCGCTCCTGCGCAAAGACGGCGTGCTGACCCCGGTTACCTGGGATGAGGCGCTGGATTTTACCGCCAAGCGCCTGAAGGAGATCAAAGAAGCCCACGGCAGTGACAGCGTGGCTTTTCTGGCATCGGCCAAGGTGACCAACGAGGAGAACTATCTGATCCAGAAGTTCGCCCGAGCGGCAGTGGGGACCAACAATGTCGACCACTGCGCCCGCCTCTGACACTCCTCGACGGTGGCAGGACTTGCCGCCTCGTTTGGGAGTGGGGCGATGACCAACTCCATTGCCGAACTGGAAAACGCCGATTGCATCATAGTGATCGGCTCCAACACCACATCGAACCACCCTCTGGTGGCGACGCGCATCTTTCGCGCCAAGGCAAAAGGGGCGAAACTGGTGGTTGCCGATCCCCGCCGAGTCCCCCTGGCGAAGAATGCCGACCTTTACGTCGAGCACAAGCTCGGTACCGATGTGGCGCTGCTCAACGGGATCATGAACGTCATCCTCAGCAACGGATGGCACAATGAGGCCTTCATTGCTGAGCGGACCGAGGGCTTCGAGGAATTCCGAAAGGTTATCGAACAGTTTCCACCCGAGCGCGCGGCGGAGATCACCGGCGTTTCGGCTGAGGATATCCGCACGATCGCCGAATGGTATGCCAAGGCGAAGGCCGGCTCATTGGTCTATTGCATGGGCATCACCCAGCACACGACCGGGGTGGACAATGTCAAATCCCTGGCCAATCTCTCCATGCTCACCGGACATATCGGCCGGGAATCGACGGGCGTCAACCCGCTGCGTGGCCAGAACAACGTCCAGGGGGCCTGCGATATGGGCGGACTGCCCAACGTCTACCCGGCCTATCAAGCCGTGAACGTTCCGGACAACCAGAAAAAGTTCGAAACTGCCTGGAACGCCAAACTCTCCGACAAGGTCGGCCTGACCATTCCGGGCGTTCTCGAGGGCCTGACGGCAGGCACGGTGAAGGCGGTCTATGTGGTCGGGGAAAATCCCATGGTGAGCGACCCGGACGTGCACCACGTGGAGAAAGCCCTGCGCAATGCCGAACTGCTTGTGGTTCAGGACATCTTCCTCACCCCCACGGCCGAACTGGCCCATGTGGTGTTGCCCGGGGCCTCCTTTGCCGAAAAGGACGGCACCTTCAGCAACACCGAAAGGCGCGTGCAGCGGGTGCGCAAAGCCATCGAGCCGATCGGGGAGTCCCGTGCGGACTGGGAAATCATCCAGGATCTTTCGACCCGCTTTGGTTACCCCATGAAGTATGAGTCGCCGGCAGAGATCATGGCGGAAGTGGCCCAGGTGGCTCCCTCCTACGGGGGAATCACCTATGACCGCCTCGAAGGGGATGGCCTCTTCTGGCCCTGCGTCAATAAAGACCATCCCGGAACGAAAGTGTTGCACCAGGGGCGATTCTCCCGAGGGCTGGGCCTCTTTCATGCCATCGACTTCAAGCCCCCGGCGGAAGTGGTGGACACCGAATACCCCTTCTGGCTCACCACCGGGCGGATTCATGTGCACTACCACACCGGAACCATGACCCGCAACTCACCATCGCTCCATGCGGAGATGCCCGAGGGCTTTCTCGAGATCAACCCGCAGGATGCGAAAGCGCTCGGGGTGAAACCGGGGGATGCGGTACGGGTGACTTCCCGGCGCGGGGAAATGGTCACCCGAGTGGACTGTACCGCACGGGTGAGACCGGGGCTGGTCTTCATGCCCTTCCATTTTGTGGAGAGTTGCGCCAACCTGCTGACCAACCCGGCCAACGACCCCATTGCCAAGATTCCCGAGTACAAGGTGTGCGCGGTGCGGTTGGAAAAAGCTGCGTAAAACCGGCATATCGATAAGGGTCGGCAGGGTGCGTTTTTAAATCAACCACCAAGTCATCGGGACTTCCTTTGTAATCCTGGTGACTTGGTGGCTTGTCTCCAGTTTGAGAAAGCAAAAATCAAACCTTAGCGAGTACCCATCCGATCGCTGTAGACTCTCACCTGCAGGTTTCCTATTTCCACAGCTCTCGGGGGGAAGATCCAGTCTCAGCTTCCGTCGATTCCCCACCAAGTCTACCCTTAAAATCGACCGAGGATTCCAACCTCGCCCAATGGGATGTTGCCATTGCGGCGGTCGTTTGTTATCTTAATAGATGAAGAGCGTTCAGACACGTGACGGAGCCATGGATGGCGGGTGTCTGTGATAAACCCCTCAACTTTGAAAACGAGAGCGAAATCAAAAATGAATACAAAAAAGAGGTTATGGGCGACCATAGGGCTTTTTATCTCCCTGTGCTTCGTGTTCTGGATCGCACTTGAATCCAGTGCATGGGCAAAAGCGGGAGGCGGTGGTTCATCGGGCAGTCGCGGCAGTCGAAGCTTTTCAACTCCGAGCACGCCGTCCAGTCCTTCTCCCACGAGACCCAGCACTCCCGGGTCAGGTTTGGGGGCACCGGGTCGGTGGGAAGTCCGGGAGTTGCCAACCAGCCTTCCTCGGGCGTCTTCGGCCGCAGCCCCTTTCTGCAGGGCATGGCCGGCGGCCTTGCGGGAGGGTTTCTGGGCAGTATGCTCTTCGGCGGCAGTGGCCATGCTTCTTCCATGGGAGGAACGGGTGGTGGTGGAATTGGGCTTTTTGACATTATTCTTCTGGGCGTGTTAGCCTACTTCGGGTTTAAATTCTATCGCAGATGGCAGCAGCAGAAGGCAGCAACCTCCTATTACGGCGACGCCGCTTCTCCCCGAACCGAGATTCCTTACGGAGCGTCGCAAGGAGACCCATATCGAGGAAAACTCCAAGACTACTCCGACAACTATGATAACGACCTGGAGCGCGGTCTGGGCCAGATACGACAGATCGATCCCGACTTCAATGAGGAATCCTTCAAGGAACTGGTACAGGACATGTTCTTCCGCATTCAGGCAGGATGGATGAACCGCAGCCTGGAAGGCATCGGAGGCATGTTTACGGCGGAGATGGCGGAGTTTTTCGAGAGTGAGTTTGCCAAAATGAAACAGCAAGGCAGGATCAACCGCCTGGAAAACATTGCGGTCAGAAAGGTCGAATTCAGCGAAGCCTGGCAGGAGACCGGGAAAGACTACGTGACGGTGCTTTTTACCGCCAATTTGCTGGATTATACCGTGGATGACAAAACCGGGCAGGTCGTCGCCGGGGACAAGCTTAATCCTTTGAAGTTTCAGGAATTTTGGACCTTTTGCCGGGATGTGGGCACTTCCCGCTGGCAGTTATCCGCGATTAATCAGCCGGGAGAGCCGCCGACACGCCACTGAGAAGACTTCCGGGGGAAAGAAAGCGTTTGTTTCCAGATCTTTCATAAAGAACTCACACTCGTCCTCCTCGAACGTCCGGCAGGGATTGGACCGCCAGGGGTGAATGGCGCAAAGGCTCTGCCCCGAGGCGTCGAGTTCCCAGAGAAAAGCACAGAAGCGGTGACCTTTTCCCAGTCCGTCACCGAAAATGCGCTGCCAGCGTTGAGGGATCCCGGTTTCGGGGGGAAAATCGGGAAAACCGCTGGCAATCTCACAGCACCCCCCGCAATGGCTGCAGTAGCCCGAGGGTAAAGATACCTGCTCCGCAAAGAGTGCGCAGTTGCTCCCGCCATCCATCCATTCCCCGCCTTTCCATGATCCAGGCTCTCACTTCGAGAAAAATCCGCGCCCGCTCCTCGATTATCCTCAGGAGGCGCTTCCTCCGAACCCGCGGTGAGGTTTGCATCCACCCGGGTTCTCCTTGAAGCGTCAGCAGATTGCGGACCAGAAAAGTGAGCGGGAAGCATGGGCTTTTCAGGGCGGATGCGGTTGCGGGGGCAATCCTGCCGGCCTTGCGGGTCTTCCTGAATGATCTGAGGATTGCTTTTCGGGCTTTTTCGGTGTTGGTCGCCACATAAAAAAACTCCATCCCCTCAGGAGGCAAGGTGGGGGTGCCGAATTTCCGCCTCGGATGGTCGAACATAGACCGGCACGCAGGTCATCGGATCTTCCGCCCGCTGCTCTTGAAACCTTCGGCGCGCCAGTTCCCCGACATGGCCGGCCCGAATCACGTGAAAGGGACTGGCAGCAACGATCGCCCAAGCCCCGAGTTCCCTCGAGAACAGTCCCTGACAAAGCGGCCACCCGTCGCCACAGAAGATAGTGGGGCCCTGGATCTTTTCTAAAATACGCTCCGGAGAATCAACCTGGAAGGGTGCCAGGAGCTGAACCGCCCCCATTCCGTCGGGCTGATAGATGGCATGGTAGATTTCGTTTTTTCGGGCATCCAGGAGCGGACAGATGGGGCGGGAGGCATAGCCGAGGGGTGCCGCAAGGGCATCCAGGGAAGGGATGCCGACAAAAGGCTTGCCGGCGGTCCAGGCAAGGGTCTTGACGGTCGTCACTCCGATGCGCAAACCGGTGAAACTCCCGGGACCGACGGTTACGGCAAAACCGTCGAGATGCTCCAGGGTCCATCCCAGTTGACGCAGCAACAGATCGATGTTCTTGAGCAGAAGGCGGTTGTGGGTCAGGGCCGACTGCAGGGTCCACTCGGCCATCAGCCGGGCATCATCAAGCAGGGCAATACTCCCCGCAGCGCTGGAGGTATCGACGGCAAGAATTTTCATCGCAGCTTGTCTTACCTTGAAGACAGTGGTCAGTGGCCAGTGATCAGAAAAGAGCAAAGAACGCAGGAAGGCTGGCACCTACATCGTTTATGTGACCCATCGGGTCATGATGGTCAGGGTAGGAAATCCGGCTTGTGACCGGGCATCAGGCGCATGATATCATTGTAGAAGACAAAGACCATGAGCACGAGGAGAACGAGCATCCCGGCTCTCTGAGCCCATTCGATTTTTTTCTGACCAACTGGGCGGCCAAGCAATCCCTCCATCAGGAAAAAAAGGATGTGGCCTCCGTCCAGAACAGGGATGGGAAGCAGGTTAAGAACTGCCAGGTTGACACTGATCAAGGCGATGAAGTGGATCAGATTCAGCAATCCTTCGCTCGCCTGCTGCCCTGCCATCTGGGCAATCAGAATAGGACCGCCCAGGGTTTTAACGGAGACCACCCCTTCCAGCAGCTTTCCAATGGTGACGACAAAGAGCTTGCTCAAGTGCCAGGTCTGAACCAGGCTGTAATAGACGGCATGGAGAGGATCGGACTTTTTGATGACCATTTTTCCGGAAGCGGTGACGCCCATCACGGCGCGTTTGATCGGCTCCCCGAAAATGTTGTTCACCGCGGTCACGCGGGGGGTGACTTTTATCACCATGACTTCCTCACCGCGCTCGACCTGGAGGGTAAGAGGCTGTTCACCGAGTCTTTCGATGAGCGCGGAAAGTTCCTCCCAATCATTGATGGTTATCCCGTTGATGCTGGCGACCTTGTCGCCGGCCTTGAGGCCAGCCTGTTCGGCAGGCGAATTGGCGCTTACCGAACCGATTTCCGGAGTCAGCTGAGGAATGCCGGAGAAGGCATAAATGAGCGCAAATATGACAATAGCAAGGAGGAAGTTCGAGAAAGGTCCGGCAAGCACGATAGCTATTCGCTTGGAAACAGGCTGAAACTGGAAGCTGGTGGCCCGCTGTACTTCGTCGATCTCTTCCCCCGCTTCCTCGCCCAGCATCTTGACATAGCCCCCCAGTGGGATGAGAGACACAGTAGTCGGTGTCACCCCGCTTGTATCCGAAAAGCCTGGGGCCAAAGCCCAGCGAAAAGCGCAGGACGGTTACTCCGGACCACTTGGCCACGAGGAAATGACCCAGTTCGTGAACGAAGATCAACAGTCCCAAAACGACAATTGTGGAAACGATGGTAGTGATCAAAATCCAATCCTTATTTTATGCATCAGTTGCAGTCCGCGTCAGCCTCTCAGCCTCTTGCCGTGCCCACCGGTCAGCCTGCAGGATGGTTTCGAGGGTCGGTGAAGCGGCAACCTGATGGTCTTTCATAACCGTTTCAATGACCCGGGGAATCCCCGGGAAGGTGATGCGGCCCTCTAGAAAGGCCTCCACCGCAACTTCGTTGGCCGCATTCAGCACGGCCGGCAGGGTCGAGCCGCGGCGGCAGGCTTCCTTGGCAAGCCGCAGGCAGGGAAATTTCTCCTCATCGGGGGGATAAAAGTTCAGGTTCCGCAGACGGAAGAGGTCCAGAGGCGGGCTTTGCAGCGGCAGCCGTTCCGGGTAGGCCAGGGCATAGGCGATGGGAATTCTCATGTCCGGAATGCCCATTTGCGCGATGACCGACCCATCGACATATTCCACCATGGAGTGGACGATGCTTTCCGGGTGAATATGAATGGCAATTTGCTCTACCGGAACATCGAAGAGCCAGTGCGCTTCGATGACTTCCAGCCCTTTGTTCATGAGGGTCGCCGAGTCGATGGTGATCTTCCTGCCCATGGTCCAGTTCGGATGGCGCAAGGCTGCTTCGGGCGTGACACTGGCCAGTTCGTCGCGAGTCCTGTCGAAAAAAGGTCCTCCCGATGCCGTGAGCAGGATTCGTTTCAAAGCCTCGCGATGGTTCCCCTGAAGCGCCTGAAAAATGGCGCTGTGCTCGCTGTCAACCGGGAGGACCCTGATCCCTTTGGACCTTGCCAGTCCCATGACGATTTCGCCGGCGATGACCAGGGTTTCTTTGTTGGCCAGGGCCAGGTCCTTGCCCGCTTCGATCGCAGCGAGAGTCGGCAGCAGCCCCGCCGCTCCCACCATGGCCGAGACCAGCATGCGGGATTCGGGGCAGGCGGCCACACGCTCGTAGCCTTCCCGGCCGAAGAGCACCTCCGGCTGATGGTTTTGCGACTGGAGGCGTTGCTTCAACCGGGCGGCAAGGCCCTCATCCAGGACCGCCACCAGGGAAGGCTCAAAGACCCTGATTTGCTCGCAGAGCAGATCGATATTGCGCCCGGCGGCAAGGGCGGCGACTTCAAACCGGTCGGGAAATTGCCGCACCACATCCAGCGTGCTCACCCCTATGGAACCGGTGCTTCCGAGAATGCTCAGGGTTTTCTTTGACATAGTCATTGAGACCGTCTTGATTATCTCCAGGTCAAATAAAAAAAGATGGCGGGAATCACAAAAAGGAGGCTGTCGAGCCGGTCCAGAATGCCGCCATGGCCCGGCAGCAAGTTGCTGGAATCCTTCTTCCCGCTCATTCGCTTGACCATCGATTCGATGAGATCACCAACCTGGCCAACGGCCGCCACCATCCCGCTCAGAAGCAGGATTTCCCAAACGTTCACCCCTTTCAAGAAGAGAGTGCCGAAAATCACACCGACAACAACACTGGCCAACAAGCCTCCCACGGCACCCTCAATCGTCTTCTTGGGGCTCACCGCCGGGTACAGCTTGCGGCGTCCAAATTGCCGGCCGCAATACAAGGCCGCAATGTCGTCAGCGGAATTCACACAAACGATATAGAGGACCCAGAGAGACCCTTCCGCCATACGACCTATCAAGAGTACATAAGACAGAAGATAGGGAATGTAAAGCCAGCCGAAACTGAAGTGGGCGAGACGGGCAAGTCCTGAAGGGTCCAGAGGCGAAAGAACCAGGAGGCAGAGAAAACCAAGGAAAAAACATGCAACCAGCGCGCCATGAAGTCCCGCAAAACCTCCCAGGGAAGCACCGAGGGGCAGGAGCAGGCCGACCGCGACGAAAAGAGCCAGCCATTCCCGGGACAAGGGCTCCTGAAAAAGCATCCGCTCCAGTTCCCAGAGGCCCGTTCCGGAAGCAAGGCCCACCAGGACACACAGCATCCAGTAAGGACCCACGGCCAGGGCAATGACCAACGGCACCCCGATAAGCGTCCCGGTGACCAGTCGCTGTGTATGCGAATCGAGCCGCTGCCAATTCCACATGGTTTATAAGAGCTTAGCCTTGCCAGTTCGTGGTCTTGCCTGGCGAATCTGTTCACTGGTTTTTCCGAAGCGGCGCTCTCTTCGCTGATATTCGCAAAGGGCTTCGATAAAGTGCGATTCCCTGAAATCGGGCCATAGAACCTTGGTGATGTAAAGCTCTGCGTAGGCCAATTGCCACAGCAGGAAATTGCTCACACGATATTCGCCCCCGGTGCGGATCATCAGGTCGGGATCAGGCAATTCAGCGGTGAACAGGTATTTGGAAAGGCGCTCGGCAGAGAACTCATGAAGATCGCACTTGCCCTGCTGGACATCGGCTGCAAACAGCCTCGCGGCCCTGGCGATCTCCTGTCTCCCCCCGTAGTTGATGGCCAGGCTCAAGGTGAGTTTGTCGAAGCGCGAGGTTTCGGCTACCGCCGCCTGGAGCTCTTCGACAACATCTTCCGGAATGCCTTCAAGGTCCCCAAGGTGACACAATCGTATTTCTTTCTCTACGATCTCCGCCAATTGCGATCTCAGGAACCTTTTAAGCAGCTGCCAGAGAGCCTTCACTTCGCGGTCCGGCCGCTGCCAGTTTTCTTTGGAAAACGCATAAAGCGTCAGATAAGGGATACCCAGTCTTCGGCAGCAGCTTACGATATCTCGAACGGAGTTGCTTCCCTCGCGGTGCCCAAAGATTCGGCTGCGGTTCCGCCCTCTGGCCCAGCGCCCATTTCCGTCCATGATAATGGCAATGTGCCGTGGCAGTCTCTCCGGATCGAGCTGGGGATTCATCAAATTTCCAGGATCTCTTTCTCTTTCACAGTGTAGACCGTATCGATCCTTTTTATGAAATCATCCGTGACTTTTTGAGTCTCTTCCTGCGCTCGGAACTGCTCATCTTCGGAGATCTCTTTCTCTTTCTTGAGATCTTTGATCATTTCGTTGGCGTCCCGGCGGATATTGCGCACGGCAACCTTGGTTTCTTCGGCCATCTTCTTGACGATTTTGACCAAATCCCGACGCCGTTCGGCGGTAAGGGGGGGGATGTTGATCCGAATGAGCTTTCCGTCGTTCATCGGGGTGAGGCCCAGTTCGGATTTCAAAATGGCTTTCTCCACCTCACCGATGATGGAATTGTCCCATGGCTGAATCATGATGGTGCGCGGGTCGGGTATGGTGAGGGTCGCCAATTGGCTAAGGGGGGTAGAGGTGCCGTAGTACCCTACTCTGATCCCATCCACTAATGAGACGGATGCCCTCCCGGTGCGCAGTTTCCTGTAATCACGCTCAAGGCTCTCCAAGGCCTTATTCATGCGATCCTCAGCGTCCGCATAAATATCATTCAACATGAACAACTCCCTCCACCACGGTCCCCACCGGTTCTCCCAGAATAACCCTTTTGATATTGCCTTTGTTCATCACGTTGAAAATCACAATTTTCATGTCCTGTTCTCTCGCGAGTGAAATGGCGGTGGCGTCCATAACTCTGAGGTTCTTCTGCAGGACTTCGGTGAAAGTGATCCGGTCATATTTACTGGCTGAAGGATCTTCCTTCGGATCGATAGGATAAACCCCATCGACTTTGGTGGCTTTCATGAAGATCTCCGCCCCGATTTCGCTGGCTCGCAAGGCAGCGGTCGTGTCGGTGGTGAAAAAAGGAAGCCCGGTGCCGGCGGCAAAGATCACGATCCGGCCCTTTTCCAGGTGGCGAATCGCCCGGCGCCGAATATAAGGTTCCGCCACCTCCTTGATGTCGATGGCCGACTGCACGCGCGTAGGGATTCCCAGTTTTTCCAGGGCTTGCTGCAGGGCCAGGGCATTCATCACCGTCGCCAGCATCCCGATATAGTCGGCAGTGGAACGATCCATGCCGCGGGAAGCCCCGGAGATCCCGCGGAAGATGTTGCCGCCTCCGATCACCAGAGCGATTTCCACACCCAGCTCATGGATCTCGTTGATTTCCTCTGAAATCTGTCGCAGGACGAGGGAGTCAATCCCGTAGGACTCATTGCCCATCAGTGCTTCGCCGCTCAATTTCAGAAGAATCCGCCGATACCGGGGTTTTTGCGTCTCACTCATCGACCAAACCGATCATCCCTGTCAGACTCGTCAGGTGAGCCGGGCACCTGAACTCTCTTCCCGAACGCCACACCCTATTCACCCAGCTGGTACCGCGCAAACCGGCGGATGATAATCTTCTCACCGATTGACGCCACCAGTTCGTTCAGGTAGTCCTGAACGGTCTTGTCCGGATCTTTGACGTAAGCCTGCTGCAGGAGAACGGACTCCTCGAAAAACTTGCGCATCTTACCGTCGACCATCTTTTCCAGAATATTCTCGGGTTTTCCCGTTTCTCGGGCCTGAGCCATAAAGATCGCTCGTTCCCGCTGAACGATCTCTTCCGGAATGTCCTCCTGCTGGATTCCCACCGGGTTGGAAGCAGCAATGTGCATGGCAACGTTCTTCACGAACTCGAGGAAGTCTTCACTCTTTGCCGCAAAATCGGTCTCGCAGTTCACTTCAACCAGGACGCCGATGCGTCCGCCACCGTGAATATATGCATGAATCGCCCCTTCGGAAGCTTCCCTGCCGGAACGTTTGAGGGCTTTGGCCAGGCCTTTTTGGCGCAGATAGTCGAGGGCCTTCTCCATGTCCCCGGCAGTCTCCTTGAGCGCCTTCTTGCAGTCCATCATGCCGGCGTTTGTTTTATCTCTCAATTCCTTGACCATGGCAGCTGATATTTCCAACACAGATCTCCTTCTTGACTGATTCCAACTATCGTGACCCAGCGGGTCACTTCAAAGCATGAAATCCCCCCTGCGCCCCTTTGACAAAGGGCGGTCGGGGGGATTATTTCATGGAAACGATTATTCTGCCTCTGTCTCCGGCCTGGGGAGGGGATTCACGATCTCCACTTCCGGTCCGCTTTCTTCCTCGCTCAGAAGTTGCCCTGCCGGCACCTCTTCAAAGGTGGGAAGTTCCTTGTCCACCACCGCCTGCTGGCTTTCGGCATAACGCTGCCGTCCCTCGATGCAGGCATCGGCCACCTTGGAGGTAACCAGGCGAATGGCCCGGATGGCATCGTCATTTCCGGGAATGGGGTAATCGATCACGTCAGGATCGCAATTGGTGTCGACAACGGCGACCACCGGAATACCGAGTCGGTTTGCTTCCAAAACTGAAATGTTTTCGCGGTTGGTGTCAACCACGAAAAGCGCTCCCGGCAATCGCGTCATCTCTTTGATGCCGCCCAGGTTTCTTTCCAGTTTTTCACGCTCGTTCTGCAGCTGCAGGATCTCTTTCTTGGGGAAACGATTGATGCTGCCATCCTCGACCATCGCGTCCAGGTCTTTCAGGCGGTCGACCCTCAGCTTGATCGTCTTGAAATTGGTGAGCATCCCGCCCAGCCAGCGCTGGTTGACATAGTACATGCCGCACCGATTGGCCTCTTCCGCAATGGTGTCCCGGGCCTGTTGCTTGGTCCCCACGAAAAGCACGCTTTCGCCGGCGGCGGCCGCTTCCACGACAAACTGGTAGGCCCCGTGAAAGAGCCTGACGGTGCGCTGCAGGTCGATGATGTAAATGCCGTTGCGAGCGCCAAAGATGAACGGCTTCATTTTGGGATTCCAGCGACGGGTCTGATGCCCGAAGTGAACCCCGGCTTCCAACAGTTGCTTCATTCCAACAATTGCCATGGTAATCCTCCTTCTGGTTGCAACCTCCACCCCCCATTCATGCCGGCCCTGACCAGCCGCCAGGCACCAAAAGGTCCAGAGGGTGTGCGATTTGGTTAAATCGGGGTTATTTAACATGTTTGTTGACTGAGGAGCAACCAGAAAATCAAGGAAAAGGCACGAAGAGCACGAGGAAAGCATTTCGTTCCCTTCGTGCTCTTCGTGATAAAAGAAGGCGCTTTGGTTTGAAAGACTTCTTAAATGCTGTAGCCCACCTCGCCGTGGATCTCTTTATCCAGGCCCCCGAATTCTTCCTCGTCATTGACTCTAAGTCCCATGGTCTTATCCAGGACGAGTCCGATAACATAGGTTACGACGAAGGCGTAGGCCCCCGCAGCCAGAACACTCAGCAACTGCACCCACACTTGTTGGAGGTTGCCGGCGACCAGCCCCTGAGCGCCCACCGAAGCAAAGAGTCCCGTGGCAACGGGTCCCCATATTCCGCCAATGCCGTGAACGCCAACCACATCCAGGGAATCGTCGTAGCCAAAAGTGAACTTGAGCCTCACCCCGTAGAAGCAAATGACACCGGCCGTCAGGCCGATGACAAGCGCCCACCCCGGAGTCACATATCCCGCACTCGGAGTAATGGTGGCAAGCCCCGCAATGGTCCCGGTCGCCAAACCCAGGGCACTGGGTCTTTTCACCAGCCACCATTCCATGACCATCCAGGCGCAGGCCGCGGCCGCGGCTGCGGTCATGGTGGTGATGAAGGCCAGAGCGGCACTGGCATTGGCGGCGTTGGCACTGCCCGCGTTGAAGCCGAACCACCCGAACCAGAGCAGACCCGCTCCGAGAATCGTCATGGTCAGATTGTGCGGGATGAACATCTCGCTCGGGTATCCCTTGCGGATGCCCAGCATGCGGGCCAGAGCGAGGGCTGCCACGCCCGAGGTGAGGTGCACCACAATGCCGCCGGCGAAATCGAGGGTGCCCATCTTGGCCATCCAGCCTCCCCCCCACACCCAATGGGCAACGGGATCATAAACCAGGAAAGACCAGAGCAGGATGAAGATGACATAAGCGCTGAACTTCATCCGTTCGGCGATGGCGCCACTGATGAGGGCCGGGGTGATGATGGCAAACATGCCCTGGAACATGACGAAGGCGTAGGTCGGCACCGAACCGCTCAAGGAATCGGGAGTGGTACCCATGAGGAAGACCTGGCTGAGGTCACCGATGAAGGCGTTCCCGGAAGCAAAAGCCAGGGAATAGCCGATGGCAATCCACTGGATGCCGATGATGCCCAGGGCCGAAAAAGAATGCATGATCGAATTCAAGACGTTCTTTTTCTGGACCATGCCGCCGTTGAAGAGGGCAAGACCCGGCAGCATCAGCATCACCAGGGCGGATGAGATGAGCAGCCAGGCGGTGTCGCCCGTGTTCAGGGACGGAGCGTCAGCCGCAAGGGCTTCAGATGAGAATGCCAGGGCGCCACAGAGCGTGAACCCTGACGAAAGATCTCTCAATGACAAGCATGAGCCGGCGAATCCCGCTCTCTTGAGAACAGTGGCGAAGAACATGGCAACCCCCCCGGTGAATATAGGCTCGATATGGAAATTAAAATGACGCTGGTGTTTCAGGCGAACCCATCGGAGGAAAGCAAGGAGCATACCAGGTAATGCATCATGCCGTCAGTACCGGCCTGACGCGGCGGGAAGGCTTGCGGAACCGCTCATCAGGATACTCGATCAGTGTTACATTTTTGTTATTCTTCTTCCTTTTCCAGGTGGACAATCAACAATATCGTTCGAAGGGCCGTTCAAAGACAACTTCGACCTGTTTTTGACCTGGTTTCAAACCGCGAAGGACAGCAAAGAGCGTGAACAAATCAATCCACCGTACTTCTGGGCCTTGGTGCGGATAGGATATTTTATTTTCGGTAATTTTCTGGCACACCCACTAATGAAAGGATTTGGCGCTCCCCTTATAATCAGGATCGAGGACTAAACCAGAGTTTATGAGAGGTGGTCTTTTTAGTGCCAGCGCAGGTGTCTATCTCTTCAGTGGTTTGTTTCGTAGGTGCCATCCGCTCCTTGGCTTTTAATGCCGCCAGATACGCTTAAAGTTCGTTTATAGAACTCATAGCATTGCTGCTGGAATTTGATGTAGTTGTAGTCTGTTCGTTCTTCCTCCTTGTTTGTACCGTGAAAATTCTCCAACCTGGGACACATGAGTATATGAATGACGAACTGGTATCCTGATACCATTGTTCCACCACCTCAGGTGTTGTTTTGGTGTAGCTGGCATAATGGGAGTAGCCGTCACCAAAACCAAACTTGAATTCTCCATCGGCGATAATGCTCCATCCCAGATGGTAGTTGCCGTCCCAGGGGTCCATGTCAATGTTAATCATCAGGAACCCGGGTTTGTCTTTCCATGTGATGAACTCCGGAGGATTCTTCGGATCATATTGTCCGGTCACATAGCTGATGGCTATCGGCCAAGATCCCAGTTCCCCTACCTGGAGCACAATCCAGGTGTCAAGGTCGGCACCGTTTTCCCCGCCTCCTCCTTTGAGCTTCACTTTGAGTTGAGTAACACCCTTTTCTATTGCAGTGAGGGTCAGTTTGGCCTTGGGATACGTTCCATTCGTTTCCAACGAGACGATGCTCGGCACATCGATTCTCACGTCAGCGCAGGAGATACCGGTGAGATCGGGAGGGTAGGCAACCAGACTGCCTCTTCACCCCAAGGTGGGATTACTCCGTAAAGCTTGAGATTCGAAAGCACATCTCCTTTATTCATGACCAGCAAATCGTCTACATATTCATCCGAGGGCAACTGCAGACGAACATCTTTGACACATTGAAAACATCGTTTGAGGCCAGGAAGGGGATCGTGGATGTACCTTTGGAGTTTTACGGAAACAGTCTGCTTTCAACGGTAACAGGTAGCCTTATACGAGAGCATGCTCACCTGTTCTCATATTGGTAAGGATCTTTGCACCTTGGCTGTTTTCCTACTTAGCTATAAAGGTCAGAGAAATCGGCACGTAGGCTTCTCCAGGTTGTCGTCATATTGCCATTCAGCATTTCGCAGCTTCGATAGCGGCTTTTCCATCAATCGTTGAGGTAATGACCACAAGGTTCCAATATCGATGCTATGGAAGCTTTGCTGGTGAGCGCGATCGCTGGTCAGATGAAGTTCTTGCAGCGCTAAACTCTTCTCCAACCACCAACTCGTGTCTTTGAGGTAGGCCACATCCATCGGGACTCTCTCCCTTCAAAAGCTGGAAACAAGTTTTTTTCACTGTGAATTGTTTTTTAATGAGGAGAGTCTTCAGATATAGGCAGGCTCTGTGCCTGCGCAGGTTGTTGTTGCATTGATCGAGTTCGATAGCCAGGGAATCCGCAAATGATCAACCCCCGGAATTGGTTCTACAACAATCTGCACGAGGCTAAGACCAACCTGTTTGACTCTGTGAAGGATATTTGATAATTTTGTTTGATGTACTTCAAATGTCACCCAGGTTACTGTAGATATCGTAGACTGTGTAGCGTTGAACAAGGGGTAACCCACCATGGAATCGAACGGACACCAGAGCCCGCCATGTCTTTGAGAATCTTGCTGTAGTCATGAAGGACTGTTTGCTTGCCAATCGATTCTCTTGTTGAGTTCCTGCAGAGTGAGAAGGTCATTGGCAGCTGTGCTTTCCTGCTTCGTTTTGTGCAGCGCCTCTCCTGCCGCTTGTTTTTGCTGAACAATTCCAGGTTCAACAGATCGTCCACCGCAAACTCACATCTTCCAGACCCCCCCGGCTTTTGCAGTATGGCAGGGACCCATAAGACACATCGTTGGTCTCTCCCTTGGAGACGGTTACCTGATGACTGAACGTACCACGGCGGCAGACTATCTTGGAAGAAGGTGGAGCGCGTCTTGTAAGAAAGGTTGATCGCGCTAAAGGCGCTTTTCGAATCTTTAAGGCTCTTCTGTGAGGGGTATCTGATGCTGCAAAGTCCCGAGGGCTAGCTTTGCTATTGCGCCTTCCATCTCTCCCAAGTACCTGAGCTTCAAGAAAGCTCAGAACAACGCTTCCGGTCACCGGGATCGAGTTGAACAACGAGAGATAGGGGAGTTGCTGCTGTCTTTTACGTTGCTATTGGTGGTGCTCGTAATCCTCACTTGTAGTTTGCTGCCTCAGTCTGGCTGGATGGGATTTGCCAGTCGTAAAACCCGTTTCCGTCAACACCGACGGGCACGGCGGCAGCAATCTTGGTCGCCACCTTACCGGCCTGGAGCAATTCGATCTTAACCTTGGAACCGGGATCACCCTGGTATTTCCATGTTATGTTTTGAATGGTCCCGGCCTGCCATTGCTCACCGCCATTGGGAGCGAGTACCGTGATCTTGGGCGTAATTGCCGCCAGAATCCTGAAGTTGGCGTCACTGCCGTCGCTGACCTTAGCAAGGGTGGTGCTGGTTACGACCACCTGATAGTCGGTGCCGCCGGGCAGGGTCGAGGGAATGGGCCAGTCGTAAGAGCCGCTCCCGACAGTTCCAAGGCGACGCCAGCCGCGATGATCTGGTTCACCAAGCCTCCCTTCAAGAGCTCGATCTTGACCGGCGGATCGGAATTGCCTTCGAACTCCAGGTGATATTGCGGATGGTGTGAGCCTGCCATCCTCACCGCCATTGGGAGCGGTGACCGTGATCTTGGGAGCAGGGGGAGCCGCAATAGTGAAATTGGCGTTGCTGGCGTCGGTGCAAGCGTGTCCTTGGTACTCGCGACCCTGATTTTGTAGTTCCTGCCCGGCACCAGGTCCAGAGGAATGAGCCAGGCGAAGGACAGCTGACCGGCAGCGCCGACCGGGGACTGAGCGGCGACAATCCGGTGCACATTGCCTGCCTTGAGAAGCGTAATCTTGACCGACGCCCCCGGCTGGCCGGTATAACTCCAGGTGATGATGTGAGTGCTCCCCGCCTGCCACACCTCTCCCCCGTTGGGTACGGTAACGGCAATGGTGTTGGCCTCCGTGATGCTGAAGGTCTGGTCGCTGGTATCACTGCAGGAGGTCTTGGTGGTGCTCTTCACCTGACGGTGTAATCATTCCCCGCTGCCTGACCGGACGGGATCGGCCAGGAGTAAGACCCCTGTCCGCCACTGCCGATGGGAGTCTCCGCAATGATGGTGCGGGAGACCTTGCCGCCTTTCAGCAGTTGGATTTTTACCGCGGACGGGATTCCCTGGTAGGTCCAGGTGATTTTTTTGGTGGTCCCGGCCCTCCAGCTCTGCCGCTGTTGGGCTGGTAGGTGATGCGGTCTGAAGCCTCTCCGGAGAGGCCAATTTCGACGATGGGTGCTCGACCCCAACTTCCCCCCCAGAGGTGCTGGCCATCCCAGGTCAGTCCATACACCCTCCGAATATGAATTCATCACCGGAGCAAGTTTCCAGGATTGTCCCCGCGGCAGGATCGAGCCGGTAGAGGCCATTCAAATTCGATGCCCAAAGGTGTGTTCCGTCCCAGGCAAGTCCGTAGGGAGAGGCGTTCTTATAGTCCGGTGCCTCAAAACTTGCCAGAACGGTTCCGTTCGCTGCGATTCAAACGATATATTTTATAGGTATCCCAATCGCTTACCCAAAGATGAGAGCCATCCCAAGCGAGACCGGAGGGAAATCCGCTGGAGAAGGGATCGAGGAGACGATCTCTCCAGACTTGGAGAGTTGAAGATCTTGTCCGGAACGGCACGGACGGCGCAAGGCCAGGCCACGGGCGCGGCGGCGGAGACCGAAGAAAGAGACCGCACGACGAGAGCCCCGGGCAAAGCCGACGCATTGAACGAAGTACCAGAGGGCGAGCCATCCGGCCAGCCACCCCCATAGCCGGGGCTGGAATGGACCGGAGGACGGAGCGGGCCCCCGCCCCGCACACGTCGGAACCGGGCGCCCCAGGTCCGCGCCGGTCCCGCCCCGCACTCCCGTAGCGGCCAGCTCGGGTCGGGTCCAGGGCTTCACTGGAGGGAAACACCCCGGGTTCGACCTCAAAAGGCGCAGCAGCGGTGGTTGCGCTAAGCCTGCAACGGCGGCATGAAGGGAACGGTAAAACGCTCCATCCCTGGCCACAGATAGGGATCAAAGGCAAAAGCAAGGAGGCAACTACGGAGGAAGAAGAACGATCGACCGCGGACCTTTCCGCATCTTAGGCACTCTCCATGGGTGTGAAGGACAGTCACGCTGCGGCTGCGATCGGCTAGATAGAGAGCAGACAGGGATAGGTTGTGGTATCTATCTAGCATCCTGGACACGGAAGTCAAAAACACATTTGTTCTTATGGCCTCATCTTGCCAGTGTGAGACATAAAATTCTATTTATCCCATGGTGGTTTACCAGCAGGGTGCAGGGGAATATGGACTCGCCGGCCTTCGTTCCAGCCCTAAGAAAATCCCTGAAGCAACACCTCAGGTTGCTATAGATCCCTTTCCTGCTGTTCACCAAATAAACAGCGTGCCGGATATGGAAGATTTCGTCGACCAGACGCTCCACCTCGTAAGACTCCGCCGGCTCATGGTCGACAGCGAGGGCTTCGGCAAAAAGCTCGACGATCTTGTCCTTCATGCGGAGTTCCGTGTCGACGAGGAAGACGGCCAACCGGGGCTGGAGGTCGCCAAGACGGTTGAGAAACGCGGAGACGGCCGGCAGCTCGACGCCCCTTGGCGGCGAGGATTTCACTTCCACATAAACCAGGTGTCCGCTGACCAGGGCGATGACATCATAATCCCCACCATGGCGAGTGTTTTGGAGACGCACATTGAAGAGGGCCGGCGCCATGAACTCACGCTGCAGGATTTCGCTCACGTACCATTCCAGGGTCGAGCCAAAACTGCTGATGTTTTTCGAAATGAGTCGATAGGTTCGGTCACGTCCAAAGCGACGATCCCCAATTGGGCAAGATTCTTGAGGTAGGAGCGCACGGTGCGCATGGAACAGTAGCGGGTGAGAGCTTCGAGGCCGGTCCCTTCCGGAAACTGGATGAGGTCCCTCAGAAAAAGCCGGAATGAATAACGGCGCATCAGTTGGTAGAAGTGCTCCTTGGCGCCGGGGGAACAATGAGGAGGAAGCAGCGTCCGTGAGAGATCACCGTGGGCAAGGATCGGCAGGCCGCGCTGCCAGAGCAGGGCTTCAACCGGATGCCGAAAAAGCCTCTGCTGCTCACGCAGGGCCGCGACCTCATGGCGGAGTTCCGCAACCCTGGTCTTCAGCAGGCCCACTTCCTCTTCAAGCCGTTTGAACCGATCCATTGGGTCATGTGAAGGCATTGGAAGTCTTTCAGGGATGCACTGTTCTTCTTCGTTCTTGGCTCTTGGCTCTTGGCCTCTCTCCTTACTGCTTACTCTCCGGGTAGAACTGGGAGGTTGCCCTCCCAGAGCCCCCACAGACCCGTACGAGCGCAATTAACGCATACGGTTCCTCGGTATGTATGGTTTCGCTACGCATATTGGTGTACTATCCGAGGTCGAGGAAGTGGATGACGCTCTAGTAACCGACGGAAACGTTCCCACGGCATATGCTTATCCCGTGATCGCCGGTTGAGCCATTTCTGCCAGGCACGCGTGACCTGTTCATGGAAGCTCCGCACCCTGCGCATGTTGAAAGTAATCCCGTAGAATTGATAGTGTCCCCTCACCTTACAGCACAACACCTGCCATTGCTCTTTGACCGGGCGGTGGCGATTGGCCTTGCACCATTCATATATCCTACGCACTGCCAGCTTGAATTTCTTCTTTGCGGTCTTGCGCTGCACTACCGGGTTCCCTTTTCTGGATTTACCCCAAAAGTGAGTGAAACCCAGGAAGTCAAAGGTCGCCGATTTGCGCCGATTTCCCCGTGGCCGCCGGAAGTCTATCAGCCGGGTCTTGTCCTCGTGAAGCGTCAAGCCGTATTTGCCGAAGCGTTTCGCCAGAACCGCCTGAACCCTCCGCGCATCCCTTTCGTGCGTAAAAAGTAATACAAGGTCATCTGCATACCTTATGAGCACCGCTTTTCCGTCCAGTCTCGGGCACACTTCCTCCTCGAACCAGACGTCCATCACCTCATGCAGATATATATTGCTGATCAGTGGTGAAATCACTCCTCCTTGGGGAGTACCCTCTTGCGGGTAGTGGATCGTCCCATCTTCCATCACACCTGCCTTCAGCCACTTCCCTATTACTCGCAACAGTACTCCGTCGCGCACCCGCTTCCTGACAAACTCACGCAGGTGTTCGTGCTTCACGGTGTCGAAGTAGCTCTTGATGTCCACCTCCAACACCCAACATCCACCCATTTCCATCACCTCATGCCACATCTTTTCCACTGCCTGGTGCACAGATCGTCCCGGTCGGAAGCCATACGAGCAGTCAAGAAAATCCTCCTCATACAGCGGCGTCAGCACCATCTCTACCGCCCTTTGAAGAATCTTGTCCTCCAGGCTCGGGATGCCTATCGGTCTCTGACGTCCGTCCCCTTTCGGTATGTACACCCGCTTAACCGGCGGTGCCTTGTAACTGCCCGACTTCAATCGTTCAAGCAGCGACCGCAGATTCCCCCCAAGGTCTTTCTCGTATTCCCGGGCGGTTACCTCATCCACTCCCGCTGCTCCATCTTTGCGTGTTCTCCGATACGCCTTGTACATCCATTCGAGATCAATGTAGTGGGCTAACGATGTGAAGCTTACCTCCTTCATGAGTCTCCCAAGTTCCGCTATCCGTTGCTGTTTCGTGTACACGTCCCAGGATTCCA
The DNA here is from genome assembly GCA_963844985.1 of uncultured delta proteobacterium. Lineage (GTDB taxonomy): Bacteria > Desulfobacterota > Syntrophobacteria > Syntrophobacterales > Syntrophobacteraceae > JADGQM01. Next base: position 145,682 of record CAWJQV010000029.1, read on the forward strand.
ACGCATCCCTCGTGTTGCCCATCAACGGTTCCATACTCCCGGCACAGCCCTTTCCTCCTCCGGCTCTCCTCGGGTTCAGATTCGCCGGATTCTCCGGTACTATGACCATGCTAAGACTCCCTACTGCCTTACTGCCTCACTTCGTCGCCTTCGTTCGGCAGTACCATCGTCTTCCCTCTTTGTTCGTCTCTCCTGCCCGCTCCCGGAAAGAAGGATCGGCTCAGGCCTGGATGTTTACGGGCTCTCCCCGATGGCCACCCCCTGCCAGACGCTTCCGATGGAGCAGTTCGGGTCTCCCAGGTTCCTGGGGAGTCCTCTCGTACCTTTGCCCTGCTCTCGGGACCCCGGTCGCGTCTCTAGCACCCTGCCAGCTCGGTGTTGAGATGTTGCCCCCGCAAGTAAGACCACGAAGGCCGCAACATTCTGTAATTTTCGAGGCTCATTCACATGGCTTCAGTACTCGCTGTCTACGCTTCCAGCTTCGGCTTTCCCTACACTGGCAAGACTCGCTTCCGGTGGGTGGCAAACCCTTACCGGATGGGATTCGAACCCACTGGACTCCGTTGGCGAATTTCAAGTACGGCCTTTATCCTCCATATCTATCCCAACGCCCCAGGCTTTGCCTGGCGCAACTTACTGCTTACTGCCTACTGCCTAAAGGAGCGCCTGTCGCAGGATGTCGGCCAGTTCGTCTTCCGTCAGGGCGATGGGATTGCCTTTCATGCTGCTGGCTTTTTGCGCCTGCGCCACGATTTGAGGAATCGCGTTCTCCTTGAGGCCGAACCGGGAAAGAGGGGGTACCGCGAGGTCGGTGCAGAGGGCCTGAAGCCAGTCCAGGCCGTCGGCAACGGTCGCCGCCGAGCGCCCGGTCAGCATCCGCGCCACCTCGGCGAAACGTTCGAGAGCCGGGGAAGTCGGTGCGCGAGTCTTCAGGGCCTGAACGTTCGCCGCCGTAACCAGCGGCAGCAGGCGGGCACAGATCATGCCATGGGGTGCGGGGAACATGCCTCCCAGGGCTCCTGCAAGCCCGTGCACGGCTCCCAGCCTGGCGTTGGCCAGGACCATGCCCCCGAGGAGGCTCGCCAGGGACATCTGTTCGCGCGCCCGGGCGTCGGCTCCGTCCCGGTATGCGCGCCGCAGCGCCGAGGCTGCGTTCAGCATCCCCTCACGGCAGAGGGCATCGGTAATCGGGTTCGGGCTATTGCAGACATAGGGTTCAAGGAGCTGGGTAAGGGCGTCGAGCCCGGTGCCGGCGGTGAGCTGCGGGGGCAGGGAGTAAGTCAGTTCGGGGTCGACCACCGCCAGGCGCGGCAGCATCAACGGACTTCGCAAGCTCACCTTGACCCGGTGGTCGGGCGAGGCGAGCACGGCATTGCGCGTAACTTCCGCTCCGGTTCCGGCAGTGGTGGGGACGGCAAGGTACGGTGCCGGGGCTTGCGTGAGCGGCTGTCCCCTGCCGATAACCTCGAGGTAGTCCAACAGGTCGCCGCGGTTGGTCAGCATGGCTGCTATGGCTTTGCCGACATCGATGACACTGCCGCCCCCACAGCCGATTACCACCTCGCAACCGGCCTCGCGAGCGCGATCAACGCCTGAACGAACCGTTTCCAGAGTCGGCTCGCTGCTCACCGGGAAGGTCGTTAATACCATGCCGAGCGACTCGAGATGGTCGACGAGCGGCTCGGCCCGCTCACCGGTGCGACCCGTGACAACCAATACACGCCGTCCGAGACTTGCTGCCGCCGGGGCAACCTCGCGGAGCGTCCCCGGACCGAAGAGGACCCTTCCCGCGGTGGCAAATTCGAAGCGCATTCAGCACCTACCAGCCCGTGTCATCCGGGAAAACGTTGGAGTAGAAGACCTTCGTTCGGGGAACCGCCATCATCTCGGGAACGGTCTCGAGCCACCGGTGATAGTGCGCCGTTTCCTTGTGCCGGTCTACATCCTCAGCCGTTCGATAGACCTCGATCAGCACGAAGCGGGTCGGATCATCGTCTTGCTGAATGACATCGAAGCGGGCGATGCCGGGCTCCTGAATGCTGTTCGCGGCATTGGCGATTGCCGCCGCTTTAAAGGCTTCGATCTGATCGGGTTTCACCTGAATAAATACTTGCAAAATAATCATGATCTTACCCTCCCAAATGGTCATGTTCTTACAAATAACTATACTATCAGAGCAGCTTTCCCCAATTCAAGGCATTGACGCTGATGCTCACCTGCAATACGGGATGAATCAGCTCCGTTCCTCGGAGTGTAAACGGGAAATAGATCAAACTGCACTCCTCCGGGGTGATCACACTTTCCTCGATCCTCGCCAGGAGCAATTCCCGTCGCACGGCCAGGGACGCAAGCAAGACCTTGATGCTTTCAACCGCTTCCGAAAGAGGAAGGGCAACGGCGTGCAGGGGTGACCGCGGGATCGCTCGGCGAGGCTCCCGGGGCTGCTGAGATACCGTGAACATCTTTGCCAGCCTCAAAAAGAGCTGCGGTTGAATCTTGAAGGCAGGGACCCAAAAAGCCGCCGGCTGTTCTTCCCAACCGCCCTGTATGGCCCTTGGCAGGTTCGCAAGCCGAATCAGATCGGCAAAAGACTCGAGTTCGACCCCGGAAACCGCGGCCCGGATGCGCCAGAAGGGTAAATAAAAAGGTCCGTCATCGGTGCTCGCGAGGAACCCGAAGTCGACTTTCTCGAGACAGTCTCCCCCAGCCTGCCAGGCAGACTCACAGTTCCTGCAGAGGAGTACCAGAGCGTTCTTCTCTCCTTCCAGGTCCCAGCCACAGTTCCGGACACAGCATGGGGATGAATTTGATCCTGCTCGCCGCATCCTTTTCCCCGGGCAAGTCCTCGGGGCGTGTCTCAGGGCCGTTGGGTCACGGGACAGTTCAAAATGGCATCAAAAAGCCCTTCATCTCTGACGACAAACGGCGCATAAATCAGGCTGACCGTTTCACCGATGAAGGTTTTACTCAACGAAGCCCGCAGACCGGTGGCGCTGTTTCGGAATCGCGGCGCATTCCCCCGGTTCATCTGAAGACCATTGGAAAGGGAAAGCCGGACTGAGGAACTTTCCTCCGGTCCCCGGGGCGATGAAGCGTAACCTCAGAACCTGCGGTCGGACCCCGAGGGAATACGGGAAGTCCTGCGAACGGAGGGCGAGAAGATTGGAATCCACCAGCCGCTGCGCTACCCCTTGTTCATCCACGGAAAAGACCATCCCTTTGAATCTCCAGTAAGGAGCAAAGAGGGTCTTGTCGAGCAGCTTTTCCCCGGGTGCCATGTAGTATCGGGGATGGCCTTCCTGGGCCAGATAGAGTCTGACACGGCAAAAGGAACAGGAGAGAATGCGGTCGGTTTCCTCAAGGACCAGCGGGGCACCGCATTGAGGGCATTGCAGCTCGATTTGCCAGGCTTGACTGCTAAATTCTCTCACCGCACTGATTGCAATAGGTTGAATGGGCCAGATTCTCGGCGCCGCAATGGGTGCACTTTACGGCGGCGCTCTTGTGGTCGACGGGGCTGCCGCAGCGGGAGCAGAACTTCGCCTCCGGGGAGAGGTTCTTGCCGCATTGGGCGCACTGAATGAAAACCAGCAGATGATGCCCGCACCGGGGGCAGAATTTGGCATCCCTCGGGATGTCCTGACGGCATTTCGGACAGGTGACCGCAGGCTCCGGGGTGGAGTCCCCTTTTCTTTGGGCCTCCGCAAACATGGCGGGCATCATCATGCCGATGCCCATACCCAGGCCGGCAGCGGCTTCACCGCGCGATTCGGCAGCCTTTTCCATAGCCATGGCGGCCTTCATTCGCGTCAGCCGGTTCAGGTCATCGAAAAGAGACAGACGGCTCTTATCGTCAATGGCCTTTTGCACCTCGACGGGCGGGGTGATCGAGTTGATATAAAGCTGTTGAAGACCCAACCCGAACCTGGCGAAATCGTCCTGCAGGCGCTTGGTCAGACCCTCCGAGAATTCATCGTATTGGCGCGGCAGGTTGAGGATGGAATCGAGGTTTTCTCCCATGTAGTCGTTGAAGCGGGAGACGATCACCCGATTCAGGTAGTCGGCGATGTCCTCGGTGGTGTAGACTCCCTGAGTCCCAACCAGGCTGTTGATGAAAAGCACCGGCTGGAGCACCCTCACATTGGCGATGCCAAAGGCGCGGAGCCGCACCAGGCCCAGTTCGGAATCCTTGAAGGCGACCGGGTCTCTGGTGCCCCACTTGAAATCGGGGAACACTTTCATGTTCACCATGTAGACTTCGGCCCGGAGGGGGCTGGTAAACCCCCAGGGCAAGCTCAGCAATCTCGTCAGAACGGGAATGTTGGCGGTGGTCAGAGTGTGCCGCCCACAGCCGAAAGCATCGCAGGCCTTGCCGTTGTAGAAGAAAACCGCGGCCTGACTCTCCCGAACGATCAGTTGGGCCCCGTATTTGATGTCTCCGGAACCGCTTTCCGGAATCCGGTGAACGATCTCTTTGCCGGTTTGGTCAAACCACTCGATGATTTCCAGAAAGACGATGTTGCTCGTTTCCATGCTCCCCGCCTCTGACCGTGTTCAAAACCTCAATCGCAATCATCTCAACATCCCTGCTTCGTTTTTGCAAGATTCATGTCACCCGATCAACGTTCGGTCCCTTCTTCCTTTTCGAAGGCGGCCATCGCCTCCGCAAAGAGCCTGTCAAAACACCGTTCAAGGGCTTGGTTGCCGCCCCGCGCGCCGGCGATGACGTTCCCGGCCCAGAGAACGTATTCCTCCCGCCTTGGGAGAGACCATCCCGCGGGAGGCGCATGAATAATGTCATGAAGGTTACTGATTTTGTCAGCGATTTTCACGGACCGCGCAGGCAGGGAGAGCTTCGCCGAATGCTCTATTTGCAGCCGCTTCCTGACGAGCCTGGGCAGTTCCTTGTCATCGGTGAGTTCGAGGACGATGCCGCAGATTTCCGGGCCAAACTCCCGTGCCAGTTCTTCCGGAGAAGTGTCGGTGTCCTCGATGATGTCGTGCAGGATCCCGGCAACGATCGTCGCGACCTCCTCAATGTTCCCGACCGACCGGAGCGTCTCGGCGACCGCAATCAGGTGATTGATGTAAGGAGACGCTTGCTCATCCTTGCGGCGCTGATCGCGGTGTTTGAAGGAGGCAAACTTGAATGCCTTCAGGATAAGGGAGAGATCGTCCATCAGACGTTCATGGGCCTTTTTTCCGGTACAATTCCATCATCTCGTCGACGGTGATCAACGCTTCGAGATCGGGGACTTCCCTGAGAATATTCTCCCTGCCGTTCATCTCCTGGCGGTCGACCAAAACCACCACCTTGACCACTTCCAGGCCCGCCTGGCGGCAGGCGGCAATGGCCTGCAGGGTGGACCCTCCGGTAGTAATCACGTCATCGACCACCACCACGCGATCACCTGCCTGCACGCGCCCTTCGATGAGGCTTCCGGTGCCGTGATCTTTTGGCTTCTTGCGCACCACAAAGGACTGAACCGGATTACCCTGCAGCCAGGAGGTGTAAGCCACGGCATTGGCGATGGGATCGGCCCCGAGAGTCAAACCGCCGATAGCCTTGACCCTCAGGTCGCGGAGGGCGGCAAAGACGAGGTTCCCGATCAGGTATTGCCCCTCAGGGTCCAAAGTAACCTGCTTGCAGTTGAAATAGAACTGGCTCACGCCGCCGTGAACCAGCTTGAAAACGGGACTTTCCGAGAATTGAAACGCATTATCGAGGACCAGTTGTTTGAGGCGTTCTTTCATCTTCAGTCAATCCTTTCGACGGCATCAGCTCCAGGTTATCATCTTCACCAGCCTGGCCCAAAAGCCCTCCTCGCTGCGCATTTGGACCAGCCTTTGGGCAAACCGCTCCTGCTCCCGAGCCAGTCTTTCAGAGCAAATATTTTGCTCCTGAAGAAGCCTCTGTTCGAGCAGTTCACGCTCGCGCGCGATCTTTTCCGAAACTTCCTTCTCCTTCACCGTCCATTTTTCTGCAAGGACACTCTGGAGGTCTTCAAGCTCCTTTTCACACAGCCGTTTCTGATAGACCAGGTCGCGCCGCAATTTGTCAATTTCAAGGTCTTTTTCGGACAGCTGCCGATCGCGCTCCCGCAGCAGCTCGTGAAGCCGCTGATTTTCGGCAAACATGAGCCGCTCTTCGGCGATCTGCCCTTCCACCGCAGCCAAACGACTGCTGATGACTTCGAGGGCTTCGGTGAGGGGCGGCGCCGGGGAGCGGGCCGGTTTTTCCTTGGATTGCTCGTCTTCAAGGCCGTCGTCAGCCTCGAGGAGGGCCTTGAGTTGCGTTTCGGAAACCAGGATCTGCCTGCCTTTACGCTCGACCGGGAGTTGCCCGGAGACAATATAAGCGCGCACTTTGTTTTCACTGACGTTGCATAGGCGCGCCGCTTCCTTTATGCTCAATCGCATTGCAAGACCTCACTGGTAACGATTCCCTTGCCGTTTCGGAATCCTTTCTGGTAACTTGCTAAAATATCAGGTATCTGCTATTTTTCCTAGCGCCTTCGTCTGCGGCAGCTCGGCATTTTCGAGTCCGGACTATCAAGGGAGGGGTTCCTGGGCCCTCCAATCGTGTCGAAATGAATGGCTGCCCTCCTCGGGTGGGCCAAAGCCGCCTGCGGTCGAAGAATGTATTTTCGGATGAATGTTATGATGAAACAGCCATTGGGAGGAGACCTTCAGTGAGCTACACCATTGCTTTAGGGGGCAAGGGGGGCGTCGGCAAAACCACCGTTGCCGGGCTCCTCATTCGGTATATGCTGAAGAACAGCATGAAACCGATTCTTGCCATCGATGCCGACTCCAATTCAAACCTCAATGATGTGCTCGGCGTGGTCCTCGATGAGACCCTTTCCGACGCTCGGGAAATGATGAAGACGAGCGTCCCCGTGGGGATGACCAAGGACATTTTCATGGAAATGAAGATGGAGCAGTCACTGGTGGAAGGCGAAGGATTCGACCTCATCGCCATGGGAAGACCCGAAGGCCCGGGCTGCTACTGCGCCGCCAACAACTTGCTCAGCTCACTCATCGACCGCTTGATGAGCAACTACCCCTACCTGGTCGTGGACAACGAAGCGGGAATGGAGCATTTCAGCCGCTTGACTCAGAAAGACGTGGACCTGCTCCTGCTGGTTTCGGACCCGAGCCGCCGAGGCCTCGCGGCCGCGTGCCGCATTGCCGAACTGGTGCGCACCCTCCCCATGCAGGTAAACGAGACCGTCTTGGTGGTGAACCAGGTGGCGGGCGTTCCCCCGCCCTGGCCGGAAGATGTTTTGAAGCTTTTTGAGGAAGAACGGATCGCCCTCTTGCCGTCCGATCCGCTTCTGGCTCGATACGACCTGGAGGGAAAACCCAGCGTGACCCTTCCGGACGACACCCCGATCGTGCAAGCGTCGGAAAAGCTGTTTTCCCTTTTACTGCGACTCGATCGTCGCTAGAGGAGATATTTTATGTTTGCCATTCGTCGTGCCTTGATCAGTGTCACGGACAAAACCGGAGCGGCTGATTTCGCCAAGGGCCTGCGGGGATTCGGAGTGCACATCCTGTCTACGGGCGGCACGGCCAAGTTGCTCCGCGACCACGGGGTGGAGATTACCGAGGTGTCCGATCACACCGGGTTTCCGGAAATGCTCGACGGCCGGGTCAAGACCCTCCATCCCAAAATCCATGGCGGCATCCTCGGGATTCGAGACAATGACGCTCATGTGAAAACCATGGCCGAACACCGGATTGAACCGATCGATATGGTGGTGGTGAACCTCTATGCTTTCGTCAAGACCATCGAGCGCCCCGGCTGCACCCTGGCCGAGGCCATCGAGAACATCGACATCGGCGGGCCGACGATGATCCGCTCAGCCGCCAAGAACAATCTGTACGTGGCGGTGGTCACCGACCCTGACGACTACCCGGCGATTCTCGAGGAAATGGGCAGGCTCGACGGACGGATTTCACGGGAGACCAGCCTCAACCTGGCGTGCAAGGCCTTTTGCCTCACTCACACTTACGATGGACACATCTGCGAGTATTTACAGGGTATTACCCGTGCCGTCCACAAGGCTTCCTAACCCGAGAGAAAGATCTTCTCATGAAAGTGCTTGTCATCGGAACCGGAGGCAGAGACCACGCCATCGCCTGGAAATTCGCGCAGAGCCGGCGGGTAAAGCAGTTGTACGTAGCCCACGGCAACGCCGGCATCGGGGAGATTGCCACCTGCGTGAACGCCAGAACCATCGAGGAAATGGCCGAATTCGCCGCGAAAGAGAAAATCGACCTCACTTTCGTGGGACCGGAGAAACCCCTGTCGGCAGGTATTGTCGACCTGTTCGAGGGCCGCGGACTGCCCATTGTCGGCCCGAACCAACAGGCGAGCCGCCTCGAATCCAGCAAATGCGACACCAAGATAATCCTGCGCGAATTGGGCATTCCCATCCCGGAATTCGAGGTCTTTTCCGATCCTCACAAGGCTCGGGACTATGTCCGGTCCGTTGGCTACCCGGTAGTGGTGAAAGCCGACGGCCTGGCCGCCGGGAAGGGCGCACTGGTGTGCGACGGCATCCCGGATGCGGAGACCGCCATCCACGCCGTCATGGAGGAACGGATCTTCGGTGATGCCGGAACGCGGGTCGACATCGAAAAACGGCTTTACGGGCGGGAGCTCTCTTTTTTCTGCTTCACCGACGGCTACACCATTGTTCCCATGGAAGCGGTCCAGGACTATAAACGGGCGAGGGACAACGACGAAGGCAAAAACACGGGGGGCATGGGTGCATATTCGCCGCATCCGTGGCTGGACCGAGCTCTCGTTCAGACCATCATGTCCCGGGTCGCCGAACCTCTCATTCATGGGATCCGGGAAAAATACGGCATTCTCTATCGCGGCATTCTTTATCTTGGATTGATGTTGACCGGAGAAGGCGCCCAAACTATCCCCCATGTTCTTGAGATCAATATTCGGCTGGGTGATCCGGAAGCACAAGTCATTTTGCCGCGCCTTGAGGCTGACCTGGTCGATGTCTGCGAAGCCGTTCTTGCCGGACGTCTGAAGGACATTCAGCTCTCCTGGGACAAAGCCTATCGGCTATGCCTCATTGCCGTCAGCGGCCCCACGAAAGGCAAAAAGGGCTGGTACAAAGGCTATCCGGACCGGTATAAGATCGGCGTTCCGATTACGGGAGTCGACCGCATCGACCCCGCGTGCCTGGTTTTCCATTCGGGAACCGAGCGGGACGGTGACGGGCAACTGCTCACCACCGGCGGGCGGGTCCTGTGCCTCGTGAGCAGGGGCGGGGATCTTGCCGAAGCAAGGGCGGCCGCCTTCACAGAGATGCAGAAGGTCTCCTTCGAAGGCATCTATTATCGCCGGGATATCGGCAGGAACTGAAGAGTAGAGGAAAAAGGAAATGGCGGAACAAGGGCCCACCCCAAAGGTGGGAGTGATCATGGGCAGTGATTCCGATCTTCCGGTTATGGAGGGGGCGCTGCAAGTCCTGGATGAATTTGAGATTCCTTATGAAGTACGGATTCTTTCCGCACACCGTTCTCCCGAGGAAACCTCCGGTTATGCCCGTAGCGGTGCCGAGCGCGGTTTGAAGGTCTTGATCGCCGGCGCCGGATGGGCAGCTCACCTTGCAGGGATTCTGGCTGCGGAAACTATTTTACCGGTCATCGGCATTCCCGTTAATTCGTCTCCTCTCCAAGGCTTTGACGCCCTTCTCGCCACCGTCCAGATGCCGCCGGGTATTCCCGTTGCCACTATGGCCATAGGCAAGGGAGGGGCCCGCAACGCAGCGCTCTTCGCCGTGCAGATACTGGCTTTGCAGGAACCGGCTCTCAGTAGAAAGCTCCAGCTCTTTAAACTGAAAATGGCTGAGGACGTTGTCGTCAACAAGGGCCGGAAACTCGAGGAATACTTACGCAACAGACCTCCGAAGGCGGAAGCCTGAGGCACGGATGGCGCCCGGACCCTTCGATGGTCATGGATGCATGCGGGAGGGTACGGTGCTCTTCATCCTCTTCATCCAAGTCAATCCTTGTGAATCCAGGGCTTCTCGTCAGGGTGGTTAAGAGGTGACCGAACAACACTTACGCGCCGATCGCGCTCGACACCATTATCTGGAAGGTTGACCCGCAGCGACCGGAGGCGGAATCATTGCGTCTTGCAGGCGAGGTGCTTAACCAGGGTGGCGTGGTCATCTACCCGACGGAAACCTTTTACGGTTTGGGCGCCAACCCGAGGCTGCCATTGGCGGTTGAACGGATCTACCGCATTAAGGGAAGGGACTTCCATAAGCCTCTTCCGTTGATCGCTGCAAACCTTGAGGCGGTCTACGGGGCGGTGCGGGAATGGTCGATGACGGCGGAGCGATTGGCGCGGAGTTTCTGGCCGGGACCCCTGACCCTCGTTTTACCGGCTGCGGCGGATATCTTGTCGCAGGTTCACGGCGGAACGGGTAGAATCGGTATTCGCATCTCTTCCCATCCCGTTGCGAAGGCGCTGGCAAACAGGGGCGGAGGCTTGGTGACGGCAACCAGTGCCAATCCGGCCCACCGACAAGGGTTTCAGAGACCTTCGGAGATTCCGGCGGAATTTCTCGCTCTGGTTGATGGGTTGGTTGATGCAGGTCCATCCGGAGGGGATTCAGGAAGTCTCCCTTCGACCATTGTTGACGCCGGCGTCTTTCCTCCCCAACTGATACGGGCAGGGTGCATCCCCTGGGAAAGGGTGATGCAGGCAATCAGCTGATCGGAAAGGGCCGGGAAGAACGCCCAACCCGGAACTCGCAACTCGCAACTTTTCGAAGTGGAAGTCAGGACTTTTGAGCAACAGCCTCCTAATATTTTTGCTTTGCCTGAGTGTGCTCTTGGGGCTTGCCGTTTTTGCCGGCCGGCGATGGCGGCGACTGGCATCCCGCGAGACGCGCATCATCCTGACCGGTGGCGGAACGGGCGGCCACGTCAACCCGGCGTTGGCCATCGCCGAAGGGATCAAGAGCCGAGAGCCGGATGCCGTTTTTCTTTATGTTGGCGTGCACGGCAAAGCCGAAAGCGTCATTGTCAGGCGTGCGGGTTACCCGCTCCGGTTCATATCGTCCGAGGGGTTTCCCGGTTTCAGGCCCTCCTTTCGGCTGGTGCGCTTTCTCTGCCGGCTGACTTTGGGAACCGTCCATGGTGCGGTCATTCTTCTTTGGTTTGCTCCCCGCTGGGTGATCGCAACCGGCGGGTACGTGAGTGCGCCCATCATTCTGGCCGCCTTGATCCTGAAAATGCTTCGCCTGTCTCCTGCGAAGGTCTTCCTGCACGAACAAAACAGCATCCCCGGCCAGCTGAATGTGCTTCTCGGACGATGGGTGGACCGGGTGCTCCTGACCTTTCCCCAAACCCTCTCTTTCTTTCCCGGAAACGGCGTTCTGGCGGGATACCCGATCCGCCATTCGGTTGCTCTGAAGCCCAGGAAAGAAGCCCTGGCCAACCTGCCGTTTCAGATTCCCGAAGACCGACAGGTGATTTTCGTGTTTGGTGGATCCCAGGGGGCCCGCACCATCAATCGGGCACTGGTGGACGCCCTGCCCCATCTCATTCCCCACCGGGAGCGTTTGTTCATCATCCACGGCACGGGCCTGGCCAAATCGAATGGCTATGATGCCGCTGCCGATACCGAGGCACGCCTGGAGAAAACCCTGTCCACTGAGGATAGGGCATTGCTCGACACCTTTTATTATCGGCAGGATTACTTTCACAACATTGCCGATGTCTACTCCATCAGTGACCTGATTGTCTGTCGCAGCGGCGCCGGAAGCCTCAACGAAATTTCGCGGATGGGAAAGCCCGCCTTTCTTATTCCCAAGGCGAACCTGCCGGGCGACCATCAGGTGATGAATGCGCGAGCCATGAAACACAGCGGCGCCACGGAAGTCGTCTTCGAAGATACCATTGTCGAAGAGGGCAAGGTCCTGGAGAAGCTCGAAGGGAGGCTCTTTGCGGAGCGCATTTTGCAATTGCTGGAAGACCCGGAGCGTTTGCGCGAGATGGGCGCCCGGGGCCGGGAATTCTTCCGCCATCATGCGGTCAAACGCATCCTGAGCGAAATCTATCAGGACCACAGCTATGATAACGGCATCAGCTACGATGCCGTTCCCTTCAAACCCCTGCTGAGCAATCAACGGCTCCTGCAGGAGCTCAGCGCCGCCTATGGTCGCTCCCCCGGTGACTACGACCCGCTCCGGGTGGTGGGAGATGAGGACGATCTGGTCTACTACCGGCATCGAGCGGCGGCTTTGCTCAGTCACCAAGATTGGCAGGATCGGAATCTGGGCGTCAAGCTGATCGGCTTCACTCATTATCACGAAAAGATCCCTACCCTGCTCCACATGCTCGTCGATCGAACCCCGGCAAGCCTGATCAAGCGCTGTTTCGGCGGCGATTTTGAGCAGGTTGCTTTTATCCGGCGAAACATCGTTCAGGCCCTGCAGGTGCTCAACCAGTGTGACGTGAATGTCGAAAAGCATTTGCTGACCGCTCTCCGGGACCCCTACTATGAGGTTCGCTCTCATGTGTGCGGGGCGGTAGCCCACTTCGCCCCAAATCTGGAGGGAAAAGAAGTCTGGATTAAGGCCATGCAGACATGCCTCCGGGACAAGTCCTTCGAGGTTGCGGCGGAAGCAGCCAAAGCCCTGGGTAAAATCGGGACCGATCAAGAGGTATTGGCGCAGTTGCTCCGTTTGCGGGAATCGCACTACTGGCAAGTCCGAAATGCTGCACTGGTGGGCATCAGACGATTGGTGGAACGTGAAGTTGTCAAACCGTCGGAATCCATGCTGTCCCAGATTGCCGGCTTCATCTTGACGGCCACCGATTTTCAGCCGCACTTTTCCATCAAGGAGACTTACAAAACCACTCATCAGTGCTGTCACGAAAAACTGGCGGGGGAGAACGAAGACCGGAAGGCCTCGAATTCTCAACTGGGTCCCGCCGAGAGGACGCTTTAGCCATGGTTTACGAAATTGGTAATTATCTGATGCAACTCTCGGAGGATTTCTCCTTTTTCCGCCTTGTGAACTACATAACCTTCCGGGCCATCTTGGCAGCGCTGACTTCGGTTATTTTTATTTTCCTCTTCAGCCGTCGTTTCATCCTCTTCATGCACCGGAGGAGCATTCTGGACCAGGTGCGTGAGACCGGTGTCCATTCCGCACTCGACAAGAGCGGCACGCCGACCATGGGGGGAGTGCTCATCATCGGCGCGGTTCTCAGCTCGATGGTGCTCTGGGGAAATTGGCACAATCCGTTTCTCATCTGTTCTCTGGCGGGTATGCTCTGGTTTGGCTTGCTCGGGTTCTGTGATGATTTTTCCAAGGTCCAACGGCGCAGTGGCGACTTGGGGATTTCCGAGCGCAACAAACTCATCGCGCAGGGTCTTTTTGCGTTCGGGTTTGCCTGGTTCTGCGTCGGTCCCTATGCGCCTCTTGAAGCCGCTCTGGCGACCAAGCTCTACGTACCCTTTTATAAACACGCCGTGGTTGATTTGGGCCCGCTCGTCTATGGTGCCTTTATCCTGCTCTTCGTGGTTTTCGTCTCGAATGCGGTCAATATCACCGACGGGCTCGACGGCCTTGCTATCACCCCTGCCCTTTTTGTGGTCGCGGTCCTCGGGATTTTTGCCTACGTCGAAGGGAACCGGATCTACTCGAACTACCTCTTTTACCCTTATCTCAGAGGTGTTGGAGAGCTGACCATTTTCGGGGCGGCTTTTGTGGGAGCGGGCTTGGGGTTCCTCTGGTATAACGCCTATCCGGCCCAGATCTTCATGGGCGATACCGGTTCCCTGGCGATCGGCGGCACCATGGCGGTTATGTCCGTTCTGCTCAAGCAAGAGATGCTTTTCCCTCTGCTCGGAGGCCTCTTTCTTGCCGAAGCCGTCACCAGCCAGATTCAGGACAAAATCGGCGTGCGCTGGGTGGGACGGCGCATCTTTTATCGCGCTCCCCTGCATCACAACCTGCAGCACAAGGGAATTGCCGAAACCAAGGTGGTCATTCGCCTCTGGATCGTTGCCGGCATACTGGCCCTGATCTCCCTGGCGACGCTCAAGCTCCGCTGAATTCTGCCGCTCCCTGCAAGTCTTCTTCACCCTGTTCAATACATTGGAGAAACTGTCATGGAAAAACCGGATCAGTGTGAACAAACACCTCGTACTCTCCGTTCCCTGCTCAAATCATTTGTGTTCAGACGTCACGTCCGGGACACCGATGTCCTCCAGCACCTGTTGTCCGACAAGAGCACCCTCTTCGCCTGGCAGCGCAACCACATGGCCAATGAAAGGACGTTCCTGGCGTGGTGTCGCACCGGGATCTCACTCATTGTCTTCAGTTTTGTCATTGAACGCTTCGATCTGCTCATTCGAGAACTCAGAGCCGCTTCGCCCCAACCGGATAAGTTTGTTCACCTGGGACAAACCCACTATCTGGGCGTGATCATCTTTATCTTGGGGTCCGCAATCATGGTGCTGGCCGGCTGGCGCTTTTTTTACATGCGTCGTCACATCAACCAGGCAGACACCGAGTTTTCCACGCTGCCCGATGTATTCCTATTGGTCTCGGTGCTGGTGACGCTCGCCATGGTCTTCATACTGTTCGTCTTCCTCTTTTGAAGAAGATGAGAGGGTACCGGCGATTAAGGGGAGAGCATTGGCAGAGAAGGACAGACTATGCACATCTTGATCTTGGGTGCAGGGGCCCTGGGAAGTCTCCTGGGAGCCAGACTTTCGCAAACGGAAGCCGAGGTTTCCCTTCTCTCCACCAACTGCGAGCACATTGAGGCCATTCGCCGGGAGGGTCTCGCTGTCGAGGAATTGGACGGTACCACGCGCCGTTACCCTGTTGCCGGCTATGACCGCCCGGGCTCCATTGGAGCAGCTCCGGACCTGGTTCTCGTAGTGGTCAAGACGTACAGCATCGAAGACGCGATTTCGGGCATCCTTGAACATTGCCGCCCCGACACTCGGTTCCTCACGCTCCAGAACGGCATCGGCAATTGGGAACGGATCGCGAATCTGGCAGGGGAGGAATCGGTGCTGGTGGGGACGACGGCCCAAGGGTCGACCCTCGTTAAACCCGGCCGCGTCCGTCATGGCGGCAACGGCCCAACCTTCATCGGAGAACCCCGGGGAGCTCCTTCATCCCGCGTCCGGTCGGTGGTCGAGCTATTTCTCCGGGCAGGCTTAACAACCGAGGCCAGCGACCGGATGGAACAGCTCATCTGGGAGAAACTGCATGCCAATGTCGGGATCAATGCCGTTACCGCCTTGACCGGTATCAGAAATGGCTTCATCGCCGAGACCCCAGTGGCCCGGGAGCTTTGCCGGGCGGCGGTGGAGGAGGCCATGTTGGTGGCCCGCGCCAGTGGCTTCGAGATCAGCGCAGATATGGTTGAGCGCGTGCTGGCGATTGCCCGGGCGACCGCCAGGAACCGTTCTTCCATGGGTCAGGATGTGGATCGGAGGAAACGAACGGAAATCGATGCCATCAATGGAGCCATTGTTGCCTTCGGAGAAAAGGCACATATTCCGACGCCGGTCAATCGGACCCTTACCCAACTCGTCAAAACCCTGGAGGCAAACTACCTGGAAGATAGTGGTCAGTGATCAGTGTGGGGAGTCAGCGGGGAGGGGAATGATTAGTGGGCAATGGGGACTAAAGGTCGGCAAAAACAAACCACCGGTTAGCGATGCCTCACATTCTTTCCACCTAGACGGATTTCATATCGTGCGATAGGGCACAGCCTCTCACGCATCCGAATGTCCGTGTGAGAGAACTTGCACAGCGATTCTCATAAAAAGTCGCCTAACCTACCAGGACAAGCAGCCGCCACTCCCCAAAAGGAGAAGGGTAATGAAGAGGATTCGTATGCGCCGAGCTGAGCTAAGTTAATTTCAAAAAAATGAAAGTGGTGCCTAAAGTGGTCACCCTCGATCAAAAAAGAAAAGCCCGACGGGATCGACAATCGGGCCTAAGTGTCTGATTTGGCGGAGAGAGAGGGATTCGAACCCTCGGTAGAGCTTTACGACCTACACTCGCTTAGCAGGCGAGCGCCTTCAGCCGACTCGGCCATCTCTCCGTGATGATCTTCCGTATGGCGGAGGGAGTAGGATTCGAACCCACGGTTCCGCTAGGAACAACGGTTTTCAAGACCGCCGCCTTAAGCCACTCGGCCATCCCTCCAGATGATCCTTTCTGCTCGTCTGGTTTGGTTTGTGATTAGCATTGAGGGGCTATTGTGTCAAGGGGTTCATGAACCGGTGCCTGATTAAGCCTAAGTTTACCCGTGTCGTTCGACGCAAAGGCTGCAATCCTCTATTATCTCAACCCGCAAAATGCCGGTTCTTGGAGTATGATTCTTGCAAGTCAACCTAATTCCTGCGAAATTGGGAAGAGAACTCCATAGACTGGTTAACCGAATGGTTTGAAAATGGAGAAACATTATGCGACGATTATTTATCATGTTGGCTCTCGTTGTTGTCATTTGGTCCCTTGCTGCAACTGAAAGCATGGCTTCCGACGAAAACCTGTATGGTTGCGTGCACAAGAATAATGGTAACTTCAGAGTTGTCGCCAGCCCCGGCCAGTGCAACGTTCACAATGAAACGCCCATCTCATGGAATCACTTTGGACCGCGCGGGGACGCCGGCCCGACGGGCGAACAGGGACCTCCCGGACCTGCCGGCCCCAAAGGTGACAAAGGTGATGCGGGCGAACCCGGGCTCCAAGGCCCAATCGGCCAGACCGGTCCTCAAGGACCCAAAGGGGATAAGGGAGCTGCCGGCCCTCCTGGTTCACCCGGTGCCATCAAAGTATACGATGCGGACTATCGGTTTCTGGGGATTTTTGTGCACAATGACCCGGCAGCCCATTTGCTCCGAATATTCATTCCCGGACTGAACGCCTTTGCAGGCATTGATTTGCTTACCGGGGGCTTGTATTCCGCTCCGCTTTACTTTGATCAGACCGGATGTACCGGAACCGCTTACTTCAGTGTCGCTGAAGGGCCATGGTCTTCTTTCCCGCCTTCAATTCTTGGCAGCAACAACGCGGCATACATAATGGACGGCGAGTTGGTTTTCTTCAATTACCTATCATTTGGCTACAATTACTCACCTGAGGTATATAGATGCTTCGACATGAGCGGGTTCGCTCGCGGATATAAGGCCGAGGAAGTCCCTGCGCAAAACCTGCCCTTTACCTTTCCTGCGGTTTTCCCAGTCCGCTATGAAGCACAATGATATGGCGCGAGGCAGGACCGCCGCTGCCTGAAGATGGTTCCTGCAGGCGTCCTGCCGTGCGCCGGGTGACACTAATTGTCAATTAAGTGACGGATCATGTATTGCCTGAAAGGGCAAGGATGACCTCTTAGCAAACACCCGGGCAATCGCCTCGTGCAAAACAGGTGAAATGTCTTGTGTGCTATATGCACACATTATGCCTGTTATGGGTCATGAAACGCGAAAGATGGAGTCTGAAAGGCCCCTGATCATCATTCCTGCGCTTGCCCACGGGCATCACCCCGGGGGTGTATTTCATGGTTCAAGTATTGATGGACGCAAAGAAAGCCATCACTCCGGCGACCACCCCGGGCCGCACAACATCTTACGACCGAATAGCCGGGATTCCGGCTTACCGAAATGACGAAGAAACACCTTGTCGACCTTCTTGCGGGAGCGTCATGAATTTGCGTTTCTGATGAGGAAGGTGGTATGATCGCGGAAAGGGCCGCTTCTGCGCACAGAAATTGCTATCCCTAGATTAAGGCAACAATGCGCAACCCGACAATTTCTCACGTGTGGAAAATGACGTTCATTGCCCCTGCGGTCGCGGCAGAGGGTAGAACCGGTAAGAGAAGTAAAGTGAAAAGGCCATGGCTGTTCGGAGTTTGACCTACTCTTTGGGGCCCCCGCTTCAAACACCGTTGCAAAGGGGGTTTAGCCTTGTGGAGCTGATGGTTGTCGTTGCCATTGTCGCAATCCTCTCCGCGGTGGCTACCCCCGCCTATATCAACTACATCAACCGAGCCCGGCAGAGCGAGGCTACCAGCCAGATTCTCGCCGCCCGAGTTGAGATGGAAGAATTCTATACCGACAATTTTCGCTATGCGCGCACCATCGGGTGCCTTCCCTCGTTCACCGATTCCGCCGGCGCCTGTTTGTCCAACTGCGCAACCTGCACCCGCACCATTCATCGCAACGACAAGGGCAGCTGCAGCGGGAAGGGTTGCTACACGTTCACTCTCGAAAATCCGAGCAACATCTACTACCGAATAGCGGCAACGCGCAAAATATACAGCTATGCACCCACTGACAGGATCTATGTCAGCAGCGGCACGCAGACGCCGAAGGTTGAAAACGTTGGAGCTCTAAAATGGTCTGCCTACAAATGGCTTTTCGAGTAGGGGAAGGAACGCTGCAACGTCATGGCGACAAGTAATTTTACCTTGAGACCTGGTGAACGACGGGCACTGACCATAAAGAACCTCCGGCGTCTTCTGTTTTCATCATTCACGGATGTCGCCGGGGAATGAGAATTTTTAGCACCCAGGAAGGTGTTTGACATGAAACTCTGCTTGATCGCCTTTACAATAATCATTATTACTGTTGCCAGCTACATAAATGGACATGGCTTCACGCTAAGTGGGATATCATCAAAACCATTTGACAGCACTAAATCCAGCCAAATAACTCAACGATATTCCGGGAAACCACCCTTGGACACCACATTGAGTGTAATTAATATAATAGTACATTCAATAGAC
Organism: uncultured delta proteobacterium; assembly: GCA_963844985.1. Taxonomy (GTDB): domain Bacteria; phylum Desulfobacterota; class Syntrophobacteria; order Syntrophobacterales; family Syntrophobacteraceae; genus JADGQM01. The sequence goes on from CAWJQV010000029.1 coordinate 164,492, forward strand.
AATTACTATATTTACGCCCAGGATGGCAGATCATTCAGAATAAATAGCTCAACTCACATCATAAACAATCACAATCCAGACGTAAATGTTATCATTGCTGAGCTATTCTTCAAGAACGGCAACCTTGTAACTGTTATAATAAAATAACCTGTAATCATTCTTATGCATAGGTTTTTTTTGATGAATAACAGCACTAATAAGCATACGACACCTCTCAAGTATAGCCTGTTACTCGCTACCATCATAACATTAATGACACTTGGATTTAGCACGGAGGAACCTTACGGAAAACCCGGTGACCCTTTGCCTCCCAGTGTTACCTGCAATTGCTATAATCCTCCCTTCATCACCAATCAGTCGAAGCCTAACGTTTTAATAATACTGGATAACTCCAACAGCATGGATGAAGATTTCTATGGCGGGGCCGTGGGTTCGTTCTCGACCGCCAGCAAGTCTGAAATCGCAAGGACGGTGCTCAGAGACCTCATCGCCCAAACGAAAGGCCTGATCCGGCTTGGCATAATGACCTACAAGCTCCCAACGGATGTCCAGGCTTCCTATATCCACAACAGTCATTATTTTGCTTCATACGACATCAGGTCGTGGTGCCCGGGAAACCCACCGGATGCGTGCCGCCTGTTCTGTGAAAATCATACGAGATGGTCGGATAAAGCGACCTGCGCCAACTACTGCACGACGCAGAATCAGTTTTTTGATATCGACTCGTTTGTCGATCAAATTGTTGATACATGGAACACCGGCCCATACTTTCCCAGCTCCGCAGAGAGGATTAAATATTGTCGCCTCACTTATCCAAAGACCCAGGCTCAACCGAACCCGTTGCACGACACGGACGATAACAGCACTATCTATTATAAGAACAGCGCTCCATTCTATGCCTCGAGCGACCAAGGGGCTGGTTTCTGCTATTCTCCATACCCCTATTACAACGCCTATGAAAACACACCGGATATCTATGACTGTTATGCGGACAAAGTGGGATCGTCCAATTTCAATACAGGATATTCCAATTTTCTTTTCAGCGCATCATTTCTGCCGACCGATTCAGATTATGCGCTCGGTTATCGAGATTTTGGAAAACGAGTAAACTGGTACAGCGTCGGCCAAGCATGGTATAGTACCAGCTCAACCGCCAACGGGACGGGGTATTTGCATACTCCGGTAGAGGACCTTTCCGATGCCAATGGGACCCTCACCAGCACCTATACAAACGGGATGACCAGGCTCACCCTGATGGACGACAACAGCACCCGCTACATGAGCTGCAGCTCGACTGACAAGAACACCTGCGGGTACATTGTCAATGCCGCTCTCACCCCGACCGCCGGGACACTCAAGTTGGCATACGACTATTTTAAAGGCAATATTACCGGGACGCCCAGTCCCATTCAATCCGTCTGCCAGAAGAACTTCATCATCTATGTGACCGATGGTTTGCCCAATGTCGACGAACAGGGCGTCAAAGCCAGTGCTGAATCTCTTATGCCTACCGTTCTTACTCGAATCGACAATCTCCGGACCCTCACCGCATCAGTAGGAGGCGGCACCAATCGTCTTGGCGTCAAGACTTATGTCCTGGGCATGGGGCTGACGAGTGAAGCCAAGATCTACCTGGATCAGATGGCCGATCACGGGAACACCACGATCTCGAACCATGCCTATTACGGTGATGATCCTGCTCAATTTGCAAACGCTTTGAGTGATATCTTTGGCAATATCGTGCACACGGTCACTTCCGCCACTTCAGTTTCGATTCTGTCCGAAAAAACGCGGCAGGGAGCCAATCTGATCCAGGCCGTGTTCTATCCGACGCGTGCCTTGGACACCAGCGGTAAAAAGGGCACGTGGCTTGGTCATTTGTATAATTACTGGATGCACATTTCAAAAACCACAACCACTCTCAGGGAAGACACGGTTCAAGACCTTATTCTCAACCTCGCCAATGACTATGTCCTTGAATTCAGCTATAATAGTCTCACCGGAGTGGTTGTCGATCGCTATCGAGACGCTGACGGCGATGGCATGATAGACGCCAATGAAACTGCAAGTAACCATGTCGATACCGTAACCCTCGATGAAACTAAACCGCTCTGGGAAGCGGGCAAGATCCTGTCCCGGAGAAGCGCGCAGGATCGAACTCTTTACACGGTTGTAAACACGCCGTCTTCCGGAGCTGCCGCCGGTCCGCTCATTCCTTTTAACGACGGGAACTCGTCAAGTTTTTCCTCCCTGCTGGGCTCTCCTCTCACCTACGACGCCTGCCTGGGGGAAGATAACAATACGCGCAGGAGCAGGGTCTACCCATCCTGTACCGATGACAGTTGCGTGCGCAGGACCAATCTCATCAATTATGTTCGGGGGCGCGACGCAATAATAAGGGACTCAATCGTGCCTGTCGAAACAGGACTTTCAGCGCAGGCGGCCAGGACTACACCTGGAAGCTCGGCGATATTGTCTATTCCACACCCAAGGATGTCGTTGATTACAAGTTTTGCTATGAGTCTTCGTCAGGGTTTGATGCCACCACCTGTGCCGAGAACAGGGACTGCCCTCAAGGCAAGCTGTGCAAGAAGAAGGAGAGCGTCATTTTCACCGGGGCCAACGACGGCATGCTCCACGCTTTCAAGACGGGCATTATTAACAACCTGCCCAATCCCCGAGTGTCGCCCGCCTGTGGCCGCCGGAAGCCACCGATTTCGGCAAGGAACTGTGGGCCTTCATTCCCAAGAATTCTCTGCCCTATCTTCGCTGGCTGGCAGCTCCCGGCTACTGCCATCTCGCCTTCGTGGATCTCAGCCCCTACATCGTCAACATGACCACCCCCGCGGGAATCAAAAAGGTCCTCATCGGCGGGATGCGGCTTGGCGGTGCTCCGGCGCCGGGCACGGGCTCCGCGCAGCCCCCCCCTCCGACACCTGCCCCTCAGTCAGTTGTTCGAATGTCACCACCTGCTACAATCCCGGCGGGTGCACCGGACTGTCATCCTACTTCGCCCTGGACATAACCGACCCGGAACAGCCCAAATTTCTGTGGGAATTCGCCCACCCCAACCTGGGGTACAGCTACTCCGGTCCCGCGGTGCTCACCCGAAACGGGAAGTATTATGTCATGTTTCTTTCCGGGCCGACCGGCCTCGACGGGAGTTCCAATCAAGATCTGCATGCTTTCACCCTGACCATCAACCCCCGGAACAGCAGCGACACCCGGGACCCCAAGCTGGGAATCGACATGATCGAAAGCATCGACGTGTGGACTTCCGGAAGCAACATCAAGAACGCCATCGGCGGCCGGCTCTTTACAACAGGCGTGGATATCAATGGTGACGGCAACACCGATTTCGTCTTCTTTGGGGAATCGGACACCCCGAGCGGCAAACTGAGTGGTCTGAAGGGCGGGGTGATCAGGGTCTACCTGGATCACGACGACCCCGGCAACTGGGACTTCACCGAGGGGTTCCTGAATCTGGCCCAGCAACCCATCACCGCCAAGGTCGAAACCGCCAAGTGCTTCAACCGATGGTATCTCTTCCTGGGTTCAGGACGATATTTTACCGCCTCGGACGCTTACCCGACCCAGAGGGACTTCATCACGGCCGTCCCGCTTTATTGCACCGATTTCAGTGACCCCTCGACCTGCCCGAGCAGCATCAACTATGTGCACGGTTCCGAAGAGAGTGTTTGCACGGATTTCAGCGCCGTGACCAAAACTCACCAGGCGTGGTTTATTGAGCTGGACGGCGCCGACGGCTCCGACTACCTTAAGGAAAGGCTCATCACCGACCCGACGGTTTCCTCGCAAGATATGGTTTTCTTCACCACCACTCAGCCCGTTGGGCCGGCCAAGGCGTGTGAGACCGGAGGGCACACGCGGGTGTGGGCCATGAACTGTGCCACCGGCGAGGCAATCAACGACTATTCCTGCGCGGCAGCCCAGGTCAAGGACCTCTCCGGCACAATTTACCTGCAAACTTCCACCGGGGCGATCAACAGGATCCTGGTGGCCGACTCTTTCACCGACGAGGGGGGCCGGGCCACGCCATGGATCGAGGGGATCCCTCCGGAAAGCAGTACGCCTTTTGTGGGACGATTCAGAACGCGCGATGCCCACGTCCTCCACTGGATCGAAAAATGAGCGGTCGTCATGGTTTTACTCTCGTGGAACTGGTGATTGTCATCGTTATTTTTGGCTTCCTGATGGCCCTGGGAGCTCCGGCTTTTTCAGCCTGGCAAAAGAAACATACGGTTGAGGGGCAGATTGAAAAGCTGTACAGTGACCTCCAATATGCCAGGATGAAAGCTTATGCGGAAAAGGTGGCCTCGGGGGTGTGGTGGAGCACAAACGCATCGTTCAGCAGCTATCAAGATCCGAAGCGACAACAGCGCATCCCCCGACGGAGACATTTCGGACACTGGAGATCCGGTGCAGTCCACGGTCACTTTGAAGTATCCGATCAGCGCCAACATGACCAATGTCACTTTCGATACCAGGGGCTTCTCTAACGGGCTGGAGGACTCTCTCCATTTCCCCAGGGTATGGTGCTGCCATTGACTGCATAACCATATCGAGGATTAGAATAAGAATTGGAAAAATGAATGCGTCTGCCTCTTGCGATCCGAAATAGCCGGGGATTCACCCTCGTCGAGGTGACGATCGCCATGCTGGTCCTGCTCGTGGGACTCCTCGGCTCCCTCATGGGGGTAATGGCGGCGGCGGATTACAACCTTGGAAACACCCTGCGCAATGAGGCGATAAGGATTTCCCAGGAGCAATTGGAGAACCTCAGGGTAACGCGTTACGAAACCATTGCCGCTGCCAACACTCAAGTTCAGAGATCCGTAAGAAAGGCCGTTTACCCGTTCCAGGTGGCAACAACCGTGACCACCAACGATTCGATCCGGCATATAGGCGTCACCGTACAATGGACCTACAAAAACCGAACACGCTCCTTCACCACGGAAACGATCATCAGGCAGCGCGACTCTTGATCGGGGCCTCAGGGCTGAGTCTCGTTGAGTTGATGGTATCCCTCGTGGTTGTCCTGGTCGTGATCGCAACAGCCAGCACGGCCTACGTAAAGCTTTACGGGAGCTTCAAAGTCGAGAGCAGAATCACCGAGACTCAGATGGACACCCTCTGCGGCCTCGAACTCTTTCGATACGATGTCGAAATGGCGGGTTACGGCCTCCCCCATGACATGAACTCCCTCACCTATTCCGAAGCAACCGCTTCTCCGGCAAACCTCTTCAACGATGCCACCACCGCTGTCCCCCGAGCATTCGTCTTCAGAGACAACAACGGCACGAACGGCTCCGACATCCTGGTGATCAAATCCTCAGTGGCAAACATTACCAACATCACGCAAAAATGGTCCCTGATATACATGGAGACAGGGAGCTGCCGGGTCAAGTCGTGGGGAAATGGCGATCTCGATTTCGTTGCCGGTGAGCAAGTCATCGTTTTAGACGACCAGAATCGCAGGTTGCTCGCTGTCGCCTCAAACTGGAAACTAACCTATCAGGATAGCACTTGCACCGGTTTACCCAATCCGACCGTCGGGATCAACCTTGTCTACGGCATCGGCAGCTCTGCACCTTCGATGCCGTTCAACCGCGTCGATTACTATCTCGACACGGCCGGACCTCTTCCCAGCAGATGCTTTCCCGGAAGCGCCATTCTCTACCGAGCCACAATCAACCAGAGCGGAGGCGCCCGCAATCCCCAGCCTCTTATCGACTGTGTCATGGACTTTCAGGTGGCTTTTGGAAGGGACACCAACGGTGACAACGCTGTGGATGCATGGAGTTCCGGTCTTGCTCTGACGGCTGCGCAAATCCGGGAGCAGGTGCGCGAACTCAGGATCTTCATCCTCTATCACGAAGGTGCCATAGACAATCGATTTCGGTTTTCCGGAACCCTGACCTTGGGGGATGCTCAGACGGGCACCTTGAAGACCTTTTCCCCCGCGGCTCCCAGTTCTCTCACCGATCCGAAACTAGACCCGACGCGCTATCGCTGGAAAATTGCAAAGCTCGTCGTCAAGCCCATGAATCTCGAGGCGAGCCCATGAAAAGTGCAAACAATGAAAAAGGGATCGCTTTGCTCACCACCCTCATGCTGATGGTTCTGGGCTTCGGGCTGGTGGCAACCCTGCTTTATATGGTTACCTACGGGACCAAGACCACGCGCCTCGAACAGGAATACACCATCGCTCTGGACGCGGCGAAGGGCGGTGCGGACATGCTCATCAACATGGCCCAGAGGAATCTTTACGACCCGCCAAATCTGGGTGGGGCAATCGGATCGAATGCGTCATGTATGGAAGAAAAGCTCACCATGCAAAACACCGGCGACAACCAAACCGGCAACTGGCGTTCATGCTCCGTTCAGGCAATAAGTTCGGACCCCAAAATCAGCCCGGACCTTACCCTCACAGTGGCAAATCATCGCGTTTTTGCAAAAATAATCGACACGAGAGTGACAACCGGTACGACGGCCACGAATTACTTCTACAGCGTCACGGTGAGAGCCGAATCCCTCGGCGGTCAGGGCCACGCGGAGATATCCTGCCTTTACCAGGTCGAAGCCCCCGTACCTTAGCTCGTATTTAACCGCAAATTTGGTCTCCGGGCAGGGGCAACGCCCGCCCGAGATCGGGCATCACTCCGACCCATTTCAGGAGAGGATGAAACCTCCCCAAGCAACGATGTGTGGCTTTTAGAAGGTCGTGAGGGATTCCTCCAGGGTGGGGTAGATGGGAAAAAAGGAAACGAAACCCGAGAGCTCAAAGATCTCACGGATATAGTCCTTGAGGGAACAGAACGACAACCGGCCGTTATTCCGCTTCAGTTCCTTTGCGGCTTTCAAGAGAACACGGAGGCCTGCACTGGAAATGTAGTCGAGCTCCTTAAAATCAAGCACCAGTTTGGTTTCGCCTGTCTGAATCAGCCCGAGCAGCTTCTTTTCGAAATCATCCGAGGTGTTCGAATCCAGGCGGCCTTTAAGGCCGAGAACGATGATTCCGTCTTGTTGGGTTTGGATAACCTCCATGGACTTATTCTCCTCCAGCCGAATGTTAGCACCCGGCAAAGATCTTTAATGGTCTTCGAAAGACTCCAGGAAAGTGGAGTCTTCAGCATATAAAAAGCTTGTTCATTCGTCAATAAGCATATAAACATTCCAAGAAAACCATGGTCATAGACGGGCTCATCAACCTGAAACATCGTGAGGTGTCGGATGATTACCAGACGTCCCCTTATCTATTGGGTCAAGACCAGCAGTGTCAAGCTGCAGGTAGTGCTCCTCATCGTGATCGCCCTGAATATTGCGGCCAGAGTATTCCCCCTGCAGATGCAGAGAATGATTGTAAACGAAGCAATCGGTTTAAAGAAAATCGACCTTTTGTTTCTCTATTGCGGCCTCTATCTGGCAGCAGTGCTCCTTGCCAGCGCCCTCAAGTTTGCCATCAATACCATTCAAACTTATCTCGGCCAGGAAACCCTTTCCCGAATAAGAAAGGAACTGTACGCCCACATCCTCACCCTGCCCATCAGCTTCTTTCGCAAAGCCTCTTCGGGAATGGTCGTTTCCTCACTGGTCACCGAGGTCGTCTCCGCCGGTGAACTGGTGGGGCAGGCAATTGCCGTGCCGGTCAACAACATCCTCACTTTGCTCGCCTTTGCCGGTTACATGTTCTATCTGAATCCCCTGCTGGCGGCTCTGAGCCTCGGCATCTATCCCATTGTCATCCTGGTGGTGCCAAGGCTTCAGAGGCATTCCAATCGCGCCAACAAAATGCGCGTGGACGTAACCCGGGACTTGAGCAGCAAAATCGGTGAAACCGTCTCGGGCATCCATGAAGTACAGGGAAATGCCAGTTACCGCATCGAAAACCGAAAGTACGGCGAGTTCGTGGATCGCCTTTTTAAGATCCGGATCGTCTGGAACATGTACAAACAAGGGATCAAGGTCCTGAACAACCTCTTCCAGAGCATTGGCCCGATCATTCTCTTCCTCGTCGGTGGTTATCTTGCCATCAACGGCCGCTTCGACCTGGGTGCTCTGGTTGCCTTTCTCTCGGCTTATGAGAAGCTTTACGATCCCTGGAAGGAATTGATGGACTTCTACCAGGTGTACCAGGATGCCACCACCGGGTATCAGCGACTGATGGAGTATTTCGATGTCGAGCCCGAACATGCCCTTGAACCGCCGCCCGATCGCGAACCTTATGCATTTGAGGGGAGCATTCATGTCCAGGATCTCTCCTTCACTGTTGCCGGCGGTATTCAGCTGCTCAAGCAGGTCAACCTCGACTTGAAACCGGGAGAACAGCTTGCCCTGGTGGGGTTTTCCGGCAGTGGCAAGAGCACCCTTGCGCAGTGCATCGCGCAGCTCTATTCATACACCGGCGGCAGTGTGCTGATCGACGGCAGGGAGGTATCGCAGCTGACGAAAAGAGATCTCGCCGAGAACATGGGCATTGTCGCCCAGTCTCCCTATATTTTCGACGGCTCCTTCAAAGAGAACCTCTGTTATTCCTGCGAGGCCGTGCTGGAGGGCAAGGCAGAAAAGGAACACGGACTTCCCACTCTGGACGAGATGATCGAGGTCATCCAGCAGGTGGGGCTGTTTGTCGATGTCCTGCGATTTGGCCTGAACGCGGTCCTGGCGGCCAACCAGGAAGACGAACTGGTGGCCAAAATCATCCGTATCCGCGAGAATTTCCAGACCCACTTCGGCGAAGAACTGGCTGATTATGTCGAATTTTTTGACGAAAAGCGTTATCTTGACTACTCTTCCGTGGCAGCCAACCTTACTTTCGGCAGTCCCAACCGCCAGGAATTCACTCAGGAACGGCTTGCTGAAAACCAGTATTTCCTGCAGTTTTTGGACGAGGCCCAGCTGAAGAGACCGCTGATCAACCTCGGGCGCGAGCTAGCCAGTCAGTTCCTCGATATTTTAGGTGATCTGCCGCCCGATGAAGTATTCTTCCAGGAAAGCCCTATCTCGGTCGACGAACTGGAAGATTACAAAGCGCTCATTGAACGCATCGGGCATTCCCGGATCCACGAACTTGCCCCGGATGATCAGCGCCTGCTCCTGCGACTGGCGCTGAGGTTCACTCCCGGAATCCACAAGATGGCCGTCCTTCCGGAGATGCTGCGCAACCTCATCCTGGAAGGACGCTTCCTGTTCATGGCCAAGATCCAGCAGGACCACCCCGGAGCTTTGGCTTTTTACCGAATGTCGGATTACATTCACTCGCAGACCATCCTGGACAATATCCTGTTCGGAAAAACCACCAGCGACCATCCGAACGCCCAGGACCGCATCAACCAGAGCATCATCCATCTGCTGATTGAAGAAGACCTCCTGGAGCGCATCGTCGAAATCGGCATGGACTTCAAAGTGGGGACCAAGGGCGACCGGCTCTCGGGCGGGCAGCGCCAGAAGCTGGCGATAGCCCGGGTGTTTCTCAAGAAGCCCCCCATTCTGATTATGGATGAAGCCACCTCAGCCCTGGACAACGCGTCCCAGAAACGCATCCAGACGCTGCTCGAAACCAGGTGGAAGGGCAAGAGCACGCTCATTTCGGTGGTGCACCGTCTCGACACCATCAAGGGCTTCGATAAGGTTGCCGTCATGAAAGCCGGCAAAATTCTGGAAATGGGCTCTTACCAAGAACTCTTAGCCAAGAAGGGGGTGCTCTATGAACTCGTCCATGGAGCCAAAGCAGCCGCTCAGTGAGTACCAGGCCAACCTCGAAATCCTGATGGAACTGCCCTTGTTTGCGGGTCTCCCGCTCGAACCGCTCAAGGTCCTGGCATACCTCTGCAAGAGGGAGACCTTCAGACCCGGGGAGATCATGTTTCATGAGCACGAGGTCGACACCAATGCCTACTATATTCTCGAAGGGACCGCCGAGCTGGTCTCCGAGAGCAACGGGGAAGCAGGGTTCACCGCCTTCGGGGAGCGGGAATTCATCGGCAGCATGTCGCTTTTTTGCGACGTAAAGCGCCTCTTTACCCTGAGGGCGAAGACCAAGGTGGTCTGCCTCACCCTGTCTCGAGATAAGTTTCAGAAGGTCGTGGAAAGGTTCCCTGAAATGACCGGCAGAATGGTCCAGGCAATCCTGATGGGGGTTCATGCGTGGGAGGAGCGGTTCCTGAGGGAACACGCTCTCACTTGCGGTGACTGCCGGAAATGGATTGGCGTCAGCCTGGTCTGAAAACCCTCACCGGTTGGCCGAAGGGAAGGTGCGTGCAGGAATGAAAGGCAGAGGCCTCGCTTTCAAACTCATTCTATTTTTTCTCAGCAGCACGACCATTATCTTCTTTACCGCCTTCTACTATTATCACCTTGCGTCTGAAGACGCGGTCTTCAAAGCGGTTGAAGAAAATGCCAGGAACCTCACTCGCTCGACCATCAACGAAATCGAAACGATCCTCGTCGGGGTCGAGAAGGTTACCCTGCAGAATGCCTCGCTCATGGAGAACTACGCCTATGAATCGGAAGACCTCTATCACCTGCTGACGCGAACGGTCTCCGGCAATCCGGAGATATTCGGCTCGGCGATTGCCTTTCAGCCTCACGCTTACGATCCGGATCGGTATTACTTCGCGCCCTATTCTTTTCACGACCACAAGGGTTCGAACAAACTGATTTTTCTGGGGAGTGAGGACTATGATTATTTCGCCATGGACTGGTACCGGCTTCCCAAGGAACGCGACCGCCCCGTGTGGAGTGAGCCTTACTATGACGAGGGCGGCGGCAACATCATGATGGCCACTTTTTCCGTCCCGTTTTACAAGAACGTTGACGACCGGAAAACCTTCCGGGGCGTCATTACCGCCGACGTCTCCCTGACCTGGCTGAGAAAGATTGTTTCGTCGATCAAGATCTATGACTCCGGGCACGCTTTTCTTGTTTCGAGCAGTGGCCTTTTTGTAACGAATCCCGATGAAAAGCTCATCATGCGAGAGAATATCTTCAATCTTGCCAAGGTGAAAGGGGACAAGAGACTCCTCCGGATCTGCACAAATATGGTTCGGGGCGGTGAAGGCTTTGTCCCTCTCAAGTCTTTTTTTTCGGATAAGAATTCATGGATGTACTATGCCCCGTTGCCGTCCACGGGTTGGTCGCTGGCAGTCATTTTCCCCGAGCGAGAGCTTTTCGCGGAACGAAATGAACTGGTCAGGGATGTGATTTGTATTGTCCTGGCAGGTTTCATTCTGCTCTTTGTGGTAATTACCCTGATTGCCCGAACGATCACCAAACCGGTGGAGATTCTCGCAGCCACCACCGGAGAAATCGCCAGAGGCAACCTCGACATCGAACTCCCCCAGCCCTCCTCAGATGACGAAATCGGCGATCTTACCCGCTCCTTTATCGAGATGAAGGTCTCGCTCAAAGCCTACATCGCCAATCTCGCCGAAACCACGGCTGCCAAGGAACGCATCGAGAGCGAACTGAAAATCGCCCGCGCCATTCAGATGAGCTTCCTCCCCAAGCGTTTCCCGCCATTCCCGCAAGAGCACGCTTTTGAGATTTTTGCGGCCCTGGAACCGGCCCTGGAGATAGGCGGAGATTTCTATGACTTTGCCATCCTCGGCGACGACCAACTCTTCTTTACGGTCGGCGACGTTTCGGGAAAGGGCATACCCGCGGCGCTCTTCATGGCTGTTTCCAAGACTCTCATCAAGGGGATTGTCAGCTCCGAGATGGAGCTTTCCGAGGTAATCGCAAGGGTTAACAGGGAACTTTGCCGTGATAATGATGCCATGATGTTCGTGACGGTATTCTGTGGTATTCTTAACTTCGCCACGGGCGAACTTCGCTACACCAACGCCGGGCATCTGCCCCCTCTGGTGGTGCGGCGGGGGACCGGGGTCGGATGGCTCGAAATACCGGAGGGAACGGCTTTGGGAATTGATGAGACGGCCCGTTACAGCACCAAAACAACCCTGCTTGCTCCCGGAGACTCGGTCATTCTTTATACCGACGGCGTAACCGAAGCCATGAATGCCGAATATCAGCTCTACTCTGCGGAAAGGCTCCTCACCTCCATCCAAGGCGATCCCATGAGTTCTTGTGAAAAATGCGTACACGATATTTTCGAATCGGTTAAGGCCCACGCTTCTGGCGCGCCGCAGTCGGACGATGTCACGGTTTTGGCTGTTTGCTTTCGGGATTTTGAAAGATGATGGAAACCTTGCGTTTGCCTGCCACAATGGAATCTCTGGAGATTTTTCGCCTGTTCGTGCTGGGGAAGCTGAAGCAGTTGAGCATTGTCCGAGGAGCTTGAGTTCAAGGTCGAACTGGTCCTCGAAGAAGTACTGGCGAACGTCGTTCATTACGGCTACCCGGAAAAAGCAGGAGAGATGGAAGTGGCATGCGCCATTGAAGATAATGAGAGGTTCTGCTTTTCCGTGACTGACTGGGGAATTCCCTTCAACCCCATCGAGCGACCGGACCCGAATCTTTGCGAGGATATTTCCGAACGGCAGGTAGGAGGTTTGGGAATCTATCTGGTGCGGCACCTGGTCGATCAACTCACCTATCAGCGACGGGAGGGCGGCAATATCCTTACTTTCTGCTTCCGTATTCCGAGAACTTCCCGCACGGATTGTGTCCGGTGATCAAGGGCCCGGAAGATTCGAGGACATCCGGCGGCCCTCCTTTTCATCCTTCGCTGTGACCTGCCGCACAACGGCAGTCCGAACGAATGAGTTCTGCGGTCAGCACCTTCGGAACGATCGGGCGTAAGTGAAGGTTTCCTTTCCCATACAGCGAGGTCCCGAAAAACATGATCCGCTCTATTAACACCAAAATACTCCTGCTGGTTTTCGGCATTATGGTCACGACGGCGCTTGTGGTGATGTTCTTCACCAAGAGGGACCTGGAGAAGATGGTCCTGGAAACCGAGGAACACTCCGTCAGAAACGCCATCTATCTGGTGAAGCTCAATATCGAAAACCAATACGGCAGCCTGCTTTTCCACAAATTGTCGACCCTGGAGAAGCGCAAAGCTGAAATGCGGAAGCTTGTCGCGTTGGTGGTGTCCGAGATCGATCGCTTCCAGCAGCAGAGCCGAAAAGGCCTGCTGAAGGAAGAGGAAGCGAAGGTCTTTGCCCTGGACTGGATCACCACCCTGAAATGTGACGACGACTCCTGTTTTTTTGTCTATGACGAAACGGGGACCGTCCTGGCTCACCCCGACGGCACGCTCATCGGGAAGAACCTGTCGGAACTGAAAGACATCAAGGGCATCTCGCTTTTTGATTCCATGCTGGAGGCTGCCAAAACCAGAGGCTATGCCTCCACCCTCTTCACCTGGCACTGCGCCGACCGTTCCAAGGTTTCAAGAAAGCTCGGCCATTTCACCTACTACCCCCCCCTCAAATGGGTGATCGCCAATGCCGTGAATGTGGAAGATATCGAGATGGACTCTCAGAAGCGCCTTGATGCCATCATTCATGACTTGAAACAAACTTTCAGCAACGTGAAAATCGCCGAAAGCGGCCATCTTTTCCTCTTTAACGGGAGCAACGAGCTCATCATTCACCCTTCTCTTTCAGGAAAAGGACTGGCCGACGCCGTCAACCTCAGCACCGGCAATCTGCTGCTGGACGATCTGAAAACAGCGACGAGAAATCCGGACCGGCCGCTCCAATATACCTTGAGCGACGCGTCGGGCAGGACCCTGGGGCCTTACGTATCCTATGCGCGTTACTACAAGACCCTCGACTGGTATGTCGCCTCGAGCATACTCAAAGAGGAGCTCATGGTCCCGGTCCGGAAGGCGGTGTTCCGGCAAACCTCGCTCATCGCCATGATCTTCGTCATAAGCATTTTTGTCACTTTTTTCCTGGTGCGAAGGATCTCCCAACCGCTCAAGCAGCTGGCGGGCTATGCCAGGGACCTGCCTGAGCACGATTTTTCAGCCCCCGAGAGCTCTGCGGCGATCAAGGAGCTGCCGCTCAAATTTCGAGATGAAGTCGGCAACCTTGCGGAAGCGCTTCTTTTTATGGAAGAGGCTTTGCGGCGCTACATCATCGATCTTCGGAAAACGACGGCGGCAAAAGAGCGGATCGAGAGCGAGCTCAAAATTGCCAGCGATATCCAGATGAGCATCCTGCCAAGGACCTTTCCCGCTTTTCCGGAACGGAATGAATTCGATATCTACGCAACCATCAAGCCCGCTCGGGAAGTGGGCGGCGATTTCTATGATTTCTTTTTTGTGGATGACAATCACCTGCTTTTCGTCATTGGCGATGTCTCCGGAAAGGGAGTCCCGGCATCGCTCTTCATGGCGATCACCCGGACCCTGCTCAAAGCCAGTGCCTCAAGTGATACACCGCCGGACGCAATCCTCCGGAAGGTGAACGACAGACTTGCGGAGGACAATGAGTCCTGTGTCTTTGTAACGGTTTTCTGCGGGATTCTGAACATCGGTTCGGGGGAGGTGGTCTATGCCAATGGGGGGCACAACCCGCCTCTGATGGTCCGCTCCGGTGATGATGGCCTGGACTTTATCCGCATGCCCAAGGGGATGGCTCTCGGCGTCATGGAGGGCACGCCCTACGAACTTGCGAAGCTCGTACTGAACCCCGGAGACGTGCTTTTCACTTATACGGACGGCGTTACCGAGGCCATGAATCCTCACTATGAGCTCTTCTCGGAGAAGCGCCTGCAGGAGGAACTGTCCCAGACCGGGCATGATTCACTCGTGGCAATCAGTCAAGGCCTGATGAAACAAATCACGGCTTTTGCCGACGGCGCCGAACAGTCGGATGATATCACCCTGTTGGCGCTAAAGTTTCATGGTAACGGACCCTAGAGACTACTCTTCCACGATCTTATCGCAGGAATTCACTCTAAAATTGTCGAACTTCACGGTAACCGGACAGGGCTGCTTCCCTACCTCGTCCTCGCCGGTTTGCAGTTTGAATCGCACCCGCAGCTTCTCCCGGCAGGGTTCCGCAAAGGTGTAGAGGGTACGCCATTCGCCGGCATCGAGGGTCAAAAACGAGAGCTGCCCTGCCTTGCGGATGATGCGAAGGACTCCTGCCCCCGGCGCCGGCCGGCCCTTGTACTGTTCCAGGTTTTTCTCGCCGGCGAGATCCAGGCGGGCCCGGAACAGGAAATCTTCCTTCTGAGCGGCCGCAATGTAGCATTTATAGCTCCTCTCATCGCCAAGAGTCTGGACAACAAGGCCGGCATTGAAGCGGCAGAGCGGCAATCCCCCGAGGCCGGAGAAATCATATTCCGCCTGGATATCGAAATCCCCCTCGAGACAAAAAAGGGAATAGACCTGGATTTCGCAAGGCTCGTCCTTGGGTGTCTTGAGACTCAGCCCACCAGCCTCGACGGCCACTGAACCGCGGGCCTTGGAATAGAGCAAAACCTCCTGCCAGCGCTCGGGGTTGAAGGCATCAAATGGGTCCGAGTATTCCGAACATGCTCTCTCTTGCAGCTGCTGCGCCGATGCCGAGAGAGGAAAGGAGAGAGCGAGAGTCATGGCGCCCGCAACCATCCACAAAGGGAAAACTTTCCTGAAGGTATCACGAGAACACAGGTGCATGGCAAGGCTCCTCAAGTTAAGCCACGAAGTACCACAGATCTTTTCATCCACGAATGAACACGAAGAAACACCAAGAAGAGATAACCTCCAGTACTTCGTGTACCTTCGTGTCTCTTCGTGGAGAAAAAAATGATAATTCCTGTATCATTAAGTTACTGACATACCGTCAGAATCGTGTTGATGGCTCCGTGGACTTTTGAAAACGGTCTCAGCATCACGAGAATTCCCATCAGGCCTTCGGGTCCGTAAAACCCGCTGAACTTAGCATGAAGTGCTGTTTTCACGAGCTTGTCGTCCCTGGTGAAGTAGCCGGCCGTTTCGTTAATATGATGCGCTTTTTGGATAATCCAATACTTTCTCAAACGATAGCCTTTCAGGATTTCTGCAAATAGTTGTTCGCATTTCACTCGGGAATACATACTGAGGAAATGGACTCCTTTGCTTCCCCAGTTCAGGTCCACATCGCTTCCCGCGTACTTGACGTAATAGTTGCGCTGCTTCTGGCTGAACTTGCAGAACTCTGCAATAGTGGTCCAGGATCCATCCTCAAGAAAAACCCCTGCGGAGTAATCCACTGGGTAAAAGGGAACAGGTCACGGACTTCATCGCGGTAATAGGGCATCGTTTTCGCCCAAAAGGGGAAAACAAAGGTGATTTTTTCATCGAAGAGAATGGACGGGGGCAGATCGTATTCCAGCAAACCTTTGGTCCAAGCCGCTATCCTCCTCTTCGCAAAATTCTCACACCATAATCCCGGAAAGTCGTGACCCCTGATAAAGTTGCAGTTATACGGAGTTATGTCCTTGTCGTAGCCAAAATATCGGACCCCCCGCCTTCGGGTTTTTTGAATGAAAAACCGCACACAATGCGGGATCGACGCATTGTCCATCAGGTGGTGGATGATTGGCTCCTTGGCCAGGTGTTCGGTGAGGGATGAGGCGAAGCCTTCCGAAAGGTTTCTGCTGAAGTTGGCGATCTTGCCGAAGGCGGAAGCGTGGTCTGCGAAAAAACGGTAGAGCTGTTCATACAATCCCCATCCGGAGCCGGGACACTGGATTTCAGTGACCTTGCGGTCCGCGACCTCATCGGTGCGGAAATAGACCGGGGTACTGTGCTGTCGGACGCCATTCTCAACAAGTCGTCGGTGATAATTCCAGCCCATCTGATCAGGCAGTTCGTTTATGACTAAAGAGGCCACTTCGGGATCGAATTCATGGCGGAGGCTGGCACTGAAAAGAGAGAGGGTTACCTCTTGGAACTCCTTGATGAGGTGGTATCGGTCGAAGAAGCTTCTGAGGGTACCCGGATCAAGACCATAAAGGCCGGCGCCCAGGAGGTTGTTAAAGCCGATGTCCACGTTCAATAAATCGTTTACCTGGGCATCCAAGTAAGCGTAGTATCCCTGCACTTTGGGCCCTCCCTCATATGCCCCGCACCTTCTTTTGCCTTCCAACCAAAACCGGTGACACGAGAAATCTTGTATCACACCATACAACACTTGAACGCTCATGGGAACCGGGCTTCTTGACTCGCTCACGGCAGGAATGGTAGCATGGTCCCGCAATGATCAATCTGTTCGGGTCTTCAATTCGCACATGCATCCGTTGGCCGATGATTTTGCTCTTCATCCATGGACTGTTTTATTGATGCTGCAAGGTGCCGCAGGACTAGAGGCCGGAGGGGGCTATGATGTTTGCACAGAGAAAGCGGTTGGCCGTAAAGAGCGTGTGCGCCTGTTTCTGCTTTTTGGTTTGCTCTTTTGCCGGGGCCGGCCAGGGGGCAGCTCAACCCCCCAAGTTCAAGATCGGGTACCTTGAGGCGGGGCCCTTCTGGTTGTTCAAGGGGACGCTGGATGCCACGAAAGCGGCCCTGGACAAGATGGGGTGGCAGGACAAGGCGGAATTTCCCGAGGATGCTCTGTGCAGCCCCGGATGGGAAACCGAGAAGAAAGAAGAGCTCCAGACCTGCGCCCGGAAGCTCATGGCTCGAGCCGACCTCGCTCTCATCATCGCTGGCCGGAACCGATGCCACGAGGGCAATCCTCAAGGCCAATAACGGTCGCACGCCCATAGTTGCCATGGCGGTCTCGGACCCCATACGGTCACAACTTGTGGTTGACGAAGATGACTCCGGAGTTGACAATTTCACCGTGTATATAGAGAAAGACCGCTATAGACGCATGTTCAGGATGTTTCACGACGTTGTCGGATTCAAAAAGTTGGGCCTTATCTATTCGGATACCGAAAACGGGAGGATTTATTCCAATGTTGACGACGCGCAGCAGGTGGCCGGCGAGCGCGGTTTTCAAGTTATCGAATATCCCAAAGTGAGCAGGGCCGAGAAGACCGAGGAATGCCTGGAGGGAATTCGATGGCTCATTGATCAGGGCACAGACGCCTTCTTTATCGGGTCCCTGAACTGCTTCGACTGGTCCGCAAGCGATGTGAAAAAGCTGCTCGATGTGCTCACCGAAGCCAAAATCCCCACCTTTGCCCGCGAGGGAACAAAAGGCGTCAAGGCTGGCGCTTTGATGGGGTTTTCTACCACCGATTTTGCCTCGAGGGGCGCGTTCATCGCGGACAAAATCGTACGCATCCTTCAGGGAGAAAAGGCCAGATCCCTGCCCATGGTGGATGCCACTAAACCGAAGATCTCTTTGAATCTCCCCGTAGCGGTAAAGATCGGCTTCGATCCGCCGGTGGATTTATTGGCGTCTTCTGATGAGATTTTTCAAGAAATTACTTTGCCTGAGGACCGTCTCGTAAAATAATCACGCGCCGCATTTCAGTTGCTCATACCAACCGGCCGCTCGACCATGAGTCCACTGTTTTCCTGTCGGGATTGACGCATGCGCTTCCAGCTACGAGTAATTGCGGTTACCTTGGCTATTCTGATCACGACTCTGGTGCTGAACTCCGTTCTGAGTCTGGCGTCGTTTGAAAAGCTCTATTTGACCTCAGTGGTATCCACTCTTGAACTCGCCGGCAAGAACCTCAAACGTAAAATTGAACAAGCTTTGCGCTTTGGCAAACCATTCGAGAACTTCAAGGGATTGGATTCCCTCCTGGCTGAAGTGCTCCGCGACAATCCTGAAATAGCCTCCGTGGGAGTGAGCAACACCCAGGGCAAGGTGCTTTATCACACCGATGAAGCAATGATCGGCAGCGAACTTCCTCAGCCGGTCGCGCCATTTGAACGGGGAGGAACAACCGCCCGCACGCAACTGGTTAAAGAGACCTATATCACCTCCATACCGCTTTTTGACCGTTCCGAAGAGGTGGTGGGAATCGTCTATCTTTCATTTCCGCGAACCGTCATCACTCAAAGACTGCAACTGATGGCAACCGAAAACGCAAAAGTCTTATGGATCGTGGTGTTACTCACCTCCTTCGGGCTCATAGCCGGCATGACCTTGTGGGTAACTTGGCCGGTGCGCAGCAAATTGCTGGAGATCAGCGGCAGACTGACTCTATCGACAGGACTGCAAATCGATAAAGAATTGCCGGACAACGAGGAAGGCACTTTGGCGAAGGTCGAGGAATCATTGGAGGAACCCTTGAAGGCGGACCTGCCCCAAGAGGCCGCTTTGCTGCAGTCGGACTTCCTTGAAATAGAAAAAATCAAAAACGAATTGCGGCAACTCGAACGAACCGTAATCGTGGTCGTCAGCCACTGTCACTTCATCCTGAGGCAGCAGCATGCTTTGAAGGAAGGAGAGCTTTCTGTAGCCGCCGTCGCTGAACGGTTGGGAATGAGTGCCATAGCCATCCGTCAGCTTTTGGAGCAGCCGCAGGCAGGGTTTTCCGAGGTCGAACGATCGCGCCTCTCTCAGGTTCTTCAGGAAAGTGATCCTCTGATCAAAGAGTTCCAAAGCATCTTGGAGAAGAGTGAAGGGACGTATTCGTGAAACTCGACATGAGCCTTCGCATCAAGGTTTTCATTGTTGCGGCCCTGTTTATTGTTCTGGGTCAAGCCGTCTATTCCAGGAGCAACGTCGCCACCTTTCAGCAGAGTTACGTGGATTCGCTCAGGGAAAAATCCACCAAAGTGGGGGCGATTCTGAAAAGTGAGGTCGAGTATATTCTCAGTCTTAAGATCCCTTTGACCAAACTGGTCAAGATGGAAAACATGCTGAAAGACGTTCTGGGGACGGCCCCTGAACTCGAATTCATAGAAATTACCGATGTCCCGGGCTATGTTCTCTATTTTGCCGACCACCACACCATCGGGCGCTACGAACCCGACACCCGCAAATCACTCACCGGGAACGAGGAAGGCCTCAGCAGAATCCGCGGGGCCGGGTTGTCTCCCGAGCTGACGGACACCTCCTTGCCGCTCGCCTGTTGCGGCGATGCCACCCCGGTGGGCTTTATCAAGTTGCGGCTTTCCGCAGACTTGATCGTAAGCAAGTCACGCGAGATTTTGCTTGATATGATCACCGCAATTCTCACTTCTTTACTCATCACTTTTGAGTTCCTCACCTTTTTCGCAGCCTACAGCATCAGCCGCCCGATCACGGAGGTCGTCCGGGGAATGCGGCTGGTCTCTCGCACACTCCTCTTTGTTGCCTGAACACCGTTTCGTTTTCTTGCGGGAATTGAGCCGGGTTACCATCCGGTTCAACGAACTGTGGCAAGACTTCCTGAAATCCATGGCAAGATACACTCTCGTGCGGAACCAATTGCAGAGCGCTGCTGAAAAGCTGCAATTCGCTCTCAACAGGCAAGAGGAAACTGCGAGTCAGCTGCTGGAGGAAAACCCTGGTGGTGCCGGAACATCAACGGCTGCGTCCCTGAATCCCTTGCTGCATCAATTGCTCACCCGGATTATCGCTTTGCAGCAGCAGCTGAAAGTGTTCCTGACCAATTTGTCGGCCTCGGCAGTTTTTCCTGCAACCCCGGAGGCTCTGCTTTCAGCGAAGAGCGAGCAGGAGACGCCGGAAAATGCCATTCCCTATGCGTATATACGCCCGGTTGTTTTTCTCTTCCTGATCGCCGACGGTTTCTGCGTTTCCTTCCTCCCTTTGTACGTCAATACGCTCTATCAGCCCGTTTTCGGTTTGTCTCGAGAAGTCGTTATTGGATTGCCCATTTCCTTCTATATGTTGTTCTTTGCTTTGAGCATGCCGATATGCGGGAGTTGGTCGGATGCCATGGGGTGGGGAAAGCCCCTCATCCTCGGCATTTCCCTCAATGCCGCCGGGATGCTGCTGACCGCGGCCGCAACCGATATTTTCCAGTTGATTGTGTTCCGTTGTATAACCGCAGTCGGTTTTGGCATGGTCTTCATGTCATGCCAGCAGTTCGTAATGGACAACACCCTGCCCGGTAGCCGCGCAACCGGAATGGCATCCTTCCTGGCGGCGTTTTTCAGTGGCGATTTGTGCGGCACCGTTATTGGAGGAATGCTGGCCGACCGCATCGGCTATCGCGCTGTTTTCCTGGTGGGTGGTATCATTTCTTTGTTTTCTCTTGTCTGTGCCGCAGCGTTGTTCCGAAAACAATTGACGGTCGCCCGGAAAGAGCACGCCGCGGTAACCTTTCCGCTCAAGAATCTGTTCCGCGTCCTCAAAGACACCGAGTTTTGCTCCGTGGTATTCCTCCAGGGCATTCCCGCCAAAATAGCCCTGATCGGATTTCTGTACTATTTCGTCCCCATCTATTTGAAGCGTTTGGACACTCTTCAATCCAATATCGGTCGCGTTCTGATGTGCTATGGCGTGACCCTGATCTTTCTCAACCCGCTTTTCTCCAAGCTTCTGAAAAAGGCCGCCTACCAGAGGCATTTCATCGCCTTTGGTGGTCTCCTCACCGGTTTGGCAATGATCTCATTCCACTTCTATTCCGGATTGGGTGCCGTGCTCTTCCTGGTGGTCGCCCTCGGCCTGGCTCACACCTTTTCGGTCCCCTCGCAGGCCGCCTTCATTGCTGAAACGGAGATCGTCAAGGCCCTGGGAACCGGCACCGGAATGGGACTGTTCCGATTTTGGGAGAGGATCGGGAATATCGCCGGACCTTTGTTCCTGGGCTTTCTTATGTCCTGGGCGGGCTACGATCACGCCGTACCGATCTTGGGACTGATTACGGTGGTGTGCACGGTCACCTATCTTTTGATCATGACCAGAAACAGGCACAGACGGAATGAGCCCCTTACCGAAAGGGTAGAGGGTCCTGCCGTCGACTGAGGTGCGGGAAAAGATGGTCCCTGCCCGCCCGCATTCGGGCGTTTCCGGGACATCTTCATCATGACCATTGGGTTCAAAGGCGATGTGAGGTGAGCCATGAAAGGAAACCCCGGTAAAGGCGGCAGAAGCCTGCTGACAGTCATCTGTGTCATTGGTTTGTTGGTCCGGCCGACGACGCTTTTCGCCGAGAGCAAAGAGCACGTTGTCTCGGTCAGCCAGATTATGCTTCATCCGGCTCTCGATGCATTGTTGAAAGGCTTTAAGGATGGGCTGAAGGAAAAGGGGTTTCGGGTTAAATTCAATATCCACATCGCCAACGGGGATGAGGCCGTGAACGTTGAAATTGCGAAACGCATTGCCAATGAACATCCCGACCTGGTGCTTGCGATCAGCACGCCTTCGGCGCAGGCTTGTATGAGAAACCTTCCGGACGCCATCATTCTTTTTTCCGCAGTCACCGATCCGGTTGCGGCGGGCCTCGTTGCCAGCCTCAACAAGCCCGGCCCGAATATCACCGGCATGACCGATATGAGTCCGGTTGCACGCCATGTAGCGCTCATTCAGGAACTCCAGCCAAAACTGAAGAAGCTCGGAGTTCTGTACAACGCCAACGAGACGAATTCGGTCAGCGTGGTCAGGATTCTTCAGGAAGAATGCCGGAAGCGAGGAATCGAGGTTGTCGGCAAAACCGTGGACAAGAAAGAGCATGTTGCAGAGGCGGCTGCCGGATTAGTTGGTCAATGCGACGCCGTTTATATCCCCACCGACAACACGGTTGTTTCCGCAATGGAGAGCGTGGCGAGAATATGCGGCAAGAACCGCCGGCCGCTCTATGCTGCCGATGTGGATTCCGTGCCGCGCGGAGCCCTTATCTCGCTGGCCATCGACTATTACGGCATGGGGCGGCAGACGGCGCGCATGGCCGAACGCATCCTTCAGGGAGAAGCCCCGGCATCCCTCCCCGTTGAATCGCTGGAAGACTTCCGTATCCATGTTAATCTCAAGGCGGCTGAAATAATGGGGATAGAGCTTCCGGTTTCCCTGCTGCAGTCGGCGGATGTCGTCTACGATTCATTTCCTGACTGAGCCTTCCCCGGCGCATCGGCACCTCATGCGTTGCCGATAACGTAAGTCGGAAATCAAAGAGCGGAGGTCAGAAGAACAGGGTGACCGCAGTTCCGACTTGAATGCACTCAATTTTTCGAGGCAATTGAGCCTTTGCTTCAGGGAGCGATCCGTCATGGCCGCCACTTCCCTCTCATCATTGGTAGCCCAACTCGGAGGGTTGGGTAAGGCCCCCTTTGCGCCGGGCACCGTGGCAACCCTTGTCGCGGGAATACCCTCGGTGTATCTTCTGAGCCTCCTCACCGAACCATGGGCTCTTGTGGCACTGGTATTGATCACCCTTGCCGCCTGCTATTTTGCGGGTAAGGCTGAAACCGAGTTGCAGAAGGAAGATCCGGCGGAAGTGGTCATCGATGAACTGGTCGGGTTTTTGATTACCCTGTACGGGTTTCCCCTGTCTTTTCAGACTGTGGTCTTGGGGATGGTGAGCTTTCGCGTGCTGGATATATGGAAGCCATGGCCGGTAAGAGTATTTCAGGAAAGACTGAAGGGCGGAGTGGCCATTGTTATGGACGATGCGGCCGCCGGAGTTCTTGCCCACGGCTTTGTCTGGGTTATGATGAAAACATGGGGTTAATACGACCCCGCTCTGAACCGGCGCCGTTCATGACAAGCGTTCGAAGCAATGAGGTGAGTTCATGCAACATCTGAGAAAACGCTCTTTCGTCCGCTGGATCACCCTTTGGGCATGTGTTTTGTGGGCCGGTGCCGTGTGGGCACTAACGGAGGATGAGAGGAATAATATCGAGATCTACCAGAAAATGGCTCCGGGCGTCGTCAACATCACCAGCACCACCCTTGAGCATGACTTCTTTTTTAACTCGGTCCCCAGGCAAGGGGCCGGATCCGGATCCATAATCGATCCCCGTGGGTACATTCTAACGAATCATCACGTCATCGAAGACGCACGCAAGCTTGAGGTTACGCTTGCAAACGGAAAAAAGTACACCGCCAAATTGATCGGTTCCGACCCCGACACTGATGTTGCGGTCATCAAGATCGAAGCCCGCAGGGAGGACTTGACGGTAATCCCCATGGGTACATCCGACAACCTCAAGGTGGGACAGAAGGTGATCGCCATTGGCAATCCTTTTGGCCTGGGGCAAACCCTCACCACCGGCATCATCAGCATGGTGCGACGGACCATGCGGGCTTCCAGTGGGACCCTGGTAGAAGACATGATTCAAACCGATGCTTCCATTAACCCGGGAAACTCGGGCGGCCCCCTGATCGATTCCTCGGGAAAGATGATCGGCATCAACACGGCCATTTTCAGCCCGACGGGAGCGAGTGTCGGCATTGGCTTCGCCATTCCTGTCGATGTTGCCAAGAGAGTCGTCAACGAATTGATCGACAAGGGCTACTACCGCTATCCCTGGCTTGGGGCCACCTTGCTGACGCTCTCTCCAAATCTTGCCGAGACCCTCAAATTGCCGGTGCGGGCGGGCGCCATGGTCATTGAAGTCGTTCCCCAAAGCCCTGCCGCCAAGGCCGGACTCAAAGGCGGAACGTCGCGCAGGCAGGTCGGCAACTACATCATGATCGTCGGAGGAGACATCATTGATAAGTTGAATGGCGAAGCAGTCTCAGACGCGGATTCCGTCATTCGCGCCATTCGCAAATCGCGCCCCGGCGACCGCGTGGAGATGGAAGTCGTGCATTGGGAAGGCGGACGGGACAAGGTCACGGTTGTGCTGGGAGAACAACCCAGAAGCGTTCGCAACCGGCAATCTCAATAACCCGACGACCCCCAAGAACACAAGAAAGAATGGGAATCGCCCCGTTCCTGCTACAGACAAGAACCATGCTCCGTAGCCGCTACTCACTCATGACCCAATGGCGGCCGTCAGCAGGCAATACGCTTTCATCTCTGCCACTCTTCAGGGTGATCACAAGGACTTCACCCCGGGTGGAAAAGCGGACGGGCGCCCCGGAAACCCCCACTCCGCAACTGGTGTAGCCCAGCATCCTGCCATGGTTCCATGGACCGTAGAAGAGGGATCGCGGGGCGGAGCTGTGAGTAAAGACAGGACCCAGGAAAGGGACTTGAATCTGGCCGCCGTGAGTGTGCCCGCAAAGGTACAGTTGGGGATGGTAAGCCGCAGCTTCTCGATAGATTTCATTGGAGTGGGCCACAAAGATGCGGAATGAGCCGGCCGGCACGCCAGCAAAGGCCGACTCCAAATTATGGCATTTGAAATAGTGGGGATCATCCACACCCACGATCCAAATTTTCTCACCCCCGCGTTCAATAGCTCTCGAATCATTGAGGAGCACGGTTATGCCGGCCCCTTCGAGAGGTTCGATCATTTCCAGACAGTCGTGATTCCCCAGGACCGCGACAATGCCGTCCCTGGCTTGAATTTCCGGAATCAGCCGGTGAAATCGTTCCAGCGCTTCGTCAAAGGGCCCGTGATGCTCCATCCTGAGATCACCACCGAGGATACATAGATCCACGGGGTGCCTTCGCACCAACGCCCGGGCCTTCTCCGTCAGACCATCCAGGCCGTCAAGGTGAAGATCCGAAAGGAACAGAATGGTGTAGTTTTCAAAAGCGGCGGGTAGGTTGGAAAAATAAAAGGCAATGCGGGTCGTCTTCAACTGCAGGGCATTGCGTTTACCCTTTTCGTAGACCCCCATCAAACGCAGAGTGGTTCTCATGAACACGTGATAGTAGAAGGCATCTTCGAAGTTTAGGAAATAGCGCAAGGGCCCGGAAGTGATCTGACAGGCCCGAAGTTCTTTTAGGCGCACCCGGGGCCGAAGGCGGCGCGGGTAATGGGCGAATGGTGCGGCCAGCAGAACTCGGTTCAAAAACAGCGAACCGACAAATGCACCCAGGCTGAAGAGCACAATCAGGAGAAGGATGTCACCGGCACTGAGCGAAAAATGGGGCGCAAACAACCATAAGGGAAACAGGCCTTCAAATGCCTGGTCCAATATCGGTACAATTTCGCCGCTTGAGATTCCGGTCCGTCGTTTGATGAAGCTTGACGTGAGGTCCCCGACCATAGCCAGCAGACCCACTCCCAACCCCAGCCACCATGGAATTCCCAGCAGCACTCCTGCCAGCACCCCGGCACCCGCACCTCCGAAGAAACCACGAAAGGTCTTGTGAGATCCAAATAGGTGGTTGCCGTCCGGCAGACGATACCCCAGATCCAACGGGGTGTTCCCTTTGTCCTCGAAAATAAAGGTCAGAAGCGAGGGGACAAGATTAACCACCCACAGCAGCGTTAGGATTTTCAAAAAGACAGACATCAATGCATTAAGAGAGTCAGGGTCTCGGCGATCACTCCATGAAAGTCCTCAGGCAGGCCTGGCGATTGGGGTTGCGGAGTTTTCTCAGAGCCTTTTTCTCAATTTGGCGAATGCGTTCTTTGGAAACCTTAAAGGTCCTGCCGATCTTCTCAAGAGTCTCAGCCGGTTGTCCGTCAATCCCGAAACGCGCCCGCAAAATCTTCTCTTCTCGTGGTTGGAGTGTCGACAGGAGCTCGCGGGTCAATTCGGCAAGTTCCCGGCCGGAACACTCTTCCAGGGGCGATATGGCTTTTTCATCCTCGATAAAGTCCCCCAACCGCTGTTCATCATCGCCGATGGGGGTCTCAAGAGAAATGGGCTGTGCCGCCAGAGTCAACACCATCTGGACCTTTTCCAGCGGCAGGTTGGCTCGCTCGGCGATTTCCTGAGGTGTCGCCTCCCGCCCGAGCTCTTTCAGAAGCTCATAAAAGACCTTGAAAAAGAGGTTCTTCAATTCAATAAAGTGGACCGGCAAACGGATGGTACGAGTCTTGTCGTAAATCCCGCGGATGATGCTCTGTCTCACCCACCAGGTGGCATAAGTACTGAAGCGATTCCCTTTGGTGTGATCGAAGCGCCCCACGGCCTTGAGCAAGCCCAGGTTGCCTTCCTGAATCAGGTCGTCAAAACTCATGCCACGGCCGCGGTAACGTTTGGCAATGCTCAGGACAAGGCGCAGATTGGCCTTCACCATCTCCTGTTTGGCACCGTCTATGGCATTCATGATTTCTCTGATACGATCCAATAGCCGTGCGTAGAAGACATGCCCCGGGTGCTCATGCACCCCTCTCTCCAGCGTTCGCAGAATAACCTTGAGAATCTTATCCCTGACTCCGGGAAAGGTCTTCTCATGAGTCACAAGCTTCTTTACCTTGTGGCGCAATTCTCGGATGAGCTCATCCCGGGATGCGAATTCCTCAATGAGTTGCACCAATTGTTCCTGGCCCTGGCGAATGGTTTGAGCAAGGGCGACCTCCCGCTCCTGGCTCAGCAGGGGATAACCGGCAACCTCCCTCAGATAACAAGTGACGTGGTCTTCGTCGAAATCCTCGGCAACGGCAGGCTCGCCGTTGGCGATGCCCGCTCCGAATCCCTCTTCGGCCGCAGATTTCAAACGGTCCAGGACATCTTCAAATTCGGTTTGCTCCTGGTCTTCATCCATCGGACCGGCAATCGCCAAGCCCGTTTCCACACAGGCCTCCTCCAAAACCTCCTCCTCGCCTGAACTATGGTATCTTTCCCGTGATTCCTTTCCTTTGAAATAATAGTCAAAAGGAATACACTGTTCCGCTCCAGACATCTTCATCAAATTGTCCTCCGGCCAGAGCACAAAAACGCTCTTTTGATTTGCAAACGTCGTGCCCTCACCACCAAATCTCCTTCATTCCGGCTCTCTTAGGCAGGTAAATATGCCGACGAGCCGATTTTTATATCACATTTCTAAGGAAAAATCTAAGCATCTCCTGATTCCCAGTCAATTGTCCCCGCGGTCCCTTAACCAGGGCTCAAGGCATCATTCTTCAACGTCGGTCGCTCGAAAGGGACAGCCTCAGAGATGAATCTCCACAACATCACCTTCCTGAAGGACATAATCCCGCTGCACCATCTGGCCGTCATAGACCGTGGGTCCCCAGATTTTCGCAAATTTGAGTTTGCTCACGAAATCCTTGTGAATCTTGCCGGCTAATTCTTCCAGGGTAGTCATTTTTGCCAAAACAAACGGAGCCGACCGGTTAGGTTCTTTCCCCGGGACTTTCGTGTAAACGCGAATGACTCCCGAAAGCCGGTAAAGCAATTCCAGCAGGCCTTTGAGGTTCCATCCCGCGCGCAGCGAGATCCCGAGGGAGGGCAAGTTCAGTTCCGCCAGTTCAAGAAATGCCTGAAAGTCCCCCAGCTGGTTATCGTTGTCGACCTTATTCATGACGATAAGGGTCTTCTTTATGAACGGCGGTTTCTTGAGATCTCCGGGAATCGGAAAACCTTCCGGAAAGATCCGCAAGTCCCGAAGAACCGCCAGGGTCTCTTCCAACTGCTGCAGCGGATCAGCATGGAGGTCGAGCATGACGAGCAACATGTCGGCTCGCCGCATCAGGTCGGCCATCCAGGGATCCAGATAATCTCTGGTGATGGGAGGCGTATCCACCAGTTGGAACTGGATATTTTCATACGGCGCCATGCCCGGGGTGGGTTTCCAAGTGGTGTGGGGGAACTCGGCCACTTCCGGGGTAGCATTGGTAAGAGCCGCAACCAGAGCGGATTTTCCGGTATTAGGGGCACCGATTACCGCGATCTGTGAAGCACCTTCCTTTTCGATGACGAAAGCCGCATCGCGCCTGGCCCCCCCCTTCTTCTGCTGGGCCTCTTCCTTGAGTTTCGCAATACGCCGCCGCAGGTCCGCTCGCAGCTTATCCGTGCCCTTATGTTTGGGCATGATGGTCAGCATTTCCTCAAGAGCCTCGATCTTGGACTCCGGAGTTTTGGCTTCACGAAATCGCTTTTCGGCCTCGAAATACAGGGGAGGCAAATTAGCCGGCATTCATTTTTCTCCCGCAACCAAGAGCCCGTACCATCAAATTCTTTGCCTACGGGGTGAACAGATTCATTGCCAACCAACGGCGGAACCATTATAAGGCTAGACTTGGTAAATTTTCCAAAAAAGAATGGTCGTCGCCACCTGCTGGGAGAAGCCTGTGAAGTGTCCCGACTGTAAAGAAGATTTGCGTTTGGTTCGAACCTGACGGAAGGTCTACTGGTACTGCCGGGAATGCGGTGCCGCGTTTACTCTCAAAGACTTGCAGGAGAACCTCACCGACGAATTAGAAGACTTCCTCGCCCACTGCCGGGTTGACCTCCTGGGATAGAAGTTCGGATTGCGACACCATCACCAGGTTTCTTGCGGCCTGCCCCCTTTTGCCGGAAGGCAGATGGTCCTCGACTTGGGCATGGGAAGAGCGTGCCCAGACCAGGTACCCGTCCAGCGCCCCCCTGCCAAGCAGCCCTTAACGCAACCGTTGAGCCAAACCAGCAACCTTGACCAAAGCAGGGGAGTCTTGAGACATCGTTTAGGTTTGTCCGGATTTTGACAGAAACTGGCGCGAAAAGCAGAAGAAACGAATCGCCAGTTCGCTGATGACGGAAAACAGCAGTCCCCCGGAAGCACGTAAAGCACTCCCTTGATTTGCCCGCATCAGCCGTTTTCCAGGAGGATCCGGGGATCCGAGCTTAGCCCTCAAGCCTTTCGTGAATCAGTCTCCCGGCAAGTTTCAGGGCATCCTCCAGCTTTTCCGGGCGGGCCCCGCCGGCCTGGGCCATGTCGGGTCGGCCTCCGCCGCTGCCGCCGACTTCTTTGGCAATTTCCCCGATCAGGCGGCCGGCGTGGACCCGTTCCGTCAGGTCCGGCGTGACGCCGACGAGCAGGAATACCTTCTCTTCCTTGGTGGCGCCGAGAACGATGACACCACTCTTCAGCCGCTCTCGAAACTGATCGTTCATCTCGCGCAGGGCCTTCGGGCTGTCGGCGTCCACCCGGGCAATGAGCACTCGCGAGCCCGCCACTTCTTCAGCCTGCTCCAGGAGGTCGCTCGAACGCTTCGTCGTCAACGATGCCTTGAGCGCTTCCAGTTCCCGTTCGTGCTCCTTCTGCTGAGCGAGCAGTTTTTCAACGCGCTCCAGGACTTCCGCAGGAGCCGTCTTGAGAAGATGAGCGGTCTGCTGCAGGAGACCCTGCTGTTTGCGAAGATAGCTGAGGGCATGGCGACCCGTGAGCGCTTCAATTCTGCGCACGCCCGCCGCCACACTGCTCTCCTGAACCATGACAAACAAGCCTATGTCCCCGGTTCGGTGCGTGTGGGTGCCGCCGCACAGCTCACGGCTAAAACCGGGGATCTCCACCAACCGCACCCGGTCCCCGTATTTCTCCTCGAAGAGGGCCATGGCGCCGGTCTTCAGTGCTTCCTCAAGACCCATCACGCGCACCTGGAGGGCGTGATTGTTGCGAATCTCATCGTTAACCAGGCGCTCGATTTCGGCAATTTCGTCCGGCGACAACCCCGTAAAATGCGTGAAATCAAAGCGCAGCCGATCCGGGCCCACCATCGACCCGGCCTGTTTCACATGGTCTCCCAGGATCTTCCGCAGCACCGCGTGGAGAATGTGGGTTGCGGTGTGGTTTATCTGCGTGTCCCGCCGAAGCACCTCATCTACCTTCAAGTGCACGGGATCACCCACGGCAAGCTTACCCGAATCGACCGTGCCCACATGAACGAAAAGGTCTCCCGGGAGCTTCAAGGTGTCCGAAACCAGCAGCTTCCCCGCTGGTCCGGTGATTTCTCCGCGATCCCCGACTTGCCCCCCTGCCGCCCCGTAGAGGGGCGTTTCGGCGGTGATCACCTCAACCTCCGCTCCCGCTTCAGCCTGTGCCACCATTTCCCCATCCCGCACCAGGGCGAGAATGGATGAATCCGTCTCCAGGCCTTCATATCCACGAAAAACCGTGGCAATCCCCCTGGCCGACAGCTGCCGATAGGCCTCCGAGATCTCTCGGTCACCGCTGCCCTTCCAGAACATTCGGGATTGCTCCCTCTGCTTGTCCATCAATTCGTTGAACGCGGGTTCGTCAACCGTCAGGGCCAGGTCTCTGGCCATATCGGTGACGATATCGATGGGGAAGCCGTAGGTGTCGTAGAGCTTGAAAATGAGGCTGCCGGGGATGGTTTGGGACCCTTCGTCCTGGAGGCGCTTGATTTCGTTTTGAAGGAGCTTCAAGCCGAAATCGAGGGTGTCGTTGAAGCGTTCTTCCTCGTGCAGGATCACCCGGGTGATGTAGTTCCGGTTCTCAAGGAGCTCCGGGTAGGCATCATCCATGGCATGCATCACGGCGACGGCAACTTCACTGAGGAAGGGCCGATTCAGTCCCAGGAAGCGACCGTGGCGCAAGGCCCGGCGAATCACCCGCCGCAGCACGTAACCGCGTCCTTCGTTGCTTGGCAGAGCGCCGTCGCCTATCAAAAAAGCGGCTGCCCGGCTGTGGTCGGCAATCACCTTGACCGAAACATCCTTTTCCTTCTCGGCGCCATAATGGTAGCCGCTCACTTCCGCAATCTTCTGCATCATCGGGGCGAAAAGGTCCGTGTCATAATTGGAAGGCACCCTCTGGATGACCGCTGCCGTTCTTTCCAGTCCCATGCCGGTATCGATGCTCGGTTTGGGAAGAGGCGCCATTTCTCCGCTCGCCTGCCGATTGAACTGCATAAACACCAGGTTCCAAAGTTCGAGATAGCGGTCGCAGTCACAGCCCGGCCGACAATCCGGCCGGCCGCACCCCATCTCCGGTCCCTGATCGATGAGAATCTCCGAGCACGGGCCGCAGGGGCCGGTGTCCCCCATGGCCCAGAAGTTATCCTTGGTGGGGAACTGAAGGATGCGCTCGGCAGGCAGGTAGCGGGCCCAAAAACCGCCGGCCTCCTCATCCGGACCCAGGTTCATCCCGGCATCCCCTTCATGGATGGTAGCGTAGAGCTTATCTTTGGGAAGGCCCAGGACCCCGGTGAGGAAATCCCAGGCGTACTTGACCGCATCTTCCTTGAAATAGTCGCCGAAGGAGAAATTACCGAGCATCTCGAAGAAAGTGTGGTGCCTGGCAGTCCGCCCGACGTTCTCGAGATCGTTGTGTTTGCCGCCGGCCCTCATGCATTTCTGACTGGTGGTAGCCCGATTGTAAGGCCGCCGCTCTTCGCCGAGAAAAGTGCGCTTGAACTGAACCATCCCGGCGTTGGTGAAAAGCAGGCTGGGATCATCATGAGGGATGACGGACGAACTCTTAACAATGGTGTGATCTCGGTCTTGAAAGAAGTCCAAGAACGCTTTGCGGATTTCTCTGGCTTTCATCAAGCAGGTCTCCTCGCTTTTTGGGGAAATTATGACTCAGCCGCAACCGCCTCCCCGGGACTTGCGGAGGATTTCAGGTCGCGCATCTGGCGGATCTTTTGCTCAATGTCGTTGAGGATTTCAGGGTGCTCCCGCATGAAGCCTTTGGCATTTTCACGTCCCTGGCCCAGCCTTTCGCCATTGTAGGAATACCAGGTCCCCGCTTTGTCCACCAGGCCTGCATCCACGGCCAGGTCCAAAACGTCTCCCTCTTTTGAGATGCCGCGACCGTAGACGATATCGAACTCCACTTCCTTGAACGGGGGAGCAATCTTGTTCTTGACCACCTTTACGCGGGTTCTATTCCCAACGATATCCTGCCCTTCTTTGATGGGGCCGATGCGGCGGATATCCAGCCGCATGGTGGCGTAAAATTTGAGGGCATTCCCGCCCGTCGTGGTCTCCGGTGAGCCATACATCTGCCCTATCTTCATCCGTATTTGATTGATGAAGACGACACAGGTCTTGGACTTGCTGATGGCGGATACGAGCTTGCGCAACGCCTGGCTCATCAACCTCGCCTGCAAGCCCACATGGGGATCACCCATTTCCCCTTCAATTTCAGCCTTCGGGACCAGGGCAGCCACGGAATCGATTACGATGACATCAATGGCGTTGCTTCGCACCAGGATCTCGGCAATTTCCAGGGCTTGTTCACCATAATCCGGTTGGCTGATGAGAAGGTCTTCGGCGATGACCCCCACTTTGCGGGCGTAATGCAGATCCAGAGCGTGCTCCGCATCGACAAAGGCGGCCAGGCCGCCGCACTTCTGGGCCTCGGCAATGATGTGCAAGGCCAGAGTGGTCTTGCCGGAAGACTCCGGTCCAAAGATCTCGACGATACGCCCTCGCGCTACCCCCCCGATCCCCAATGCCAGATCAAGGGATAAGCAGCCGGTCGAAATCACCGCGATTTCAACAGGCTGGGCGCCTTCTCCCAGACGCATAATGGCGCCTTTTCCACACATTCGCTCAATCTGCGATACCGCTACATCAATAGCCTTCTGACGTTCATCGGTGGATGCCATGGCTCAGTTTCCAATCTCTTCAATGTTGAAGGTTTTTCTAAAGAGAGGAGTATATCGGGCGCCTTCCGGTCTCAACTCACTCTTATACAACACCAGTTCAGTGACGTCAAAAGCTTCCGCTTCAAAGCTTTGGCGAGCCATCAGCAAGTCCTGCAAAGCGCGCAGATGCTGCCTGCCTTTCACGCGCCCTACGGTTAGATGAGCTCGGAAAGGCCGCTCCTCCTTCTTAAAGCCGAGCTTGCCCATAGCCTCTTCGACACCCGTTTGCAGCCGCTTGAGCGCTTCTCCATCTCCCTGCAGGCCCACCCAGATGACACGCATCTGTTTCAGCGAAGGAAACGCGCCACAACCTGAAGGCTGAAGGCGAAAGGGCGCCGCAGTTGCGGCAACTTGTTCAAGGCTCCCCTGAACTTCAGGAATGCGCTCAGGAGCAACATCCCCGAGGAATTTAAGGGTCAGGTGAATGCGTTCGGGTTTCACCCAGGAGATCGGGGCTTGCGCTCTTTGCAGCTCTTTCTCAAACCGATCCAGCGCTTCCTGGACGGCAGCCGGGAGATCAATGGCAACAAAGGTCCGAATCACTTACAAACTCCTCCAGAGCATTATCAAAGCTGCTTGCGCAGCACGCTCTTGAATAAGTTCCCGATCCCCGCCGAAACCGTATTTCTCAACTTCGCACTGTTTCGGCGTAGCACAGGCGATAAAAACCGTACCGACCGGTTTTTCCTCGGTACCGCCCGTTGGCCCGGCGATCCCGGTTATGGCCAGGGCGACCTCCACTCCGGCTTCGTCGCGAAGACCCCGGGCCATGGCCAGGGCCACTTGGTCGCTCACCGCCCCGTGGTTGGCGAGCAACTCCTTCGCCACCTTCAGCAGCCCTTCTTTGGCTTCGTTGCTGTAGGTGACAAGGCCTCTGTCAAAATAGTCGGAGGCGCCCGGAATGGCGGTTATTTTGCCTGAAACCAAACCGCCCGTGCACGATTCGGCGACGGCCAGACGCCAGCCTCGCGCTCTCAGCTTTTCGCCAATAACCCTTTCCAGAGTCTCCTCGTTTTTTCCGATCACGTGTTCCCGGCCGATCAGCGTGATGATCTTCTCCTCCAAGGCTTCGATTCGGGAACGCGCAATGCTTTCCGTTTCGGCGGCGGCCATAAAAGTCAGTCGGATCTCGGCATCGTGGGGCAAATACCCGATTTCCACTCCCGTCTTTTCAGTGTCGATGGCATCAATTCGCCGGTTGAGTTCAGATTCGTAAAACCCCTGGATGCGGAGGGTTTCCTTCAAACAAGCCAGACGATGAGGAAACCGCTTCTCAAGGTCCGGAATCACCAGTTCTGCGAGCAAGGTCTTCATCTCATGCGGCACACCGGGGAGAAAATAGCAGGGCACATTTTCGTGTTCCAGGAAGTAGCCGGCCATCCCGACTCCAAGCTTGATCGCTCCTTGAGGCATCCGGGCCATTTTGGCGATCGGTTCGGACCATGACCTCCCGGTTTTTGCCAAACGCTCCTTCAACCACTTTGTATAGCCGGGATCCAAAAGCAAGCGTCGGTTGAACGCCCGGCATACGGCGGCATTGGTGCGATCGTCATCGGTCGGACCCAGACCTCCGGTCACAACCAGAAATTGGGACTTCTGATGACACAGGGAGAGGGTCTTGACGATTTCGTCCTCATCATCCCCCACCGTTATCATCCGCTCCAACCGAAAACCCCGGGCGCGGAGTCCCACGGCGATATGCCGAGCATTGCCATTGGCAATATCACCAAAGAGAATTTCGTCCCCGATGGTTATGAGCGAACCAAAAACGACGTGCATTCCTTGCGTCATAGTTTTTCCTTGTTAACTCTTCCTTGCCAAGAGCAGGACTTCTTCATAAACTTCACGGATCGGCACCTGTTGTTCCTCGGCAATACGTTTACAGGACTCATATTCCGGGACCACCCGTTGTTCACCCCCCGGCAAGAAGACCCGCTTAACCTCACACGCCCCGTACGATGTCTGAATCCTCTCGTTTTCACGCTTGAGTTCGGCGCGCCGGACTTCCTGAATGCGCACTCCGAGTGTTGTCGTCTCTCTAAGGATCAGAGCGAGCACTTGCGCTTGCAGTGCCGGCTCGATCAAAACATTCAGCATAACCCCCGGGCGATTCTTTTTCATCTGAATGGGCGCAAGGCTCGCATCCAGCACTCCAAGAGCAAACAGTTTTTCCAAAACATAGCCGTAGAACTCCGGATTCATGTCGTCTATGTTCGTTTCCAGCATCAGAAGTTGTCTGTATGCGACGGAACTCTCTGAAGTCCCGATGAGCACCCTGAGGAGGTTCGGGGGATCTGAAGCGGGATCACTGCCGACACCGTACCCTGAACAAAGCAGCTTCATTTCAGGAACCGGCCCGTAGTGACCGGCAAGCGAGGCCAGGATTGCCGCTCCCGTGGGAGTCACCAATTCACGATCGATATCAGTGCCGTAAATCGGAATGCCTTCCAAGAGCACTACCGTGGCGGGGGCCGGAAGGGGAAGCAAACCGTGATGGGTCTTGACAAACCCCCGTCCAACAGGAAGCGGTGATGAGTGTATGCTTTCAACCCCGAGGTAATCCAGGCCAATGACGGCCCCGGCCACATCCAGTATGGAATCCACTGCTCCGACTTCGTGAAAATGAACTTCAGAAACGGGCACCTGGTGAACGTGCGACTCAGCCCGGGCAAGATTTTCAAAAACGTCGAGAACTCTTTCCTGGATCTTCTCCTCCAGTGTGCTTCCCCGAATCAACCCTTGAATATCGCTAAACGAACGGTGAGGCTGCTCGTCGATCTCAATGTGGACTCGGGTCCCGGCAATAAGCCCCCGCTGCTCTTTAGCAGTACGGATGGCATAGCCTGCAACCGGGATCTTCCTCAGCCTGTCAAGGAGGTACTCACCAGGCACCCCAAGATCAAGCAGAGCTCCCAAAACCATATCCCCGCTGATGCCGGAAAAGCAGTCGAAGTAGGCTATTTTCATCATCCACTCCGCGGCCGTTGGCCGCCCTCAAGTTTTGAGATCACGTCAAGCAGTTCTGTCGGCCCGCCGATCAGCACCCTGGCGCCACCTGAGAGGAGTTCCTCTCCTGTTCGAAAGCCCCAGAGTGCTCCAACTGGAAACATTCCCGCAGCTACCGCAGTCATCATATCGACCGCACTGTCTCCCAAATAAACAAACTCTTCCGGCACAATGCCCAAATCCTCAGCGATGCTCAGAGCCGCCGTCGGGTTCGGCTTCACAGGGACCTCATCACACTGCCCCCTGACCGCAGCAAATGTCCACCCGGAAAGCAATTGCCTCACCGATTTCTTCGTGATTTCATCCCTCTTGTTCGAGAGAATGGCCATTTTAAGGCCTCGCTCAACGATCCCATCCAGCATGGCAGGCACACCCGCATAAGCTTTGGTCTTGACCATCCAATTCTTCCCGTAGTCACGGAGGAAGGCCTCCAAACAGGATCGCACCTGCTCTTCCTCACGGCCACTCTCCGGCAAAGCACGCTTCACCAACATCAATGATCCATTGCCCACGAAATAGCGGTACGCATCCACGCCATGGGTGGGAAATCCTCTTTCGCTCAAAACGCGATTCATGGCGTCTGCGAGATCCTCCAGAGTGTTAAGCAGCGTGCCGTCTAGGTCGAAGAGAATAGCCTTACCGGACATCGCGGCAGCTCCTAATGGTTGGACACGGAAACATTCCTGTTCATAAACTGTCTGCATCTTGTGGACAAGTCAGCCAGGGCCTGGAGTTTTGTCACCTTGATTATTCTAATGTGCACCGATTTAAATAATTTATTAATAATAAAAACAAATATTTGACATTCTTTTTGACATTTGAACACTGCTTTATTAAGATCTTTACTCTTACAAGAGTGTTCTTAATAAAACATTCCTTTAACCAGGAAACCCAACCATGAAAATCCAAGTGGAAACCGGACTGCTCACCGGAGTGTTACAGAAGGTCCTGAACATTACGGATAAAAGGACCAATATTCCAATTCTATCAAACACCCTGATCAAGGCCACCGACAGCAACGTTATGGAAGTTTCCGCCACGGACTTGGAAATAAGCCTGCGGACACAGATCAGCGCGCTGATTGAAGCCCCGGGCATGACGACCGTTTCTGCTCGAAAACTGTTGGAGGTGGTCCGTGAGTTGCCATATGAGAACATTATTCTGGAAGATCTCCCGGGTAGCAAACTACAAGTGCAGGCCGGCCGCGCCAGGTTTGAGCTGCAGACGATCCCCGCGGAGGACTTCCCTCATTTGAATTTTCATGAAGGATCGCAGTTTTCCCGGTGCGACGCAACTTTATTTAGGAAATGCCTGAGCAAAACCCTGTATGGAGTGCCTGCGGAAGAAGATCATTTCAGTGTTGCCGGTCTCTACTGGCATTCTGTAGAACCCAATCATGTCCGCTTTGTATCCTGTGACGGACACCGGTTGGCCTATTTCCAGGTACCTCAGGATTCGTTTCCTGCACTGGGACTCGACAAGGGCATAATCATTCCTCGTAAAGGAATTCAGGAAACGATCCGTATTCTCGAAAAAGAAAACGAGGTTGCCCTCTCACTGGATGAAAACTGCCTTATCCTTAAAACACCTTCGACGGTCCTCAGTATTCAACTGCTGGATGCCGAGTTTCCAGAATATCAAGTAATAATACCTGAAGAAAGACCTTTTTCCGTGGACCTTCGATGGGAGGCTTTTTTCTCCGCTTTAAAGCGTATGGCAGTGCTGACGGATAATCGTTGGCGCCATGTGCGCTTCAATGTCAGGGAGAACACTCTGCACCTGGAAGCAGGGAACCCGGAAATAGGCAATGCCGACGACATCCTGGATGTTGAGTATGAGGGAGAGGAATTTTCCATCGCCTTCAATGTCAAGTATTTGATGGAGAGCATCCAGAGCATCGAAAGCGAAACCATTCGTTTCGAGTGGTTGGATGCTTTTCACGGGGGTGTTTTTGTTGGGCAGGAAGATCCCAATTACTTTAGCTTGGTAATGCCCATGATCGTTTGAAGATTGTCGGGAGGGATGAGTTGTTTTCGTATCTCACTGAAGGCACCACAGGTTGTTGTCCTGGTTGAAAACCACTCTCACCGGCAGTTTGGACAAACCGGTGTGATCCCGCCCGTAGCATTCCCACCGATCGCAGCTACAGAGAACTTGTCGAGTTTCCCGAAAAGCAATTGAAAATCACCTTAAAATAGACTATACTTCTGTTTTAAAAGACAATTTTGGAAATCTGTATGGCCGAAAGGGTCTCTCTTTTGATCCCGGTTCATGGAAGATACCGAAGCATGGTGTGACCAACATCAACACGGAGAGGTTTTTTATGACCGATTTAAGTCCTGGCGAGAGCAGTCAGGAAAATCAGTATACGGCGCAACAGATCACGGTTTTGGAAGGGCTCAGTGCCGTTCGAAAACGCCCTTCGATGTATATCGGGAATGTTTCTACCGAAGGCCTTCATCACCTTGTGTACGAGGTTGTTGACAACAGCATCGATGAAGCCCTGGCCGGGTTTTGCAACCATATCAAGATCGAAATCCACATCGACGGGTCGGTTACTGTTGAAGACAACGGGCGCGGGATACCGGTGGACCTTCATGAGAAGGAAAACCTCCCGGCGGTCGAGGTGGTCATGACGAAATTGCACTCCGGGGGCAAATTCGACGATTTGAGCTATAAGGTTTCAGGCGGGCTCCACGGTGTGGGGGTATCGGTCGTTAACGCACTGAGTGAATTGCTCCAGGTTGAAATCCGTCGTGACGGAAAGGTTTATTATCAGCGATATGAACGGGGCGAGCCGAAAACCCCGCTGGTTGTCAAAGGAGATACCTCAAGACGAGGGACCAAAATAACATTCAAACCGGATACTCTCATTTTCACCGAAACTGAGATCAGTTTTGAAATCCTGGCACAGCGCCTGCGCGAACTGGCTTTCTTAAACCGCGGTGTGCGGATCGACCTCTCCGATGAGTCCATTCCCAAGGAGAGGAGTTTCTGTTACGAGGGCGGCCTCGTGTCATTTGTGGAATATCTGAACAAAAACAAGGAACCATTGCATCCCGAGGTCATTCACATCGCCGGAGATCGGCAGGATGTCAACATCGAGACAGCCATACAGTACAACAATACTTACATCGAAAAGATTTTCACCTTTGCCAATAATATCAACACCAAAGAAGGAGGAACGCATTTATTTGGTTTTAAGGCCGGATTAACCCGTTCCATTAAACAGTATGCCCTCCAAAATAAGATGCCGAAGAGTGACCTCGACAAACTAACCGGTGATGATGTGCGCGAAGGGCTAACCGCCGTAGTAAACGTGAAACTATCCCAACCGCAATTCGAAGGCCAGACCAAGACCAAACTTGGCAACAGCGATGTGAAGGGGTTGGTAGAGAACCTTGTCTATGACAAACTCTCCACGTTTTTCGAAGAAAATCCACGGGTAACAAAGATCATTCTGGATAAGGTGCTGGAGGCGGCCAGGGCGCGGGAGGCGGCTCGTCGAGCTAAGGAACTGACTCGCCGAAAAGGGATATTGAGCGAACATTCCCTGCCGGGGAAGCTCGCCGATTGCCAGGAACGTGATCCCGCAAGAAGCGAGATGTTTATCGTGGAAGGAGATTCTGCCGGCGGGTCAGCCAAACAGGGACGTGACCGTAAGTTTCAGGCCATTCTGCCCTTGCGGGGGAAGATCCTCAATGTGGAGAAGTCCCGGTTCGACAAGATGCTGGAGAACCAGGAAATACGCAACATGATATCAGCTCTCGGAACGGGAATCGGTAAGGATGAATACAATATCGACCGGCTCCGATATCACAAAACGATCATCATGACCGATGCCGATGTGGATGGTGCGCACATTCGAACACTGTTGTTGACGTTTTTTTTCAGAATGATGCCGGAATTGATTGAAAGGGGCCATCTGTTTATCGCTCAGCCTCCTCTTTACCGTGTTGCCATCGGTAAACAGGAGCAGTATGTGAAAGATGATGAAGGCCTCAATGCTCATCTACTCACGAGAGCGGCTGAGAAGAAAGAAGTTTACCTGAGCGGCTCCGATCAGGCTCTGCCCAAGACGCAACTGGTCCAGTTGTTGAAAGCCTTCTCACGGTATGAAGAATGGCTCGACCGTCAGAGTTCAAAAGGACTTCCGAAGACCCTCATTGAACTCTTGGTGAGTATCTATGCGCTTCGCAAACCGGCCGAACTGGAGCCCGACGAACGGGCTGCCCTGATTAGGGAGGAACTGGAGAAAGCAGGATACCGGGTGCTGTCCATCGAAGCCGATGAAGAATCGGGGAACCATGATTTTGTGCTGGCCCCTCTTGCATCCACTGATGGGCCGGGGGAAATTTTGATAGGGCATGATTTTCTCGAATCCGTGGCCTTTCGGAAGCTTCTGGACCTCTATAACGCCCTGGAAGTTCTTCATCAGGCCCCATGCCTGGTCAAGAGCGGCCAAGCCGAGCAGACCTTTGATCATCCCCGCGAGTTCTTCCGCAGCCTGATGGAAGACGGCAAAAAAGGCCTCACCATTCAGCGCTACAAAGGTCTTGGTGAAATGAATCCCGCCCAGCTGTGGGAAACCACCATGAACCCTGAGAAACGGACCCTGTTGCAGGTGCGCATTGAAGATCAGTATCTGGCGGATGAACTATTCACTACCCTGATGGGCGACCGGGTGGAACCACGTCGCGAATTTATTCAAGTCAACGCCCTGGATTTCCGGGAACTTGATATTTGATCAGCCCAATTGACCTCGACCCAGGAAGATCACAATGGATTTGAAAACAATCAATATCGAAGATGAGATCAAGCTTTCTTATCTCGATTATGCCATGAGCGTTATCATTGGACGGGCCATTCCCGACGTGCGGGACGGGCTGAAACCGGTCCATCGGCGCATTCTTTTTGCCATGCACGAGTTGCGCAACGATTTCAACAAGCCTTACAAGAAATCGGCGCGCATTGTCGGAGATGTCATCGGTAAGTTCCATCCCCACGGCGATTCGGCAGTCTATGACGCTCTGGTGAGGATGGCCCAGAATTTCTCCATGCGCTACCCGCTGATTGATGGCCAGGGCAACTTCGGGTCGGTGGACGGGGACCCTCCTGCGGCAATGCGTTACACTGAAATCCGCATGCATCGGCTCGGGCACGAATTCATGCGGGACATTGAAAAGGAAACCGTTGCCTTCCAGCCCAATTATGACAATACCATTTTAGAACCGCTGGTGCTGCCGACAAGGGTTCCCAATCTCCTCCTCAACGGTTCTTCCGGAATTGCCGTCGGCATGGCGACCAATATCCCCCCGCATAATCTGCGCGAACTGTGCGAAGGGCTTCTCGCCCTGCTGGACGAGCCGGAAATTTCGGTCACCGGTCTCATGCGCTACATTCTCGGACCCGACTTTCCCACTGCGGGCTTTATTTGCGGCTGTGGAGGAATCAAGGAAGCCTACCAGACGGGTCGGGGTACGATCAAGATGCGGGCCCGCGTTGAAGTGGAGGAATCCGGACGGAGAAGCCACCTGATCGTGACCGAGCTTCCCTACCAGGTGAATAAGGCAAGGCTTCTGGAGCGCATTGCCGACCTCGTAAAGCAGAAAAAGATCGAAGGCATCCAGGACATCCGCGACGAGTCCGACCGTGAGGGCATGAGAATCGTCCTCACCCTGCGCCAGGGAGACGAGCCCAAGGTCATTGAAAACCAGCTCTACAAGCACACGCCGCTGGAAACCAGCTTCGGGGTCATCATGCTCGCCGTGGTGGATAACCGGCCGGAAGTTCTCAATCTCAAGGACGTGCTTCAAAAGTTCATTGACTTCAGACGTCAGGTAATCGTCAAGCGCACCCAATATGAACTCAGCCAGGCGGAAAAGCGGGCCCACATCTTGGAGGGCTTGAAACGGGCGCTGGACCACCTGGATGAAGTGATCCAGTTGATCCGTTCGGCAGCAAGCCCTCAGGAAGCCAAAGCGCAACTCATGCAGCGGTTTGAGTTCTCCGAAGAACAGGCGCAAGCGATCCTGGAGATGCGTTTGCAGCGTCTGACGGGGCTCGAGCGGGAAAAGATCATCGAGGAATACTTCCAAATCCTGAAGGAGATCGAACGACTGCGCCAAATCCTCGCATCTAAAGCCATGGTGGATCAGGTCATTCGTGACGAGATCCAGGAGTTGATGGCTCAGTACGGAGACTTGCGGAAGACCGAGATCATCGCTGAAGCGGAAGATATTTGTATCGAAGACCTGATTGCCAATGAGGAGATGGTGGTGACCATCTCGCAGGCCGGTTACGTGAAGCGAACCCCTCTCGTCATCTATCGCAGTCAGAAAAGGGGTGGCCGAGGAAGGAGCGGGATGAGCACCCGGGAAGAGGATTTGGTCACCACGGTTTTTACCGCTTCCGCCCATGATTATCTGCTTGTTTTTACCAATCGGGGCCAGGTTTTCTGGCTGAAGGTCTATGAAATTCCCGAGGTGGGCCCGTCGGCTCTCGGAAAGGCGATTGTCAATCTGCTGGCACTGCAGCCGGGTGAAAAAGTTGAAGCCATCCTGCCGGTGAAAGATTTTAAAGATGGGCAATACATCATCATGGTGACGAGAAACGGCGTCGTCAAGAAAACCGAGCTGACGGCTTATGCCCATCCACGGTCAACAGGAATTCGGGCTATTGTCCTGGATGATAACGATGAACTCATCGCGGTGCGGATCACCGATGGCGACAGAGACCTTTTCCTGATGAGCAAGTCGGGGAAATGCATCCGTGTTTCCGAGAAGGAATTCCGACCGCTGGGAAGGGTCAGCCGCGGCATCCGCGGGATGAAGCTGGATGGCAGCGAACTGGTGGGAATGGATGTTATTGACGCGGGCAAGAGCATTCTGGTGATTACCGAAAATGGTTTTGGCAAGCGCACTCCTGAAGAGGCCTATCGGTGCCAGAGTCGCGGTGGCAAGGGGGTGTTGAATATTCGCGTTACCGAGAGGAACGGCCACGTTGTAGGATTTCGCCAGGTCGGGGAAGAGGAGGAGATCCTGATTATCACCAACCGCGGCCGGCTGATTCGTATCCCCGCGGCACAGGTGAGCAAGATCGGGCGGGTCACGCAGGGGGTGAAACTGATGGTTTTGGATGAGGACGAGCAGGTAGTGGATTTGACGGTTTCAGCGGAAGCCGAGGAAGTGAAAGAGGAAGTGGAGAACTGATGGAAGCGGTTGGTCGCATTGGAGTGGTCGGCGCAGGAAGCTGGGGGACGACGCTGGCTCAGCTCCTGGCCGAAAAGGGCTATCATGTTGATTTATGGGTGTATGAGGAGGAGCTCTGTCGGATCGATTCGAGAAACGCAGGAAAACAGTTACTATCTGCCGGGGTTCCAGCTCCATGAAAACATCAATGCCCATCATGAATTAAGGCAAACGGTTGAGGACCATGAATTGATCGTGATGGTGGTCCCTTCCCATGTCTATCGCCGGACTGCCGAACAAATGCTGCCCTTCCTGAAACGAAATGCCGTCATTGTGAGCGCAACCAAGGGGATTGAGAACGGTACCTTGCTCATCATGTCGGAGATATGGAAGGAGCTTCTGCCCTCACCGGATTTCGCTCAGGTTTTGGCGCTCTCCGGACCCTCGTTTGCCAGGGAAGTGATCCGCAGGATTCCAACAGCGATCGTCATCGCCGGTGAAGACCTTGAACTGGCCCGGTGGGTTCAGCGGATCTTCTCGACATCGTATTTTCGAGTCTACACGAGCTTTGACAAGACCGGGGTCGAGCTGGCAGGGGCGCAAAAAAATGTCATTGCCATTGCTGCCGGGATTAGCGACGGTTTGAATTTCGGGCACAATACCCGGGCCGCTTTAATTACCCGGGGGCTTGCCGAAATGTCCCGCCTGGGTGCGAAAATGGGGGCAAATGTTTTGACCTTTTCGGGTTTGTCGGGTATTGGGGACTTGCTTCTGACCTGCACCGGTGATTTGAGCCGGAATCGGCAGGTCGGCCTCCAATTGGGACAAGGCCGAAGAATTGAAGCGATCCTGCAGGAAATGCGTATGGTGGCGGAGGGGGTGAAAACGGCTCAGTCGCTGCACTTTCTGGCTCAAAGGCTCCAGGTTGAAATGCCCATTTCCGAAAAGGTTTACCAAGTCCTGCACGAAGGCAAGGAACCTCGAAAAGCGGTGCAAGAGCTGATGGAAAGAAGCCTCAAGCATGAACTGGAAGTGCCCTGAAAACCGGAATTTAAGGGAATTATGCCCCAGCTTCTGATGTCAAATATAATCGAACGGGTGCGGGAGAAGAAAGAAAGCTACCGGCGCTATAATTTTGAACGGCTTCAAGAGGAGGCGTTTGCAACTTTTTTTGATCTGGCGCAGGAATATACCACGATTGATTACCTCTACCAGATCTGCGTTGCCGTTCCCAAAGAATTCTTTGACCTCGAAAGCAGGCTTTATGTAATCGATTCAAAAACCTCCCGCTTGGAAAAGGTGTGCAGCAGCGAGGCCGGCATCATCCCCGTTGAAGAGCGCACCCACTATGACCTGGGCCTTGCCGAAACCATTTATGAGACTGGAGAAGCTTGGGTTTTTCCCATCCGAGGAAACCAGGCCCTTACCAAATGGATCCCTTTTTTAGACCAGAGCCAGGTCCTGGGGCTGTTTGAAATCTATCCAAAGGAAAAAGTGGATGACAAGGAACACTTCTTCCTGGAGAAATTCACCAACCGGATCGGGTATAATCTTCACCAGAAACTT
The DNA here is from genome assembly GCA_963844985.1 of uncultured delta proteobacterium. GTDB lineage: Bacteria > Desulfobacterota > Syntrophobacteria > Syntrophobacterales > Syntrophobacteraceae > JADGQM01. The sequence continues at coordinate 209,456 of CAWJQV010000029.1, forward strand.
CTCATTGAGCAGAATATCAAGCACATCAAGTTCATCAACCAACTGGTTTCGGACATTGAGCACAACGTTATCTCACCGAACTTGTACTACAAGCTTTTCTTGCTCCGCCTGAAAAGGGTCGCCTCGGAATACAACCGGATTCAGGGACGGATTCGAGATCTCATCCTCTTTCTTCAAGACGGCAACATGGCACTCTCCAAGGAACTTTGCGAACTCTATCATGCTCTGAGTCAAAACAGCGAAAACCTGGATCAGGAGGCCGGTGCTTTGTCTAAGCACTACGAGCACACCAGCCTCTTTCTTGAAACCCTGCTTCGCCGGGACCATTTCTTGAAGGGGACTTATGTCCTGAGAAAACAGTCCTGCAATTTCAGGACTGAAATCATCCAGCCGCTTTTGGAGCGGTACCTGCCGTTGTTCGCCAAGAAGGGAATCGTTGTAGACAACAGTCTCGATGACGTCCCCGACGAACAGGTGACGCTCTATGTTGACAAAGGGCTCATCTCGCAGGTGTTTGACAACTTTTTTTCGAACGCCCTGAAATACGCTGAGATGGTAGAGGACCAGTTGGGAAACCAGATCAAACTGGTTTCCTACAACCGTCAGATCTTGAAAGACGCTTTCGGAGAAGACCTCGGTGGGGTGAGGTTTAATTTCTTCACCACCGGCCAGCCGCTTTCCGAGAGAGATGCCCGCAAGGTGTTTGAAGAAGGATACCGGGCTGCCACCGCTTCGGCCGTGTCAGAGAAGGGTACGGGACACGGACTTTATTTTGTCAGGAATGTCGTGGAGATTCATGGTGGGACGGTAGGGTGTGAACCCCAGCGCTACGGTAACCTGATGTATTTCATTCTGCCTATGAAGAATGAGGAGACGCTGGGCGCCTGACCGTCGATGACCTACATATTTAGCCAACAAATACGGTCATCCTCAGAAAAGAATACAGGGTTTGCCCCATTTCCTTGGGGAACCGAATCCCCTAAATAGATCATCAGAAGCCACGCCTCTCACCCTTTTTTAAATTGCCGGGCGATATGAAAATATTGCCCGGCAATTTTTTTCTTGCTCCGCACGCGAGGGTGGCCCAAGGTGCCGTGTCACTGGAAAAGAAGCAGGCGTCCAGGCATTGTACCGCAACATTAGGAATGCCAGGGAAGTTCGATGACTAGAAAGCTCCGGCCGGACTTCATTTGGGTTGCGTGAGGTTCATGGCCATGAGCTTCTTGCTGCTTTCAAAGATGACTTCCATCTTCCGCGTTCGAGATGACCTTGATCACCACCCCCAAACCGAAAAGAGGATGAAGGATCAGCATGCCTTCGCGGTAGGTGTCGGACAATTGGTAGGCGGGGACGCCTTCATGGCTCGCTTCCATCAGCAACTGACGCCAGTCGTCGTCGGTTTTCGGTCGTGACACGCCCTTATAGAGGACGGAGGGGACAAGGTCTTCCTCCTCATCTCCTTCGTCGATCAAAAGGTCTTCGTCGGCGGCAAAATCAAGCTCATCCTGCTGGTCAAACTCCAACCCCCCGTCATCATCAAATTCTTCGATAATCGGGTCATCTTCGATGTTTTTCTTCACCATAATTCATCTCCCACGGATTTCTTCTTCTTGACAAGGGTCTCGTGTATTAGAACTCGGCACTAAGGTCAAGACTTTTCAGGCGTCCCGGTCGCCAAACTTTCAAGCTTCATCTTCGGAGGCGAGACGATGTTTGATCAGACGGTAGCGAAAGGAGCGGAAACTTATGCCCAGAATTTCCGCGGCCTTGAGCTTCACGCCCTGCGCCTGGTGAAGTGCTTGTTGCAGCAGTTTTCTTCTCAGCGTCGGCAAGGTATTCGTCCAAATCAAAACCGCGATGGGGGAGTGTCGTCGGGAGAGAGCCCGGAGCCTGGGTCTGAGCCCTTTTGTAGGTCGACAGCGTGAGGCTGTCCGGGAGGATGATGCTCGATGCTTCCATCGCTACGCCTCTTTCAATGATATGTTCCAGTTCTCTCACATTTCCCGGAAATTCGTAATCATTGAGGATATCCAAGGCGTAGGAGGAAATCTTGCGGATATCTTTGCCGAATTGTTTGCGAAACTTGGATAGAAAGTACTGGGCGAGAAGCGGTATGTCCTCACGTCTCTCTCTCAAGGGAGGAATCCGAATGGGGAGCACATTCAAGCGATAGTAAAGGTCTTCCCGGAAATTCTTGTCAATGACCATTTTTTCCAGATCCTGGTTGGTGGCCGAGATAATCCTCACATCAACGGGAATATCTTCGGTGTCGCCGATCTGTCTGATGGTCTTCTCCTGAACCAGCCGCAGCAATTTTACCTGCAGCGCGGGGGAGAGTTCGCCAATTTCGTCAAGAAAGAGGGTCCCGCCCTGAGCCGCTTCCACCAGCCCTTTGCGATTGGCGGTAGCGCCGGTGAAGGAGCCTTTCCGGTAGCCGAACAGCTCACTCTCAATAAGCGATTCCGGAACCCCGCCGCAATTTACAACCACAAAAGGATGCTCGCTTCGCGGACTTTCACGATGAATGGCCTTGGCCACCAGTTCTTTTCCGGTGCCGCTCTCACCCGTGATGAGAACGTTGCTGCTGGTGGTCGCAACGCGCTTGATCATCTCATAGATCTTGCGCATTGGCGGAGCCTTCGCCGATGAGACAACCATAGTAGAGAGGGCCTTCCCGAAGGCCGTCCGGAGCATTCCTCGTCTTTCTTGCTGAGCAGGGCATTGGTGATCGCCGTCCGCATTTCATCAATCTTGAAAGGTTTCGGCAGGTAGTCGTAAGCTCCCTCTTTCATCGCCACCACGGCCGTTTCGGCGCTGGCATAAGCAGAAATGATGATTACTGCCGTACTGGGTGAAATGCTCTTGCACTGCCTCAGGACCTCAAGACCATCGATGGGCTTCATGCGGATGTCGGTGATGAGGAGGTCGAATTTTTCCCGTCGGATGGCTGTCAGCGCTTCCTCTCCGCTTTCCGCACAGGTTACCTCGAAGCCGTCCTTCTGGAGCATGATTTCGAGAAACTCCCGCATGCTCTTTTCGTCGTCGACCACCAAAATTTTTTCGGTTTCTGCCTGCTGTGGATGCATCTTCAGTTAATGATCAATGGTTAGATGAGTAGTCAGAAAGACCGGGCAAAGGTAACCCGACCTTCGGCGAGAGTCATGACGACACGTCCCTGCATATTTCTGCCGTGAAAAGGGCAGTTGCGACTCTTCGAGCGAAAGGTGGAGCAGTCCAGGACATATTTTTCTTCGGGATCGATAATCGTCAGATCAGCCTTCATGCCCGGCACACATGGTGCCAAGAGGCACTCCAAGAATCGCCGCCGGATTGCAGGTCACCTTGGCGATCGCTGCCAGAGGTGTCAGTACACCCTCTCGGACCAGGTTCAAAATTAAAGGGACCGCAGATTCCAGGCCGATCATCCCGTTTGCGGCCAACCCCCATTCCGCATCCTTTTCAAGGGCCGTGTGGGGGGCATGATCGGTGGCAATCGCATCGATCGTGCCGTCAGCGAGCCCGACTTTGACGGCTTCAACATCTGCGGAGCTGCGAAGCGGCGGGTTGACCTTGTAGACGGTATCGAGGGTCATCAATTCATTGTCCGTCAGGGTGAAATATTGCGGGGCGGTTTCCGCCGTAACGCAGAGTCCGCGCTGTTTAGCCTGGCGAATCAGCCGCACCGACCCGGCAGTGCTGACATGGGCAAGGTGAAGTCGACTTTGAGTCAGTTCCGCGAGGAGCAGATCTCGCGCGATCATAACCTCTTCCGCCGCATTGGGGATGCCGTGAAGTCCGAGCTTCGTCGAAACTGCCCCTTCATTCATCACGCCGCTATGAGAGAGATTGAGGTCCTCGGCGTGGCTGATCACCGGCAGGTCAAGACCCCGTGCACACTCCAGCGCCCTGCGCATCAGCAGGCTGTTCATCACCGGTCGCCCGTCATCGGAAACAGCGACGGCCCCTGCGTCTTTCAGCTCTTCGAAGGCGGCCAGCCGGTCTCCGGCAAGCCCCTTGCTGATTGCCCCAACAGGGAAAACCCGGCATGAACCCTGTTTCCGTGCTCGGTCGATGATGAATTCGGTGACTGCGGCGCAGTCGTTTACCGGGCGCGTGTTGGGCATGCAGGCAACGGCGGCATACCCTCCGGCGGCCGCTGATGCGGTGCCGGTGGCGATGGTTTCCTTGTGTTCCTCACCGGGTTCGCGCAAATGAACGTGCATGTCGAACAAACCAGGGACAACCCATTTGCCGTTGAGTTCTATTTCCTGCACCGTTGCATGCTGATCTTCGGATAGTTCCAGGCGTGCGCCAATCTCCGCCAAGCGACCATCAAGGACAAGGATATCAGCCGTGCCGTCCATTCCCTGGGCCGGATCAAGGATACGCCCATTGCGAAAAAGAAAAGAGGGTGAGGAAAAATCGTTTCCTCCAAACGGCATAGGTCTCCTCTTCATTTGCTGGAGAAAGCGCTTCAGCATTAGCAAAGTAATCTAACATGAAAATCGCCCAAACAACCAGCAAAATCCCAGCATCAGGATGCCCATCATTCCGATTAGGTCCCGGAAACAGCGCATGAAGTTCAAGGGAAGCGCTTAAATGGCTCACGGACCTTGACAGAAACTCCCAATATCATAAAATGGCTTCAGTACGACTTAAGGAAAGGGGTTAACGGAATGCAAAGGGTTCCAATTACAAAAGAAGGGTATGAGCGTCTGAAGAATCGAACTGCAGCGTCTTCAAAAGGAAGAACGACCGGCGGTCATTCGCGCTATCGAGGAGGCTCGCGCCCATGGGGACATTTCGGAAAATGCAGAGTTTGAGGCCGCCAAGGAAAAACAGGCGCTTGGTGGAAACCTGGATCAACGATCTGAATCAAAAGCTGGGGCATTCTGAGATCATTGAGCTATCCGCTAATGAGAACGGGCGCATCACCTTCGGCAGCACCGTGGTCATGGAAGACCTTGAGACGGGAGAAGTTACTTCCTACCGACTGGTTGGTCCTTACGAAGCAGATGTTCAGGCCGGCACCATATCGGTGACATCCCCTCTGGGAAAGGCGCTGATCGGAAAAGAAGAAGGCGAAGAGGTTCGTGTGCAAACCCCGAAAGGGATCAGGAACCTTGAGATTCTAGAGATCCAGCATTGAGATTCCCGGGCATTTAAGCTAAATATAGCTTGACACATAGGCCCTCCAGGAAGTATATAAATACGCTTTTTCTTCCACGAAGAACACGAAGGAACACCCAAAATGAGGTGTCACTTCGTGTTCCTTCGTGTTTTTAGTGGATAGTATCCAGACTATCAGGAGGTTTTACACTTTGGCCAATCACAAGTCAGCCATCAAACGCGCTAAGCAGAATGAGTTGCGCCGAGTCCGCAACCGGTCACGAAGAACCCGCATGAAGCATGTCATGAAGAGCCTCGAAGAGGCGCTGGCTTCCAGCAATCCCGAACTGGCAGTCACTCGTTTGAAAGAGGTCGTCTCCGTAATTGACAAGACTGCGGGCAAAGGCGTAATCCACAAGAACCACGCTGCGCGTAAGATCTCTCGCTTGACCCATAGGGTTAATGCTCTGGCGTCATCCGCTTAGCCGCCGAACCTTATGATTCAGAGATTGCCCTGTTCTCGCCGGCACAATTTCAGCACGAGTGCCTCGAGGAGTAGTTGCGGGGCCGTGCTCGTGCTCTTGAGGGCGAGGTCCGTTTCTCGGATCAATCGATGGGTCCGATAGAGTTCGGCTTCCGAAAAATTCTCTGCCTGCTGGATGTAGCTTCCTGAGCACGGTGGAGGGGAGGTTTAGGCATAGGCTCATATCCGCTGCCGATACTTTTCTCTCCGCCCCATCCTTCGCCTGCCACAAAATCCGGATTTGCCGGGTCAGCAAGGCTAAAATCACCAAGGGCTGTTCTCCTGCGAGGAGCAACTTCCTCAACGCGGCAAGGGCCTTTTGTGGCTGGCCCTGACCCACGTATCGCATCAGTTCAAAAACCGTGAAGGAGCGCTGGGAGGCAACCGCCTCTCGCACATCCTCCACTTCAATTCGTTCACGCTCGCCCACATAGGCAACGAGCTTTTCCAATTCACTTTGAAGGCGGTACAGATCGACTCCCACCTGTTCAACCAGAAAAGAGGCAGCCTGCGGGGACAGGGTCTTTCGGTGCTGCCGCAACCTCATTTGCAGCCATCGGGGTGCGTCCCGTTCCGTGGGAGGATTAAAATTCACGACCCCGTCCATTGCTTCTAAGGCAGCTTGGAGCTTTTCCATGCCTTTCTTCCGGGCACAACTCAATACCAGGATGGCATGAGGGTAAGGATGGCCCAGATAGGATTCGAGGGGTTTCAACTGATCCTTTGACCATGCTTCAATATGCTGGACCATGAGCAGGCGTTTGGACCCAAACATGGGAAGGGCATTCAATCGCCCCAAGGCCGCCGGCACGGGATGCTCTTTGGCCGATAACCGCTCGCCATTGAAATGCCTGGCCTTCGCCGGCACGAACTTCTCCAACAAACGGCGCCACGCCTCCTCCTTAAGGAGTTCCCCTTCCCCCATGAACAAGAAGACGGGACCCAAAGCGCCGATCTCAAGGCGATGCATGAATTCGTCGGGATACACGCTAAAAATTACTCAAAAAACGGTCATGAATGCGGATCGACATCTGCTGGGCAAGAAAGTCAAGCGTCGCGCGTCGGTTGGCGAAGCTGATATTAGGATCAACATTTTGCAGATACACCTGGTAGTAGGTGAACTGGGGGTCCTGCCACAATACTTTTCCGTCGCGGGTGTCTACGCACCGGATTTCCAGAGTCACGTAAAGTCGGTTTTGAATCGTTTCTTCGGCTTCCCGGTGAGCGACCGCGATCGAGTAAATGCTGGTGATGCGTCCGCGAAAGATCGCTTCGGCCTGCTCGGTAGGTACCACCTGAAGCTGACCTTTGGTAATGAACTCCCTGCGCAAAGAGCCGGCAAAAATGGCTCCCAAATCGGGTTCCGAGGTGTTGTTCTCGAAGACCGGGATGGCCACAGTGCGCAAGCCGGGACGAGGCCCGGGCCCTTCTCCGGAAAAATGATAGCCGCATGAGGCGGTCAGCAGCATGGCCGCCAGGAGCAGGATAACGCGGTTCCGGATCTTCATCTTTTCATACCCGTTGAACTCGATCCCCAAGAAACCAACACTTCTTCTCTTTCCACGAAGGACACGAAAATACACGAAGTATTTTTTCATACCTTGGTGTGACCCACCACAGGGTCATGGAGCTTATTAATCTTTCTTCGGTGTTTCTTCGTGAACATTCGTGTGACTTCGTGGATGAAAAGCAGTCAGAGCTTCTTCACACCACGATGTTGACGAGTTTGCCCGGAACCACTACGATCTTTTTAATGGGCCTGCCGGCCACAAATTCCCGGGTCTTGACATCCTGCAGGGCCGCCTGTTCAATTTGCTCGCGGGACGCCTCCGCTGAAACCATAATGCGGCCCCGCAGTTTACCGTTAACTTGTACCACAATGACCAAGTCCTCGACCTGCAGGGCCTTCTGATCCCATTCCGGCCAGGGCGCTTTCATGACACTTTCCGAATGCCCCAAAGCCTGCCAGAGTTCTTCCGCAATGTGAGGGACAATGGGCGCGACGAGCAGGATCATGGCTATCCACCGCCCCTTTCATGATTGACCAGAAAGGGCCGTCGCGAGCAGGAAGTTCCAGCACCTGATACATCTGATTGACGAGTTCCATGACTGCGGCAATCGCGGTATTGAAATGAAAGCGATCGCCAATATCTTCCGTGACTTTTTTGATGGTCTGATGGGTCTTCCGATAAAGGTCGGCCAAAGGTTTTGAAAGCTCGACGCCCGCGGCGAAATCCGCCGCCGACTGCAGATGTTCCTTGTGGTCGGCCACCAGTCGCCAGATTCGGGAAAGAAACCGGAAGGCTCCCTCCACGCCTTGAGCACTCCACTCCAGGTCCTTTTCGGGTGGCGCGGCAAAGAGGCAAAAGAGCCGCACGGTATCCGCTCCATAGGTCCCGATCATCTCGTCCGGGTCCACCACGTTGCCCTTGGATTTGCTCATCTTGGCGCCGTCCTTGATCACCATGCCCTGGGTGAGCAAATTCAGGAAGGGTTCGTCGGTATCCAGGTAGCCCAAATCGCGCAGCACCTTGGTGAAGAATCGGGCGTACAGGAGGTGCAGGACCGCATGTTCGATGCCGCCGATGTATTGATTGACGGGAAGCCAGTACTGCACCTTCCTTCGGTCAAGGGGGCTTGTGTCGGACGCAGCGCAGGCAAACCGAGCAAAATACCACGAGGATTCGACGAAGGTATCCATGGTATCGGTTTCACGCCGCGCCTGTCCCTTGCATCGGGGACAGGCCGTCTTGACGAAAGGCTCATAAACCGGGAGCGGCGAAGCGCCGTTGGGGAGCAATTCGACGTCTGTGGGCAGGACCACCGGGAGATCGCTCTCGGGAACCGGGACCGTCCCGCAATGGTCGCAATAGATGATCGGAATCGGGGCCCCCCAGTAGCGCTGTCGCGAGATGCCCCAGTCACGGAGCCGGTACTGAACGGTCTCTTCTCCCAGAAGCCGTTCGGCAAGGGTCTTGGTGATCGCTTCCCGCCCTGCAGCCGACGTCATTCCGCTGAAGAGGGCGGAATTGAAGAGAATGCCGTCGTCTTCAAACGCGGCGGCCAGCGGTTCGTCTTCGACAGGGGATTCGCTGCCCTCGGGTTTGATGACCGCTTTGATGGGCAAGCCATACTTGACGGCAAATTCGAAGTCGCGCTGGTCGTGAGCCGGAACGGCCATGACCGCACCGGTCCCATATTCCATAAGGACAAAATTGGCCACATAAATCGGCATCTTCTCGTAGGTCAGAGGATGGATGCAATAGCTTCCGCTAAATACCCCTTCTTTTTGCAGAAGCTCAGCCTCCCGGTCGCTGCGTTTGGCCTGCTTGGTTTTTTCAACAAAGCGCAGCACCGCTTCCTCCTGTGATGTCCCGCGGCAGAGGCTCTCGACCATGGGGTGTTCAGGGGCCAGGCTCATGAAAGTCGCACCGAAAAGAGTGTCGGCGCGGGTCGTGAACACCGTGATCTGACCGTCGGCGGATTCCAGCGGAAAGAGAATCTTGCTGCCGATAGCTCTTCCCGATCCAGTTCTGCTGCATCGTGAGCACCCGTTCCGGCCATCCGGGCAACTTGTACGTATAATCGAGGAGTTCGTCCACATAGGCGGTGATCTTGAAGAACCACTGATCCATTTCCTTCTGCACAACGGGCTGGTCGCAGCGCCAGCAGACGCCGCCTTCGACTTGTTCGTTGGCGAGCACCGTGTGGCAGGTATGACACCAGTTGACGTACGAACTGCGCCGATACGCCAGTCCCTGTTCGTACATCTTCAGGAAAAAAAGCTGTTCCCAGCGATAATAAGATACATCACAGGTGGCGAATTCCCGCGACCAGTCGTAAGAGAAGCCCAGTTTCTTCAATTGGCTGCGCATGTAGTCGATGTTGTCGTAAGTCCATTTGGCCGGATGCGTATTCGCTTTGATAGCAGCGTTTTCGGCGGGCATGCCAAAGGCATCCCAACCCATCGGGTGCAGTACGTTGTAGCCCTCGCATCATCAAAAAACGGGCTACGACGTCGCCGATCGAGTAGTTGCGCACGTGTCCCATATGAATGCGGCCGGAGGGATACGGAAACATTTCCAGAAGGTAATACTTCTGACGGTCGGGGTCTTCGCCGACCTCAAAGAGCTTCTCCCGTTCCCAGCGGTCCTGCCAGGCTTTCTCAATGCTTTTTGGCGAATAACGAGCGTCCATACAACTCCTAAATTTGCAGCGCCGTTCCCATGAAAACAGTGGTCATTGGCCAGTGATCAGTGGTCGGAAAAGGGCCAAAACCGAAGGCGGCCCCCTGCCCCATCAAGAGGTGCGAGATTTGTAGCACACGCCAATTGCTTTAGCAATATCAAGCCGGGGAGGCGTCGGGATCCTGGCCGGGAGCTCTTTACCAGAGCCGGTCGGCGTTGATCCCGGGCAAGCCGAGGGCCAGGATCCCCTTAACGGTCCTGGCAATGTCATAAGCGATAAACCGCCCTTCGAGCCGCCGTCCTTCGCTGTCCCAAATCAGATACTTGGCACGGCAGTCACCATCTCGCGGCTGCCCCACACTGCCGGCGTTGATCAGGTATTTACAGCCTTCCTGCAGATAGGTCTTCCCTTCGGGTATCGGCGTGATATCGGATTCTCCGGCCATCGAAAGTCAGCAGCTGGAGATCGTGGGTGTGCCCTACAAAGCAAAGCTCCTGAGCCATGGTTGAAAGGACCTTTCTCAAATGCATGTCCGAGACCTCGAACAGATAGGTGGTAACCGAATCGGGAGGGAAACCGTGCACGAAGAGGCATTGATCCAAAGCATACGCCGGGGCCAGGGTGCGGATGTATTCGATACTGACGGAGGAAAGCAGCCCGCGGTTAATCTCAAGGGACCTTCTGGCCGAGTTGTTGAACCAGGAGAGGCAGGAGGGATCGGCGATGCCCAGTTCGTGGTTGCCCATGATCGAGTGAATGGTGCGCGCGCGGATCAGCTCCAGCACTTCTTCGGGTTCCGGCCCGTAGCCGATGTTGTCGCCCAGCGACACAATGCGGTCCACGCGGGAGCGGTCAATATCGGCCAGCACCTCCTGGAAAGCGGTCAGGTTGCTGTGAATGTCCGAGACAATAGCGATACGCATCAATCATACTCGCATTCCGTGAAGACTGTATTTCCTAAACTGCAACGGGAATTGCCTTCAAACCTTGTGGTGTCAATTATAGCCGTTTTTCGCACCGCCTGCTATCTCAATGACTTCCATGGGCGGGATTAAAGCCGCTGCCAAGGGATGCTTGGAGGACCTCCCCTGCAGACAAACCGGACTATTTAATCTTCATCGGTTTTGTGCTCTACTGCACGGGAGGATAAGATCAAGGAGTTTCTGCTTTCCCGGAGTATTCATTGGATGACTGACCACCAGCGACCTCAGGATGCGGCCTGTTTGAAAGTGACAGCGTGGACCCCTCTTCGCCACTCGATCTTTAGGGCCCTTTGGACGGCGAACCTGGTCTCGAACATCGGCACCTGGATGCAGAGCACGGCTTCGGCGTGGTTGATGACCTCGCTCACGTCCGTCGACCATAATGGTGGCGCTGGTCCAAACGGCGTCGACCCTGCCTCTCTTCCTGTTGGCGATGCCTGCCGGAGCGCTCGCCGATATCATCGATCGGCGCCGTTTGCTGCTTCTAACCCAGAGCTGGATGCTTGTTGCGGCGGGTCTGCTGAGCATTCTGACATTTTTGGGCCATACCACGCCATGGCTCCTGCTCCTGCTTACTCTCATGCTCGGTTTGGGGGCGGCGGCAAACGGGCCTTCCTGGCTGGCGATGGTGCCGGAGCTGGTTTCCGGTCCCGAATTGCATGTGGCGATTGCCCTGAATAGCGCCGGTTTCAATGCCGCTCGCTCGATTGGCCCGGCGCTCGGTGGGCTGGTTGTGGGAGCCATGGGTCCGGGTATGGCCTTTCTCCTGAATGCCGTCTCTTATCTCGGGGTTATCGCGGTATTGCTGCTCTGGAAAAGGCCGACCCGAGAAAGTGCCTTGCCTGCCGAGCGCGTTCTTGGCGCGATGCGCACCGGAATTCGCTATGTCCGTCATGCTCCGGCACTGCGCGCCGTTCTGGTCAGGGTTGCCGCCTTTGCCATCTGCGCCAGCGTCATCATGGCTCTCCTTCCGCTCGTGGCCCGTCAACAGCTTGGGGTTGGCTCTGTCGGATACGGGTTGCTGCTGGCGTCTTTCGGTGTGGGTGCGGTCGTAGGTGCGGCTTTTCTGCCCTTGCTGAAACGCAGACTTACCCTGGACGCTTTGGCTGTGCTGGCCACGATCGTATCGTCAATGTCGCTCGTCGCGATTGCCCTCATCAACCATTTCCTGACCATTTGCGGGGCGCTGGTTTTTTTCGGTGTTGCCTGGCTGGTACTGGTTTCAAGCTTCAATGCCAGCGTCCAGACCGGTGTCCCGGCATGGGTGAGAGGACGCGCATTGGCGGTTTACATCTTCATTTTGTTCGGGGGAATGTCTGGAGGCAGTCTCTTGTGGGGTGCCGTCGCCAATTTTTGCGGCATCCCCCAGACCCTCGTCTTTTCGGCGATTGGACTTATGGTCGGCTTGATTACCACCTTACGGTATCGATTATCCTCAGGGGAAGGTCGTGACTTCAGTCCTTCGATGCACTGGCCCGTGTCTCACCTTCCGGTCGAGCCTCAGCCCGAAGAGGGCCCCGTCCTCATTACCGTTGAATATCGGATCGACCCCTCGAAGTGGCGGGAGTTTGAAGGTGCCATGCGCAGGTTACGCCGTTCTCGCCTGCGCGGCGGTGCCATGCGGTGGCGGCTCTTTCTCGATGCGGCCGATCCCGGACGCTATCTGGAGACCTTCCTCGTGGAATCGTGGCTTGAGCACCTGCGGCAGCATGAGCGGGTAACGATGGCCGATCGTCACATTGAAACCGAGGTGCGTGCTTATCACCTGGGCCAGGAACCCCCTGCAGGTTACCCATTTCCTTGCCCGATCACTTCCGAGGGAACCTTGAAAACTCTGTGTTGTTCCAGCCTCATGGTGACCCTTGTGGTGCTCTCGCTCACCTATTCGCAGGCGGGCTATTCCCGGCCTCTCCCTCCCTATCCTGTCGTGGAAACCCGGATGAGCCCCTCTTCTCAGGAAGAAGCAAAGGCGCGTCAGCTGTTCCGCCTGGCCCGGAGGGAAAACAGTCGCCTGAAATGGGATGAATGCCTTTCCGGCAAGGCGTTCAAGCGGGCAAAAGAAATGGTGGAAAAGGGCGTCTTTGCGCATAAAGATCCCAAAACCGGCAAGAATCCTGCGTGGGACTTGGTGAAGCGCTGTCGCCCTTTTCGGTATGCAGGAGAGAATTTGGCGAAAGGCGATGTCTCGGCCGAGGCTATGCATCGAGCATTGATGGAAAGCCCCACCCACCGGGCCAACCTGGTCAGCTCAAAGTACCGATCTCTTGGCATCGGGTGTTATGGCCAGGTTTGTGTGCAGCTGTTTGCCGGGTTCTGAGCAGCGCACAATAGAACAGATTGACCATCGGCGCAACGTGTCATTCCGATGAAAACCGGGATCCAGAAAAAGTGCCTGGATGCGGGCTTCCGCATGTATGACCAGCAAGGATGGACACTTAGATGAAATCAGTGCGCAACCGTCTTTTAGCCGGGGTAGACATTTCCCGTTTCGAGGATGCACCAGCCCTTGGGGGTTTTCCCCAGAAGCAGATTGACCATCCAACCCTCTTTGCAGTGGTCGCTGATCTCATGGGGAACCTGGACTTCAATAACCCCCGACAGGGTTGCGCCTGAAAGAATCAGCATGCCGGGTTTGGCCTCTTCTACAGTGAAATAGTCATCCAATTCATCCGTCCAATGGCGAGGAGCGTAGTGTTGGGCAAAGTTGTAAAGGAGTCGTGCCAACCGCTCTGCGGCGGGCAACTCTCTGGTGGCCTCGGATGCAATCCGGTCACCGTTCAGGGCTTCATCTCTGCCAATGTAGCCGTTTTCATCCAACCATTTGACCAGCTTCCTCATCACCGTTCCTGCAGCCTGAAGCAGAGCTTCGGAAGCCATCACCTTTCGAATCATGAAATAATTGAGGAAATTGTATAAAGCGGGGGAAATTTTGTCCGGTCCGAATATGGCACAGAATTCCAGGTTCTTCTGGAAATAAAGCCTCTCATACAGAGTGACTTCGGATGACCGGTCCAAATCATGGTGCCCGTACCCGTTCAAGCAGTGCCGAAAAAGGTCTATGACTTCTTCGTAGCGATGAAAGGTCCTGGGTTTCAGGCGGTTTTGTTGATCTCTCAGGAACCGTTCAAGCACATCCTCAATGCTTGGCCGAGCGACCGAGGGAAAGGGCAAGACCTTCTTGTTTTCTCTCTTCTTGTTAACCAACCTTGATCTCCATATCCGCCGGAATCTCGACCTGAAAGTCGGGTCGGAGTATTATCCTCTTTTGGGCTGCAACTTCTTTCCCACACCGGGGACAGTATTGAAACGTCGGGGTCAAGGAATAGCCGCATTGGGAACATTGGTTCGATCGAATCCCGCAGGTGGAGGTCCGACACCCTGATCAGGGGATGAAACCGTGCCGCAACGATCACAAATTACCGCCGGTTTCCCCGCGCTTTACGGGAAAAAGCGGGATGAAAAACAGACTGAGGTATTGGTCGGTCCGCTTTAACCTGGCCTGAGCCAACCCACAAGCCGGGCACAGTCGCCGGGAATCGTCGAGAGTGATGGTTTTGGGTTGGACACCCCCGATGAAGAAAAACATCCACGCTCCTCTATCTCATCCCGTGCGGCCTTGCTTCCGGTGCGATCGAAAACTCATGCCGCCCGCTCAAAGCCGCAGGCTCCGGGCAATCTACCTCGATACTTCTCCTCTCCTTTCTTTACCACAATCGCGCCGGAAAGGCCATGCCGCAAAAAGGAGACGATACCGTCGCTTCAGCGGGTTGCTGCCTTCAGTGACTGCACCGCCGCGTGCATGCGCCCGACCAGGTCGGGGTTGCCGAGATTTTCTTCGATGATTCTCTCGAAAGCGGAACCCACCACCGCCCCATCCGCAAGAGCGCCGACGGCTCGCACCTGGTCCGGGGTCGAAACGCCGAATCCCACACAGATCGGTATGCCCTTTGAGCGGGCGCGCAATGATTCCACGACCCCGGAGACCTCGTCGAGGTTTAACCCCGCGCTGCCTGTGACCCCGGTCATGGAAACCAGGTACAGAAAACCGGAAGCTCTCTCAGCGATGACGGCCATGCGTTCGGGTGGTGTCGTCGGTGCGACCAGGCGAATGAGAGCCAATTCGTTTCCGGGCCAGGTGGAGGTCATTTCAGCCGATTCCTCCGGCGGTAGGTCCACCACCAGCAGGCCATCCACGTCGGCCGCCCGGGCGTCAGTATAAAAGCGCTCAACGCCGTAAGCCAGGATGGGGTTATAGTAGCTGAAAAGAACGATGGGAATCTGGGATGTGCGGCGCAGATTCCTCGCCATCTCCAGCACCGTGGTCAGGCTCGCACCGGATTTCAAGGCACGCCCGGAAGACCGTTGGATGACCGGACCGTCTGCCGTGGGATCGGAAAACGGCACGCCCAGTTCCAGAATGTCGAGCCCGGCCGAACACATGGCCTCAATAATTGCCATCGAAAGTTCGATAGTCGGATCTCCCGCCGTTACAAATCCCACCAAAGCCTTTTCGCCTTTCTTACGCATTTCCTCAAACACGCTCGTTATTCGATTCATCTCGCTCCCTTTCCGGATCGGTCTTACGGCTGCAACCCTGCGCCGGCTAAATGGCCGGACACGATTCCCAGATCCTTGTCTCCCCGCCCCGACAGACAGACAATGATCGCGTGTTCCGGCGGCCTCTGTGACGCTTCAATTATGGCCTGGGCAACGGCATGAGCGCTTTCCAGGGCGGGGATGATACCCTCCAGGGCACAAAGTTCCTGAAAGGCCGCGAGCGCCTGGCGGTCATCGATCGCCTCATAACGAACCCGGCCACAGTCTTTGAGAAGAGCATGCTCCGGTCCGACCCCCGGGTAGTCCAGGCCGGCGGATATGGAATGTGCCTCCTGGATCTGGCCGTCACGATCCTGCAGCACGTAAGATTTGGAGCCGTGGAGCACGCCCACGGAACCGGCGCTGATCGTGGCGGCGTGTTTTCCGGTGGCGACGCCGAGACCGGCGGCTTCGACACCCACCATCTCGACGTCGTCCTCCAGGAACGGGTAAAAGAGCCCCATCGCGTTGCTGCCTCCGCCCACACAAGCGACGAGCATATCCGGAAGGCGGCCCAACGCCTCAAGACATTGCCTTTTCGCCTCATCGCCGATGACGCGCTGAAAATTTCTGACCATCATCGGGTAGGGATGCGGACCGGCAACCGAGCCGATGACGTAGAAGGTGTCCCTTACCGCCGACACCCAATAGCGCATGGCTTCGTTCATGGCATCCTTGAGGGTGCCGGTGCCGGAGGCGACGGGCACCACTTCCGCGCCCAAGAGCTGCATTCTCTGAACGTTGGCGGCCTGGCGCTGGATGTCCTCGGTCCCCATAAAAACGCGGCATTCCATACCGAAGAGCGCTGCGGCGGTGGCCGTTGCCACTCCGTGCTGGCCCGCGCCGGTCTCCGCAATGACTTTTTGCTTTCCCATCCACCGGGCCAAGAGCGCCTGCCCCAGTGTGTTGTTGATCTTGTGAGCTCCCGTGTGAGCAAGATCTTCGCGCTTGAGAAAGAGGGATGCCCCTCCCAGTCTCGAGCTCAATCGCCCGGCACGGAACAGCGGCGTCGGGCGACCCGCATAGTGCTGCAGGAGGTCCTTCAATTCCTGCTGGAAGGACTCCTGCTTGCTGATCCGCTGATAGGCCTCCTCCAATTCAAGGATTGCCGGCATCAGTGTCTCCGCTACATAGCGCCCGCCGTAGGGACCGAAATGTCCCCTGCGGGTCGGGGTAGGAAAGGAGCGTGGTTTGCTGACTTATTGGTGCTGCGGGTTGCGATTGCATCATCGAAAGATCCTCCTTGGCTTCCTCGAGACAGTCAGTCGTTGCCACTGCCTCGAGCAAGCGTTTGACTTTATCCATATCTTTGGTTCCGGGCGCAGACTCCACTCCCGAACTCACGTCCACGGCATCCGGCGAGGCTTCCCGAATGGCTCGGGAAACATTGTCGGGGTTGATGCCTCCCGCCAGGATCACGGGATCTTTAACGGACAGGCCGGCGGCCGCCCGATAGTCCCAGGCGAGCGCGTTGCCGCCCGGGAGGGGGCCGCCGGCACATTCGATTAGATAGGCCGACGTTCTGAAAGAGCCCGCGCAGTCCAGGGACGGTGCCCGGTTCATAAATAGGGCCTTGATGACCAGAAGCCCCTCATTTTGGAGGTTCTCTGCCAGTTCCGCGGGTTCCTGCCCGTGCAGTTGCACCGCCTTCAGCCCGCATCGTGCCACCTTCTTCATGATCGTCGCGAAAGGTTCGTTCACGAACACCCCGACGGCTGCAGATTGCGGCGGGCAGGCTCCGGCAGATGTCTCGTGCCTTTTCGTCGATCACGTGCCGCGGGCTCGGCGGGTAGAAGACACACCCGATGGCGTCGGCCCCGAGTTCCGCGCACGCCTGGGCTTCCTCCGCCGTTGTCAGGCCACAGATCTTGACCTGAGGCCTGCTAATCGTCTCTTCTTTGCCTGGCATTCTACCTGCTCTCCATTTCCAACCCCCGGAGGCCCATCATCCTTGCCGGCCGAGAAGGTTCCCGAGAAACCCTTCCGGATCCGGTGCTCTCACCAGGCTTTCTCCAATCAAGAAATTCCATATCCCCGCTGCAAGCAGACTTTCAACTTGTCCGCGGCCGTGAATGCCGCTTTCTGCCACGGCGATCTGCCCGTCTTGAATCAGTCCCGCCAGGCGGATGGAAGTCTGAAGATCCGTCTGAAAGGAGCTGAGGTCGCGGTTGTTGATACCGATCAAGCGGGCCCCCGCCCGTGTCGCTTCGGCCATTTCCTCTTCTGAATGGACCTCCACCAGAGCATCCAAACCTACTTCGCGGCAGAGATCGAGAAGGTCTTTCAGCATTTTCCGGGAGAGCGCCCGTACGATGAGCAGGACGGCATCCGCTCCCATGGCGGCGGTTTCGTAAACCTGATAGGGCGAAATGATGAAGTCTTTCCTGAGCACGGGGAGGCTGACGGCACGCCGCACTCTTTGCAGATCATCCGGTCTTGCCCGAAAGAAGGCCCGTTCGGTCAGCACTGAAATGGCCGCCGCTCCTGCTCTTTCATAGGATTTTGCCTGGAACTCCGCATTCAGATCCGGATGAATGTCGCCGCGAGAAGGTGAAGCCCGTTTGATTTCAGCAATGATGTTTGCTCCCGGGGGGCCGGGAACCGCGAGCCTCGCGAAGAACGGCCTGCGGTCTCTTGATTGCAGGGCCTCGTCCCGTAGTCGGCTCTCAGGGATTGCCTTGGAGGAGATTTCCACCTCCCGCTTTTTGGTCTCAATGATCTTGCTGAGGAAATCCGGTTTCATCGCTTGTCCCATCTCATTTCATTAGCCATTTTCATTGGTGAAGCGAATGAGAGCATCGAGTTTGGCGGCCGCTTTCTTCTCATCGATCGAGGATTCTGCGAGCGCAATCGGCCCGCGGGAAAATCCTCGGTGACACCGGCGGCGATGAGGGCTGCCGCCGCATTGACCACCGTAATGTCCCGCTGCGGTCCCTTCTCGCCCTTCAGAATACTCCGGGTTATTTCCGCATTGACCGCGGGATCACCTCCTACGAGGTCCTGGCGTCGGGCCTCTCTTCCCAGAAGCTGCTGAGGAGTCAGATCGTAAGTGCGAATTGCCCCGTCCTTCAGTTCTGAAACGCGGGTAGGGGCGCAAACGGAGATCTCGTCCAGGCCGTCATGGCCGTGGACCACCATGGCTCGCCGGGTGCCGAGCAGCCGAAGGGCCTGGGCGAACATCTCGGTCAACTCCGGGGCATACACTCCGAGGAGTTGGCAGTTCGCTCCGGCGGGGTTGGTGAGAGGGCCCAGCATGTTGAAAATGGAACGGATCCCGACCTCCCGTCTGGGTTTGGCGGCGTGCCGCATCGCCCCGTGGTAGAGGGGAGCAAAGAGGAAGCCGATCCCGAGCTCCCGGATGGCCTCCTCCACCACTTCGGGCACCACGTCCAGGCGCACTCCCAGCGCTTCCAGCAGATCGGCGCTCCCGCACTGGCTCGAGATGGAGCGGTTTCCGTGTTTTGCGACGGTTACTCCGCATCCCGCCACCACAAATGCTGCCGTGGTCGAAATATTGAAGGTGTGGGCGTGATCTCCTCCCGTGCCACAGGTGTCCACAACGGTTTGGGCCGTGACCTGGACCCGGGTGGCTTTGCGCCGCATGGCTCGAGCGGCGCCGGCCAATTCCGAGAAGGTCTCTCCTTTGGTGGCGAGGGCGGCCATGAAGGCCCCGATCTGCGCCTCGGTGGCCTCACCCGACATGATTTCGGTCATCACGTCGGCCATTTCCTGTTCATCCAGGTCCTGTTTTTGAATGATCTTCCTGAGACTGTCCTGAATCATGATCCATTCTCTCCTCTGATTGCCTCTGCTCGAACCAGAAAATTCCTGAGCAGACGTTTCCCGACGGGTGTCATGATTGATTCCGGGTGAAATTGAATCCCTTCGGTCAGATGTTCCCGATGACGAATACCCATGATTTCGCCGTCTTCCGCCTCCGCGGTTACAGCAAGGCAGGGCGGCAGATGTTCCCGGGAAACGGCCAGGGAATGGTAGCGCATGGCCTGGAAGGGACTGGGGATCCCCTGGTAAACCGATTCGCCGTCAGCCGTTACCGTGGACACTTTGCCGTGCATCAACTGCCTGGCGCCGATCACTTTGCCGCCGAAGGCCACGGCGATGGACTGATGACCGAGACATACCCCCAGAATGGGGATCCGGCCTGAAAAGGCGCGAATTGCCTCGACACAGATGCCGGCATCCTCCGGGCGGCAAGGGCCCGGGGAGATGACTATGCCTTGGGGGTCTTTCGCTTGAATCTCGGCAAGCGAGATCCTGTCGTTCCGGACAACTTCGACCTCGGCGCCGAGCATCCTGCAGATACTGAACCAGATTGTAGGTAAAAGAATCATAATTATCGATCATCAGAATCATGTCATTCCTCCATTTCAAGAGCCAAGAGCAAACAGCTAAGAGCCAACCGCCCCATGCACCAGCTCCAGGGCTCTTTGCATCGCCATGGCTTTGCTTACCGTTTCCAGACGTTCCCGCTCCGGGTCTGAGTCAGCGACAATTCCCGCCCCCGCCCGCACGGTGAGGGTTCCATTCTGAAGGGTCGCGGTGCGGATGGTAATGGCCAGGTCCATGTTGCCGGTGAAGGAAATATAGCCGAGGGCTCCCCCGTAAGGTCCCCGCGGTTCCATGCTCCAGTTCGGCGATGATTTCCATGGCCCGGATCTTCGGGGCCCCGCTGAGCGTCCCGGCGGGGAAGGTTGCCCGCAGCAGGTCGAAGGCATCGCATCCCGACAGCAGGTCGCAGGAGATGTTGGAAACGAGATGCATCACATGGGAGTAGCGTTCAACGATCATGAGGTCGGTCACTTGCACGGTCCCGATTTCGGCCACCCGGCCGAGGTCGTTCCGCCCGAGGTCGACCAGCATGAGGTGTTCGGCCCGTTCCTTGGGATCCTGCAGGAGTTCGTCGGCAAGCTGGCGGTCTTCCTGCTCGGTCTTGCCGCGGGGGCGGGTGCCGGCAATGGGTCTCAGGGTCGCGATCCCGGAATCCAGGCGCACCATCGTTTCGGGGGAAGAGCCGACAAGGACCGTGTCATCCAGGTGCATGAAGTAGAGGTACGGGGAAGGATTGATGTAGCGCTGGACCCGGTAGAGCCACCAGGGGTCGGGCGGGGGCGAGCAGCCGAAAGGCTGGGAGATCACCGCCTGGATGATATCGCCGGCGGTGATGTACTCTTTGATCCGGGCCACCTGGGACCGGAAAACCTCCGGCTCCACCCGGGGTTCCAGTCGGTAAGGCCCCCGGTTGAGCATGCGCGGTTCGAGGAGGGGCTGTGCCAGCAGGTTCCGCATGGCTTTAAGGGAACTCAGGGCCTCTTCATAGGCGTCCGAAGGCTTCTTGCCGTCCAGAAAAGCATAGGCCACAAGGGTCAAGGTGTGCCGGATGTTGTCGAAGATGAAGAGGCGATCCGGGATGAAGAAGTGGGCCAGCGGCAGGTTGTCGGGATAGCGGTTGGGAATGTCTTCAAAAAACGACACAAATTCATAGGCAAAGTAGCCGACCATGCCTCCCCAGAACCTGGGCAGTCCGGGAAGCGAGACCGGCCGGTAGTCTGCCATGATGGACCTCAGGAGAGGGAGCGGGTCGCCATGGTGGGGGAGTTCCCGAACCCTGCCCTCAGCTTCCACCTCGACCTTATCGCGGTAGACCCGGATATTGGTCTGCGCCGAGGCCCCGAGAAAACTGTACCTTCCCCACCTCTCGCCGCCTTCCACGCTTTCCAGAAGGAACACCGGACCCGCGCCGGAATAGACCTTGGCGAGGGCCGACAGCGGGGTTTCCGTGTCTGCCAGTATATCCATGCAGACCGGAATGACATTGCCACGGCCCGCCAAATCTTTGAATTCCGCTTTTTCCGGGAACACTCTCAGTCGCATGATCCTCACCCCTCTCCCTCAACGGCCACCCGCCTCGATATCCGAAAATCCAGCTGCCGCAAGCAGCATTCTCGCCGAGGCGGCGACCCTCTTTTCTCTATGAGTTGATCGTCTCGAAAATGGGCATAATCTGCCGGTAAAGGTCCTTGAATTGCGCCGGATAGAGGGACTGGGCGCCGTCGCTCAGCGCTTTTTCCGGGGCGTGGTGGACCTCCACCATCAGCCCATGAGCCCCGACCGCCACCGCCGCCCGGCTGAGAGGGATCACCTGGCCGCGCCGCCCCGCCGCATGACTGGGGTCGACGATGATCGGCAGATGACTCTCCTTCTGGACCACGGGGATCGAGGAAAGGTCCAGGGTGTTGCGGCTGTGATGAGCAAAGGTCCGGACCCCCCGTTCACACAGGATCACCCGCGCATTCCCGCCTTCCATGATGTATTCGGCGGCCATGAGCCATTCCTCGATGGTGGCGGACATTCCCCGCTTGAGCATGATCGGCTTGGCGGCCCGGCCGGCGCGCCTGAGCAGGCTGAAGTTCTGCATGTTGCGCGTCCCGATCTGAATGACGTCGGCATATTCCTCCACCAGGTCAAAGACTTCGTGATCCATGGCTTCGGTGACGACGGGCATGCCGGTCTCCTCGCGCACCCGGGCGAGGATTTGCAGTCCTTCTTCGCCGAGACCCTGGAAGGCATAGGGGGAGGTCCTCGGTTTGAACGCGCCGCCTCGAAAAAGATGAGCCCCGGCAGCCTTGACGTGGCGAGCGATGGTCAACGCCTGCTCTTCACTCTCGATCGCGCAGGGCCCGGCAATGATGGTGAGATGGCCATTCCCGATCTCGACCGAACCCACCTGAATCACCGTGTCGTCGGGCTGTGATTCCCGGCTCACCAGCTTGTAAGGATGGGTCACCGGGATCGCCTCTTTGACGCCGGGCATGCTCAGGAAGTGGTTGGCCTCAACCGGCCCCTGGTTGTGCAGCACACAGATCGCTACCCTCGTGCCTCCCGGAATCGGACGGGCGATCAACCCCTTGGCCTCGATCTCGGCCACCACCGCTTCAATCTCCGCCTGTGTTGCCTTTTGATCCATTACGACTAACATGGCGCTTTCTCCTCTCGTTATCTTTGCAACTGCTTGGTGTTGCTTCCGGACCCTGAATTCAGGATTTACAGTGCCCCTTCCAATCGTTCTTCCGGGGTTTCCCCTTGAGACCGAGGGCACAAAAAAAGGGGATTGCAGGAAGTTCCCACAGTCCCCATTGCATAAAAAAAGGACCGTGAGCCGGTGTGGCCCACGGTCCCTGATTATCTCTTCTGCCGATGGTTTAATCAGGCAAGACTACGTTGGCACACCTCCCTGCCAGTCTTCCACCACCAGCACCAAAACCCAAAATTTTGATATGTACGACTACCCATCTGAATAACCTCATTTATGCAGTGTCGGCTAACACATATCCAGGCGCCATCTGATTGTCAAGCAGTTTTTTGTGAAGGTGACGGTTCGTGCAAGGTATCGGAAGGTGAACGCTGCCGCCCCCCGCATGAATGGGACCGCTTTTTCACCCTGAAACAAGTCTTACTTTACCCGCGAGACGATTCACCGCTGCGATAGCTTCAATTTCATTGACCTTCAGCACCTGTCCGTCCCGGACCACCATATCGCCGTTTACCCATACGTGCCGGACATCGCTTCCCTTGACGGCATAGACAAGGTGAGAGGCCGGGTCGTAAAGGGGGGTCAGGTGGGGTTGGTTGAGGTCGATGGCGATGAGGTCGGCTTTCTTGCCGACTTCCAGGCTGCCGATGGCGTCATCCCAGCCAATGGCGGCAGCCCCGTCCCGAGTTGCCATGGCAAGCACCCGGGGCGCCGGACAAACAACGGGGTCGCGGCTGATCACTTTATGAAGTTTGGCAACCTTGTCCATTTCCGAAAAGAGGTCGAGATTATTGTTGCTGGCGCATCCGTCGGTGCCCAGCCCGATTGTGATGCCGGCCGCCAGCATTCGGGGAACCGGGGCGACCCCGGAGGCAAGCTTCATGTTGCTTTCCACATTATGTGAAATCCTCACTTGGCGGGCCGCCAGGAGTTCGATCTCCCCGGGATCAAGCCAGACGCCATGCGCGCACAGGGTCCGATCGTCAAGGACCCCCAGCCGGTCCAGATGGAAGGCAGGTCGCTCGCCATACCTCTGAACCATCTCCTCGACCTCGGCCGCGGTTTCCGAGAGATGGATCTGAAAGAGGATTCCGTGCTCTTTGCTGAGGCCCTTGGCCCATTGGAGGGTTTCCGGGCGGCACGTGTAGGGGGTGTGGCAGAAGATGGAGGGGCGAAGGCGATCGCTATCCTTTGGAAAGGCATCGAGAAAGGCTTCCACTCGCTCGCGGGAGCGGGAAGGATCGGGCTGGTCCGGGGTGGGGAAGTCCAGCACGCCCTGGCCGAGAATCCCTCGCATGCCGCACTCCAACGCCGCCCGGGCCGCCGCTTCCTCGAAAAAGTAGCCGTCGCAAAAAGTGGTAATGCCGTTTTTCAGCATTTCTATGCAGGCGAGCAAAGTTCCCCGGTAAACCATCTCGGGGTTTACCGCGAGCCGCCTCCGCCGGGAAGATGACCTCATGGAGCCAGCGCAGCAGCGGCAGGTCATCGGCCAGGCCGCGAAAGCAGGTCATGGCCGCGTGAGTGTGGGTGTTGATCAGGCCGGGAAGGACGAGAAAGCCGGAGAGGTCCATTTCGCTCCG
The DNA here is from genome assembly GCA_963844985.1 of uncultured delta proteobacterium. Classification (GTDB taxonomy): domain Bacteria; phylum Desulfobacterota; class Syntrophobacteria; order Syntrophobacterales; family Syntrophobacteraceae; genus JADGQM01. Next base: position 233,486 of record CAWJQV010000029.1, read on the forward strand.
AGCATGAAACCGCTGCCGCACCTGATCCGTTGGGCCGACGGCAAGCAGGTCCGTCCCGTTGACGGCAATAGCTCCCGCACGGAAGCATGGCATCCGCTCGTCGCAGGTCACCAGCCACGAGATGTCGGTCAGCAATAAATCCACCTCGCAACGGGCCGGATTCCTCTCTTCATGGGTGAACATTGCGGGCGAAAGATCGGACATGGTCCATTACCTCGTCGACATCCAGGGTGAGCAACCTCCGGTCCTCCATCACCAGACGTCCGTGAATGATGCTGTGGCGAACATCCGAGCCCCGGGCGGCGTAAACGAGATGGCTCACCGGATTGAACAGAGGTGTCAGATGCGGCCGGTCAAAATCGACCACGATGATGTCCGCCCATTTGCCGGGGGAGAGTTCCCCGGTTTTCCCTTCCAGGCCAAGGGCTTTGGCGCCGTTTTGGGTGGCCATCCGGAGCACCGTTCCGGCAGGGAGCACCGTCGGGTCCAGAGTCGCGACCTTATGGAGTTTGGCGCAGGTATCCATTTCGCCGAAGAGGTCCAGGTCGTTGTTGCTGGCACACCCGTCCGTGCCCAGGGCAACCTTCACTCCCATTTCGAGGAGGCGAGGCACCGGTGCAATGCCCGATGCCAGTTTCATGTTGCTCTCCGGGTTGTGGACCACTGCCACGCCGCGCCGGGCGAGAAGTTCCATATCCGAATCGTCCAGGGCGACGCAGTGGTCGGCAATCAATCGCGGGCTCAGCATCCCGAGGATTTCGAGATGAGCCACCGGGCGGTGCCCATAACGTTTGAGGATTTCTTCGACTTCGGCTTCATTTTCCGAAAGGTGGGTGATGAGCGGAACGTTGCAGCGCTCAGCAAGTTCATGGCAGCGCTTCAAAAGGGGCGGCGAACACGTGTAGAGGGTGTGCGGCTCGACGGCGATTCTCACCAGGGGGTCTCCCTGCCACTGGTGGATCAGAGATTCCGTGAATGCCAATCCTTTCTCGACCGGACCATAATTCGGCGAGGGGAAGTCGTAGAGCACCTCTCCGACGAGGGCTCGCACTCCGGCCGCTTTCGCCGCTTCAGCGACTTTATGCTCAAACAGGTACATGTCGCAAAAGGTGGTGGTGCCGGAGCGGATCATTTCAGCGCAGGCGAGCAAAGTTCCCCAATAGACCCACTCCTCGGTGAGCTTTCGTTCGGCGGGGAAGATGTGCTGATGCAGCCAGTCCATCAGGGGTAGGTCGTCGGCGAGGCCCCTGAAGATGGTCATAGCCGCGTGGGTGTGGGAATTGATCAAACCGGGCAGCACGACGCAGCCGGTCGCATCGAGGGTTTTGGCGGCGTGAAAAGCGGACCGAATAGTTTCTGCAGGTCCGACCGCGACGATTTCCGCCCCGCGGATGGCGACCGCCCCCGGGTCGAAGTGCTGGTCGCTGCGATCAAGGGTGAGCACGATGCCGTTTATGATTATGAGATCAACTTCCATCTTCATCTTTCCTGGTATTTTCAACGCACTCGAGGAAAAGCTCGCGTGCTTCAGCAATCCGTTGCTCGGAGGAGGGAAGAAGCCGCATCAGTTTTCCGGTTGAGACTCCGGGCCAGTTGTTCCATCAGGCAGAACGCGAAAACCAGGTGGTGTTCGGTGTGGAAGGCCCTGCTGCTGTGGCGGGCCAGGCCTTGGCGATAGAACTCCCGGGCGTCGGCCCTTGCGGAGTGGAAGAAGCTCCAGGCCAGATAGGTGTACATCATGTAAAAGCGGGGGCGCGGTTCGATCCGCCAACCGACGATTCCCAGCATCCCGTCCGGGCACCGCACGAGATGTTCGGGGTGCAGGGCGATGTGGGAAAGGTTGGTGCCGACCACGGGCAGATGAAGCGAAAAGAGGTTGTGGACCCGCTCCCGGTATTCTTCGAAGGGGGCGTCAGGCCACAATCCATGGGCTTGCAGCGCATCCCGGCAGCTTTCCACGTTCGCTTCCGTCCACCGGTATGATTCCGCCATTTCCCTGTGCCGGGCCGCTCGCTGCTGTTCAGTGGTGTTCTGGACCCTGCTGAAACTCAAGCTCTGAAGTGGGTCGTCCGCCTCATTCGTCCCGTCCTCCTTGAGGCGCATGGTCTCCTGATAGAAGGGAACCAGAACGAGGGATCTCATCAGCGCCTGCACTCTGCCGATCACTTCCAGGACCAGTTCGATCGTTTCCGGATTTTCGAAGTTATCGTCCGCGAGGAGCCTGCCTTCGAGATAAGGGTAGAGAAGGAAATCGTCGTCGGGTTCGGAAAGGGGTTGCGGGTAGAGGAACGGAGGGTGCAACAGGGAAAAACTCTTCAACAACTCGGGAGTGGCATCTTCAGGATCTTTGGACTTGATGACCCACTGTTTCCCATGAATATCTCTGATGAGCCAGGTGTGATTGGACGGGGCCAGGAGTTGCGGTTCTTCATCGAAGTGGATTCGGTGCTGCAAGCAGAAGGGTCTCAAACGTTCCTGCATGATGTTCTCCCTGTATTCGATCAATATTTCCTGAAATCTCCCTTCACTCTTCGGAATGGTTGAACTTGTAACCTATCCCGTAGACGGTGCTGACCAGTTCGCGGTCGGGAGCCATTACCGCGACCTTCTTGCGCAAGTTCTTGATGTGAGTGTCGATGGTTCGATCATATCCTTCAAAATCGTAACCCTGCACCAGATTCAGCAGTTCACCGCGCGAGAAAACCCGGTTCGGATGCGTCAGCAACGCCTTCAGCAATTGAAATTCACACGGGGTGAGCTTCACTTCGCTGCCGCTGATGAGCACCTGGTGTCTTTCTTCATCCAGAGCGATTTCTCCCACCTTCAGCAAGGCTTCCGCTTGCTGCGGCCGGCTTCTCCTCAGAACCGCCCTGACTCGCGCCACCACTTCCCGAGGACTGAAGGGCTTGCAGATATAGTCATCGGCGCCCAGCTCCAGATCCGAGCAAACGATCGATCTCATCCACCCGCGCGGTGATCATGATGACCGGAACATTGGAGAACTTCCTCAGTTCCCGACACACCTCCATGCCATCCATTCCGGGCAGCATGATATCAAGTAAAATGAGCGCGGGAGGATTCTTTTTCACCTGAGGAACGACCTCGTCTCCGCGTCTCAAACAACTCGCTGCATAGCCGGACCGTTCCAGGTAGTCGCACAGTACTTTGGAAATTTTGACTTCGTCTTCGACAATCAGAATCTGCTGCTTGCTCATGGGTTTTCACTTGTTGCCGGTGTCCTGATTGGAGGCGAGGGGCAAAACAATGGTAATCCATAATCCGGCCCCCGCCGCATTGGCTGCTTTGATTTGACCGCCCAGAGCCTCAACGATGCTCTTGCAGATGGCCAGGCCAAGGCCGCTTCCTCCGTGTTCGCGATTCCTCGCTTGGTCGACCCGGTAGAGCCGGTCAAATAGACGCCCCAGTGATTCCTTCGGGACCCCGGGGCCGGAATCCGCGAAATTCAGAATCAGTTCGTCATCGGTTTGATGATGCCAGATTTTCAGTGTTCCCGGGGAGTCTGCATATCTCAGAGTATTTTCGAGGATGTTTGAAAACAGTTGTTTCAAGCGATCCTCATCTCCCGCCAGCACCACATTCTTTATCTCCAGGTCGTCCTGGATGCCCAGTTCCCGATCCCGGAACCTGGTTTCGAAGGACTTCAAGGTTGCCTTCAAAACCTGGAGGGGGTTCACCGCCTCCCTTTTGATCGTCAACATGCCGGACTCTACGGAAGAGAGCTGATGAAGGTCATTAACGATCTTAGTGAGGTGGAGTACTTCCGAATGCAAAGACTCGAGCGTTTCCTCCGTGATTTCTCGAAGCCCGTCCTCCATCGCCTCGATTTCCGCACGCAGGATTGACAAGGGCGTTCTCAGTTCGTGGGAAATATCGGAAAGCCACTGCCGGCGAATTTTTTCGTATTGCTCCAGGGCCTGCGCCATAGCGTTGAAATCCGCTGCCAACTGCCCGAGTTCGTCGCGGGAGGCGAACGTGATCCTCGTCTCGAACTTGCGCTGACTCAATGCCCGGGTTCCTTCGGTCAGCTGCTTGACGGGCCGCAGAAGATGCCGCGCAAGAAACAGAGAGACCAGAATCGCGGCACCCAGGGTGGCAATTCCAATGAGGTAGAAAGCTTTGGTTTGCTGCCTGGAAAATTCAACGTCGAGCGGATGGGACAACTGTCGCACCTTTCTTACCCCCAACCATCCGACGGGTTTTCCATCAACGGTAATCGCCTGGAGCAGGTTCTCCTGAGCGGGGCTGGGATTGCCGGCAACCAGTTGGAATTTAGCATCGAAAAGGGCAACCTTGGACGCAAACGAAAAAGGAGCAGGAGGAGGGGGGAAGGGTCTGCCCTCTCCGGGGGGACCGGGGTCCGGCATTCCCGGGTTCGGTTCCCGCATGGGCGGCTCTCTTTCGGGGAAGGTGGTGGCGGCAAGGGCATGTTGAGGTCTGCGATATGGCTCTGAGAGCGCAGAAGCCTTCGCCATGCCTTGAAATTATCCTTCAGATGATCCCAGCTGTGATGTTTGAGGTATTCGTCTCTGAATCGGTCAATGAGGCCGCTGAGTCGCTCCATCTCCATTTTATTCACATAATCGGTGAAATTGCGGGAGACATAGAATTCCGACATGGCCGCCATGGAAATCACGATCAGCAGGCTGGTGCCTAAGAGAGAAGCGAATAGCTTGTGTACGAGCTTTATCTTCATAAATCGTCCCGGCAGAATCTTGAAATCGAGAAGGATCCATTCCTGCGCAAACCGCGACAGGCGCCTTTCCTTTTTCCAATCCCATTTTATCAAGCTTCTGTAAAGAATGAATCATCCTTCAAAATGATCACATCATCTCTTCATATTTTCCTCACATTTGCCTGCTAGGGTCTTCACCCGTAGAGCCGAGAGCCGGATCCTGCCGAGGGAAGGAGGTGGTGCTGATGGCAGGCTAACTGCTGATTGTGTATTCGATTGGTTTGAAATCGTGCCGGAAAATCGGCAATGACCTCAAAGCAGGGAGAATTAAGATGAAATTGCATCACCCGAAAAAGGCTTTGGTGTTGGTGGCATGGCTGCTTCTGACCGTTTGCGTGAGCAGTGCTTTAGCACAAGAGTTGCGCACTGCTCGCCATCCTTTCCCTCCTCCGCCGGTTCAATGGGCGGCCCATGGAGATTGCCTGTATGTCCTCGATGCGCGCTTTCTTCACCAGTATTCGATGAGCGACCTGCGTCTGAAGCAGACACTGCCTCTCCCTGAACCCGAGACGGTGAGTTCGACCGACTCCGGCGGCAGCGGACCGCCGATACCTCCCCCGAGGATGTCGCTGCTTGCGCAAGGTGACGATCTCTATGTTTTGGATTTTCGCTCTATTCACAAGTACAAATTACCGAGCCTGGATTTTGTTCAAACCGTGATCCTTGCCGACCCTGAAGAGGCTGCCCCGTAAGTGGGTCCGGCAAACCTGGTAAACCGGGCGCCGCCGCGGCGCCCGGTCCTTGGTTTCTTCTCCCGCCTCGTCAGCGCTTTGAGACAATCGATCCGCACACAATTGACACCCGCAATTAGATCTGCAAAACTAAACACAGGCTAAAAAATAGAGTAACCTTGGTTTTCACGCGTCATTCCAATGGGGACCGGAATCCGGGGGATTTGCCCGGATACCGGCTTCGCGGCCAGGAATGAAGAAAGTCGGACACTTATGATCATTGGCCACGGTTCACTATCTTCATGGAAAGTCGAACGTAATTTGCGGTGTAAGAAGTTGCCCCATGACCTCCCCTGATCCCGGTAAAATCCCTCACATGCAGCAGGATGTTCTTCAAGCCTCCTGTGCGATCACTTACCCTCCGGATCTTCCCATCACGGAAAAACGCGAGGAGATCATCGCGGCGATCCATTCCCATCAGGTCCTCGTTGTCACCGGGGAAACCGGTTCGGGGAAAAGCACGCAACTTCCCAAGATGTGCCTTGAAGCGGGGCGCGGTTCGGGAGGATTGATCGGGAGCACCCAGCCGCGCCGAATTGCCGCCATTACCCTGGCCAATCGCGTGGCGGACGAATTGAAAGGCGTCGGGCCCGATCGGGTGGGCTATAAGATTCGCTTTCAGGATCGAACCGCCCGAGCCACCCGCATCAAATTCATGACCGACGGCATCCTTCTTGCCGAAGCTCAAAGAGACCGGCTGTTCCGCGCCTACGACACCCTGATTATCGATGAGGCCCATGAGCGCACCCTGAACATCGATTTCATCCTGGGACTTCTCAAGAAGATCCTGCCGCGCAGGCCCGACCTCAAGGTGATCATCACCTCCGCCACCCTCGATCCGGAGAAGTTTTCACGAGCCTTCGACGATGCTCCCATCATCGAGGTCTCGGGTCGCACCTATCCGGTTGAGGTCTGGTACCGCCCGCTTGAGGCCCCCGAGGAAGAGGATGATGCGAGTTATATCGACCAGGCCGTGGCTGCCGTGGACCTCATCAAGGCGGGTCGTGAGATCGACAGCCGCGGGGACATTCTCATCTTTATGCCGACCGAAAGCGATATTCGGGAAACGGTGCAGCGCCTGGAAGAAAAGCGCTATCAGCATACGCTGGTGCTGCCGCTTTTCGGGCGACTGTCGGCGGCTGAGCAGCAGCGGATCTTTCAGCTCACCTCGGAGGAAAAGATTGTGGCGGCCACCAACGTCGCCGAGACCTCGATCACGATTCCACGCATCAGGTATGTGATCGACACCGGGTTGGCCCGCATCTCCCAGTACAACCCGCGATCGCGGACCCAAAGCCTGCCCGTCCTTCCCGTTTCCCGGGCCAGCGCCGATCAGCGCCAGGGCCGGTGCGGTCGGGTTGCGGCCGGAATCTGCATCCGCCTTTACGCCAAGGAGGATTATCTCGCTCGCCCCCTCTATACCGCTCCCGAAATCCTCCGCTCCAACCTGGCTGAGGTCATTCTGCGGATGCTTTTTCTGCGGCTGGGGAGCATTCAGGACTTTCCTTTTCTTGATCCGCCATCGCCCGCGGCCATAAAAGACGCCTTCGGCATTCTGAAAGAGCTGGGGGCAATCGATGACCATCGCCATCTGACGGCAATCGGCCGCACCATGGCGAGACTTCCCCTCGACCCTCGTCTGGCGCGTATGCTGATTGAAGCCCGGACGCAAAAGGCCCTGAGCGAACTGGTGATTTTGGTTGCCGCGCTGAGTATCCAGGACCCGAGAGAGCGGCCTCTCGACCAGGTGCAGCAGGCGGACCAGGCGCAAGCCCGCTTTCGTGATCAGCGTTCCGACTTTGTGACCCTCCTCAGAATCTGGCAGGCGTTTCACCGGAGGCCCGAAGCCTCCGTGGCCTCTGAATCCCCGCCAGGGCTTGCCGCCTCCTCTGTCCCGTCGGCAACATTAGAAATTCTCTCGCCCCGTGTGTCTGAAAATCCCCCTGAATCCCCCTTTGGCTAAAGGGGGGTCGGGGGGGATTTTTCCACCGAGCGATGCGCAAAAAGCGGAATTGCAGCCTCCCTCCCAGGGGCAAATGAGGAAATTCTGCCGCGAGCATTTCCTTTCCTATCGAAGGATGCGCGAATGGCGCGATATTCATCATGAAATCTGGGATATTCTCGAGGAACTGGGAGGCTTTGAGAGAAACGCCGAACCTGCCTCCTACGAGGCCCTCCATCGTGCGCTTTTGAGCGGCTATCTCAGCCATATCGCTCGGAAGAAGGAAAAGAACATTTATCTTGGCAGCAAGAACCGCCAGCTCATGGTGTTCCCGGGATCGGGCCTCTTCAATCGGGGCGGTGCCTGGATCATGGCCGCCGAACAGGTGCAGACCACCCGTCTCTTTGCCCGGACCGCCGCCACCATCGAACCCGAGTGGATTGAAGATCTGGGAAAGCACCTGTGCCGATCGGTTTATTCCGAGCCTCACTGGGAGAAGACTCGCGGCCAGGTGGTGGCCTACGAGCGGGTGGTCCTCTACGGGCTTACCCTGGTCGACCGGCGCAAGGTGAGTTACGGCCGAATCAAACCTGCCGAAGCGCGGGAGATCTTCATCCGTTCGGCGCTGGTGGCGGGAGAGCTCGCCGGCAAACACGCGTTTCTCGAACACAACCGGGATCTCATCGCCCGCATCGCCGACCTGGAAAACAAAGCCCGGCGGCGAGATCTTCTGGTCGACGAGGAAGCCATCTTTCGTTTCTACGATCAACGCCTGCCCGATATTTGCGATGCCGCCTCATTGGGCAAACTGCTTAAAGACCGGGGCGGCGATCAGTTCCTGACCATGCACGAAGCGGACCTCCTGGAAACCGCTCCGGGGTCCGAGATTGCAGAGCAGTTCCCCGACTTCCTGCTCGTCGGCGACATTCGATTGCCGTTGCGTTACTCCTTTCATCCCGGTGCGGAAGACGATGGCGTTACCGTGACCATTCCCCTGCACGCGCTCCCGAACCTGTCTGCGGAGCGATTTGAATGGCTGGTCCCGGGGTTGCTGCCGGAAAAAGTGCTCCTTTTGCTCAAGGCCCTTCCCAAGGGCCTGCGGCGCCGTCTTGTGCCCGTCGCCGCCGCGGCTGAGCGCCTGGTGAGCAGTCTGGTCTTTCAGGAAGGCAGCCTGGATGCCCGGTTGAGTCGCGGGGTCTTCGATTCGGCCGGGGTCCGGGTGCCGGTGGACGCATGGGACCCCAAGGGCCTGCCGCTGCATCTGCAGATGCGCTTTGAGGTGGTGGATCCGCAAGGGAAGGTCCTGGGTGCCGGACGCGATTTCATTGAACTGCAGTCACTGGCGGCGGACCGCCACGAAGACCGCATGTGGGAGGAGGCTCGCAAGACCTGGGAGAAAGCGGGCTTGACCTCATGGGATTTCGGTGACTTGCCGGAACGCATTGTGGTTGGCAGGGACGCTCTCGGGTTGGCCGTCTGCGCCTATCCCGGATTGGCACCGGAGGGGCAAACCGCAGCAGTTCGGCTCTTCACCAGTCAGGATGCCGCAAAAGAGGCCACGGTCAATGGTTTGCTGCTGCTCTACCAGTGGGTCTTTGCGGCGGAACTGAAACAGCTCAAGAGAACCTGGAAGTTCCCGGACGAGATGGCTGCCATGATATTCTTCATGGGCAATCGGCAGGAAACGGCCCGACTGCTGCATCTCTATCTTTTGCGGGAACTGTTCGATCTTCATGTGCCCCGGGGGTGCGACCGCAGCCATTTTCAGGCCACCGGAAACCGGCTTCAAGGGAGAATTGGCTCGCTTTCCCTGGAATTGCTGAACGAGGTCTTCGATGCTGTGAAAGAGCGTCATGAGACCACCGGTTGTCTCCAGCGTCTGCGCAAACTCGCCGCCAAGAATGAGGCGGTGCTGAAGCAACTCGGCCTGCTGTTCGAGGAACTGGATGATCTGGTTCCGGGAAATTTTCTATACCGGTTCAGGCGGGATCACATCAAACTTTTGCCCCGTTATCTCAAAGCCCTGAGAATCAGAGCGGAGCGGGCTTATGCGGCTCCCGAAAAGGACCGCTTGAAGGCCGAGCAGGTGGCGCCGCTCCGCATCCGCTTTGAACAACTGCAGCAAGAGGTTATGATACGATCGAGCGAGGCTCGCTTATGTTTTCTTGACGAACTCCGCTGGATGTTGGAAGAATTCAAGGTGAGTCTCTTCGCCCCTGAGATCAAGGTGCGTTTCCGGGTTTCCTTGAAGCGCCTTGAAGATAAATTTGCCCAATGGCAGGCCTTGTAGGACGGGGAATAATGAACGAACATTTGCTGGCTGATCCGGCAGGTTTGCAGGCGAGCATTCTGAAGCTGCTCGTCCAAAAGTGCGGCTGTGAATCGCTTTTCAACGATGATTCCTGCGACCGGGTCAAGTCCTCGAGCGTGATGCTGCTTCTCGGCCGGCAGCCCTCCGAGAACGGCGGAGAGCCGGAGATTTGTCTCATCCTCAATAAGCGTTCCAGGGATGTGCTCCAGGGGGGGGACCTTTGCTGCCCGGGAGGCACGATCAATGAGCGTCTCGACGCCTACCTGGCGAGAATCCTGTCGCTGCCCGGTTTGCCCCTCTCCCGGTGGCCCCATTGGCCGTTCCTGCATAGACATTGCCCGGGGGAAGCGAGGCTGCTCGCCACGCTTTTTGCCACGGCACTGCGGGAGAGTTGGGAGGAGATGCGCTTGAATCCCCTGGGGGTTCGTTTCCTGGGGCCGCTTCCATCACAATGCCTCATCGTTTTTCGCCGGGTCATCCATCCCATGGTCGCGTGGATTTCCCGTCAAAAACACTTCACCCTCAATTGGGAAGTGGAGAAGATCGTATCCATCCCCTTGCGATCCTTGCTGGATCCTGCCAATTATGCGATCTATCGGCTGGACGTTCCCCCCCGCCTGGGCTGGCGGCTTCCCGGCAGTGACCACGAGTTTCCCTGTCTGCTTTATACGGTTCAAGACAACCGGGAAGTGCTCTGGGGGGTGACTTACCGAATTGTGATGTCTCTGGTGGAAATGGTCTTTGGCTTTATTCCTCCCGACGCGGGAGACCTCCCGCGCGTGCATGGTGTCCTGAAGGAATGCTATGTTCAGGGCCGGCACGGTGATGCCGCCCGTCGTACGGGCTGTTGAAACGACTTCGCAGTCGCTGAAAAGAGGACAAGCAAATGGTTCAGCCTGGCGATCTGGTGCTCGTTTATATGGAAGGCAACCCGGCTTTTTTTGCTCGCATTGAGATGATCCGGCCGGACTTGAAACCGGAATGGTATCAGGTGAAGCTGCTTATTCTGCAGATTCCGCTGGTGGTGGCCACCTGGATTCTCCGTCGAGCCTACATCGACGGCGATGAGTTCACCATGGGAGGACGTCCGGTGCGGGTGGTCAAGGTGGTTTCCCCCGAGGAAGTGGAAGAAGCCGTGGAATCGAAGTGGCAGAAGCCCGGTGCAACTTCGAAGCCTGCCCGTGAGGCGCCTGAATCAAAAGGGAAAGGCAAAGTCGTTTCGCTCGCAGACCGGCGAAAAAAGGATCAGCCCTCCTGATCTTTGTGCCACCAGTGGTCGTGGCCTTCGAACCACCAGTCGGTGGAATCGGTGGCCAGAATCTGCGCGGCCAGTTCTTTTCCGATGTCCGTTTTCAGCCGTTTGCGGGCAAAATGGATCCACTGGTTGGCATACACATTTCCCAGATCATTCTGTTCTTTCAGCTCGAGGATCAGGTCCAGTTGGTCGGCATCGTGGGCCAGCGAGGCCTCAACGGTTTCCTGCGCCCCATACTCCGCCAACAGTGCTTTGAAGTCCTCACCGAAGGGCAGAGTGCGGGCAAGATCGTCTATGGCCTGCTGTTCGTGCACATCCACATACTGTTTGTTGACATAATTGAGGTCACCGGTCCGCGCCTCCGGAACATCGTGAAAGAGACAGAGACTGACAACCTTAAATGGATCGGCGCTCGGCGTAAGTCTCGCCAGCGTAAAACCAATGAGCGTGACCCGGTAAGAATGCTCGGCCACGGACTCCTGACCCGATCGCAGGAACTGGAAGCCCGAACGCGGCGTCCGTTTGAGCATCCCCAACTCGAAGAAGAAGTTGACGATGCCTTTATGGACTGAAGCTTCGTCTTTTGGGCTGTTCTCTCCCGGGATTTCCTTTGTGCTCATTCTCATGGCTAATCAATGCCTTTAAGGGATACTCTTCATCTTGGCTGCTGCTCATCCTCTGCGAATCAGACAGAAGTATGCAACGAGATTTGAAAAAAACCCATAAAACATGCTAATAATGTCCTGGAAAGAAGGATTTAGGGTCTATTTTCACTTACGGATTATAGCCTTTTCGGGAGGCTTCCGGGACTTTTTCTATGCGATGTATCTCTGAGAATGCCAGTCCTTTGCGCAAAGTGCACCGCATGTGTGGACTCCTGTCTGCAATGAGGTAAGGTAATTTGGTGATGGCCGAGCAAGGACCCAAAATAATCATTGACCCTCACAGCTTGGAACGGGCTGCAGAGCGGGGCACAGACGAGCTGGAAATCATGGAGACCCTAAGGACGGGGTTCCCAATTGTGGCAAAGCCAGGACGTTTTGGAAAGGCCAAAGTATACGAGTTCCAGAGAGAGCGGTATGGCAAGTATTACGAGCAAAAACGAGTTGAGGTCTTCTTTGTTACCGAGAGAGATTGTATCATAACGGTTACGGTTTACGTATTCTATGGGAAATGGGAGATAGAAAGATGAACATTCTCTATAACGACAAGACGGATCTTCTTTATATCCGCCTTGATGATAGGCGGCAGGAGACCATTAACCGACGGATTACAGAAGATGTCGTGCTGGACGTGGGTGCGGGGGACAGGATCATCGGCATCGAAATCATGAACGCCTCAGTCCATGTGAATTTGGAACAATTGCTGCCCGTCAAGTACCAACTGATAAAGGACGCTGTCTAGGAATTTGTCCGAGAATGAAAAAGCCAATGCCATCTCCCCTGTTTTACCCCGACATAAACATCGAAGCTGAGCCTATAATTTGCATAAAATGGCCGGAATCGCAGCGCTGACTTCGTGGATAAGAATCAGTTCTGTGCTTTACCGGGCAACCGAGGAAGTCGAGTATTTTAGGAGACAGTTCTTCAGTTCCTCTGCAATTTCGGCCCTCATTTCCTTCGGTTCCAGGAGTTCCGCCTGCACGCCGTGGGATAGCACCCATTTCTTGACATCGAGCCAGCCCAGGGTTTCCATTTCCAGAATGAGCGAGCCATCGACTTCATTTTCAGTAAGCTGCTGAACGGGTGCGAAAAATATGCTTTGGCAGCCAATCGATTAATGGCGAGCGCTTCACCGAACGCATCCTCACTGTCACCAGAACTTGCAGATCCAGGGTAAAAACCCTTTCATTTCCTGTGTGATCTCATGGACGCCGCCTTCAACATTAACCCTCGTCCCTCCCTGGTCTGATTCCGCTCTCCTCTGCCCGGTGAACCGTTCACCGGGCAGAGGGAGAGGGTATTAGACCAGGGAAGGGCGAGGGTTATTGTTGAAGGCGGCGTCCATGAGATCACACAGGAAATGAAAGGGGTTTTTACCCTGAAGCCTGCAGGTCCTGGTGACAGTGAGGATGCGCTCGGTGAAGCGCTCGCCAGAATTCCGATTGGCTGCCAAAGCATATTTTTCGCCATTGCACAGCGGGACGCAGGGCACGCTCGGCGGCATTATTTGTGGGCTCAACGCCTTCATGGAAGATGAAGGTAAACAAGTGCTCCCAGTTCTTGAGCATTTGGCCGGCACGAGTACGGACAGCGGCATCCTCGCTGGAGAGGTATTTTTGACAATAGCTCTTCATGCGACCTCGAATGAGGGCGGTCGTCTGCCTGAGTTGCTCGCGAGTGATATGTCTTCTTCAACAAAGGCATGCCAGCAGGTAAAGAGGCTCTCGATTTCTCGGAGCATGATGGTGGCGAAGCGCCGGGCTTGCGGACTACCACGGATGTCCAGAAGAGCGATGAACTTGCGGATCAGGTGGGCCCAACACAACTGCCTCAACCCGTCCTTGTGATAAGCCCTATAGGCGGAATGATCGTCGCTTGTGATGATGCCGGAGAAAGCTGCTCCGAGAACCGAACTCAGAGCACGTTAGCTCCTCGACTGGCAGCGATACAGAAATAGACAACCAGAGGAGAGACAAAAACCCAGAGGGTGCGGCGCTTGCCTTTCAATTTCCAGCCGGTCTCATCCGCATTGAGAGTATCTCGCCAGGGGCAGAGTCTGTCGGATCTCCTCGACCACGGGCTCGATCTCTGAGCTCACTCGATCGAGGAGCATTACAGGTGGAGCCAAGGGAGATGTCAATGCCGAATAGGGTGCTCATGATCTCAGTGACACCCCGTCGGGTGCCAAGATGAGAGGATGTCAGATAGCCTATCGTGGCATGGGCTCTGGGGCCGAAGGTGCTTTCAGCCACATGCGGCGGCAATGGCGCACGGGTTTTGTGGCCACAGGTGCACTCGATCTCATGGCAACGAAATTCTGTTTTGACAGGCTTGATCTCAGGGATTTCAAAGACCTGGTGTCGGAAAGGGGTCGGAGGTTTCATTGGCCGAATCAGGATCAAAGGCACGAGAACATTTCTCGCACTGGTCGGGATAGAGATCGTGGACATGGTCCATTTCCTCGACCGGCAGAAGCTCGCGGTGCTTTCCCTCATGGCCACCTGTGCTCCGGGTTTGCGCTACCGGTGGGTGTAGGCTTGTTTCTCTCACTTCGGGTCCATCCGAGGAAGGCGGCTTTGAGGAGTTGGTGGAGTTTCTTCGAGGAGTCAAGGTATCCTTCAATGCCTGGATTTCTTGGTCGATTTCCAGGAGCCTGGCAACCGTCGGCTCTTTTCCGGATCATAAGGGTCTCGGCTTGGCGTCTATCCACGACACAACCTCTCCTTAAATCGCGGCAGAGGGGATAACCCCAGACGGCTTTGAGAGAGCGGTTGGGCCTGTGTGTCTTGTCATTCTTGCCACGACCGGTGGTCGTGCCCAGATAGATCCAATTGGCAGCGTGGTAGCAGGTCCCTTTGAAGAGGTCGGTGTCGACGAAGGTTTCGATCCAGTAGACGGGATGGGCATAGAGAGCTGCCAGTCGCGAGCAGGATGGCTGCGGCGCATCTTGCCAGCAGATGCGAAGCCAGATTGGGGACAACGATCCAGGGAAGCACAAGGAAGCGGAGGTTGTAGGCCAGTAGATGAAGATGTTTTTTGCCGCAGCTGAGCATTCCACCCGATATAGCGGTCCCGGCATCCGATATGCCTTGGAGCCGAAGACCACGCAAGGCAGGCAAGGGGTCTTCCTTGGGCAAAGACCAGGTACTTGAGATGCTCTCCAACAGGTCGTGCGTACCCCAGATAGTGAAACTGAGCAAGCAGTCCGTCATGGAGTCTCTCGAAAGGAGTCCGTCTGACCTGACGAATATCGATGGGAGCGAGGCTGGCAATATCGCTTTGAATGGGGCTCTGATCGACAAAGATGGGTTCAGGTATGCTGGCGTGTCGCCCTCCGGCAACACTACGCCCTGGGGAAGCTTGATGTAGCCTTGGCCTCAAGGCGCAGAAGGAGCCCGCGACAAACCATGTCTTTGGGCTGTCCATTAAGCTGAGTCCAGTTCCAGGTGTGGCAGATTCTGCGGGACAGAGCAGTCCTGTGATCATCCGGGTTGCTCTTGATCAGATTCCGGATGAGATCGATGTCCCCTGCAGTGACGGGGCGGCCTCTGTGAATGAGAATCGTTTCCACGCGTCCATGGGTAACACATTTCTGGCATGAACGCAAGAGGGAACATTTCTGCAATAGAGGGGGTCTGTACGGTTACGATTTTTGATATCTGTAAGAGACTGGCCGCTCAGGAGCATATCGACAGCCCGGGAGTGACGGAAGCTGTGAACGGGATGTATCGTTTTCAGCCGCTTTGGCGGCAAGGCTTTGGAGAGATATTTGCTGCAGATGCGATAGATGCCGCCTCGGGTGAGTTGTCCCTGCGCTGATTGATGAAGAGGTAGTCTTTGGAGGAGTCTTTGGGGTCCGGGCGGTATTTTTTGATGTAGAGTTTGAGTAGCTGGGAGGTTTTGGGCTTAAGCGCTATGAGCCGGAAGCGGTTTCCTTTTCCCAGAATGGCCAGGCTGTTTTTCTCAGCATCGAAGTAGTCGAGCTTAAGGGTTGCGATCTCACTGGCCCTGGCCCCTGAGTCGTAGAGCAGATGCAGCAGGGTGTAGTCCCGCGGACCGTCTGTTTTTTTTAGATCGACAGTTTGCAGGACGTGGAGGATCTCCTGGTGGTAGAGAAAGCCAATCAAGGGCTTTTGGGTGCGCTTCTGGGGGATGCTAAGGATTGTGTGGACCGTTTTCGTGCTCTCCGGAGAGAGAAGGCGCAGCATTTTGGCAAAGGATTTGAGGGCTGCAAGGCGTTGGTTGCGAGTTTTTGGAACGTTTTTCCTATCTTTTTCGAGCCCGTCCAGGAAAGCGAGTATGAGATCCGCGGAGAGGTGCTCCACCGTGAGCGATTCGGGCTTGATGCGGTGGTAGTTTGCCGCAAAGGGAAGGAAGAGCTTGAAGGCATCGCGGTAGGTCTTTACGGTAAGGGGGCTGACCCCTTTGATGTGGGGCAGGTAGTGAGCGAGAAACTTTTGGATGAGAGGGGAAAGCTTCATGTCTTCCTCTTCTGCCACAGGGCAAAGTCGAGCAGGTGTTGACGGGCGGCTGCATCTGCCACCCGCAGGTAGACGCTGGTATGTTTGTAGTCGCTGTGGCCCATGTAGACGGCAAGGACCGGCAAGGCATTTTGGGCGCACTCCCCCCGGTCTTTGACTCTTAAGAGGGTGTTCACTGCAAAGGAGTGGCGAAGGCTGTGCGGCACAGGCCCGCTGAAGTTGACATTGCCGATAACTCGCCTTGGCTGGCAAAGCCCCATGCGGTTTACGGTTTTGTGGAAAAGGTAGCGTACTTGCTGGTCGGTTAGAGGGTTTTCGCCTCTGCCGGCAAGAAGGTAGGGGTTGCTGTCGTGGGGCCTCAGGGCTCTGCGCACCGAGAGGTAGTTTTCAATCTCAGCGGCCACGGCTTTCGGCACGGGAATGAGCCGGTCTTTTTTAAATTTGGTCCTCTCTATAGAGATGGTGAGATCGTCCCTTCGGATAGTGTTGGAGCTTGAGCCTCAGTGGCTCAGAGATCCTCATGCCGCAGCGGGCCAGGAGAGTCAGCGCCAGATAGAGGGCGAAATCGGTTAGAAAGCAGCCTTTGGTTTTTCTTATCCTTTTGCAAACAAGCCCAAGGAACTGATCGATCTGCTCGGGGGAGAACACAAAGGGGACGATGGTGTTTTCCCTGAGAGGGGGGATGTCTTTGAGGGGGTTTTCCGGGATGTAGCCGCGGCGCACCAGGAAGCGGAAAAAGACCCGCAGTGTGGAAACGATGCGGTTTACCGTACGCGACTCGATACGCAGCCTGGCGCTCATCTCAAGGAAGAAGACCGGCTTAAAGCAGCTCCAATCAGCTTGTGTCTCCTTTAGGTAGCGATCAAAGATAAGAAGAAAGCCCCTTGCGGTATCCATCGAGTACCCCAGAGCCTGCCGATAGTCGAGATACTCACCCAGTTGCGGAGCCAGAAAGCTTTCAAAGGGTCTCATCGAAGATCACCTTTCGCATAAGGTCCGTGTGGATGTGCAAGTATCTTTGTGTGGACTGGATGCTCTGATGCCCCATCATTTCCTTGATCTCGTAGATGGTGCGTCCGATTTGCAAAAGGTGCTGCGCGTAGCTGTGGCGCAGCCAATACGTTGTGGCGCTAAGTCCTGCCTTTCTTATGGCCTTTGCAATGTGGTGAATAACGGTCGGGGCACTTACCGGCTTATAGGGTTTGAAGCGGTTAGAAAAACTTCTCTTAAATCGCTTGCGGGTCTGGCGTTAAGCACGTAGGCGGCGACGGCTTTGAGGGTTTTCTCAGGTAGCGGCAAGATGGCGGGTTGATTTGTTTTCCTTCTGGGTACTCTGAGCTCTGCCCTCTGGAACGAGATGTCATCTAGGGTGATGGTGCTGATCTCAACGGGGCGAAGCCCCAGCGTGTAAGCAAGATGCGCCATGGCGTAGGTTCTGATCTCGGTTGGGGTCTCGAGTGTGAGGCTTTGCAAAAGTTTTTCCACTTTCCCGCGGCGCAAAAATTTGGGAGGTTTCGCCTGGCCGAAATCCGGGGGACCTACCAACAGGGGAGCAAGGTCTGTTCTCAGTATTCCCCG
>CAWJQV010000030.1:0-62678 GCA_963844985.1 uncultured delta proteobacterium
AGTGCGTCTCCTGCCACATGCCCATGACCTCCTTTGCGCGGATGAACCGGACCGACCACTCCATGCGGCCCCCGACCCCCGCGGCGACCATCGCCTACCAGTCGCCCAATGCCTGCAACCTGTGCCACACGGACAAGGACGCCGCCTGGGCCGACCAGCATGTCCGCGAGTGGCGTCCCCGGGACTACCAGGCGCCGGTGCTCCAGCGGGCATCGCTTGTTGATGCCGGGCGCAAACGGGACTGGTCCAGGCTGCCGGAAATGCTTGACGCTATAACGAGCAAAGACCGCGACGAGGTGTTCGCGACGTCGCTGGTCCGCATGGTCCCGGCGTCCGGTGACGCGCGCGTCATCCTGGCGCTGCTCGCGGCCGTCAGGGACCCGTCGCCGCTCGTCCGGTCCGCCGCCGCCGAAGCCCTGCACCAGGTGCCTACGATGGAAGCGGTTCAAGCCCTCGTGATGGCGGCCGGGGATGACTACCGCCTGGTGCGCGTCCGGGCGGCTTCGTCTCTTTCCGGTCGTCAGGACCTTCCCCTAAATGAGGCTCAAAAGAAAACGGTCGAAGCAGCAAATGCGGAATACCTGGCTTCGCTGCTCTCCCGCCCGGACCAGTGGGGGTCCCATTACAATCTGGGCAACTATTACCTGAACCGGGGGGACTTCCAGCAGGCCGTCGCATCCTACGACACGGCCCTGAAGCTGGAGCCGCGGGCGGTCCTGGCCATGGTCAACGAATCTATCGCCTATGCCCGTTCGGGTGAAAACCGGAGGGCCAGCGACGCCCTCCAGAAGGCGCTGAAGGTTGCCCCCGACAGCGCGGCGGCGAATTTTAACATGGGGCTTCTGAGAGCGGAGCAAAATGACCTCAAGCAGGCGGAGGCCCATCTCCGGGCGGCGCTCAAGGCCGATCCTCAAATGGCCCAGGCGGCTTACAACCTCTGCGTGATCACGGCCAGGGACCGTCTCGAGGAAGCGGTCGGCTTCTGCCGGCAGGCGGTCGAACTGAGCCGAGACCAGCCCCGATACGCCTACACCCTGGCCTTTTACCAGCAACAGAAAGGAGACCGTGCGGGCGCAACCGCAGTGCTGGCCGACCTCATCGCCAGGCACCCGGCCTATGCCGATGCTTATCTGCTCCTGGGCGGAATCTATGAGAAAGAGGGGAATAAGGCCATGGCTGAGGGAGTCTACAATAGAGCCTTGGCCGCCGAGGGTGTGCCGGACGGCTTCAAGTTCCGCCTGAAGGCACGATTGGATGCCCTGAAGGCTGCCAACACCGGGCCGGAAACGAAGTGACATGAGGAGTTGCTGATAAAGGCATCCAGAATGGACGACATGGTCTCGCTGATTGTTGCGGGTTTGTTCTTCTCCATCTGACAGCCATGTGTGTGCCATGGAGGGAGAAACCGCCATGAGACGGACTCACCGGGTCTTTAACCGAAAACTCGGAGAGGAAATGAAGAGCGTGGATCATGACGTTTGAGAAAGGGGGTGAGATACCCTGGCACGGACATAGCGGGACATACCCTAATGCGGCCCAAATCGGCTTTAAGATTCATATGCCCCCAGACCCGTCACCCCGGCATGCTTCTGGCCGGGGTCCAGGACTAAAACACTGGATTCCGGCCAAAGCTTGTCCCCGCAGGCTTTATGCGGAGAGCATGCTGGAGTGACGAAGACGGGGTTTCATCTTTCATTGTGACCCTCAGGGTCGGGGGGTTGGGAGCCGGGAGCAACGAGTCGGAAAACGATCAAATTAAGGGAGGAGAAGAATGAGCACATTGGTAGTGATTGGCTACGACGATCAGTTCAAGGCGCAAGAGGTTCGCCTCATGCTGGCCAAGATGCAAAAGGATTACCTCATAGACCTGGAAGACGCAGTGGTTGCGGTGAAGGACAAGAAAGGCAAGGTCAAACTGCACCAGGCCGTCAACCTCACGGCTGCGGGCGCGGTCAGTGGCGGATTCTGGGGGACCCTGATCGGTTTGATCTTTTTGAACCCGCTTTTGGGCCTGGCGGTGGGAGCAACCGCCGGTGCGGTCTCCGGCGCCCTCACCGACATCGGCATCGATGACAAATTCATGAAAGAACTTGCCGATCAAATGAACCCCGGCAGTTCGGTGCTTTTCATTCTTGTCAGAAAATCGACGCCGGACAAAGTGCTGGAGGAGATCAAGGGCACCGGCGGCCATATCCTCAAGACCTCCCTTTCGCACGAAGATGAGGCCAAGCTGCAGGCAGCCCTGAGTGCCGCAAAACCATAGGGGATGGCATCTTCCAAGAGACAAGGGCATTCTTTTGCCACGAAGGACGCGAAGGGGCTCCTTTGTGTTCTTCGTGGTGTGAATAATATTCAATGTACATTATTGGTATTATTTATAGATTTTAATTATGGGTGGGGATCACGAACGGAAAGCCAGAGTGAGCAAAACGGCATTAAGGCACCGGCTCTCGATTATTATCGGCATGGCCCTTGTCATGACCATCGGGGTCTTGCACCTCGCCGGCGGCGGCTTCGCAGCGGAACCGGCCGCGAAGCAAGCCGGAAAAACTCCGTCGGGAGCGGCCCCGGCGGGCAAGGCGGCAGGCCCGGTTGCCGCTACTGTACCCGGTGCGCTTTCCGAGGGCGAGACGCAACCCGAGTCGTTGACCGAGGTCAACAAACAGCTCACCAACCCGATCAGCAACGTGTGGTCCCTGACGCTTAAGCAGAGCAATTATTTGCTGGACAACCCCCATGCCTGGAATTCGGAACTGGAGTTCGAGCCAATTCTCCCGGTACCCTTGACCAGGGACTGGAACCTCGTCACGAGGCCGAGCTTTAAGTTCCTGGACTCCAAGCCGTACGTCAATTCAGATGGGAATTCCTTACATGCCGAGGGATTGGGGGACTCGACCCTGACGACGCTGCTGTCACCCAACACACTCAATTGCCAATTCGGACTGGGACCGACCTTCGTCCTACCCACCGCAACCACTCAGCAGACCGGAGACGGCAAGTGGCAGGCCGGGCCCGCCGCCGTGTTCGGCTATCTCTCCAAGAACTGGCTTCTGGCCCTCTATGCCCGGCAGTGGTGGTCGTTTGCGGGCCAGAGCGATCGTTCCGCCACCAACAGCCTCCACCTTCAGTACTTCGCCCATTATTTTGTGGGCGACGGTTGGTCTGTTGGTATGTCGCCCGATATCCTGGTCAATTGGGAAGCTTCACCCGGGCAGAAACTCACCTTCCCCGTCGGGCTTGCGTTCGGTAAGGCCGTGAAGGTCTGCGGGGTCCCGGTCAAATTCGAAATCCAGGCTCAGTACATGCCCATTCATCCCTCTGATTCCGGACGGGAGTGGGCCATTCAGTTTCAGATCACCCCGCAACTCCCGCGGCTCATTCAGGGGGCCATGTTCTGAAGCCGTGAGAAAGCGCAGGACCGTCCGCCCGCCCTCGGTGGTGAGAGCGGGGAGACGCTTTATGGGGTAACACGATTCCAACAAGAGGAGGCAACATCATGAAATCGTTGAAGGCATCGTTTAAGTTTTGGGGGTCGAAGCGTCTGATTTGGGTGCTGCTGACGGTGTGGGTGGCGGGAGTTGGTCTCAGTGGATGTCAGGGGACCATGTTGTCCACCAGCGCCAAGGGACAGAGCATCCAACCCGCGGCCCAAATAAAACTCGTCAAAACCGGGCCGCAGGCCGGCCAGTTCTCCGACGGCTACGTTACGGTGAATTACAGATACACCGTAGCCGGCGGCAACCTTCAGATGTCGGGAGCGGTTTTGTTTGGGTCGGCCATCAGCGGAAACTTTCTGATTGTTCAAACTTTCGATTTGGGCTTGCTGCTGGGTGACGCCACGGGCAAAGTTCTCCTGCAACAGGGGGTAACCACGGCCGTGGAAGCCGACGTCTCGAGTTCGCAAAACTTTAACACGACGGTCATTCTCCCTCCGCAAGCTGTAACCATGGCCTTCACCTACAACGGCGTAGCCTTTGGCGCGGGCGGCAGCAGTCCGACCTCGTTCTGGGCGGACCCGGTTGAGAGGTAGCGGGCACGGTGAGTCCCGGCCGACGGTCGAGAAGTGCTGAATTGCTTCGATGTCGGCCGGGGGGAATCAAGGGTGGGATAACGGGAGTGGAGTGACTGAAAGGCGAACCTATTATGAAAAGCATGGCGATTGGTTTAATGATAGCCCTTACTCTGATGGGTTGTGCGACCATTCAAAAGGGCGAAACCCTTGACAAGGAACAAATGCTGGCAGCGGCGGGCTTCAGGACGAAACTCGACGACACCCCCGAAAAGCTTGCCGCTTTGCAGGGCCTCCCTCAGCACCGGTTGATCACCGGCGTAAAGGACGGCAGGATGATCTACCTGTATGCCGATGCGACCACCTGCAAATGCATGTACCTGGGCAACGAGAAAGCCTATCAACGCTACCAGCGGTTCGCCCTCGAAAAGTAGATCGCCAGGGAAGAGCTCTATACTGCACAAATGAATACGGAGATGGACATGGATTGGGGGATGTGGGGACCGTGGGGCTTTGACGGACCGATGGAGTGATTTCTTAAGAAGCCGCACAAGAAAGGCCGAGCCCTAATGACCATGCCTCGCATAGGAGATTGAGTTATGCCGTTTCAAGCATGGCTGATGCTGAGCATCCTGGTGGTCATGTTTGCCTTGCTGGTCTGGGACCGATTCCCTTCCTGGCTCGTATTCATGGGTGCCTTGACGGCGGCCATGACACTGAGGCTGGCGCCTCCCGATGCGCTCTTGACCGGGTTCGGCAACACCGCAGTCATTACGGTGGCGGCGCTCTTCCCCATGGCCGCGGGCATGTATGCGACCGGCGCCGTTTCCCTTCTTTCATCAACCCGGCCGGATTCCAGACCAATCTCATGGTCCAGGGGCCGGGCGGGTACCGCTTCCTTGATTTTGCCAAAGTGGGGCTGCCGCTCACCGTCATCGTCGGCATCGTGGTGCTGGCACTCGCACCCATCGTGTATGGATTCTAAGCCCGGACCTTCCTGTACGCCATAAAATCAGCCCTGGAAAACCTCAAGATATCCTAAGTAGTTCCCATCCGGAAACCCCTCCCTTGGCAGGAGGGGCAGAGGGAGAGGGTTGGTCAAGTGTCGGCAATCACATTCCTTTTCACCCCCACCCGGCCTCCCCCATCGAGGGGGAGGAGAAATTCGGGGCCTTTCCGGATGGCAACCAAGTATTGATGAGCGACCTCATTTGTCAGCGGTTTCCTCTTCGGCCAGGGCCATGGCAACAGCCGCTGCGGCACCCGCGGAAAGCAGTCCCTTGGATTGGGGAGCAGGAGACTGGCTGGTTTCCTTTTCCAACGCCGCATGTTTCTCCGAAGCGGCTTCTTCGGGCAGACGCACCACCACGTGGCGAGGGCCAAACTCCAGTCCGCTCTTGCCGAATGCTTCCTGAAGGCGTTTCAGCACGTTGCGCTGGAGCTCCGATTGCCGTGCCGGCTTGGATTTGAACTTTACGGCCATCATCAGGCCGGAGTCATCGAAACCGGTGACCCCGATGGATTTGATGGGGCCGAGCAGGTGGGGGCCCAATTCCTCATCCTTTGACACCTTTTCATTGATTTTCTTGACGATCTTTTTGATCTTGTCGATGTCTGTGCCGTAGGGAACACGAAAAGCAATCTTGGAAATGAGGTAGTCTCTGGAGAAATTGGTGACCGAGCCCAGTTGACTGAAGGGGATGGTGTGCACCATGCCCCGGGGATGGCGCAGCCTCAGGGAACGGATGGAAATGGCCTCCACCGTGCCTTTGATCTTTCCGGTTTCCACGTAATCCCCGATGCGGAAGGCGTCGTCCACAAGAAAGAACATTCCCGAAACAATGTCTTTGATGAGGCTTTGAGTCCCCAGCCCCAGGGCCAGGCCGATCACCCCCGCGCCTGCCAGCAGTGGCTTGATGTCGATGCCCAAGGCGGACAGGATGATCAAACCGACGATGGTCAGGAGGAGGATGAGGATGAAGTTGCGAAGGATCTGTAAAATGGTCAGAAGACGGGTGCTGCCGCCTTCCCGGTCAACGATCTCCTCCTCGTCATCCGTGGCAACCCGTACGTTTTTCACCCGCTTTTCGATGGCCCTCTCGATGTAGCGCCAGATCAGGAAGGCGAGGCTCAAGGCCAGCAGAATCTTCCCCGCAGCGACCATCACGATGACCCCGAGATGAGGGGAAACTCCCCACAGCTGAACCAGCCAGCAAGCAATGACGAATCCGATGGCAGCACTCAGGGCGTGACGCATGAAGGGCATGACCCGGCCCTGGTCAATGGTTTGGGGGCAGTCGCGCGCCGGCGGTTCACCGGGTGGTGAGGCTGCGGCATCGACCTCCACCTGTTCTGCGGGCACAAGCCGTTCCGTTTTCTGGAAAAGTTCGGCCATGGCGAGAAGGGCTCTCCGGCCCAGGCGATTGCACAATTTGTAGAGTGGAATGCTGGAAATCGTCACCAGAAGGGGGACAACAAGATCGGCCTGTCCCACCAGCAGATAAAACATCCAAAGAAGCCAGACGAGGATGAGGTAAAGAACGGCCGGGACCTTCCAGAGCAAGGGCAAAGATGGAGGATTTGGTTCCATTTCCGTGGGGCGGCCGGAGGGCTCTCTTACCTCGGTCGCGATCTCTCCGATAAGAGGCCGATGAGCCAGAACAAGGTAGCCCAACATGGCCGAAACCACAGCTCCGGTCACTCCCTGGACAATGATGTCGAGCTCTTCGCTTACATCCTGCAGCTCCAGAAGTTCACCCAGGAAAAGGCCTGATACGGCTACCACCGTGATACGCATGATCCATTTATGGAAAGCGGCCGCGGCGGAGTCGGACCAGGGAACCAGGCGGAGAGAGGGGTCATCCGGCGAAAGGACCAAACGGGAGAGGATGTTTATGCCGCGGACGATGAGCATGACAGCCAGGTAGGTCAGGAAAATCCAGCGGTTCATTTCGGAATGATCCAGGAGGGCTGAAAAGGCGATAACGGAGGCAAAAAAGAAAATTCCCAGGGCGGACAGATCTATGGTCAGGCGCCGTCCTCGGTTTCTCATCCTGCCGGGCCCCGAGGTATTCTCCATGCAGTTCACAGGCATGCCGGCCTTGAACGCATAGCGCCGGAACAGCCATTCACACCCGGTTCCCGTCAGGAAAATCCCCAGCATGGAGGCAAGAATTCCTGTCAGATCATGGTGTCCCTCCTCTCCCTTGAGGTCCCCATACCATTGGGGAAGGAGCCGGGGCACAGCTTTTGTCCCCGCATGGACCTCCTGCAGCCTTTTCCGAAAAAGAGCGAGATTGTCCTCCACATGATCGATGATAATGGCAAGACCGCTGGCATCGGGAGGCAGGTCGCTTTCCACCGGGGGTGCTTCCGATTTTTTCAACTCCCGGACCAGCATGCTCCTCACCTGGTCGTCGCTGAGTCCTGCAACCATTTCATCGATTCTTGCGTCGCCATTCGGGCTGGGCCCCGGTGAGGCTGACGGTGTCTTTTGAGGGGACGCCTCAGTGGCTTTGAGCGTCAGGCCGGGAAAGGAAAAGGATTGATCTTTTGCGGCACATCTCTGCAAGCCCACCGTCACGCACAGGGGCATCAGCATGAAGATCAACATGAAGAAGATGGATCTTCTGACCATGGAGAACCCTTCCCGACCGCGCTGGGGCGCTGTGTCGAAATCACGCTCTCCCGGCGACGGTCGAAAGCCCCAGGGACAGAGCACGAACAGGACTGGAAGGGCAGCGTTTCCCGCTCAGGTCTGATCTGAGGAGGTGAGGTGATAGGGCATTGCTTCTCGGAGATTTTCGGATAACAAGTCCTCTGGAGATTGTCAAGAGAGTTCTCCGACACCATCCGGTCAACTTCGGGGCGGTAAAGACGCAATAGCTCTATATGCCGCCTACCAGCGGCAGCGGCAGCCTTTCCAGCCGCCGCGCCAGCCCCGGACAGAAGGCCGCAGCCAGGGGATCGTCATCCTCATCCCGCCTCTCATCCATAACGGTTGCCAGGGTCTCCCGAATTTCCTGCAGAACCGGTGAGTCGTGCCAGATGCTCCGGACGGACTGTTCGTGGAGGTTTCCCGCCGGCGTCCGCCATTGCACGCACGGATAAGGCAGGGCCGGACTACGTGAGGCCGAGGCCCAAGAAGTCGGTGTGAGTCTGTGGCTACGGAAGGGTTCTGCGGGATCAGGCATTACCTGATTCCGATCCGGCCTTCGCCTCCTTTCACAACACGTCCCGGGGCAGCTGAGAGCGGGCATGATTTTCCAGTTGCCGAGAAAGACCTGCTGAAAAATTCGTCATTTGTGCGGCAAGCGAATGAGCTCTCCCCCTTGCCGCCGGTCGGGGAGAGTGGCCGAAATCAGAGGGCGGGGAGGCAGGTGCGGAGTCCTCGCGGCATCGGATCGAGGACCTCGTCCTGCTGCCCAGGCATGGTTTCCAGGTAGGCGTTCACAATTCCGAGGGTCGTAAGGAGCGCCGGTTCTTCGCGAAGCTCCAGGACCCACCAGTCACAGGAGAGGCGGCTCAGGACGTCGAGGCGATCGCGAAGGTCGTCGAGATGCCGGGGCGGGAGGTGGCGGTCGTCGCGCTCTTCGTGGTAGATGTGGGCGTTTATGATCTTCTCCGGATGGGGCGCTACGAAATCTTCAAAGGTGTGGCCCGTGGTCTCCACGGAGGAACAGACTCGGGCGTGGCCGATGTCCAGGGTGATCCCCGCTTCGGACTTGCGAATGAGCTTTTCGAAGAGCTCCGGGCGGCTCGACCAGCCCCAGGCCAGATTTTCCAGGCAAACGGTTATCCCGAGGCTTTTCCCGTAGCTCACCAGGTCGGCGAGCGCCGTGAGCGTCCTTTCCCAGGAAAGCCCTTCGGTGGTGTCGCGGCCCAATCCGAGATGGATGGTCAGATACCTTCCGTCCAGCCGAGAAACGAGATCGCAGGCACGGCGGAAAATCTCCATGGCGCGCTCCGCCCCGGCGCTTTCGGCATCGCCCAGATCAACGGCCTCGAAAGCCAGGTGGTAGCGGACTTCAAGAGGGTGCAGGTGGGCGATCTTTCTCGACAGGCGGGATTCGTCGAGCGGATTCGAAGGAAGGTCTTCGAGCGTGAGCGTCCAGTCGACACCGGCAAAGCCGTTGGCCAGGGCAAACTGCTTCAGCGTGCCAACGTCAGGGATAAAATTGCACAGGGCCAATTTAGGCAGGTTCAAGCGCGCTCAACCTCTTTGCATCTTTCCAGGAAACCTCGACGCAGCGCCTTGGGCAGCACGGAACTGCGTGAACTCCAGCGACTACCCAATCACAACATGCCTCTATAACGCCTCGGGGCCCGTTATTCAAATCGATAATTTCAATGACAGAGTGCCTCATCCATCGGGAAAGGGATGCCGCGCATGAGCGGGTATGGACTTTACCCTGGACGACCGGTCGAAGAAGTCATTCGAGGTCGCTCCCCGGGATTCGACGGGCGGCAGCGTGGCGGCAAGCCGGAACGTTGAGGCAATTGCTATCGTCGCGGTCATTCCGTGAAATCGCTTGACATGCAGGACCCCGCATAATACAAGCAGGCTCCTCAACCATCGGATGCGTGCGCCCGTAGCTCAGTTGGATAGAGCGTCGGACTTCGAATCCGCAGGCCGCAGGTTCGAGTCCTGCCGGGCGCGCCATGTTATTTCAACCCAAATTGAGCGATTTCCTACCCCCTCCCCCTACCCCTCCCGCCAGGGGAGGGGTTGTACAGAATAGTCCCTCCCCCTCGATGGGGGAGGTTAGGTGGGGGTGAAATCATTGTCAGAACGAAACGTTACCCTACTGCAGAGGACCGAATCGCTCAACTTGGGTTCAAAGAGTTACCCGAAAGCAGCTGGCTCTTCTTTGCACTTCTGAAGCGAGTTTTGCCACCATTTTGCCAAAAACCCTGTTTGCCATTCTCTCCTCTCTGCTACCCGTTTCTACTTACAGGATTCCGTTCAAGCGGCTCCCATCTTCAAGGCCCCGAGAGTTCTCGATGTATTTGCCGAACATCCTGATGATCATCTTCGTATTCCTGTGCCCCACCGTCCTGGCGATCCATAATGGGCTCTTTCCACAGCTGAGGGCGATGGTCACAATGGTGTGTCTTGTCAGTCTCCAGCATGACCGGGATTAATTTGATGGTTCTCCTGCTGCAACAATCTGTGGTGCCAGGGTCAATAATGTCATGTGTATCTAATTAATATCGAACAGTATTCTTATGGGTACTGCAGAACATGATTTTGAAAATCGCGAGGCTTTCGAGGCAATGCATCGCAGTCCTGCCATGACAAGGCCGGTGAGCATGTGAGACCGCTTAAGTCATCTTACGGTGAACCTTACTGCCGGGGTTTCCACCGGTCGCTCCGAATCCGCGGGCCATACTCGAGCTTGCGCGACATGCCGGCCCTTTGCGAGCGGCCAAAGATACCGGTGCTGATCGATTCCGGTAACTCCTGACACGCTCCCGTCAACCAGCCATTCCACCCGTGCTGGCCGAACATGTTCCGGAATGAGAAAGGAGAAGGCCTCCAGGTCGTCGGGGATGTGCGGATCCATGGCAAGGAGCAGTCCGGGGGTGGGCTGCAGGAGTTGCAGATGGTCCGGTTCGGGCGCCGCGACCCAATCCGGGGACCCTCCTGCGGGTTCCGAACGATGCCGCACACTGCAGGCGGACCGGGGAAGAGTGCCGGGCTGAAACCACTCTTGCACCCTTGGGCACTCGGCACCGGCAAGCTGACCGCTGATGCGGCATATGGACTGCGGGAGCCAGCCGTCGGCTGAGAGCGAATGGTTCCGGTTCCTGATACCGGTTCAATTCGGCAAAGACCGCGCGAAGGACAAGCCCCGGTCCGGATGATCCGGTTACGCCATCCATCGGGCGGCGGTCCATTTTGCCCATCCAAACCCCCGCGGTGTATCGCCCGGAAAACCCCACCGCCCAGGCATCCCGATAGTCGCTCGAAGTGCCCGTCTTGACCGCCGTCCGGACGGGGAAGCGCAGCAGATGGCCCTCGCCGAATTCCAGGCGGCGTGCCCGGGGGTCGGAAAGGATGTCGGCAACCAGGGATGACACTTCTTCGTCAAAGACGCGCCTCGTCTTCGAGTTTTGTTCGCCAGTCAAGAGAACCAGCTTCAGGGGGCGAAATTCGCCTTCGCGGGCCAGCACGGTATAAGCCTGGACCAGTTCCAACAGAGTCACCTCCCCGTCCCCCAGCGCCAGACCTTCCCCGTAGTAGTCTGCCGACCGCCTCAAGCTTTGGAAGCCAAGGTTGTGCAGGCATTGGAGGAAGCGCTCAACGCCAACAAACTGCAGGGTCCGGACTGCCGGAATGTTCAAGGAATTTCCGAGCGCCTCGCGCAGCCTCAACGGCCCGTAGTGGGTGCGGCTGTAATTGTGAAAGCTGTGCAGACCGAACCGGATGGGTTCCGCCAGGGGAGAGTCGTTGATAAGGGTTGCCGCGGTCCAACCCTTATCCAGGGCAAGCGCGTAGAGGAAAGGCTTGAGGGTCGAGCCCGGCTGTCGCGGCATGGTCACCGCATCGATCCAGCCGCCCGGCTCGATACTGGTGAGTCCTCCGCCGTTGACCCAAGCCAGGACTTCATTCCGCTCGTGGTCTACCACCAGCACTCCGCCGTCCACGGCGTCCGTTTTCCGAAGGTCCCGCAACCGGCTGTCGAGGATCGCCTGGACCCTGACCTGCAAGGGGCCATCGATTGTGGCTACGACTCTGCCGCTGCCGGAGTTTACCGGAAATCCCCCCAAGACACCCTTTGCCAAAGGGGGACACGAGGGGATTTTGTCCTTTGTCGTCATCCACCGGGTCATGGGGGTTAGTCCCGGAAAGGCCCGAGCGGTGCAAATGGCCGACAAAATGCCCGGCTTCGATGGGTGCATGCACCTTCCCCGGGCTTTCGTCAGACTCTGAGGCTGCCCGGTATTCTTCTTCCGAGATCAGTCCCTTCGTCTGCAACCGCACGGCAAGCTGCATGACGGCCCGATGAAGCCGCGGAGCATTCCTGCGCGGGTCCAAAGCGCCCGGAGCTCGAACGAGCACCGCCAGGCGGAGCATCTCCGGGGTGCTCAGGGTGTCCGGATCGCGGTCGAAGTAATAATGGGATGCTTGCAGGATACCCCTGCGCTGATGGGAAAAGGGGACCTGGTTCAGATAGAATTCCAGGATTTCCGCCTTCGAAAAACGTTCCTCCAATCGTGCCGCCTCAATCCCCTCGAGCCATCTCGACCAGAACGTCCGGGGCCGCGGATGAAGCATCCGCACCGCCTGTTCCGTGATCGTGCTGGCGCCGCGAACCACCCGCAGCGCAGACAGGTTCTGCAACAGGGCATGACATCGAGCCAGCCAGTCCACCCCGGAATGCGCGTAAAACCGGCGGTCCTCGGCTTCAATAAAGGCCTGCTGCAACAAAGGAGGAACTTCGCCGAGCGGGACAACATCGTATAGGTTCCATTGATTCTGGTAGGTTGTCGACAGAGGGGTGCCGTGGCGATCCAGCACCCTGACTTTCTGAACTTTCGACCCATCCGGGGAGAGGCTCTCGGGAAAAGGCCGTCAAATCAGCCGACGTCCGCCAGATGAGCAGCAAACCCGGAAGCAGCAGAATACAGGAAAGGGACAGGATAAGTTTTAGCACAGAACTTCTTAGCGGCCTTCATATCATTCCGAAACCTCAACATGCAAGGATGCTCCAGCTGCCCTTTCCGAAAACCTCCGGGGCATACATCTCTTCGGCTCGAGGCGGCAGCGCCGTGAACTCTCCGGGAGCGATCGCCTGGGCCACGTAGGAGAGGTGATAGTGCCCCTGAGGGAGAAATTCGGAATAGAACCTTGCGCCGTCGAAGCCAAGTTCCCGGTGGTAGAAGCCCCAGCGCGCCTTTCCCGGTTCCAGCCAATCGCTGAACTGATACCAGATGGAATTCTCGGGGAATTGACCCTCATCTTCCCCGGCTGCGCCGACTGCCGTTGTGGCCAGGTCCCGGTTTACCGGTTCCAGCCCTCCCGGCACCGGGTCGTTCACTACCACGAAATGACGATCGCCGGGCACCAGGAGAAAGAGATCGACCCTCACCAGGTCACCCGTCTTCACTGCCATGGGATCGGCCAGCAGCAGTCTGTGGCCGTCTCGCATGACGCTGTACTCTCTTTGAACTTCCATCCCGGCGTTCACCCGGTCACGCGGTTCATCGAGGGGCGAGTAGGTCATGAGCGTGTTGAAGTAGAGGCGTCCTTCGCCCTGGCGCCGGATCTTGAGCGCGGCCTTGCGCCCGATGTCGTCGGCCCCGATTTTTCGTTCGAATTGCAGCGGAGGATCCTGGAACTTATCGAACCGACCCTCGCCCAGTTCTTCCGAGTCGAGCCACGCCTGCACGGTGACTTTCGGCGACCGGGTTTCATACAGCCGGCTGAATTCCTGCAGCGCCCTGACGGCATAGACATTTTCCTGGGTGGAGGGCCAGTGTCCTTTACGGCCCCGTTTCTGCATCAGGGCCTGGACCAGTTGAGGCGGGATCTCCTTGAGGGAGGCATCCGGGGGGCCTCCAGCTTGCAGCGCAAGCAAGCTGAGCAGGACGGCAGCGTTGTCCCTGACCGGGGAAGACAGCATCTGCTGATAAGAGGAATCGAGCGATTCCCGGAAAAAGACTTTTCCGCCGGCGTATTCGGCGCGATCCAGGATGCTCTTCAGGACCTTCTGCCTCAGCGGTGCGGGGCCGCCTGCCCGAACGAGCGCCATCAGGAAGTGAGCCTTGCCGAAGAGGCTCATTTCAGGGACGTGTCTTGCGTAGCGTTCCAGGTCGTCGCGGGCGAGCTTTCCCTGTTCCGCGAGCGCCGCGAGGACCACGGCGCGAACGTCGAAGGCCATGCCTTTCTGATAGAAATCAGGGAGGGTGTCGCGGCGAAGGAGCGTCTCGAGATACTCGCCGAGCTTCTTCTCGACCCGGGCGGGAACCTTGAATCCATCCTGGCGCAGCCAGTTGAAGACCAGAGCGGTGTAGGCGCTCAGGTAAGGGTCCACGTATTGATCCTTGGGGATGTAATAGACCATGCCGCCGTTCGGGGCCTGATGCTCTGAGGCCAAGGCGAGCGCTTTGGTGATGGTCTTGTTGTTCTCTTCCCAGTTGGCGGATTGGGGAAAATACGGCTTCAGCTGTTGAAATGCGGCGGCCGTTGCCGCTTTGGACAGGATTTGTTCCCAGCAGAGATAAGGGTAATTCTGCATGTAAGTGAAAACCTGGTCCAAGGAGTGAATCAGGGTGGGCGATATCGTCATGCGGAGGCCGCCGACATCAGCCCGGATGGGATCGGGAAACTGGACCTCCTCCGTCGTTTCTCCCGCGGTACTGGTGCCATAGGACGCCGCCGTTTCGAGCGACTGTCGCGTCCGCACGGGAAGAGTCAGCTTCAGGGCATCCCGGTCGCGTTCATCCCCGGCTCGAACGATGAGGGTTATTTCCCCGGCGCCCGAGGTCTTGATGGGAAAGCGGATGGTGCTCCGCTCATAGGGCTGCAAGGCGACGGTTTTTGTCAGACTTACCCCTTGACCGCCCGCTTCCGAGAGGATGGGGCCTTCGGCATGGAAATTGACCTCCAGGGTCCTCGCCGTATCGGTTCGGTTCATCAAGGAAAAACCCGCCTCGAAACGGTCTCCTTCCAAAACCTGATTGGGCAGCACGGGACGAATCTCGGTCGGCTGGCTCACTTTGAAGGCGCCCTCTCCCAGGCCCATTCTATCCCCGGGAGTCACCGCCATGGCCAGAACCCGCCAGCCGGTAAGATTGTCCGGCGCCTGGAACTGAATTTGCGCTTTGCCGTCGCGATCCAGCCACAACCGATGGGTTCCAGTAGCTCACAAACTTGAAGACCGAGCGCAACCCGAGATCCGGCCCGCCGCCGCCCCCGGGGTTGGCGCCCTTCTTCTCGAATTTCTGCCTTCCCACAAGCTGCATCAGCAGGTTGTAGTTGGCCAGATCCAGGGAATCCAGCTTGTAGAAGCCGCGGTATGGATCAAACGTGTCCCTGCCATCTTTCAGCAGATCCAGGACCGACTCATCCAGAACCACCACGGCCAGTTCTATCGGTTGGTCGGCTGTTTCCGGGACCGGGTTTCGAAGTTCAGCCGCAAGGTCCACGGTGACGGTTTCCCGGGGCTTGTAGACCTCTTTGTCCGTTTGTGCCCGGACGTTGATTTGCTTATACGGGTCCGAGACCGTAATTTGGGCATAGCCCATCCGGAAAGTCGGCTTGCCGAGGTCCCCGGCATCGGCCATCCCGTCTTCCAGCGACGGCTTTTCCACCCGGGGTGAAACCACCATGACGGACAAATAAAAACCCGGCAGGTACTCGGGCAGGATCGGAAGGTCGATCATTTCGGTGCTGTTCGAGAGCTTTTTCACCCAGCTCCTGATGACCCCGAAGCGCTCGATGGTGATCAGGGCCTGAGCGCCGGGAAAGGGATTTTGCACCAGGACCCGGGCGGTGTCCCCGACATGGTAATCTTTCTTTTCCGGGAGGAGGTCGAGCACGTTTCCTGCCGGCGATTCCCAAACGACATGGCGTTTGCCGACAACCCAGATGTGAATGGTGGTTTCGTGAGCTCTTCCCCGGGTATCGGCGATGCGCGCCGTGATGCGGTAGCTGCCGCTGTTCCCGGGAGTGAACTCGAAGCTGTTCGGGTCGGCAGCGGAAACCAGGTTCGGAAGCGAAGCCTCTTCCAGCCACTCGTGGACATAATGGGTGAGGTAGGCGTTCCCGGCCCCTTTTACGCGAGAGGCTCGGGTCAGTTTGCGCTCGACTTTCACCTCGACCGGCACTCCCGCGACCGGTTTGCCCTCCGGATCGATGACCGCGAACCGGACTTTGCCCGGTCGGTTCTCCGTCAGAGTCCAATCGCCCTGGCTGAGGCCGACGAACCGGTCGCGGCCAAGATAGGCTGCCGATACGCGATCGGCTATGGTTTTGCCCCGGTCGTCGCGCACGGCGCTCTCAACGGTGAGTTTCCCGTTGAAAACCGGGGTTTCGGTGACGGTGAACCGATTTTCCATGAGGCCGGCATCATTCAGGATTCCTTCGCCTTCATAAAGGGTTTGAACCTTTGGCGTCTCGTAGCCTTCCTTGGGTCTGGCAAAGGCATCGAATTGGAAGCCCCGCATTCTGGCGTCCGAGAGCTCAAAGGGGCGGGATTCGACCGTGGCGGTGAGCTTGGCCGCTGCTCCGGCAAACGGTCCTCCCGCATGGAGCCTGGCCAGGGTGGTGGTCCTGACCGGGTCGCCAATGCCGAAGCGCTCTCCGTTCAGCTCCGTTGTGACCTTGAAGGGGGCCGGATTGAAATCGCTGACGAGGAACCGCATCGGTTCCAGTTCCTCTTTGCCGAAGCTCGGTTTGAGGATCGCCCGGTACCATCCGATGGCGCCGTTTTTCGGAATCGAGAAGGTCCCCTGCAGCGCCCCGAAGTCGGAAAGGCCGAGGTCGCTTTGGTCATGAATGACTTTGTCCATGGCGTCCATTATCTGCAGCTGATATCCGGAGCGAGGGGCGGCCGAAAACCCCTGGTTGTCCTGGTCGCGCACGTAGATTTTGAATTGCACCTCGTCTCCCAGCCGGTAGATTCCCTGAGCGGTGGTGCCCCACGTGCGAAGATGGCCGTGAAGGGGGCGGATGTATTCCGGGATGTATTCGCGATTGGGGCCTTCAGAGGATACCTGGAACTCGTATTTCAAAGGCAACACGGCCATGTCCCCGCCTTTTTGACAGCGGACGAAGAGGCGCGGTTCATCGATTTTGTAGGCCCAGAGCAGTTTCAGTTCGGGATCGAACGCAGCCAGTCCCGGGAGCTCGGCGACCCCGTTCGGTTGCGTCACGGCCTTGGCCAAAACCTTGGGTTTCTGTCCGAAACCTTTGAAAGCATCCTGGTGGATTTGAACTTCGACGTCAGCCACCGGGGCACCGGTCTCAAGATCGGTGATCCAGACGAGGCTGTTGTGATGGCCCATCTTCAAGTGAACCTGAAAGGGGGTTACCTGGGCGAAAAACCAGGCCGGTGCGGCGTCCTTGTCCTTGACGGGCGGGTCCGAAGTCATCGTGCCCTGAACCAGTCCCGAGGGCTCAGCCACCAGCTCCCTTACACCCAGCGGGATGGTCGCTATGGCATCGAGGGGGCTGTCGGGCTGCAGGCTCTTCTTTTTCATGCCCGTCTTGCCGCCCTTTGACAGGACTTCGTATTGCAGGTGGAGGCGGCTGATGTTGGTGACGTTCACGGGGGCTTCGGTGTCGAGCCCCTTCTCCAGCACGGGCAGCTCTTTCGGCAAATAGAAATCCGGAAGCCGATGGTCCGTGGCGAACGTGAATTGGATCGGTTCGGCAAGAGGCCGGCCGAATTCATCCGCCATGGCGCCGCGGTCCGCCTTCAGGTGATAGATGGTGAAGGGTTTCAGCGAACCGTACGGCAGCGGGAGCGGGTAGACCTTGTCCTCTTTGAACAGCTCTCCCAGGCGCGAGTAGGACCCAGCGTCTCCCCAGGGATCGTAGCCGCTCCCTCTAATGATGCTCGGGGTGATCTGCAGGCCCTCCTTAACCTCTTCCACAATGATCGGCGCCGAGAAGAGCAGGGCAATTTCGTCGCTCACTTTGCATCGGGGCTGCTCGCTGCCGGTCCCGCCCGGTGCCATCCGCACCGGCTTCCCCGAGTTGTTCCGGCATTCCACGCCCAGGAAGCGGAATTGGGGAAAGGTCCGAAAAGGCAAAACGCTGCGACTCTCGGCTCCCGGTTCCCGGCCTGTTAGTGGGGCAATTCCCGGCTCCACCATAAGCTCGACCGTTTCGTCAGCCGGCAGTTCCTGCTTCGGAAAGAGGAGCCAAACCGTTCCCGGTTTGTAGTCTTTGTTCTTCTGTTGGTCGGGATCTTCCGTTAGCTCGGGGAAGACACGTTTGCCGCCGGCAAGGAAATACAAGTGCTCGCCAACGGATTGCTGCGAAACCGGCTGGTTGAAGTTGGATGGCAAAGACCGGCATGGCAGGGGATTCCCAGGTCTTGAACGAGGCATTCAGAATCCGGGGTCGTTCCGTAGTAAAGGTGTGTGTAACCGGGTGAGCCAGAGTCTCCCCGTCCCGGGTTGCGATCCCCGGCCGGACGGTCATGGCGTAGCGCGTTGCGGAAGCAAGCGGGGTCTTGTCGCTCAGCTGGCAGGCCAGAGTCGAGGGATTCTCCCAACGCCACTGACAGTTCAGCTCCGGTTCGAGGGAAATCGGAATTTCCGAGGGACTGCGCTCCATCCGCCCCAGCGGCACTACCGGCCGGTCGAACTCAATGAGGATCTTCTTTGCCACCGGCACGTCTTCCCCGGAAGGCGATATGCGCAGGATTTTCAGGGGGCCGGCAGGGCCTGGAGTCCCAGCCGGCCCGGTGGTCCCATGCGCCGCACTTCCCGCCAGTCCAATGAGACATGCAATGATCCCGATAACGCCGCAGAAAACCACTCGTCCGATTTTCGCGTGCCAATCACATTGTGCTTGGAGGCAACGACCCGAATCCATTAGATGGTCCTTCTCAATAAGGGTAACACCCGGTACCGCACCCGGTTTACCAGTCGTAATGTCAGGGCATCGGTTTCTTTGAAACAAAACCTCAGTGTATTCTGCCAGAAGTCAGTCGCATTTTCATTAGCGTATTTGGTGATAAGCAATCACTTTTTGACGCTTTTCCTCCAGCGAGTGCCCATCCGGAAACCCCTCCCTTGGCGGGAGCCTCCCATACCGGAAGTAACAGCAGCAGTGCGATTGAAGAAGACGACCGGGGTACTCTCCTGAACGTCACAGGCGGTTTGGGCATCACGGTTTCCGTGGAATTGGCGCCCTTCAAGCAGTGCCGCCGATGGACGGGTCGGACTCTGAGCCGTACCGCGGCGTCCGGTATTAGGGGGGGCCAGTACTTGGGCGTCACGGGTGTAAAGTTTCCTTCATTCAGGCCCGCCATTATAGTATTGTGGCAATTCAGCCCACTCGCTTATAGCAAGGATGGGACGGTCTGCCATAGCCAGGTACATTAACACGGTAACATAAATCGAACCTACAAGGATGGTGTTTTGCTGATGGAAAAGCTCTCTGAGTTGAAGCTGCCGATCGTGATTCAGGGCGGGATGGGCGTAGGCATATCCAATTGGAGATTGGCCCGAGCAGTTGCGGAGACGGGTCAACTGGGTGTGGTTTCCGGGACCGCGTTGGATCGTGTTCTGCTGCGCCGTTTGCAGGATGGCGATCCGGGTGGGCATATGCGCCGGGCACTGGACCATTTCCCATTTCCGGCCATGGCTGCGCGGGTCTGGAACAAGTACTACATCGCCGGGGGGAAGGCGCCGGTCGCGGCGTACGCCAATTCAGCGCAGTTCGCGAAAGACATGCCGAGGGAGGTGTCGGAACTTCTCATCGTGGCAAACTTCGGTCGAGGTCTGGCTGGCGCGCGAGGGTCACTCCCAGGCGGTGGGCATCAATTATTTGGAGAAGATCCAGCCTCCGCACCTGGCCTCGATCTATGGGTCGATGCTGGCCGGAGTGGACTACATTCTGATGGGCGCGGGGATTCCGATGCGGGTTCCCGGCATCCTGGACCGCTACGCCAATCATGAGCCGGCGACCTATCCGTTGTATGTGGCGGGTGCGAAAGAGGGCGACGACACGACGATGCGGTTCGTGCCGCGGGAGTTCATGGAAGGCGATTTGCCGCCGCTCCGCAGGCCCTGGTTTCTGGCGATCATCGCGTCCAACACGTTGGCGATCACAATGGTGAAGAAGGCCAACGGGCGGGTGGATGGGTTCATCATAGAAGGCCCGACAGCGGGCGGGCACAACGCTCCTCCACGCGGGAAACTACAGGTGAATGATATCGGCGAGCCTATCTATGGTGAGCGCGACGTAGTGGATCTGCCGAAGATGTGCGAGCTCGGGTTGCCGTTCTGGCTGGCTGGCGGCTATGGATCGGCAGAGCAGGTGAGAGCGGCTCTGGCCGCCGGCGCAGCGGGCGTGCAGGTGGGGACGGCGTTCGCATTCTGTGCCGAATCGGGGCTGCGCGACGACTACAAACAGGCTGTGTTGCAGCAGGTGGCCGACGGAACCGTGAGAGTGTTTACGGACCGGCTGGCTTCGCCGACGGGCTTTCCGTTCAAGGCGGTGCAACTGGACGGCACACTCTCGGACAACGAACTGGCCGAGGCGCGGCATCGCATCTGCGATCTGGGGTATCTGCGGGAGGCCTACCGAACGCCGGAAGGCGCCATCGATTTTCGCTGCGCCTCGGAGCCGATTTCCCTCTTCCTCTCAAAAGGCGGCGCGATTGAGGAGACGGTGGGCCGCAAGTGTGTGTGCAATGCGCTGATGGCGACCGTCGGTCATCCGCAGATTCGAGCCGGCAAGCAACTGGAAGCGGGCATCCTTACGAGCGGCGACGATCTTGCGGAACTGAAGCGATTTGTGCCGGCCGACGGCTCGGCGTATCACGCCAGGGACGTGGTGGCGGTGCTGCTGGGCGGTATGTTGAACTCAGGCGACCCGGTGGGCGTATTACCGGGTGAGCCGCATGTGACCGAATCATCCTGCGATTGATCCGACTGAACTGGTGGAAGAGGCGCTGAGCGTCTGGCGGCCTGCCGGTCGTGCCACTGATGGAGATAACCAATGAACATACTCTCCGGGGACGGGGGGGGGACAAACCGACAAAGATGACCCGGATCGAAGGCGGCTGAGTAAGTGTCTCAAAACCCGTTTTCAGATCCCTTCCCCGTTGACCTCGGGACATTCGAAGTCCTGGGTGACGAGCAGGGCTTCGAGGCTTACTGCAGTTTCGCATTGACGCCGTGGGCATTTCTGACCCCTGATGGTCAGGTGGTTCAGCCGGCCCAGAGAGCCACACGTTACGGCGAGGCAGTCAACACAGCCTCGGTCCATGGCCTCCGGCTCCGGATGGTGTTCTGATGAAGGGCAAAACTGGTCGCGAAGATTTGCTCGCCAGGCTCAGCGTGCAAGCAGGGTCAGAGCGCACCACAGAATCTCAAGACCGGAAGCTATTCGTTTTGGATAAGTAAAAGAGGATGCGAAAGGAAGACATTATGGAAGGGCAGAAAGAAAGGACCGAGTCAGTTTCTCGTCGCAATTTCATGACATCAGCCGGAATTTTCCTGGCAGGAGGAATCGCGGGGTATGGTACCAGCCTTGCGTTGCCTCCAACCCCAAAGGTGACTGAACCGCCGCCCCTGCCATGGAAATGGGTCAAGCTCGATCCACTGGAGGCCGGGAGGCGGGCCTATCGCAGTTACCTCTCGAAGCCCGGCGGGTGAGGGTATGGCACTTGGCTGGGGTACTCCAGCCTTTTGAAAGAAAAAGTCGGTTATCCCTGGACCACCCTGCCGGACTTCATGTTCGTCCATGCCGGACAGGGGTACGCCGGACACGGTACGCTCTGCGGTGCCCTGGGGGTCAGCTCCTGCCTTATCAACCTGGTTTGCTACGATGACAAGCAGAGCTATTCGGCCATCATTGATCGGATGATGTGGTGGTATGCGGGCATGAAGTTCCCGACGGAACGGTTCGACGATATCTCGGCGATCCCCAAGCAGGTCCAGGCTCAAGCCATGACGCCCCTTTGCCACACGTCGGTTTCCAAGTGGACGATGGCCGCCGGCGCCGAGGTCACTTCCAAGGAGAAAAAGGAGCGCTGCGCCAAGGTGGCGGGAGAAGTCGTCTACACCGTGGTGCACTATCTCAACGAATACTTTGACGGAAAATGGAAGCCTGCCAAATGGACGCCGTCGAAGGAAACCGCCCACTGCATTGAGTGCCATGGTCCGGAAAGTTTTCCGGAATATACAGGTGGCATGAACCAACAGCAGGGCCATATGGAGTGCCTTCTCTGCCATCAGGATCACACCAAATAGACACTACCTCTGCTGGGTATGATGAATCTCGTTGGGGTAATGATGAGAACAATAGACAGGGTCACTCCTCACTGTGAAATCATTGAAACCTGAAACGATAGGGGGGAGATCAAAAGGATGACGCTTATTCCGGAGAGATGAAAATGGAATTCGTGATCACGCTGCTGAGCCAGCAACCGCTGATGACTCTTTTTCTTACAGTTGCCCTGGGTTATTTGCTGGGAGAAGTGAACATCAAAGGCTTCTCTCTGGGGGCAGGCGCGGTGCTGTTTGTCGGACTTTTTGTGGGGTGGTTGGCCCCCAACTCGGCACCCGCCCCGCTGGTGGGCACCCTTGGGCTGGCCCTGTTCCTCTACTGTGTCGGCATCCAATACGGCAAGCTCTTCTTCACCGGCCTTGCCACGCCTGCGGGGCAGAAAGCCAACCTGCTGTCGATTTTTGCCTTGATAGTCGCGGGCGCGTTGTCTCTCATCTGCATGGACCTGTTTAACCTGAAACTGGGCTATGCCCTGGGAATTTTCGCCGGGTCGGGAACCAGCACGCCCTCCTTGCAGGCCGCCATTTCCGCGCTCGGCAACAGTGATCCCGCCGTCGGTTATTCAGCAACTTATCCCCTGGGTGTTGCCGGGCCGATCCTCGTCATTTACCTGGCCTTCTTTTTGCTGAAACCGAAGATCGAGCTCCCCAAGAGCACCAGGCTCGAAGCCCTGGAGGTTGCCGTGCGCAATCCGGAGCTCTTCGGCAAACGGCTCGGGGATGTACTGCCCATGCTGCCT
Source organism: uncultured delta proteobacterium (assembly GCA_963844985.1). GTDB lineage: Bacteria > Desulfobacterota > Syntrophobacteria > Syntrophobacterales > Syntrophobacteraceae > JADGQM01. The sequence continues at coordinate 22,729 of CAWJQV010000030.1, forward strand.
TCGGGAACCGATGTCATAGCCTTTCGCGAGGAACACCAGAACAAGTTCCCGCATCCTGACCTCATTCTCGATGAGGACGACGTCGTGCTGATCAGCGCCAACAGCAAGGAAGGGATCGAGACGGCGCGGAAGCTCCTCGGGGAGGCTGCGCCGGGGAGAATCGTCAGAGATCGTTCCGCCATGGATTATGTGCGAGTGTTTGCTTCCAAGCGAAGCGTGGTGGGCACGGCACTGGGTGAGCTCAACATCCCAGGGGACTTCGACTACCAGTTCATCCAGATATTTCGCGGAGACAGTGAGCTTCTCCCGCGCCGGGATCTCATTCTGGAATTTGGCGACCAGGTCGGCCTGCTGGTAAACCGGGCTAACATTCCGGCAGTACGCGGCTTCCTTGGCGACTCCATCAAGGGGACGGCTGATTTCAGCTATATCTCCATCGGTCTCGGCATGGCGCTCGGCCTGCTCGTCGGTCTGATTCCCCTGCTCCTTCCCGGTATCGGCAAACTGACGCTTGGCTTTGCCGGATTGCTGCTGACGGCGCTCGTCCTCGGTTATCTCCGACGTTCAGGGAGACTGCACTGGACCATACCCATCTCGGCAAATCTGGTCCTGCGAAACCTTGGCCTGACCATCTTTTTGGCCCAGGTTGGCATCTCGTCCGGCCCGAAATTCGCGGCGGCCGTGGCCGAGAGCGGCTTGCTGTTCATCCTTCTCGGTGCCGCTGTGGTTCTCGCACTCGTACTCCCAGTCATGATCGTCGGACTGTATGTTCTCAAGGTACCGTTCGACGAGGTTTGCGGAATTGTCTGTGGAGTGACGGGGAACCCGGCCATCCTCAGTTACGCCAGCAAACTCACGGGTACGGACAAACCCGACGTCGGCTACGCCATGATTTTTCCTGGAGCGACGATCCTGAAAATCCTCTTCGTTCAGATTGCTCCAGCCATTTGGGGTGGATGAGAACGACAGATGGAAAGAAGAGGGAGGGAAGGTATGGTTGGATGGAAGATCGGACGAAGTACGGGGTTTTGGACCATCATCATCCTTGCGCTTAGCTTCATGATTGTAGCGGTCTTTACCGAGATCCGGGCCGAAGATGAAGCAACCTTGGAAATGCCGCCGCCGGCAACGGTGGAGGAAACGATCGGTCCCATGGACATGACCTTCTATGAGTGGGCGAAGCGCCGTCCTATAACGAACTGGTTTAAAGACAAGCTGAAAGATATGGCGCCGTTCATCCGAGACACGGACCTCAACGTCCAGTTGCGCACGTATTACTTTTTCGACGAAGGCCTCGATCGGTCCTACAAGGAAGCCTGGGCCGGGGGAGGGTGGCTGGAATACAAGTCCGGCTGGTTGTGCGACCTGTTTGCAGTCGGTGCCACCCTCTACACCTCTCAGCCCCTCTATGCCCCGGAGGACCGCGACGGCACCAGGCTCCTGGCGTCCGGTCAGGAGGGCTACACCGTGCTCGGCCAGCTCTATGGCAGGATCAAGTTATTTGATCGCAATGAGTTTCGGTTCTTTCGCCAATCCTACGACAGTCCCTACATTAACAAGAACGACAGTCGCATGACACCCAACACCTTCGAGGGATATACCTTGCACGGGGCGTTTGGCGAGGGGAAGACCGGACCGGGATTCATATACGCTGCCGGCTACGTTCCAAAGATCAAGGAACGCAACAGCGATGAGTTCATCTACATGTCGGAGGCGGCTGGAGCCAAAGTCGAGCGCGGGACGGCAGCGGCGGGCGGCCGGTTTACGTATGGACCTTCTTCCATCGGGGCCATCGAATACTACACCCCCGATATCCTGAATATCTTCTACGCAGAAGCCAAGCATGTCTGGAAGGTCACCGATGATCTGGGTTTCTATTTCGGGGCACAGTTCACTCACCAGCAAAGCCTTGGGGACAACCTGCTCACCGGCAATTCATTTTATGGCTATCAGGTGGGGTTGCTGGGAGAGGTCGGCTACCGCAATGCCATTCTCAGCTTTGCCTACACCAAGGATGGCGACGGGGCCGACCTCCGGAACCCCTGGAGTTCCTACCCGGGCTACACCAGCGTGCAGATCAGGGACTTCAACCGGGCCGGCGAACAGGCTTTCGAGATCAAAGGCTCCTATGACTGGAAACGGTTTCGTGCCGGGTCTATCGAGCTATGTTCTGTACACTGTCGGAGATGGCAGACAAGACCCTTTGACCGGCCAGGGCCTCTCCAATGAGAGCGAACTGGATGCGGACGTTCAATTCCGTTTCACCAAGGGGTTTTGGGACGGGTTCTGGCTGCGGCTGCGGTACGCTCGTCTGTGGGAGGAAGGAGGCCGGACGGGCCAGCAGGTTCGTGTCATACTCAACTTCCCCATTTCATTGCTGTAGATGAACATGGTAGAAAAAGCCATTTAGGTCGTGTGCTCTTCCCTGCCTTTTTCCAGACTCTATGGACCCCGGCACGGTTGCGCAGCCCCAAGGCGGGCCGGTCTCATGGTGAAAATCTTTAAGAAGTCGTTGCGCGGGTCAACACCCACCTGACCATCCACCGGCTGGACCTCGAGGTGGAGAATCAGAGAGATCAAGTGGAGCACGAACTGCAGAATTCTTGTCGCGCTCCGTGGAATTTGCCCCGTACAAAGCAAAAATTGCCCAACTGTCGGACGACTTCGATTTCGACGGCATCCTCAGTTTGGCCAATGATTTGCTGAAAGAAGAAAGGAGCTGAGCGGTATGCGGAAGCTGGCTGCGATTATCGGAATCGGCTTGATCGGGCTTCTCGTTGCCTGCATGACTGCATGGGCTTCCCTTGCCATTTATTATTCCGACCTGCCGGGAGATAACCTGAGGGTGACCCTGGCCGGCCTTTTCGCGCTCACAACGCTTTCGGCGTTTTTCCTTTTGCCCCGCCGCGCCCGCACCCTGCTTTGGTTTCTCGTGGTTTTTGTGCTGGTCGTGGTTTGGTGGCAAACCATCACGCCATCGAACAGGCGCGATTGGCAGGCTGATGTGGCCTTGCTGCCTTATGCCACCATAGAGGGCAATCTGGTCACATTGCACAATATCAGGAACTTCACGTACCGGACCGAGACGGACTTCGATCCGCACTATTACGACAAGACCTTCGACCTGAACAAGCTCGACTCGGTCGATCTCATCACCGTCTATTGGATGGGGGATGCCATCGCTCACGTCATGCTCAGTTTTGGGTTCGGCGGGAAGGATTACGTGGCTTTTTCCATCGAAGCGAGGAAAGAAAGGAATGAGGGCTATTCCTCCGTCAAGGGTTTCTTCAGGCAGTACGAGTTGATCTACGTGGTGGCTGACGAGCGCGATCTCATCCGCCTGCGAACAGACTACCGGAACCCCCAGGAAGATGTCTATCTCTACCGCACCCGGATGGCCCCGGAGAACGCACAACTCCTCTTCATGGAATATATCGATAAGATCAACGAACTGAAAGAAAGGCCGGAATTCTACAACACTCTCACCACGAACTGCACGACCAACGTCGTCAGACATATCCGGGCCTTTGGCGGAAAGGCAGAGTACAATTGGAAGATACTCCTTTCGGGCTACGCAGCCCAGTACGCTTATGAACGGGGCGGACTTGATACCAGCCTGCCCTTCGAGGAATTGAGACGGCGCTGCCATATCAATCCGCGTGCGCATTCCATCGGGAATGATCCGGACTTTTCGCTCAGGATTCGCGAGGGACTACTCATCCCGAAGAGACAGGGATAAAGGTGAATAGCAGCCGAAGCCCCGGTAACTATTAAGAAAAGCAGGGCTTGCTTCGCTCACCACGAACGGAAATTCAGCACCTTACGCAGGCAAAGGTCCGTTCGCCCGAGCGAACCTGTCCTGAGCAACTGTATTAATTGTCAACGGTATCGAAGGGTGAAAAGGACTTTTGCAAGAGGCTCACTATTATCAGTATGGATGCCCGTGGTTTGTGAAGCTACTGCCGAGGGGGCAGTGACCTCATGACGCTGTTGATAAATTCGGACCTGACTTCGGGGTCTTCGATGACGGCGCCCACGATGACATCCAGCTGATCCATGACCTGCTTGACGGCCAAGTCGCGTCTTTTCATGTCGGTATCATCCCTGGCCTGGAACTGCAGCCAAATCGTCTTGGTGAGCAATAACGCGAGGTCCGCCGAGGCGCCGTATATTGCAGCCGCCCTCTCTGCTGCCTGATCGGCCTTGGCCGTCTGTTCTTTCAGATTCAGCTCCTGGACTTTCAGTTTCTCTTCCGCCTTTTTGATGCTATCCAGAAGCGCTTCGGCGTACTTTATTCCGGTATCGAGCTTTTCGCTGCTCGCGTTGAAGTCGGAAATGTTGGCCTGGACGAGCAGCCGCTGGCTTTGCGCTTCATACCGAAGGTCCTCGAAGGCCTGCTCTTTGACCTGATTGACCTCGTTTCGGAACAGCGCAAGCCCCGGCACCTCCCACTTCACCTCGCGCAGCAGGTCATAATTGGCGATCGCCAGACCGGCGAACAAGGAGAAGACCAGAAAAACGGCCGTCAAACCGCTGCCGATATGTTTTCTGACAGCAAGAAAGATCGTTGAACTGCAAACGAGAAGAAATACGGTCAGGGCTACGATCTCTTTCATTTTGCCGACTCATCATGATGAGAATTGGGTTGGGTTGCCCAATTTGTTTGAGATTTCTTTTGAAAAGGGGACACCCATGGGGTAATCTTTCCATGTCGCTCTTTTCTTTAGTGTCTTTGGTCAGTTGAATCTATCAAGGCTACTAAATTCGAAGCCCGTTCTCCATAGAAATCGAATAATGTTCCCGGCTTGTTGCTCTTATCTTACAAAACCTCTACCCGCGCTGTGCTTCAGTACTTATTTTGGTGGTCTGAAGCTGCCGACGTTTTGAGACTGTGCGCACTGCCGCGTCGTACTGAGTGACAATTAAAACCAAAAGCGTCGAATTAGCAAGCTTGTTCATCACGACGGTGACAAACCATTGCCAGAGTGGAGGAGAAAGTCAATGCCGAGAAGAGAGATTGATCTTCCGTACCGCGTGGAATATCTGGCGGTCCTGGATCAAGAGGGGCAAGTTGACCGCAGTCTGGAGCCGTCCATACCCGACGAGGTCCTGCTCAAGATCCATCGAACGATGATGCTGGCTCGAAGATTCGATGAGCGCATGCTCACTCTTCAGCGCCAGGGCCGCATCGGGACCTTTGCCCCGATCAAGGGCCAGGAGGCTCAGATCGGCGCCGTCGCCGTTCTCGAACCGGATGACTGGCTGGTACCGTCGTTTCGGGAAATGCCGGCCGAAATCTGTCGCGGAAAGAGTCTCGAAAGCGTCCTGCTTTTGTATGGCGGCTACAATGAGGGCGGATCGGTCCCCGAGGGCCTGAACAATCTGCCCGTAGCCATTCCCGTCGGCAGCCAGACGCTCCACGCCGCCGGCCTCGCCTACGCCATCCGGTATCGCAAACAAAAGCAGGTGGCCATGACGTTCTTCGGCGACGGAGCGACGTCGGAAGGGGATTTCCATGAAGCGATTGAACTTTTCCGCTGTTTTTCAGATACCGGTGGTCTTCGTGATCCAGAACAACCATTGGGCCATCTCCGTGCCGCGCTCGCACCAGACCCATTCCCGAACCCTGGCCCAAAAGGCTTTGGCCTACGACATGCCGGGCCTTCAGGTTGACGGCAACGACGTTCTGGCCGTCTATGCCGCGGCCCAAGAAGCCGTCAACCGGGCCCGAGCCGGTGGCGGTCCCAGCCTCATCGAATGTGTCACCTACCGGGTATCCATGCACACGACCGCCGACGATCCAAAGAAGTATCGAACGGAAGAGGAAGTTGAGCAATGGATCAAACGCGACCCCATCACGAGATTCCAAAAGTACCTCACCGATAAAGGCCTGCTGACCGATGAAGCCATCGCTTCGGTCGAGACGGAGGTTCAAAACCAAATCAAAGCAGCGGAGGAGCGGTGGGTGAAGCAGACGGAGACTGCCCTCGATCCTCTCGCCATGTTCGAACACGCGTACGCCGAAATGCCTCCCCATCTCCTTGCCCAGAGGGAAGAACTGCGGCGCGAACTGATTGACCGGGAAAAGGCCGGGTAGGGGACTTGAGAATATTCCAGCATTCAGCTTCAGGGGAGACCAGCAATGGCTAAGATGACGATGGTCCAGGCACTGAATCTGGCCCTGCATCAGGAAATGGAAAAAGACGACCGCGTATTGGTTTTGGGTGAGGATGTCGGCCTGGACGGCGGCGTCTTCCGCGTCACCGACGGTTTATTCCACAAATTCGGCCCGGAACGAGTCATCGATACGCCTCTTGCCGAATCCGGCATAGCCGGATTTTCGATCGGGATGGCCCTCTATGGACTCAGACCGGTTTGTGAGATGCAATTTTCCGGGTTCGACTATTTCGCCATGCACCAAATGGAATGCCATGCCGCGCGCCTGAGGTGGCGTTCCCAGGGGCGTTTCTCGGTCCCGATGGTCCTTCGGGCGCCCTATGGCGGCGGCGTAAGGGCCCTGGAACACCATTCGGAGAGTCGCGAAGCCTATTGGGCCCACACCCCGGGTCTCAAAATGGTGATCCCCTCGACCCCTCGAAATGCTCGGAGTCTTCTCGTCAGCGCCATAAGAGACCCCGATCCGGTCGTTTTCTACGAACCCAAAGCGATCTACCGGGCATTTCGCGAGGAAGTTCCGGAAGAAGAGGAGACCTTTCCCATCGGTAAATCGCAGGTCGTGCGCGAGGGAAATGACATCACCGTCATCTCCTATGGCGCGACGCTTCACCCCACCCTTGAAGCAGCCTCCGAATTGAAGGAAAAACACGGCATCGATGCCGAAGTCATCGATTTGCTGACCATCTCGCCCCTCGACGATGAACTCTTCGTCGCCTCCGCCCGCAAAACGGGGCGTGTGGTGATCGTGCATGAGGCTCCGCGGAGTTTCGGCCCCGGCGCTGAAATAGTCGCCCGCCTGGGAGAAAAGGCTTTTCTCTCTTTGGAGGCTCCCGTCCGCAGGGTCACCGGCTTTGATATCGTGATCCCGCTCTTTCAGAGAGAGCAGCAATACTTGCCGGGCGTTTACCGGATTGTAGAGGCGGTTCGCGAAACCTTGAACTTCTAAGGGTAGGAGGAAGTATGCCAAGGGAATTCAAGCTTCCCGATCTTGGAGAAGGGATCCATGAGGGAGAGGTCATAGAGGTCCTGGTTTCGGTAGGGGACAGGGTGATCGATGGAATGCCCGTAATGGTGGTTGAAACCGACAAGGCTACTACCGAAATCCCTTCTCCGGTTACCGGAGTGGTTCACGAAATCCGCGTCAAACCCGGTGAAGTGGTCAAAGTCGGGGATGTCTTAATGGTATTCCTCGAAGAGGGTGAAGACGAAGCGCCTCGCAAAGTCGAGCCGAAAACGGAAGGCAAGAGCGTGGCGGGGATCGGAATGCCATCCCCGGCAGGCGCTCCCCCCTCCGTTCCGGTGCACGCGGAGGCCCTGCTCGGCGAGACGGCCGGACCGGTGCCGGCGGCACCGTCAACCCGCAGGCTCGCCCGTGAACTGGGCGTCGACCTTCACCGGGTGCCCCCGAGCGGGCCCGGTGGCCGGGTAACACCCGAGGACGTGCGTGCTTTCGCTGAGGGCCTCAAGCACGAGGCGGAACCCGCTCCACCGGGAGCGCCTGCGCTCGCAGCAGCTGTGTTGCCCCCGGTGGCATCAAAAGCTCCTTCCCTGCCCGAATTCGGCCGCTGGGGCCTGGTCACTCGCGAGCCCCTGCGCTCCGTTCGGCGAACAACAGCCAGGCACATGGCTTTGGCCTGGTCGCAGATCCCCCACGTCACTCATCAGGACGAGGTCGATATTACCGAATTGGAGGCTTTGCGCCGTCGTCACAAAGAGGAGATCCAGGCGCATCACGGGGTGCTCAGTCTCACGGTTTTTGCCATGAAAGCCGCGGTCGCGGCCTTGAAGGCATATCCGAGATTCAATGCCAGTCTCGACGGCGACCGGGAGGAGATTATCCTGAAGCATTATTATCATATCGGGGTGGCGGTTGACACGGAGCGCGGCCTCATCGTGCCGGTGGTCCGCGATGTCGACCGCAAGAGCATCACCGCAACTCGCGCTCGAGCTCAATGATCTGGTGGTGCGCAGTCGAGCAGGAAAGATCGAACGAGAGGAAATGAGCGGCGGCACTTTCACCATCACCAATATCGGTGTTCTGGGAGGGACCGCTTTTACTCCCATCGTCAATTACCCCGAGGCAGCGATCCTCGGCATGGCCAGGGCGAGGCTGCGGCCTGTGGTGAAAGACGATGGGGAGAACTACGAAATTCTGCCGCGCCTCATCCTGCCGCTCATCCTGGGATTCGATCATCGCGTGGTGGACGGGGCCGACGCCGCCCGCTTTCTGGGGATGATCATGGACACTCTCGGCAACCCCGAGGAACTGTTGATGATGATTTAGGAGAACGCACTATGGTCATGGGTGAATTCACGCAGGAAACCGATGTCCTGGTCATCGGCGGCGGTCCGGGTGGTTACGCAGCCGCTTTCCGGGCGGCAGATCTGGGACTCGACGTGACCCTGGTCGATACCGGAGGACGCCTCGGAGGAGTCTGCCTGTTTCGAGGGTGTATTCCCTCAAAGACCCTTCTGCATGTTTCCGAACTCCTCTATGACTCGCGCCATGCCGGCGAGATGGGCGATCGAATTTGGCGATCCCAGGGTGGATCTGGACCGGCTGAGGCAATGGAAGAATCAGGTCATCAACAAATTGGCCAACGGTCTGATGGATCTGAGCAAAAAGCGCAGCGTGCAGGTCCTGAAGGGGCGGGCGGTGTTCGAATCCTCGGAACGCGCCCGCTTCCAGAATTCCGAAACGGGTCACATCAGGTTTCGCCATGCTATCATCGCCACGGGTTCCACGGCCACTTCCCTGCCGGCCACGGTATTCAAGAAGGGCGGCCGCATCATGAGTTCGGCGGCGGCGCTGAGTCTGCCCGACATTCCCGGGAGGCTGCTGGTGGTGGGAGGAGGGTACGTCGGCGTGGAACTGGGTTCGGTGTATGCCTCCCTGGGCAGCCGCGTGACCCTGGTGGAAGCGGCCGACAGGCTGATGGCCGGTGCCGACCGGGACTTGGTGCAACCACTGCTGGCCGGCTGACAGGGCTTTTTGAAGCCATTCACCCCCGGACCCGCGTGAAGGAATTGAAGGAGCTCGACAATCGGGTTGAGGCCTTGCTGGAAGGCGAACTGGACGAACCGAACCAGACCTTTGACCGGGTCCTCATAGCCGTGGGCCGAAGCCCCAATGCCAGGGACATCGGTCTCGAAAACACTAAAGTCCGACTGGATGATCGCGGTTTCGTGGTTGTCGATGAGCAGCGGCGAACGACCGATCCGAAAATCTTTGCCGTGGGCGATGTCGCCGGCGGCGTCATGCTTGCGCACAAGGCCATGCATGAGGGGAAGGTGGCCGCGGAAGTCATTGCCGGCCTGCCGTCGGCCTTCGACTTTCAGGCCATCCCGGCAGTGGTCTACACCGACCCCCAAATTGCATGGTGTGGCTTGACCGAGGAAGACGCACGAAAACAGGGTCGCGCCATAAGGGTATCGCGCTTCCCCTGGGCCGCATCGGGCCGCGCCCTCTCGATGGGACTTGCAAAGGGCATGACGAAGATGATCATAGATGCCCAAACGGAGCGGGTATTGGGCGTCGGCATCGTGGGTCGGGGCGCCGGGGAAATGATTGCGGAGGGAGTCCTGGCCGTCGAAATGGGTGCCGTTGCAGAAGACCTGGCCCTCTCCATGCACCCCCACCCCACCCTCTCGGAAAGCGAGGAGGAAGCCGCAGAGGCTTTCCTGGGCAGTTCCACCCACATTCTGCCCCGCCGCAACTCCGAAAAGACCCGCAAGCCCCGGTGAACCCGACACCCGTGAGGAAGCGCCGGCACCTCCGGCGCCCGGCCCGGCAATTATCTGAAACGAGCGGTTCACTATGAAAACCTACCAACCCGTCACCCGGCATGTTTCTGACCGGGGTCCAGGATTTAAAGAAAACTGGATCCACCCGGACCTGATCCGGGATGCTGGAATGACGAAGACGGGGATTTCATCTTTCGTTGTGACCCCAGGGTCATGGGGGTTAGGTCGGGTCTTTGACTAAAACCTCCCGGCTTTCGAAACCCCCAGAGAACCCCTCGCCCTGGTGACCATCGCCACAATACCATCCGGTTCAACCTCGCGATAAACCTCCACAAGGGTGGCACCAAGATTCTTGAATTTCCATAGCGGCGAACGAATGTCAACGGTGTCGCCCGGCTCCGAGGTTTCCGGCTTTCCTTCGTCGCGCAGTTCCGCCACCCTCCCTCCCGTCCCCGGGTATTCGGGAAGAGTCAGCATCATGATTCTCGGCTGCACATGGCTGAGGAGCCAACTGGCCCTTCTCAGCCACCCGACATAGATCATCGCCAGGTGGCGACCGGCGTAGCAAAACACGCCGCCTGAAAGAAAACACACTGCCGGCACCAGCCATCCGATCAGCGAAGGAGGAAATGGACCCGAAACAAACCAATGAACCAGTCCGGTCAGCACACCGACGAGAACAAACCCCCAGCAGAGCAGGAAGACGCCGGCAAGCAGGAACACCAAGCCGAAAAAAAGGGCGATTCCGGACTCAAGCTTTAGATCCGGATGAATCTTCGCATTCATGATTCTCCTCCGGAAAGTTTCCTGACGGTCACGAAACAGGCCACGAACAGCGAATGATGGTCCCTTCCCCCGGGACCGATTCGATGCCGCAATTCCCCCCCGTCAGTTCGGTTCGTTCTCTCATACTGGCAATACCCAAGCCTTTCCTCTTATCCCCTTTGAGGAAAGTGCTGTTCAAATCAAAACCGATACCGTTATCATCAATGATCAATCGGATCGTATTATTATGCCTCACCAGTGACAGATTCACCAATTCGGCTTCACTGTGTTTGGCAACATTGTTCAAAGCCTCCTGCAGGACTCGAAAGATCGCAATCTTGAGAATCTCGGGGACCTCTCCTTCCTCAATCGCGATCTCCTTCTCAATACAAACGTCCGGGCAGACGGCTTCATATTGCCTGCAAAGCCAGTCAATGGTGGCCAAAATCCCGAGATCGTCCAAAATCGACGGGCGCAAATCGCTCATGATTCTTCGCGACTCTTCGATGGCATTCTGGGTGATAGATATGGAAGTCCTGATGGATTCGACGGCGGGAAGACCCCGCTCGAGGTGACTCAACGTGTTGCCCAGGCTGATGTTGATCGCGGCCAGGGAAGAGGCGATGCTGTCGTGTACTTCCCTGGCGATCCTTTTTCTTTCCTCTTCCTGCGCGGTAAGCAGTTGAGCGGAAAGAAGGCGCAATCGTTTTTCCGATTCCTGCAGGGATTCTTCCGTCTTCTTGCGATCAGTGACGTCACGAATCGATTCGATAGCCCCAATGAGGTTGCCGTCCTTGTCGAAAAGGGGCGAAGCCTTCGCCCAGAGAAAAGCTCCCTTTCCTTCATAGGCCAAAGGAACAAAGGCCTCCACGTAGAGGGTGTCACCGTGCTTTTCAAGGGACTCATAGCCCATTTCACGGGGAGACTGGTCGCCCATCACCAAGTCGATCAGGATTGGTCTGGAGGTTCCATAAAAGGGGATAGCATAAGCGTAATTGCCCTTCCAGAGGACATCTCCCTTGGGGACTCCGGTCATCTCCTCCATTGCCCGATTCCAGGCGATCACCCGCTTATCCTGGTCGATGACGAAGGTCGCATCGGGGAGGAATTCAATGATATCCTGAAGCTGTTGATGGGCGATGAACAGGGACTTTTCCGCCGAACGTCGAATGGTAATGTCGCGAGCAATGCCTGCCGTGCCCACGACCTCGCCGAGGTCATCAAGAATCGGCGTCTTGACCGTCTCATACCACCTTGTTCTGCCTCCCTTCTCGGTTATGGGTTCTTCCACATGCTTTCGCTGCTTGCTCTGCACCACCTCTTCGTCATCCGTGCGATATTTTTCCGCCAGAGCCCCGGGCCACAGATCGAGGTCCGTCCGGCCCACGATTTCTTCGCGTTTCATCCCGGCTGCCGCCGCGAACGCATCATTGACCGCCAGAAACCTGCTCTCCCGGTCTTTCAGCCAGGCCATGTCGGGAGTATTATCGAGAATTGCATGGAGCTGGCTTTCACTCTTCCGCAACGCCTCCTGCACCCGTTTCCGCTCGGTGATTTCCTGGCTGAGAAACTGATTCGATGATTGGAGTTCCCGGGTTTGCCGCTCCAGGCTTTCGGCCATCTGGTTGAATGCCTCCGAAAGCTCCCCGATTTCATCGTGAGTTTTCACCTCGAGGCGAAAACCGTAGTCCCCTCCCGACAATCTCCTGGTGCCTTGCGTCAGTTCTGCAATCGGCGTGAAGATGTTGCGCTGGATCAAGTACTTGATAACAAGGGTGAGCAGCAGCCAGACCACTGCAATACCGAACAGAGAAGCGAAAGCATTGAACCGCGTCCGCACATAGTCGTCAGCGCTCATTTGCACCATGACGGCACCGACAGGGAGGCCGTCGGGATCGAATAACGGCTGATACTTGGTCAGGTGCCCGCCCAGCTTGAGTCTGACTTCGCTGACGCTCCCATTGTTCTGTGCCAGGGCCCGGGAAATGGAAGGGCTCAGAAATTTGAATTCCTCCACCCTATCCCTGCCGGTGTTGCTCGCAACCAACACGTCACCGGCATAAACAAAGGTATTCGGCACCAGACCGTCAGGCAACTTCGCCTCAAGAAATCCGGACTGGATAAACCTGCGAATCAAAACTGCGCCGACCACCTGATTTCGATTGGGGTAGTAGAGAGGAGTCGAAGCGGTCAGCGAGAGCAGCGGCGGCGATCCTTCCCGCAGCTCATCGGAGGGGATCGATTCAAACCCGCAGATCAGTTCTCCGGACAAAGCCGCATCGAGGAATTGATAAGACCCGGAAGTGGTTTCAGGACCACTCAAGCGCATGCTGTCAGCGACAGTTTTCATCGCTCGGTCAATGACAAGAATCTGGTCCAGACCCCGCAAAGCCGCCTCTTCTCTCATTCGGTCATGCAGTCTGCGGGTTAGGCCCAGGTCCATCAAGACTCCCCAGTGAAGCAACTGGGCATAGGTTTGGGCAAGGTATCGTATCTCCAGGGCCTGAGAACTGAGAAGCGTCGACACCAAATCCAAATCCGCAGAGACCCGCGCCAAGGCGTCGCGTTCGATCTTGTCGACTGAAATAGTTGACGGAAAAAATGGTGGCCGTAGTGAGGGGCAGGATCAAAACGACCAGAAAAGCAATATTGAGCTTTGTCTTAAGGCTTCTGATGCGCATGTGCTGACCCGAATCATCGTGCCGGAAATCATCCTGGATGGCAACCGGCTCCTAGTTGTTGCCATCCGGAAAGGCCCCGAATTTCTCCTCCCCCTCGATGAGGGAGGCCGGATGGGGGTGAAAAGGGATATGATTGCCGACGCTTGACCAACCCCCTCCCCCTGACCCTTCCGCCAAGGGAGGGGTTTCCGGATGGGCACGAACTATGAAAATGTGAGGTGGATCTTTTGAACGCGCAACCCGGAACCCATTTTCCATGTAACTCTAAGTAGAATTCAAGGGTTTTGTAAAAGGCTTTTCAACCTCGGGCACACGACGGCTGCATTTCTTTCTTGGTAGCTTCCCGTATATCTTTGATGAGGATATCAAATGCTGCGGAGGTACCGGCTCTCGGGTCATTAAAATCTGCGACAATGACGTCGTCTTTGAGCTCTTTCACCATGAACTGCACCAGGCATTTCTTGCGCATCTCCCGATACATCTTGCCAGGCCGCAGCCGCTCCTGTTTATAATCACTCCGTGGCAATTCACGGACCAGGGTTTCCTCGTAGCAACCGAACAGCTCCTGCGGAGGCACAACCACTTGAATCCGGTCGCCGGTTCTTTTGTCCCGAATGGCGGCCTCGATCGATGGGTATTGCACATCGACTCCGTAAACAAAACTGCACGTCTCGGGCGACGGCTCCCCGGCTTGACCATCGGGACCAAGGGTGCTCACCTGATACTCAAGAGTCACCATCATGCACTCTTTAACCTGTGACATTTTCCATCTCTCCTTATATTCTTGAAGATTATTGCCTGTTAAATAACAATCTTCCCCTGGTTGTCAATAAGGCTTGCCCTGTTTCGCGATTGCAGGTAAGCAATAGAGCGGCGGCGAAATGATTGCCCTTTTCGGGCGGGCCTGAAGCCTGCCCCTTGACCGGTGGCTTTCCGGAGGCGATGAAGCCGGTATGTTCATGTCTGACAATCGGCCCAAACTGAAGTTTCCAGACGATCTCGATCAGCCGGTCCGGCACACCTTTGAAAATCTTTCGAAGGTACCCGATCTGGTCCATGGCGTCTTCACCCGGCATGGCGGAGTCAGCCGGCAGCCCTACGCCACCCTCAACACAGCGTGGAATGACGGTGATGCGCCGGAAGCGGTTCGCGAAAACCTGCTTCGAGTCAGAGGCACCATGGGGGTGGAGCGACTGGTGGCCAGCAAGCAGACCCACGGCGATACCATTCATGTCGTGGACGAGGCATGCCTCGCCCGCGCAACGGCGCGCCACCCGGTTCTTTTCACCCCGCCGGGAGACGCGCTGGTCACAACCCTGCGGGGAGTGGGCCTCCTGATCAAAATCGCCGATTGCCAGGCGATCTTTCTCGTCGATCCGGTTCGCAGGGTCATCGCCAATGTCCACTGCGGCTGGCGGGGAAGCGTCCGGAGCATTCTCGAGAAAGTCGTCGCTTTGCTTCGCGACCGTTTCGGTACCCAACCGGAAGACCTTCTTGCGGGCATCTCGCCTTCCCTTGGCCCCTGTTGCGCCGAATTCAAGAACTACGCCCGGGAACTGCCCGCTCCTTTGTGGCCTTTTCAGACGAAGGCCCAGCACTTCGATTTCTGGGCGATCAGCCGCTGGCAACTCATGAAGGCCGGGCTGCGGCCGGACCGCATCGAAATCGCAAACCGCTGCACCGTGTGCGAATCGGGGGATTTTTTTTCGTACCGCGGCGAAAGGACAACCGGACGCAATGCCGCTGTACTGGCATGGCGCAATAATTCCAGGGAATGAACCCATGGCCAAGTACCAGGAAGAGGCAGAGGTCCTCGATCACCGGGAAGTGGCGGAACGCACCTTCCGCTTGCAGCTTCGCTGCGAACCCATCGCCCTCACCGCCCGGGCCGGACAATTCCTCATGCTCGCCGTCCACAAAGGCACAGACCCTCTCCTCAAACGGCCTTTTTCCTTCCACCGGATCCTTCCCGAGGAGGGGCTCATCGAGATTCTCTACCGCGTGGTCGGGCAAGGGACGTGGCGCCTTTCCCAATGCTCTCCGGGGACGCGACTCAATCTTTTGGGTCCTCTCGGGAATGGTTTTGAACTCCCCGAGAAAGACAGCCCCGCCATCGCTTTGATTGCCGGAGGCATCGGTATCGCCCCGCTCCACGAACTGATGGTGCGGCTCACCTCAAACCCTGCCGGTCCCGGCGGCCACGCGATTCACCTTTTTTACGGGGCGCGCACCGCGACTGAGCTCATCCCGATAGAACCCTACGAAAACATGGGAATCACGGTTCACTGCAGCACCGATGACGGGAGCCTGGGTTATCGAGGATATGTCACCCGGTTTTTCGAACTCTCGACCGAGCAGGAGCACCTGCAGCCGACTACTGTCTATTCATGCGGCCCGCTCGTGATGTTGCACGGGGTGGCCAAGTGGTCTCTGGCAAAAAAGGTGCCCGCTCAGCTTTCCCTCGAATCCCTCATGGCCTGCGGCATCGGGGCTTGCCTCGGCTGCGCCCTGCCTGCGCCGCACCCGGATGACCCAATGAGCGATAACTACCTTCACGTCTGCAAGGACGGCCCCATATTCGAAGCAGGATCAATCGCATGGACCAAACTTCAAAGACAGCCGAGCGCCCCCCGGATCTATCTGTACAATTAGGACCGCTCCGCCTGAAAAACCCGGTTATGGTGGCATCCGGCACCTTCGGGTACGGCGAAGAGTATGCCGATTTCCTTGATTTGCGGCAATTGGGTGCGGTTGTCGTCAAGGGTATTTCCCTGCGACCCCGCCCGGGCAACCCCCCTCCCCGCCTGGTCGAAACCCCGTCGGGACTGATCAACGCCATCGGCCTCGAAAACGTGGGCGTCACCGCCTTCCTGAACGCCAAACTCCCTTACCTGCGGGAACAACAGGTCCCTGTGATTGTCAATATCCTGGGCAATACCCTCGATGAATACGCCGAACTGGCTTCCCGCCTGGACGGTGTTGACGGGATTGCCGCTCTCGAGATCAACATCAGCTGCCCCAATGTCAAGGAGGGCGGCGTGCTCTTCGGCACCAGCCCTGAAGCCGCGGCCGGCGTGGTTCAGGCCGTTCGCCGAACCACTGCGCTCCCGCTCATCACCAAGCTCACTCCGAACGTCACCGATATCCGAACCATCGCCAGGGCGGCGGCGGATGCCGGCAGCGATATGGTGTCGTGCATCAACACGGTGGCGGCGGTGGCCGTCGATATCTTTTCCCGCCGCCCGAAGCTGGCAAACATCTACGGCGGGCTTTCCGGGCCGGCGATCAAGCCCATTGCCCTTCGCTGCACGTATGAGGTCCTGCAGGCCGTTGCCTGCCCGGTGATCGGCATCGGGGGAATTATGACGGCGACCGATGCTCTCGAATTTCTTTTGCTCGGGGCCAGGGCCGTCCAGGTGGGAACGGCAAACTTCATCAATCCTCGGGTTGCCGTCGAAATCATTGAAGGAATGGAGCGGTTCCTGCGGGTCGAAGGCCTGAGAAGCATCGAGGATTTTATTGGCACTCTGGATACGCGATGCGTCTTTCCCTTTGCCGATGCGGCATGCGAATTGCCGGGCATCGGGGAATAGAGTGCCGGTCACCGCATCAAAGCCCGGCTTTTCCGGAGTTCTTCGGAAGAACACCGAATTGCTTATCCGCTGAGAACGAAATCTTCTCCTGCCCTGCGGCATTCTTCGACAGCTCCGGGCTGCTTGAGGATGGCGCCGCGCTCGTCAATCTCCTTGAAACACAGGTCGCCGGAGTAGTGAACGTCGAGGGCGTCGAAGAAGTACTTGATCGTCAGTATGGAACATTCAAACAACCGTTTGCCCCGCGTCGCCCCGGCAAGCAGGAGGCAACCCTTGCGCTTGAAGCCATCGGCAACAGGCTTTCCTTCTCTCCGGGCCAGTTCGCGCTTCATGTAAAGGGCCTGGGACCGATCGACCAGGAGCTTAAGCTGTGCTGTAATGCCGTAGAAATAAACAGGGGAGGCGACGACGATAAGCGGCGTCTCTTCCAGGAGAGGATACACTCGCTGCATATCATCTTTCTGGATGCACACACCCGCCTTGTCACAGTGCCCGCATCCAAGGCATCCCCGGATTTCCATTTGACGGACGTAAAGCTTGTCGATCTCGCACCCTGCCGTTTTTGCCCCTTCCAGGAAGGCATCCAGCATGAGATCGGTGTTTCCCGCTTTCCGGGGCGAACCATAAATTCCCAGTACCGTCATGAGATCGTCCTCTCCTCTGGGTACACGGAGGCGGCCGCACAACTAATGGCCGTAATCTCCGGTCTCGATTCGTGCAAGTCGACTGTTTTCAAAGGTGAGCGTTCTGATAAAGTGATTCCTTCCCCAGGTCATAAACCCATTGCTCCACCGTCACATAGACGATTGTCGCCAGGCTCGGGTTCGGGAGATAGAAGCGGGTCCCGTCGGAAAAAGGCTCGATAGCGTAGGGTTCAACGCGTTTTTCAAGCCAGCTGTCAACCCAGGTGGGCTGGCCGCATTTCCACAGCACTTCATACTTTGAGTCCCCGACGGCAACCAGGCGCGTTCCGCACCTGAAGGCAAAGCCTTCTTCGGCTGCCATAACCATCACCAGGATAAAGAGGACCACCCCCCAAGATCTCTTGTTCATTGAGCAACCTCCCTTCCGTCCGGCTACTCCGGCAAACCCCTCAAAACCAACAGTCAAAACCTAAGAATGCAACCTCCTTTTGTCTCGTTGCACTATCCTGCGTGACCGAGTTGTTGGAGAGACACGCTGATTATAGCATTCTCCCCGCGAAGGGCGCAATTGAGCTCCGCATCAAACTGGGAAGGGGATGGTTTTGCAGCGCCCTGCTAACTCACCGCAGGCGGTCCCGAATCCAGGGCCGGCACCAGAAACGTCTTCACCTGCTCGAATAGGAAAGGATAAACCAGCGCGGTGCCGCCAACCACGTGACCGTTATGGAGGTAGTCCTCGGTCCCCCAGAAATCACTCACGGTGCCTCCTGCCTCGGTTGTCAACAGGCTGCCGGCAGCAATATCCCAGGCTTTCAGACCAGCCTCCCAGAACCCGTCGACGCGTCCGGCAGCCACATATGCCAGATCAAGGGCTGCCGCTCCAGCCCGCCGGATGCCGCTGACCCTCTTGAAAATGCTCCTGAAGGTGTTCAGGTAGGGCTCCAGGAGATCCCTCGTGCGATGAGGGAAACCGGTCGCGATCAGGGCGTCCTCCAGGCCGCGAGGTCGGCTGGTATGAATTCGTTTCCCGTTCAGATAGGCCCCGCCCCCACGTCTGGCCGAAAACAGTTCATGCCGAACCGGATCCAGGACAAAGCCCAGCACCGGCCGCATATCTACGCAGACAGCGATGGAAACCGCAACGAAGGGGAAGCCGTGAATGAAGTTGGTGGTGCCGTCGAGGGGGTCGATGACCCAGCAAATGCCATTCTGCAGTCCCTGGTTGGCAGTCTCCTCGGACATGATATGGTGATCGGGGAAATGCCTCTGGATTCGGTCAACGATTAGAGCCTCGCTCTCCTTGTCCACTGCGGTGACATAGTCGAACGGGGCCTTGACGCGAACCTGGGAAAAGGACAATGTGCCAAGCTTTTCCAGAATTCCGGCACCGGCTTCGAAGATCGCTTCGCGTGCGACCTTTTCAAACTCATCAAGCCGCTTTTTGCCAATTTTCATCGATCTCTTCTCTAGGATAAGGTTGCCTCGCAGGCACTCGTCTATCAATAATGTTGTGCTCATTCACAAGCGGAAACGCGGCGATTGCCCGAGAAGCATTACCATGATTAGTCACCTCGGTAAACCCCCGTTCCATGGGGAAAGAAAGATCCCGCAAGCTTCGCCCGTATGACGAGCTGAATTCGGACACCTGTTTGTGCGGTATTGCTCTAAGTGAGCGTGGCAATCTTCGAGGGCCATAGCCATCACCGCACCTGATTAAAGGAGTTCCCAATCCGCTCCGGAAGCGATAGAGTGAGTTGGGTGTGCGATCCTCCGATTTCGTTACCCTGACGATTGCCGGGGGCAAGGATGTCCCGGAAAAGCCCGGATTCCCGCCTCCGACGAGGAAAATGGCGGCCGCATGCGGCCCGGGACTTTTGCTGACGGCTGGTCACTGATCACTATGATACGTTTGTTTTTGGCCGAAGTCCCCTTGATGGGGCACTTCCTTCATGAGACCGAACGGTTTGTGCAAGATGCGCATTGACATTCACACTCACATCTTTCCCCGGGAAATCGTTGCGGATCGCGGGCGTTTTTTTGACGGCGAACCTGCTTTCCAGATGCTTTATAATTCGCCAAAGGCGAAACTCGCGACCGCGGAGTCTCTCATGGAAGCCATGCATCGCGACGGTGTGGACCGTGCCGTCGTGTTTGGGTTTCCCTGGCAGGGGAACCGCCTGACGGCCATCCACAATGACTACGTGTTGGAGTCGGCCGCAAAATATGCTCCGGCTTTGATTCCCCTGGCCTGCGTGAATCCCATTGGACGGGGCAGCGCCGAAGAAGCGGAACGGTGTCTGGAACTCGGAGCGCGGGGACTTGGAGAATTGGCCATATATGGTCCTGCAGACCCGCAGGACTCCTTGAAGTGCCTGCAGGATCTGGTTGCCTGTTGCCGGACCCACGGCGGTGTCATGCTGATGCATGCCAATGAACCGGTGGGGCACCTCTATCCGGGCAAGGCCCCGCTGGGGCTCGACTTCTACTACAGCCTGGCCCGGTTGGCCGCCGGGGTGCCCCTGATTCTGGCTCACTGGGGAGGCGGCTTGGGGTTCTTTGAACTGCTCAAAAGGGAAGCCTCCGAGACCTTGAGGGACGTTTACTATGACACGGCGGCTTCGCCCTTCCTCTATAAGCCATCGATCTATGCCTTTATGACTGCCATTGCGGGTGCAGAGAAAATTCTTTTTGGCAGCGACTACCCTCTGATCCCCCCGGCACGTTATTTTCAGGAGATCGCTGAAGCCGGCCTTTCGCGCGAGCAAATAAGCGCCATAACCGGCGGCAACGCCGCCGGACTGTTCGGAATTACTCTCTGATGGATTCCCCGATGGTCGTCACCCCAGCGAAAACCGGGATCCAGATATTTCATACTTTATTGAAACAGCTGCTTACCGACTTGGCGCTTAACACCCCCGGGGACAAGCTTCGCCGGAATGACGAAACGGGCTTTCATCTCAAACCAGGATCCGGCAAATCTTGGAAAATCTGGAAAAACCCTTGACGCTCTTGAATGGAATGTGTTAGCTGAAGGTTTTCGCAGCATGGCTGCTCCTTGCTCCCCTCCGCGCCGCGGAGAGGGGCTGCAGAAACCAGAAGGAGGTAAAAGAAAGAATGCGGAAGTACGAGACGTTTTTCATCATCGACCCGGATCTCACCGAAGAAGTTTACTCTCTTGCCGCCGAAAAGCTCAAGGGTATTGTCAACGGCAACGGTGGTGTGGTCCTCACCTACGTTCCCTGGGGCAAGAAAAAACTCGCCTATCCAGTCAATAAGCGCACCCAAGGTCTTTACATCCTCATGGAATACGGCGGGGGACCGGATCTCGTGGCGGAACTCGAACGCAACATGCGTTTGGATGAGAGGGTCCTCAAGTTCATCACGGTAAAGCTGGAAGACCGCTTCGACCCGGAAAAGGAAGAAGTTCCCGAGACCGCTGCTTCGCCTGTCTTTGATGAAGACGAGGAAACGGCAGAAGGGGAAGTTGGCGCACTAGAGGAAGATGAGGCCCAGTCCCGGGCGGAACTGGCGGAAGAATAATTCGACAGGGAGTAATGACATGGTCCTGAGACGCAAGCGACGAACCTTTCAGCGGCGCAAGGTATGCCGTTTTTGTGTGGATAACGAGCTACAGATAGATTACAAGGACGGGAAAACACTCCGTTATTTTGTTACTGAAAGAGGCAAGATTGTTCCCCGCCGGATTTCCGGCAACTGTGCCAAGCACCAGCGGGTATTGACGACTGCCATTAAGCGGGCCCGCCAGATTGCCCTTTTGCCTTACACAACGATCCACACGGTTTAGTGGACCACGGTGTGTCTGAGACCCTTTTCTGATGAAGGGCTATGGACTCAAACAGCGAACCTTTGGCACCATGGCGGAACCGACTGATGGTCAGAGACCTGCTTGTCGGTGTTGCCGCAACCTTGCTGCTTTTCGCATCGGTAATGATAGTCCCCGTGTTCGGCATTCTCGCCGGGGTCTTCACGCCTTTGCCGACCCTTCTGGTTTATTACCGGTGGGGCAACCCGTGGGCCTTATGGGTCCCCGGGGGGGCAGTCGTCCTGGGGTATCGTGCTCTTGGTCTCTTTCAGCTTGTCCCAGAGCCTTCCCTTGCTGATCGAGATGCTGCTGCTGGGTTTCCTGCTGGGATTGGGGATGCGTCGGAACTGGTCGGTGGAATGGACCGTCAGCATTGCCGGCCTGTCTGTCTTTGCTCTTGGAGGGTTGGTTTTCTGGATCAATTTCGGGGGTGACATCGAGGGTTCCGGAATGCAGGCCGAACAAGACCTGCGCGATGCTGTGGGCCTGATTCTCCAACAATACGGCGCCGCCACGGACAAACAGCTGGTCGAGGAAGCGGTGCAGAAAATGCTGCCTTTCCTGCTCAAGCTCCTGCCCGGCGCCGCGCTCTCCACGACGATCCTGACCTGCTGGCTGAATCTTCTGGTGACCAGGCGCTATTGTCGGCTCAACCGGTTGCCCCTGCCGGCTTCCTGGGAGGCATGGTCCCAGTGGAAAGCTCCTGATTTTTTGGTGTGGATCGCCATAGCCAGCGGCCTTGTGCTGCTGTTGCCTTTTGATTTGGTGAAGACTGTGGGCGTGAACGCCCTCATGGTGACCGGAGTCATTTATCTGCTTCAGGGTTTGGCCATCACCAGCTTTTATTTTGAACGGTGGAAACTGCCGCGACTCTTTCGCGCTTTTCTCTACGGTGTTATTCTCGTCCAGCAGTTCTTCACCTTTGGGGCAATGCTGATGGGGCTCTTTGATATGTGGGTCGATTTTCGGCGCCTGTCGCAAAGTCCACCTGCGAACGCTTAGATTTGGAATACCGTTTAACCTTAATCGATGTTGCCGAGGTAACCATTATGAAGGTGATTTTGACAGAGAATATTGCAGCTTTAGGACAGATCGGGCAGGTCGTCAATGTGGCGCCGGGATATGCCCGCAATTACCTGCTTCCTCAGAAATTGGCTCTTGAAGCTACCGGCAAGAATGTGCGCGAACTGGACCACAAGAAGCGGATTCTCGCCCAGAAGCGGGAACGCGTCCAGCAGACGATGCTTTCTTTGGCCGAGAAGCTGAACCAGGTGCAGCTTCCTTTCCGTCGCAAGGTTGTTGAAGAGGACAAACTGTACGGCTCGGTGACCTCCGCGGACATCCTGACTGCTTTGGATGAGATGGGATTCGATCTGCCGCGCAAGAGCGTACACCTGGAGCAACCGATCAAGCTCCTGGGCGAATTCCCGGTCACCATTCGCGTGGATACCCAGATTACGGCCCAGGTTAAGGTCATCATCGAAAAGGCGGAATAAGTCTTGGAGAATTTCTCCGAAGAGCTCAAGAAGGTGCCCCCTCAGCAGGTCGAGGCGGAACAGTCGCTCCTCGGCGGAATCTTGATCGAAAGCGACGGGTTGCCTGCCGCGCTGGAAGTCCTGAAGGGGGATGAATTCTACCGGGACACCCATAGAATCATCTTTCGAGCCTTTCAGGACCTTTTCGAACGCAACGAACCGATCGATCTCATCACCGCGGTTGATTTCCTCGCCGGGCAAAATCAGCTCGATGCGGTGGGCGGGGCTACCTACCTCGCTTCCCTGACCGAGATGGTGCCCTCGGCAGCCAATGTGGCCGCCTACGCAAAAATTGTCAACGAGAAGGCCCTCCTCAGACGCCTGATCCAGGCCGCAAGCGAGATCATGTCCTGGTGCTACGGGGGGGGCAAGAGCGTTGAAGAGATCTTGGATCACGCCGAGTCGGTGGTCTTTTCGGTTACCGAAAACCGCCTTCGCACCAGTTACTTCCAGATCAAAGATATTGTAAAAAAAAGCATCGAGGCCATCGAAAAATTTCAGGAATACCGCGAGATGGTCACCGGAGTGCCGAGCTATTACACTGACCTGGACAAGATCACCGCAGGTTTTCAGCCCTCCGACCTGATCATCATTGCCGGCCGCCCCAGTATGGGCAAGACCGCGTTGGCGCTTTGCATCGCCAGGAACGCCGCGATGCGGGGAAAGTTCCCGGTCGGGGTTTTTTCTCTGGAAATGAGCAAAGAACAACTCGCCATGCGCCTGCTGTGCGGCGAAGCCCGAGTGGATTCCCACAAAATTCGCACCGGTTTTCTCGGCCAACAGGAATGCGTCAAGATGCTCAACGCCGCAGGTCTCTTCATGGACGCTCCCATGTATATCGATGACACCCCGGCCATTTCATCCCTTGAGCTGCGCGCGAAAGCTCGCCGCATGAAGACGGACCGGGGGCTGGGCCTCATCATTGTCGATTACCTGCAGCTCATGCGCGCGCGGGAGGGAACCGAGCGACGGGAACAGGAAATCTCCGAAATCTCTCGGTCTCTGAAGAGCCTGGCGAAAGAACTCAACGTTCCCGTTATTGCCCTCTCCCAGCTCAACCGCAAGGTCGAGGAACGCCACGACAAACGGCCTCTGCTGAGCGATCTGAGGGAATCCGGAGCAATCGAACAGGATGCGGACGTGATCGCTTTCATCTACCGGGACGAGGTGTACAACCGGGACAGCGCCGATAAAGGCATCGCCGAGATTCACGTGAGCAAGCATCGCAACGGCCCGACAGGCAGTATCAAACTGAGATATATCGATTCCTACACCCGTTTTGAAAACCTGGCTCTCAATGCGTAAGAACAGTGATGAGTCGTGTATGACAAAATCTGATCAATATTGGGATGCATCCGCCGAGGCTCTCTCGCGGGCCGACCTGGAGGCACTGCAGCTGGCGCGAATGCAACGGACCTTGCAGCAGGTTTCCTTATCCAGCTTATACCGGAAGAAATATCTTGAAGCCGGCATCTCCCCGGCTTCGATAACCAGCCTGGAAGACATCCGGCGGCTCCCCTTCACCATCAAGCAGGACCTGCGGGAACATTACCCTTACGGGTTGCTTTGTGTAGCGCAAGATCAGCTCGTGCGTCTCCATGTCTCATCGGGCACGACCGGGCAGGCCATTGCCGTGCTCTACACCAGGGCCGATCTCGAAGGGTGGGCCGACCTCCTTGCGCGCAGCATGTACATGACGGGGGCGCGCCCCGGCCATACTTTTCAAAATATGGCGGGGTATGGTCTTTTCACGGGCGGCCTCGGTTTTCAATACGGCGCCGAGCGGCTGGGGCTTTTGTCCATTCCGTCGGGTTCCGGCAACAGCAAGCGGCAAATTCAGCTCATGCGGGACTTCTCAACCCGCATCATTCACATTATCCCCAGTTATGCCCTGCGCTTGATGGATGTGATGAATGAACTGAAGGTCGATCCTAAGCGCGAGTTGCAGCTCGAGATTGGCTACCTGGGCGCCGAACCCTATTCGGAAGAAGTCCGGAGGCGCGTTGAGGAGTTCTACGGCATTCGCGTGTTCAACAGCTACGGGCTCTCGGAAATGAACGGGCCGGGAGTGGCCTTTGAATGCTCCTATCAGTCCGGCATGCACATTTGGGAGGACGCCTACTTCGTCGAGATTATCGATCCGGAAACGCTCGAGCCGGTTCCCCAAGGAGTCTTCGGGGAGCTGGTGCTGAGCACGCTCAAACGTGAAGGCATGCCCATTATCAGGTACCGAACGCGGGACATCACGCGCATCCTTCCGGGAGACTGCCCTTGCGGACGCGTGCACAAACGCCTGGACCGGATCCAGGGGCGCTCCGACGACATGTTTATTATCAAGGGGGTGAACATTTTCCCCATACAGGTCGAGCAGGTGCTGATGAATATCCCCGAGGTCGGCAATAACTATGTCATTCATTTGGAGCGCCGGAACAACATTGACGATATGATCGTTCGAGTCGAGGTAACCGATAAGGTCTTTGTGGAAGACATGCGCCATCTGCACGGCCTCCAGCAGAAGATCACACGCGAACTGAGAGGCGAACTCCAGATTACTCCGCGCGTTGAACTCGTTCAACCCAACGCGTTGCCCCGCAGCGAAGGTAAAGCCACACGTGTGATCGACCGGCGTCATCTCTAAAGAGGGTTTACCCATCAAAAAAGTCTACGGCACGGTTGCCGGACTCAAAAGCAGCTTCCGCCAGCGAATCGAGAAGCTTTACCGGCGCAAGGTCACTCACCGGCAAGTCGTCTCACCTGATCTAGCTCGCGATCTGGCCCGCCTGTCCTTCGACTGCGGCCGTCAGATCGGACTCCTGTTGGCCCGCGACGGAACGGTTGAGACCATTCTGGTCGGCGGCCCACGATCACTGTTCATCCCGGATCTTCCCAAAAGCCGCGGGGGGCGCTGGCGCCTCAGGGGCCTGCGTTTGGTTCACACCCATTTGCAGGAGGAACCCCTTTCGCAAGACGACCTTATGGATCTCGTCTTCCTGCGCCTGGATTGCATTGCCGCCATTCGGGTGGACCCCCATGGCGGCGCCACGCAGCTGGAAATCGCCCACCTCTCGCCACAGATCAACCAGGATCGCCATGGCTGGGAGATCCTGCCCCTTATTCCCTGCTACGACCCTCACCTGGACTTCCAGGAGCTGGTGCAGGCCCTGGAAGAGGAACTGGAGCGCAACCGCCTGGCCATCCCCGCGGCCAAGCGGAACGACGGGGCGATCCTGGTGAGTGTCACCGGCGAGGACCGGGAGAACGCCCGTAACTCGATGGACGAACTGGTCGAACTCGCCCACACGAGCGGCATTATCGCCGCAGAAACCATTATTCAAAGGCAGCGTGCGATCAACTCCAAGTACCTCATCGGGAAAGGGAAGCTGAGTGAGATTGTACTCCGGGCGCTGCAATGCGGCGTCGACCTGCTGATTTTCGACCAGGAACTCAATCCCTCCCAGGTGCGCGCCATTACCGACACCACCGAACTCCGCGTCATTGATCGGACGCAGCTCATCCTGGATATCTTCGCCCAGCGTGCGCAGAGTCGCGAGGGAAAGATCCAGGTGGAAGTGGCGCAACTCAAGTATCTGCTTCCCCGGCTCGGCGTGAAAGACGACGCCCTCTCCCGCTTGACCGGAGGCATCGGCGCGCGGGGGCCCGGCGAAACCACCCTCGAAATCAATCGGCGCCGGACCAAGGACCGCATCACTCATCTGGAAAATGAACTCAAATTGATCCGCAAGGGACGCCGGCAGCGCCGTTCGCAGCGCACGCGCAAGCGCATGCCCATCATCTCCATTGTGGGATACACGAACGCCGGCAAATCCACCCTTTTGAACACTCTCACCAAAAGCCTTGTCTTCGTTGAGAACAAACTCTTCGCCACCCTGGATCCCACCAGCCGGCGTTTGCGCTTTCCACGGGACCTGGAAGTGATCATTACGGACACGGTCGGCTTCATTCGGGACCTCCCCAAAGACCTGCTCGACGCCTTTGCCGCCACCCTGGAGGAACTCGACGATGCCGATCTGCTCCTGCATGTCGTGGATATCAGCAATCCCCAGTTTGAAACTCAGATGCAGGCTGTCGATCGGATCTTGAGCGATTTGGAATTGCGCGACAAAGACACTATTCTGGTCTTTAACAAGGCGGACCTGGTCAATCCCGAGTGGCTGGGGCTTCAAACGAAACGCTACGGCGCGGTTGCCATTTCTGCGCTCTCCTCAAAAACGCTGGGACCCCTCATCCTGAAGATGCAGGACCACGTCGAAGCCCTGATGCTGCAAGGCCTTTATCCAACATCACCGCAGTCGACAGAAGAATCGACAGGACCGGAAGCAACGATTTCGGAAGAATAGAAAGCCAGGCCCGTGCACTGAGCCTGGCTTCCCGAGAATGAAACTTACCACGCTGTAAGGATTGCGCTATATGGTGCTTGTTTATCAGCCTCGCGGTCCCATGAAAAGTAGGTGCGTGCAGTATTTCTCAAGGGGGTAGAACAGTATTTTCCCGGTAGGGTATTGGGTAAATCTCGGTGGGGTTCGGCAGACCGTTCCCGTGCAGTAATTTTCAGCACCTCTTGCCTCCACCGTCAATACCCTGTTACCATTGCACGCCAAACTGGGTGATATGGCAGTCCTTATTGACAGGAGAGCTCGCTCGTGAAGCCCGGGAAGATCGAAACCCGCGTTGGCTTTCTCATTCTTTTGATCCTTTGCGGCATCGCGACCGTAATTTCGATCAAGCAATCCCGTTACGATGAAAGCGTCTTCTCGGTTGCCCTCTCCAAAGATACCCCTGCTTCACCCATGCCGGATGCTGCCGGCACCGCGCCGGACCTCCAGGAATATCTCCCGGACGGGATGGTTGGTCTGACCCCCATGGAGACGTTTGGCCCGGAAACCCTTTCCGATAAGATCGACGGAAAGGCCGAACTGTACCTTTCAGCGGGGTTTCTGAACCTTCGCTGCCAGCGATTTGCCGAGGCGGGCCAACCCGATCGCTGGCTTGAAATATACGTGTATGATATGGGCAACACGCGAAACGCTTACTCGGTGTTCAGCACTCAACGGCGTGCTGACGCCCGGGACGCGGCTTTTTCCGAATTTGCCTACCAGACCGCCAATGCTTTGTTTTTCCTGCACGGCCGGTATTACGTTGAAGTGATTGCAGCCTCGGACCGGATGGCCGAAACCTTGCTCGCGGTCGGGGAGAATTTCACTCGAAAAAACCCTGAAGACACGGAAGCGATGACCGAGGTGGCCCTCTTCCCAACGGCTTCCCTGGTCCCGGACAGCATCGCTCTGCTTGCCGAAAACGTTTTTGGGTTCAGCGGACTCAACAACACTTTTATTGCCCGCTATTCCCTCTCCGGCGCGGAACTGACCGCTTTCCTCTCCCCTCGGCAATCGGACCGGGAGGCTCGAGATGCGGCCCTGGCATACCATCAGTTCCTCCTGGAGAACGGCGGGGTGGATGCCGCAATGGCTGCGGCAATTCCCGAGGCACGACTGGTGAAGATTTTCGACACCTTTGAGGTGCTCTTTGTTCATGGTATTTATCTCGCCGGCGTTCATGAAGCGGAAAGCAAGGAACTGGCTGAAGAACTTGCTTCGAATCTGAAAAAGGCATTGGTAGAGGCGGCACCGTGAAATCGATTATTGACCCCAACGCGATTGACCGCAGGCAATTCCTAAAACGGTCGGCCAAGGCCGGCATCGCTATCGCCGGTATCAGCCTGCTCGGCTATGCCCTCTACGACCCGCGAGGCCCTGTTGCTTCGGAGGAGGACACCGGGGGCATTGTTCGACTGCCGAGCTTCTCTCCGGCCGAGATCCGTCCCCGGATGGCCATTGCCACAGGTGCGGACCGGATCAAAACGATCAACCTGGCGCTCAAAGCGATGGGGGGCATCGAGGCCTTTATCAAACAGGGAGACCGGGTGCTGGTCAAGGTGAACGCGGTTATCGCATCGCCCCCAATCCTGTGCGCCACGACCAATCCCGAACTGCTTGCCGAAGTCTGCCGTCTGTGCTTTAAGGCGGGGGCATCGTCCGTGATAGTAACCGACAACCCGATCAACAACCCGGAAAGCTGTTTCGCCTTGTCGGGGATCGGCGAGGCTGCCCGCTCCGCCGGCGCCGACCTGATTCTGCCCAGGGATTCGCTCTTCAAACCAACGACCGTTCCCGGGGGAACGCTCATCAAGAACTGGCCGGTGCTTTATGCCCCCTTTCAAGGAGTGAACAAACTCATCGGGATCGCCCCCGTGAAAGACCATCATCGCAGTGGGGCGACCATGAGCATGAAGAATTGGTACGGGCTGATCGGGGGCAGGCGCAACATATTCCATCAGAACATCAATGATTTCATTAAAGAACTGGGAATGATGGTCACACCCACCCTGGTGATCCTCGACGGCACCATGACCATGATGACCAACGGCCCAACCGGCGGGTCGCTTTCCGATTTGAAGGCGACCAACACCATGATTGTCGGCACCGATCAGGTGGCGGCGGATGCCTTCGGTGCAACCCTGTTGGGACGGACGGCCAGGGACCTTCCCTACCTGCAGAAGGCGGAAGCCGAGGGCATCGGCACGGCTGACTTTGAGTCGCTGCGCCCCGTCAGGGTCCAGGCCGGGTAATCGCCGAACGGAAGAAAGCCGGCATGAGCATCGTAACCGTAAGACGGATAAGCCAGACCTTTTTCTTAGGTGCTCTTTCTGTGGTTCTGCATCGTCAGTTCCTTCGGCATGGAATGGTGGCAGTTGCGGGGCTGGCCGGTGAACTGGTTTCTCGAACTTGACCCACTGGTGGCCCTCGGCACCGTGCTGACCACCGGGACCCTCTATGCAGGCCTGCTATGGGGGCTGGCCACCATTATTCTGACGGTTCTTCTCGGAAGGTTTTTCTGCGGTTGGGTCTGCCCTTTCGGCACTCTGCATCATCTGATCGGCTTTTTCGGCAAGAGAGGCAGGACCACCGCCAACAAAGCAGCGCTCAATCATTATCACGGACGCCAAGCCCTCAAATACTATTTCCTCTTTTTTTTGCTGACGGCCGCCTCCGGCACCCTTCTTGCCGATTCCACCCGCATTGCTTTCAGGAATCCTCTCTTCTTCCGGCTCATCATGGCAGCCACCATGGGCGCCGCCGTCCTGGCGCTTATCAAATCCTTTTCCAAACCCAAGCGAGCTGCCTCCATCGGCCTCGCTTTGATCGCCGCATGGGCGGTTCTGGGGTATTTTCTCGGCGCCGGTCAAATGCTCGGTGCTTCTCTGCAGACCGGACTGCTGGACCCGCTTCCGCTGCTGTATCGCTCCGTTAATCTGGTGCTTCTGCCGCTGACCGATGCGGATCCCCAGAAGCTTTTCAGCTCGCAACGGTATTACGAAGGCGCCTGGGTGCTCGGGATCATTTTTCTTGCGGCACTCCTCCTCAATCTCAAGCGGCCCAGGTTTTACTGCCGATTTCTGTGTCCTCTCGGTGCCCTCTTCGGCCTGCTGGGTCGGTATTCGCTCTGGAAGATCGGCAAAACAGCCGATCATTGCCGTCAGTGCCGATTGTGCGAGGCCAACTGCGAGGGGGGCTGCGCACCCTCGGCCGCCATCCGCACCCACGAATGCGTCCTGTGCATGAACTGCCTTCATGAGTGCAAGCACGATCTCATCAGCTTCGGTACCCTGCGGTCGGCGACCGGAGAAATCGCCTCTCCCGAACTGTCGCGGCGCGAAGCCATGATCACCCTCATCTCGGGCGTGGCCCTGGTACCCATGATGAACCTGAACGGCAATACCGCCCGCAACTACAATGCGGACATCATCCGCCCACCCGGTGCCCTTGCCGAACCCGACTTTCTCCGCCGCTGTCTGAAGTGCGGCCAGTGCATGCGCATCTGCCCCACGAATATAATCCAGCCGGCGGGGCTGGAGGCAGGACTGGAGGGCATCTGGACCCCCGTTCTGAATTTTCGCATCGGCACCAGCGGCTGCCAGCTCAACTGTGTGGCCTGCAGCCTGCTCTGTCCCACCGCCGCCATCCGTCCTTTAAGCCTGGACGAAAAGAGGGGCCGGGAAGGCTTTGCGACCGCAGGCCCGATCCGGATCGGAACGGCTTTTGTTGATTTCGGGCGCTGCCTGCCGTGGGCGATGGACAAACCCTGCATCGTCTGCCAGGAAAACTGCCCGGTGAGTCCCAAAGCAATCTTTGTTCGCGAAACCTTCAGCACCGTCCGAGGCGGGACGCTTGCCGTTAAAAAAGCCGATGCGCTGACGGTGGAGTTCCACGATCCCGTGCTGGTCCCGGACCAGATGGCCACCGGCGACTACTATTTGCAGCAGCCGAAGGCCCCGGAAAGGGAGCGCAAGCTCATCGTCCGGAACACGACCGCTCAGGTGATGATCAGGCCGGACCAGCCGTTCGCACCGCCGCCGGAACCCGGTGCCATCATGACTATTCAGGTCCGCCTTCAGCGGCCCCAGATCGATGTCAAGCATTGCATCGGCTGCGGCATCTGCGAGCACGAGTGTCCGGTAAGTGGCAGGAGGGCCATTCGGGTCACGGCAGAGAATGAATCCCGGAGCAAGAATCACTCGTTGCTTCTGTAGGAGGGGGAAGGAGATCCCCTTTTCGGGAAGGGGGATTTTCGGACAAGCTCCTTCAGAAAAACGGCCTAAGGAAGGAGGGTTAAGACATTATGTCCAAAGAGAAATCGTGGTCACGTCGTGATTTCCTGCGCGCCACGGGAATCGTCGGTGCCGGATCGCTGCTGAACGCCGCGGGGGTCCTTGCTCAGGATTCCGGAGAATCAGGAGGACCCGGGCAGGAAACCGGGAACCTGATCGTCCCCGTGCGGCCCTTCGGAAAGACCGGAGCGAACGTCTCCATCCTGTCCCTTGGCGGCATGTTCGACATCCCGTCCAATCAACTCCTGATGAAGCAGGCTTTGAGGTGGGGGGTGACCTATTGGGACACGGCGGATTGTTACGAGGGTGGCAAGAGCGAACTCGGCATCGGCCAGTTCCTCGCCAAGTATCCCGAGACGCGCAGCCAGTTGTTTCTGGTGAGCAAATCCGATGATCGCGACCCGGCAGGATTGACCAAGCTCCTCAATCGTTCGCTGGAGAGGATGAAAACGGACTACCTTGACCTCTATTTCGTTCATGGGATAAAGGACATCGATGAATTGAACCAGAAGACCAAAGCCTGGGCGGAAAAGGCTAAAGCCGAGGGCAAGATCAAATACTTCGGGTTCAGCACTCACAGCAATATGGAAGACTGCATGCTCGGTGCGGCTAAGCTGGGCTGGATTGACGGCATCATGATGACCTACAATTTTCGGCTGATGCACAGCGACAAAATGAAATCCGCGATGGATGCCTGCGTGAAGTCGGGAATCGGGTTAACCGCCATGAAAACCCAGGGGGGCGGATCGGTCAGTCAGGAAAGTGAGGCGGAAATGCAGATGGCCGGCCGTTTCCTGAAACTCGGGTTCAGCGACAAGCAGGCCAAGCTGAAGGCGGTTTGGGAGAATCCCAACATCGCCAGCATCTGTTCGCAAATGCCCAATTTGACCATCCTCATGTCCAACATCGCCGCCGCCCTGAATCAGACGAAACTCTCCTCCGAAGACCTGGAATTGCTCAAACAATACGCCTGCGAAACCTCCTCAGGCTATTGCGCAGGCTGCGCCACCATCTGCGAATCGGCCCTTGCGGCCGCAGCCCCCATTCGCGAGGTGATGCGCTGTCTCATGTACTTCCATGCCTATGGCGATAAGGACCGAGCCCGGGAACTCTTCGCCGGACTGCCGGGGGCAATGCGGCGGCACCTGAAGACCGGTGATTTTTCGGCGGCGGAGAAAGGCTGCCCGCAGGGTGTGCCCATTGGCAAACTGATGAGGGAAGCGGCTTCGCTCCTCGCTTGATCGGACGGGTCTGAAGGAGGGCGGAGCAGGCCGGAAAGCCTGCCCTCATCGGTCATGAAGTTAATCCACGAAGTCACACGAAGAATCACCAAGCAGAGCCTACCACCAAAACTTCGTGCACCTTCGTGTCTCTTCGTGGAGAAAGAAGGCCAATTCCTATACGATCAAATTAGTTCCAGGCAAGCTTATCGAGGAACTCAGCCATGAGCAAAGTAAAAGTCACTGATGAAATTTACCAGGTCGGCGGCGGGCCGCTCACGGAGCCTGAGGATGCCGCCGTCTACCTCCTCAATTATGATGGGCACGCGGCTCTTGTCGATGCCGGCTGCGGCTATTCCCGGGAGCCGCTTTTGGCCAACGTGCGAGCTTGCGGCGTGAGGCTGGAGCAAATAGAACTGCTCCTCCTCACCCACTGCCATTTTGACCATACCGGGGGGGCCGCATCGTTGAGAGAACT
The DNA here is from genome assembly GCA_963844985.1 of uncultured delta proteobacterium. Classification (GTDB taxonomy): domain Bacteria; phylum Desulfobacterota; class Syntrophobacteria; order Syntrophobacterales; family Syntrophobacteraceae; genus JADGQM01. The sequence continues at coordinate 56,075 of CAWJQV010000030.1, forward strand.
CCTGGGTTGCCGGACCGTTGCTCATCAGTTGGATGCGAAATTCCTGGAAGAGGGGGACAATGCGGCAACGGCTGCCCGTTGGTATGGGTCTACCATCGAGCCGGTGATCATCGACCGGAAGCTTACAGGCCCTCGCGATACCATTCAACTGGGAGAAAGAACCGTCGAAGCGATTCACATTCCCGGCCACTCTCCCGGGTCCCTCGTCTACCTGACCGAATCCCAGGGTTTGAAAGTACTCTTCGGCCAGGACGTTCACGGACCTCTTGACCCCGCCTTCCACTCCAATCGAAAGGATTATCAGCAGTCTTTGAAGCTCCTCCTCGCGCCTGGAAGCAGACATTCTGTGTGAGGGTCACTACGGCATTTATCGAGGCCGGCGTGAAATCAAGGACTTCATCAGGCAGTTTTTATGAGAGTTGTGGCCCTCCGGGTCATGGCGGACAGGGAAGGATACTGATGAGAGCACTGAGTGTTCAACAGCCGTTTGCATTTGAGATTTTCAGCGGTCAGAAAACGATCGAAGTAAGAACCTGGGACACCCTTCACCGGGGAGATTTGCTCATCTGTTCATCGGGCAAGCCTGCATTCTCCAAGATGGAAATGGAGGAGATGGAGGAAGAATATGGAACCACCTTCCTTTACGGACACGCGCTCTGCCTGGTCCGCGTTGCGGACGTGCGGTTCGGAAGAAAAGGAGACGCGGAGAAGGCGCTCATGGATGAAATCGACCCCGAAGCCTACTGCTGGGTGCTTGAGGATGTTCGCCCTGTTATTCCCTTTCCCGTCAAAGGGAAGCAGGGCATTTTCGACGTCGACGACGAACTGATCGCCCTCGCGCCGTTTCGGTACGATGAATCCGTCGTGGTAAAAAACGGCACCCTTTCCAAAGACCTGGCTATCGACTTCTCCGGATGGCACGGGAGGGCCTCCGGAATCATTCTCTCGGAAGAAGGGGAACCCCTGGTCCATGTGAATTGGGACAGTGTGACGCTGCGGAGCATGCCGACTGCCGTCATGGAGCAGCTGGTTAAGGAAGGCTTCGACTGGACCGGGGTGCTCCTGCGATTTCAAGAGATCGAACCAGCTGATCCCAGGGACACATGGGATGATGTTCGGGATGCGATTGAAAACATCGAGGAGGCACACGCATCCCTGTTCCTATAATTGACATCCCGGCAGCCGGGTGCAATTGCGAGGACGGTCGCTTCGCGACCCCTTCTCGTCTCCGGCCGTTCGGCACATCCGACCCATCCGGCGGGCCATGAGCAGCCGCATGCTCACCCATGCGTTGCCTTCCTGCAAGTCCGAACCCAGAGCCGCGAAACCGTTGTCCCATCTATATCCACAAGAACTGACCACCCTAGGCGATCATCTCCATGAAAAGCGCCTCGATCTCAAGCTTCTCCAGAAAGACATTGCTAAAATGCTCGGAACCGAAGCCGACTGTGTGACATATTGGGAAATATACCGGTTGGAGCCTTTGATCCCCTTGATCCTTCGAATGCCCGCCTTCCTGGGTTAGGTCCCGCTACCGATTCTACCGCAAGAGCCTGGAAAATAGCATTTTACCGGAGGCTGTTGCGCGTAAGTCAAGGGGAGCTGGCCGGCAGGCTGGGAATTGCTCCCGACACCTTGCGAAAATGGGAAAGAGGAAAAGGCCTTAATTCAGAACTCTATGAGGAAGTTGCCCCATCTCTCATTCGGGTGCTCCATGGGATGGACGCGGCGGAGACTCAGATGTTCAAATCATATCGAAAAAAGTACGGAATTTAGGATAGTGGCAAGATATCTTCCGGCTATCAATAACAAACCATCACTACCTCAAGGTGCTGGTTCTGTTAAGATATCTACACTTTTCCTGTGGCAGATTGTCCCCGGAACGATGAAGGTGTGGGAAAGGTGCATGGAACACCCTCAGATCCGGCAGCGCGCATGCAAGAGCGAAACGCAGGGTATTTTCCTCGGTGGGACAAAGGGCACGGCCTGCAGGGCGCGGCGCGCGCCCCGCGCAGGAAATCCCTCTCGGCGTCTGGGATCACCATACGTAAACGGGCGGGAGTCGGACCCGTGTCCGACTCCCGCCATTGACCTACCGCGAGGTGGTTTCTCGATCGGCCACGAGCGTGACAAAGCTGCCGATCTCGCGATTCAGGAAATCAACATCAGCCGGGGCCGCTCCAGCGGCGGCAAAGTGCCCGGTCACCGAAAACGGGTTGATCGTCACGGTGCGCACGTCCCGGATGTACCGCGCGGCATCCAGCGGTTCCCATTCCGGGTTCAACAAATCGCCGACGCCGGTGAGGATAAACGTCTTTGCTTTAATGCTCCGGAGCGCCTTTTGGAGCTCGCCGTTCATGCCAGGCGTGGCGCCCAAATCGTGACGCTCATACGCCCACGTCTGGTAAATCCAGTCGTTCGCATCGAAGATCGGCACCATAGTGTCTTCCTGCGCCTTCATCCAGGGCAGGATATCAAGGCCGTTCGGGAACAGGTACCGGAGCTGCTCCGGGTTTCGAGCCGCCAAGACGTTCAGGATATCCCGCCAGACTCGAATGCCGCCGGCCGGTGGGGACGTGTAGTTCCCGTTGTTCCAGGCCGGATCCAGCATGATCGCTTTCCGTGTGGCCTCAAGGACGGCCACTGTCCAGGCTGGCGTCTTCGCCAATGGGACCATCGCGACCAGACTGTCCATGAATTCCGGATAACTAACCCCCCATTGCAGGACCTGCATGCCGCCCATGGAAGGGCCGATCACCGTCAGGACATGATTGATGCCGAGGTGTTCTGTCAAGAGCCGCTGCTGGGAATTCACCATGTCCCGGATCGTGAAGCGCGGGAACTGCATCCGCGGCTGGGACACACTGTTCGACGGCGAAGTGGTCAGCCCGTTCCCGATCACATCCGTCGCCACGATAAAGTACTTTGCCGGATCCAGCGCTCTCCCCGGGCCGATCAGGAAATCAATCCGGTGATGATTGCCGCTGATGGCAGTGACCATGAGAATGACGTTGGATTTCTTCGCATTCAGGGTGCCGTGCGTGACAAATGAAAGGGCAAAGTCCTTGATCACCTCGCCGCTTTCCAGCTTGAAATCTCCCATCTTATAGAGCTGGTGTGGGAGATCTTTGGGGCCGTGCGCAAACCCCGGTACAACGATAGCCACCGAGCAGACCAGAATCAAAACCATAAAGGTAGCGGTGCGTAACATGACAGTTCCTCCTTGTGACGGTAGGACTCCGCCGGTGAATGGGTGTTTCATCTCTCAGAGCCTAACGCCAGCCATGAGCCCCGCCCGCCAAGGAGGCGCAGGAAACACTTCCATGCTTGACGGGCGTGGGCTCGATGCCTTTGATGGATTCCCCTATTTGCTCCAGGCGGTGTCGCCTTCCTGGATGAAGAGAGGGATACTCAAGCATTGGAAAAACGTTCGGCTCTCTATTTCACCCGATCCCACGTAAGAATGAATCGCACCATCCCCTTTTCGGGTCGGGCTCCCCATTGCATCCACTGAGTGCTCTCCTGGAGCCGGTCGCCATCAAGTTTGAAAAAGCGTGCCTGTTCAGTGCCCACCCGTACAGGGTTGTCAGCAACATCGACCTTGGTTATCCACTTGTCGCCTTCAATGCGGTACATGCCCGTGTAGGCCACCATGGACTTCAACAGGTCAGCACGATCCTGATCGGTGTTCGGTGCCTTGCGCCCCTCGCCCGTGAGCAACACCATCATTCGACCCTCGGGAGTGAAGATTATATTTCCCGTCGGGTTCTTTCCCAGGACGGGTTCTCTTTCGCCCGTTGCTTGAATACTCCACTTCATACGAGACGAGTTTCCAAATACCAAGAAGCTTCGCGCCGATCATCAGCGAAACTCGGTTGCACCGCAAAGAAGAACAAAACCAACACAACTAACCACTTAAGCTTAAGCATCGTGTTCTCCTTTCTGTTTTGGTTTTGAGACAATCAAACGCTGGAGTTCAGGGGCCGCCACTTGCGTCACGTCCCCTGCTGCGACTTCTTGTTTTCCATCCTTGGCAGGGCCGGAATCCCCGGCCACCACCGCCGGCACTGGGGCCACCAGGAACAGCATGGCCAATCCCAGCACCAGGCAACGCCGAACGAAAATCTCCTTTGACCGAAGTTCCTGACCTTCTCGCCCTGGTGAGGATTACTTTTTAGGTAACGTATAGGTCCCGGTGGCTTCGATGATCATGTCGCCTTTGGTTTCATCCTTGGTATATGGGTGTGAGTAACTTGTTAGTGTAGGTTACGTTCCCTTTGATTCCCTCGAACCGACCAGTCCCTTTGATGTATTCAGCCGTGCCCTTACCTGACCAAAGCTTTTCTCCCGTTTGTGTGCCCTCGAATTTTAATCATGGAGGTGGAACCGTCACCATAGCTCAGAATGCTATACCCTCTATAGGAGCCTCCTTGCCCGATGATAACGTCCCATGTACACCACATGTGGTAGGCTGCTGTTTCGCCATTTTCAAAGATCGCAACGCCTCTCCTTTCCTGCTCACCAATGAAGTGATTCTCGACATCAGGGACCGGAAGCATCTCCATCTTTGTGACATAAGAAGTGACTTTATACTTCACGGTCTCCGCCTCGGCTCGTGTGACCAAAAACCCAACAGCAACCAATAGAACCAGGGCGACTATGGATGCCGCAATTGCTCTCTTCATGTCGGTCTCCTTTCTTCCAAGCTCCAGCTTCTTTCTTGGCCCGCTGAAGGATGGTTCGATGGAAATGTTAACTACCTGTTGGACGGTCTTTCTGCTTTCCAACAGTCCCGAGTTCGGACTCGTGCGCTTGGCAACCCCGTTATGTCTTAAGCGAGGAAACCCATGGCTTTTCGTCTCTAGGTCACCCAGGATTTAGCTGTAAAGAAGGATGCGGTTGTGGGGGCCGTTAAAAGAAGGAGCCGATCCCCCTCGTCTAACGGCAAAATGAGAACATTTTGAGATGCATGGTGCCCTCCTTAAAGAGGACTCTGATGGTTAGCATGAAAGTTTGCATAGATGAGGTTAAAAAATAGTTAAATGTGCCCGGAGAGCAGAACCTGGCAGAGACTGCCCCTATCCCACTCGACATACCCGAAAGAAAAGCAGAGCCATTGCTGACGAGCCGATCGCTTAGCGCGTTGAAGGAACCTTGAGATTCTCAGGATTAATGGAACCAAGGCTTCACTATTATTCACCCAATTTCATGCTATACTTGAAAGTAATACAAAGAGGGGAACCAAGGTTGATAGAAGAACAGCACAAGAGGCTGGTCACCGGCGTTCTCTCTCAGGTTCTATGTTTGCCGCCTAGCCTTATCCGGGTTGCAAGGGAGGTGTCCCATGGCAACAGAAGGATTCAAGCGCAAGCTGGCCGCTGTCTTCAGTGCCGATGTAGCCGGTTACAGTCGGCTCATGGGCGAAGATGAAGCAGCAACCCTAACGACCCTCGAAGCCTACAAACAGGTCATGTTCGTCCTCATCAGGCAGCACCGGGGGCGAGTTGTGGCTTCTCCCGGAGACAATATCCTCGCGGAGTTTGCCAGCGTCGTGGATGCGGTCCAGTGTGGAGTGGCGGTGCAGAAGGAGATCCAGGCCCGCAACGCCGAGTTGCCCGAGAACCGGAGAATGCAGTTCCGCATCGGGATCAACCTGGGGGATGTGATCGAGGAGGGAGACAGCATCTACGGTGACGGGGTGAACATCGCGGCGCGACTGGAGTCCCTGGCGGACCCCGGCGGGATCTGCGTCTCCAAGACCGCCTTTGAGCACATCGAAGCCAAGCTTCCTTTCGGGTACGAGTTTCTGGGGGAGCAGACCGTCAAAAATATCGCCAAACCGGTAGGCACCTACAGGGTCCTGATGGATCCAAGGGTAACGGTAAAAGCCGAGGCTGAGGCTAAGCCAAAGGTTGGCACGAGGCGCAAGCCTATTCTTCCTGGCCCTCCTTGGCGTCCTTGTGCGTGGCGGTGGGGGCCGCAGTCTTCTGGTCCTTCTCCCGTCCCCCTGCGCGACCGCCGGTGGAGAAAGCCTCCACGGACAAGATGGCCTTTCCCCTGCCGGACAAGCCGTCCATCGCCGCCATGCCGTTCGTGAACATGACCGGGGAGCAAAGCCAGGATTTCTTCTGCGACGGGTTGAGCGAAAGCCTCATAACGGCCCTCTCCAAGGTGCCACAGCTCTTCGTCATCGCTCGGGAATCCACCTTCAGCTACAAGGGCAAGGCGCCCAAGATCAGTCAAGTCAGCGAAGAACTGGGAGTTCAGTACGTGCTGGAGGGGAGCGTCCAGAAGGCCGGGGACCGCGTGCGTGTTACAGCCCAGCTCATCGATGCGCTCAAGGGACATCACCTCTGGTCGGAGCGCTACGACCGGAACATTAAAGACCTCTTCGAGCTGCAGGATGAAATCACCATGAAGATCCTCACGGAACTTCGGGTGAAGATCACCGAGGGTGAGGCAGCGCGCGTACATCCAAGGGAACGAACAACCTTCAGGCTTACTTAAAGGTCTTGGAAGCGGATGGGTACCGAAATCAAAACAACAAAGAGGCGAAGCTGTGGCATAAGGCTTTACCAGGAAGCCATGGAACTGGACCCAAATT
>CAWJQV010000031.1:0-195063 GCA_963844985.1 uncultured delta proteobacterium
GATGGATGACCGGATATGCCTCTTCTGTTCCAAAGCCTTGCCAGCGGCTCCAAAGGAAACGCGATCCTTGTCTGCAGCCAGAAGACGAGGATTCTGGTGGATGCCGGCCTGAGCGCCAGGGAGTTGGTCAACCGCTTGCAACAGACCAGGGTCAAGGCCGATCGGCTGGATGCCGTGGTCATCAGTCACGAACACACGGATCACGTGCGCGGCCTGGGAACTCTGAGCCGACGCTTTGACCTCCCGGTCTATCTCAGCCAGGGGACCCTCGACCATCTCCCGCCTGAAATCGGGCAACTGGCCGATGCAAGGTTATTCCAGCCCGGCAGTCCATTTGCAATCGGTGACCTGAGGATCAAGCCCTTTGCCATCTCTCACGATGCTCAGGACCCCGCCGGCTTTGTCGTGGAACATGAGGCCCACCGGATCGGGGTCTGCACGGACCTCGGGATTGTGACCCAGTTGGTCCGAACCCGGCTTCAAGGCTGTCAAGCCTTGATCCTGGAAGCCAATCACGACCCGGAACTGCTGCTCAACGGCCCTTACCCTCTGCCTTTAAAGCAGCGCATCCGCAGCCGCCACGGCCATCTCTCCAACGCCGAATGCTTTGAACTGCTGCAGAGCGTTCACCATCATGATCTGCAAGTCGTTCTCTTTGCGCATCTCAGCGAAGTTAACAATCAGCCCGAATTGGTGCTGAGGAGTTCTCGAGAGTTTCTGAATGGTTCCGGTTGGGATTGCATCACCCTGGAAGTCGGAAAACAACAGGAAGTATCAAAGGAATTTGCCTTGAGGTAAAGGGAAGACCGCCGCCGTGACGACCTTGTCCAAGTGCCTGCTGCTGCCGCTTGACGGCACCGAAGAAGCCCTCAAACAGGTGGAGTTTCTGGGACGCCTCTACCCCGACCCTAGCCTGCTCAGTATTGTGCTCTCCTATTTTCCCCCGCCTCTGCCTCCCGCCTACCAGGGGAAACTCGATTCGCCGGAACTGAAAAAAAAGAGACAACAGCTGATGGAATCGCGGGCGCAGAAAACCCGGTCGGTTTTGGATCAGGCGAAAAAAGTGCTCACCGGAAAAGGATTTTTAAGTCATACCATTGAAGAACACGTTCAGGAACGTCAGGCCGGCAAAGCGAGAGAAGCCTGCCTTCTGGCCGACCGCAAGAAGGTAGATGCAGTCCTGGTGCAGAAGCGGTTCATCGGCACGCTGGAAGGCTTTCTCGCCAGCGACCCCACCCACGGCCTGCTCGAACATTGCCTGATGAGCCCCGTCTGGCTTACCGACGGGACCATCGACGTCTCCCGTGCCGCGGTCTGCATCTCCAATGAAGACACTTCCTTGAGGGCTGCCGACCACGCCGCCTTCATGGTCTCCGGCACGGACCTCAAGGTTACCCTCCTTCATGCCGCCCGCACCATTCCGCAGCGTGCGACCGCCCCGGTCTCTTTCATCACGGCAGAGTTGGAGAAATGGCTGATGAGCCCCGAAGGGAGAGAGCTTAAGCCGTTTCTCGACAGATCCCGCGAAATGATGCAGCAGGAGGGAATAGCCGACGAGAGGGTTCAGATCACCGTCCTTCCCAGTGATGGCAGAGCGGCCCCCGAGATTCTCAACTACTGTCGCGAAGAGGGCATCGGCATCGTCGTCCTCGGCCATTCTCCGCCCAAGGGCATCACGGGATTTTTCAAGGGTTCGGTCACCAAAAATATCCTTGCCGACCTCAAGAACATGACCGTCTGGATTACTCAGTAGCCATCATGGCAACAGCCACACCCCTCGAGTTCCCACCCTCCGGCGACCCGAAAAAGCAGCCACATCCCCTCCTCTGCCTTACTTTGCAGGTTGCAGGAGAAATCTCCCTTATACCAAGTTGCATTTAGAAGACGACTGCCATGCAGGCCACCCAAAAAGTTCGTGCCGAGGGATCAAAGCATGAACGTCCACGAAGGGTTCAGCCCCTTCGAAAAGCTCAAGACAGGCTTCGATCCCTTGCTTTATAAAACGGGGTTATAGTGCAGAGTGATGAGCGCGGTGAATCGACTCACCTGCAGGCGGAATCATGGTCCCGGTGAAGCGAAAGAAAACGCATGAACTGGTCGTCTCTGCAAACCAAGGCACGGATCTTGTCCGTTATGCGTATGGTGTACAAGCGCACGCCACCCGGCCCCCTTTTTGACTGTACCAACTCCCAGCGCAACCCTTGTCCTTGTTCACTTCAGACCAACTGAGTCGCTTCAGCGTTCGCAGGGTAACGAATACCCGACCGGCCTCTTCCTTCCCGAGGTTGAAGAAATTTTCCTGGAAAACGGGATTGTTGAGTTCGAGGAGCACCTGATCACTTTTGGGCACTCAGGACCTCCATGTCGGTCTCCTGCGGGGGGTGTTCCGCAGCCCAGGCGATGGCCCGGTCGATTCGAGATTTCACGGGTTCCGTATGAAGCCACACCTCATTGTCGGGGATCACACGGGCAATTTTCAAAAGCCAAACCCCTTTCCCGACCTCCTCAACGAGGACGGTCTTGCCCGCATATTGCTTGCCAAGCGAAATTTGGCCGCTCGTTCCTATGACTTTAACCTTCTGGCTTCGTGGCATCCTGTAACATCCATTCTCGGTATTGTGAGGCATGATATCATGATTGCATGAAAGAATCCATCGCGCCATCTGATCGTCCGGGGTTGCGAAAGAGAGAGGATCCCGACAGTGGGTCTCACTAATTCTCAGCCACGTCCCATGAGCGTAAGAGCGGCGTCTTGGAGTGGAACTGCAGGCGCGCGAAGGAGCGCTGGCAGTCGTATGCCCTGGCGCCTGATATGACTAAAATCACTGAAGAATGTGCTGATATCCAAACTCTATCGTTAGGTTCTGCAATCCATGGATATTGCTATCGCCACTTTTCACGATAGCAGATTGGCGGGTTCTCAGCATCACGGTAGCTTCACTCGGCTTTTCCTAAGAACCTGCTACCAATCAGTATGCTGCGCCATTTTGTCATCTGCTTTTCCCCCCGCTGATCCCTTGCCTCTGAACTCGCCCGAAAGAATCTGTTCAGCTCGTCCTTCATTAGCCTCAAGCTCACTTTCGCGCAAACCAGCCAGCCCTGGTCGTTTATGCAAAAATAGAGATTCCACATCTGGGATCCTCAAAAAGCCCGCCCAAAGCCACCCGATTTGAGGGGGCTCATCTCCAACTCTGGTCGGTTTTCGTCTGGATTATTGACGTGTTCTGTCGGTTGCGGGGATTGAGCTGATCGGGAAGAACAATGCTTGGGGCGCTGTCCCGCCGCCCCAAGCATCTATGACATGCGGCCCTTGCCTGACAAGCTCAGCACTGCCGCATGGGGCGGCGGCGCATCAGGATGATGGCCAAGGCAAGAAGCATGCCGCAGAAAGCGAGGACGCCCACAGTGTTAAGAGCAGGCACGGCGGGACTTGGATGCTTCCGTGAAAGGGGAAATGTAACCGTATCGGCAATAATCGGCGGGTCATAAATCGTAGACTATCTCGGAATCATTTGTTTCCACGTAGCCGATAAAGATCTCCTGTGCCGTGGCCGTATTGTTTTGCGGATCCACCGCGACCTTGAGGTACCCGAGTTGCCTTGTTGCTCCGTACTGGTACCATACCGGGCGGCCAGAAGATTCAGGTCTATAAATCCGCCGCCGGCATTAGCAACGATAAAATAGGGGATCCCCATTACCAGGTACCTCTGGTAACTATGGAATGACCTGCGAAATTCGCACTGATACCGTATTGATGATACAGGGTCTCCCATGGCCCAAGGTTAGGATTAATTGTGGTCCTGCCATAATCCCAGATCGGATGGTGATGGATGGTAAACGTTCCTGACATGGTATTGTTCAGTTGTTCCTCCAGCCAGGGTACCTGGCTCTCGGTTAGGGCCAGGGTAGGGTCCTGATCGTGACCGGCATTGTTCGGATCCGGGGAGTTAAGAACGACGAACCGGACATCTGAACAGTCGAAGGAGTAGTTCAGGGCCCCGCCAGGCGGCACATCGAATGCCCAATGGTACTGATCGGCGGGGGGAGGCTGGCTATCCGACTGTTTGTTAACATGATATTCATGGTTCCCGATGGCGTGAAAGAGGGGAAATTTCGCAAACATTCCATCGGCATACTGGAAGTATATGCTCCAGTACGGCTCCCAATCCCAACTCGTATAGTCTCCGCCGTCGAGGATAAAAAGCACGTCCGTTTCATACTTGGCAATGGCATCCGCTACATATTTGAACCGTTTCTCCTGGGCGTGGGTATCGCTTATCACAATAAAGGTGAAGGGACCGCTGACCGGCATTGTCTTGAACGTGCGGTCATTGAACGCGTCGGGATTGTCCGACGGTCTCGCCCTGTACACATAGGAGGTATCCGGCTCAAGGTCGACAAGGGCTACGTGTTGATAGGCCCCCGTTTTCTGAGATTCTACCTTTTTTTGAAAGCTGTGATGCTCATTATAGTAACTCGATGTGGCATACTCTACCGAGCCCGCCGCATCGTCCGCCCCTCGCCAATTGACTGTGGCCGAAGTGGTTGACAGCTTCGTTACATAGGGCGCCCAATAATCCGTCCCGTCCGCGATCGCCGGACCGGCTAAGGAGAGACAGAAAAGTAGCAATACCGGTAAATAGGTGCTGAACTTAACGGACAGGCGCGGGATAAAAGGACGAACAAGGCAGAGAAGAGGCGTGTGTTTCGGGGAAGTCGTTTTGTAGCGTCAAGACTTGAAGCTGCGGGTTTACTGGCGGCAAACATGGCAAACCTCTTGAAGTTTTGTTGACCGAACTCGGAAGGTGATAAGGAATTGCTTTTTCAGGGTTTTCTGGTAGCAGGTGTTGTCGCTTCTGTCAAGGCCAAATTTGTGCCGATTTCAGGAGACATGAAGGCAGGAACCACCATGGTGCTGCACCATGGTAGTCGCCTCGATGGGGAGTTCGTTGCAAATTGGACTTCCGGCGCTCTATGTTGAACCCGGAGTGCCCGAGAGGCGATATCTCCCCCGGATGGAAGACAAGCTGCCCCAATGAAGTCGGTGAGGGGTTCCTTCAGCGACGGAGTTTAGTGGTAGATGATGACAGGCTCTTCATATCCGGGCCAGCCCTCGTCAAAATCCTCGATGACAACCGGCCCATCTGCAGGCGCTGTGATTGTTCTCTCTTGATAACTCCGATGCTGCTTCAATAGTCCGAGTGGTGAGGTATTTGTTGGCCGGTTGACGCCCGCTCAGGTATTGATACCTGCCTTCCTTCCAGAAAAATCAACAAACGAAAAATTGAGGAAAGCAAGAGCATATCGCCAAGAAACGGGTGGCACCTTCAAGGTTCCGGAACTGGCAAGCTATCTCCACTCTACACAGTGGCAGATCGCCGGGCTCTCAACATAGCGGTCGCTTCAGTCGGCATTTCCAGCGGGGCTTGCCTTGGTGTACAAATCAAACGCGATTGTTGAGGAAGTGACGAGCGCTCAGAGGTCAGCTTAAAGAAGAGGATCGTTGCCATGAGTCCCCTTTGACCACAAGTCAACGGGCCTTGGTTCTGTGAATTGCCTATTTGAAACGACACAGTCCAAATTTCTATGACTATCCAGCACCATTCCTGGTATTTTAGCCTCCACAGTACAATGTCATTTTGATCTATGATGGAAAGCGGTGAACAATCGCGATCTGCTGCAACCTCGGAACTCGGAGGAATTGCATGAATCCACTGTTTGCATGGATCGGCCGGCTCCTGCCGAGGAGTCTGCAGCTTCGGCTCAGCCTGCTGGTCATCGCCCTGCTTGTTCTTCTCGTGAGCTTGATTGGCGTTCTTTCCTCGGACTCGATTCGCGATATTCTGACCCATCAGATCGGCAGGAAGACCCTTATTCTGGCCCAGGCCGTGGCACTCAACCCCACAATCCGGGAAGGACTGCAAACCCATAACCCGGAAGCGGTGCAGGCTACGACCGAAGAGATCCGGCGGACCACCGGCGCTGCGTACATCGTGGTGGGTGACCGGCAGGGTACCCGGTACAGTCATCCCCATTCGGAAAAGGTTGGCCTTGGTTTCGTCGGTGGTGATTTCCAGCGGGTCGTTGAGTTCGGCGAGTCGTATGTCTCCAATGCGGTTGGCACCTTGGGACCCTCGATGCGCGGTTTTGTGCCGATTCGCGACGATCGCGGTGAGGTTCTCGGTTTTGTCGCCGCAGGCTACCTGGAAAATGAAATTGAGGCGGAGGTCCATACCCAGCAGCGCAAAGTCCTCGGTTATGTCGTCGTGGTGCTCTTCTTCGGGGCGTTTGGAGCGGCATGGATTGCAAAAACTTTCAAGGCTGCCATTTTTGGGCTCGAACCCCATGAAATTGCCATCCTCTTTGAAGAACGCAATGCGATCATTGAAGCGATCCGTGAGGGGATCGTGGCAGTTGACGGCAGGGGACGGTTGAGCCTTGTCAACCAGGCGGCGCGCCGTTACCTCGGACAGGCTTCGGAAGAAGACCTGCGTGGCTGCCATTTGACTGATATCTGCCCCTGCCGGGAGATGGAGGAGGTTCTCGCTGTCAGGGAGCGGGTTCTTGATCGCGAAGTCTCGGTGGCCGACCGCACCATGATCGTCAACGTGCTCCCCTTGCAAGCCAGTGGGGCCGTCTCCGGGGCCGTGGCCAGCTTCCGCCCCAAGGACGAACTCGACCAGCTGTCCCGGAAGCTTTTACACATGCAGGAATACTCCGAGTTGCTGCGGGCTCAAACCCACGAGTACTCCAACAAGCTGCATACCATTGCCGGACTGATTCAGATCGGGGCGCACCGGGAAGCCCTCGATTTGATCATGGCGGAGGCGAGCGGCTACCAGGAACTGATGAAGACTCTGGCTGAAGCCGTTCCCGACCCGGTGCTGGCGGGAATCATCCTGGGTAAGTTCAACCGCGCCCGCGAACTCAAAATCAACCTCATCCTGGAACCGGCCAGCTCGTTTGCCGACCTCCCGCCCCAGCTCGAACGGAGCCAACTGGTCACGGTGATCGGCAATTTGCTGGACAACGCTTTCGAAGCATTACGCGAAGCGGGTGAAGACGGCGAAGTGCGGCTCTTCCTCACCGATCTCGGGCTGGATCTGATCATCGAGGTTGAAGATTCGGGACCCGGGATCGCCCCGGAGGTCGCCGATCGGCTATTCGAGAAAGGGGTGACCACCCACGGCAGCATCGGGCGAGGTACTGGGCTCTACCTGGTGCGGCGCGCGGTAGCTGCTCTCGGCGGTGAAATAACCTTCGCCGAAGGGGAATTGGGGGGAGCGCTCTTCACCGTTATCATCCCAAAACGTCCCAAAGAAGAATCGGCTGGTAAGAAAAAGACTATGACTCAAGGGTCTCTTGCAGGGAGAGAGGTATGACGGGCAGGGAACTCATCCGAGTCCTCATCGTCGAGGATGATCCGAGGATTTCTGAGTTGCACCGTCGCTTCACGGAAAGAATCGACGGCTTCGAAGTGGTCGGCATCGCTAACACGCTCGCCGATGCGGAGGAAATGACGGAGGTGCTCGCCCCCGACCTCGTGCTGCTCGATTTGTTCTTTCCCGAGGGAAATGGGTTGGACCTGCTGCGGCGCTTGCGGGCGGGAGCGATTTCCATCGATGTGATCCTCATCACCGCCGCCCGCGAGATGAGTGCGCTCAAGGAAGCCCTGCGCGGCGGGGTATTCGATTACATCGTCAAACCGGTTTTCCTGCCCCGTTTTCAGGAGGCACTGAACAAGTACCGCGACTACTTGGTAAGCACCCGGGCAGGGGGTACCCTGGACCAGAAGGAGGTGGATCGTCTGCTGCGCCCGCATTCCAATCGACCAGGCGAGGCTGGGCCAACACCAAAAGGCATCGATCCGCTGACCCTGCGCAAAGTTCGCCAGGCTTTCGTCTCCTCCAGCAGCACCTTCAGCGCTGAGGAAGTCGCCGAGCAGGTGGGGGTGAGTCGCTCTACCGCCCGTCGGTACCTCGAATACCTTGTTGGCGAGGGTTTTCTTGTTGCTGAACTCATCTACGGGGTAGTCGGCCGTCCCGAGCGCCGCTATCTCCGTCATGCCTGATCCGGACTGCTGCCCCGATACACGATCCCACTCCGCCTGACTTTTCAGCACCCGTTCCAAGTACAATCCAACACAAATAGGTGTTCAACCTCAGGTCGTCATAATGGTGGGAGCCCCTATTCAGGCATTTTCCCAGATTCCGGCCCGCCCAGGGCGGGATTCACCGGAATGACGCGTGGGGTTCCCACGAGTTGGAATCCCGTGCCACCCCGTGAACAAAATGACCACAATCACCACAGAGAATTAAAAACTCTATATTTTCCAAATATTTACTTACACTTTCGGGGGCGGTATGGTTTCCCCGAATTCAGACAGAAGTCGTTCCAGAAGTGCAAAAGGTGGTCAGGGGATTTTCGTAGGATTGAGGTGCTCTACCAACTCAAGGCATTCTCAGATGGGACAGAGAATCCCGAGGATGCCAACAAAGGAGGAGGCAAGAGATGTTCTGGGTAGAATTTGCAGTTCTCTTACTGGCAATCTTCATCGGTATTCGCGTCGGTGGGCTTGGCCTTGGCCTTATCGGCGGCACGGGCGTGACGGTTTTCGCCTTCGCTTTCGGCATGAAACCCGGTGAGCCGCCCATTGATGTCATGCTCATCATCGTGGCTGTGGTCGCCGCATCTGCTACCCTTCACGCCGCCGGCGGCCTGACCTATATGGTGCAGCTAGCGGAAAAACTGCTCCGCAAACATCCCAGGAACATCGTTTTCCTCGCTCCTTTCTGCACCTACGTACTGACCATGCTTGTCGGAACCGGCCATGCGGTCTATATGCTGCAGCCGATTATCGCAGACGTTTCCTATAGGACCGGAATACGTCCGGAACGTCCTATGGCAGTCTCCTCCATTGCATCGCAAATGGGCATTACAGCAAGCCCGATTGCCGCAGCCGTGACGAGCTTTCTCGCGATGTCCCTGAAAGCCGGGTATAACATCACTTTGTTAAACATTCTAATGGTGACAATCCCCGCAACGTTTATAGGCGTCTGTCTTGCTGCACTGTGGAGCCTGAACCGTGGCAAAGACCTGGACAAAGACCCGGAGTTCCAGGAGCGGATGAAGGACCCGTTATTCCGTGGCCAGTTGGAAGAAGGTGCAACCCTCCTGGACGAAAGCATTTCCACTAAGGCCAAGCGTTCGGTCCTACTTTTCTTTGCGGGGGTTCTCGCCATCGTTCTCATCGCCATGTTTAAGCTGGCGCCTGTTGTTGACAATAAGCCGGTGTCAATGATCGTCATCGTGCAGATTATCATGCTCACCACTGGTGCTGCGATTATGCTCTACTCGCGCGTGAAAGCTGCAGAAATCGCTTCGTCTTCCGTTTTCAAAGCCGGAATGGTGGCGGTGATAGCGATTATGGGCATAGCCTGGATGAGCGATACTTTTATCGATACGAATAAAGTAATCCTGGTCGAAAACATGAAGGCTATGGTCAGCCATTATTCCTGGCTCTTCGCCGTGGCCATGTTTGTGGTTTCAGCGTTTGTGAAAAGCCAGGCGGCATGCCTGCTCATCATGGTGCCGATCGGCTTTGTGCTCAAGATTCCCATCAATCTCCTGATAGGGATGATTCCAGCGTGCTACGCTTACTTCTTCTTCTGCTTTTATCCGAGCGATCTTTCCGCGATTAACTTCGACCGGACCGGCACGACGCGCATCGGCAAGTATCTCTTTAACCACAGCTTCATGATTCCCGGGTTGATTGGCGTCAGTACAGCGACTGTGGTCGGTTACCTGATTGGCGCGTTTCTGTTGAGAGTGTAAAGTGAGGTGAAGCCGATTTGAGTCAAGTTTCCAGCCGCTCTTTTCCGACATGGCTGACTGCCTGGGTGCAGGAGCAGAAAATTGTTCTCTGGGGTGCGGCCGATCTTCGCGGGTTGTCCACGCCAAAAGACGCTTCAGGGCAGGGGTTTCCTTTCGCGATTTCATGGGCTATTCCCATGAACTCCCGGATTATGGCCGGTATTCAACAGGGTCCCAACCAAGCCTATGCGGATGAGTATGCCAGGGTGAACAGCTTCATTAATGATTTATCGGTAGCGCTGGCAAAGAAGATCAGGGATCAAGGCTTTCGAGCGCAACCGTTGGCCGCTTCGGATCGCACCGATACGGCAAATATCAAGGGAGACTTTCCTCACAAAACCGCCGCCACCCGTGCAGGACTGGGGTGGATCGGCCGTCATTGCCAGCTTATTACCCGGCAGTTCGGCTCATGGATCCGCCTGGGAACCGTTTTTGCCGATATGACCCTCCCCTGCGGACCGCCGACGGAGCGTAGCTTTTGTGGTCGTTGCACCCGCTGCCTGGATGCCTGTCCGGCCCAGGCGCTAAAAGGGGGCACATGGTATCCGGGATTGGCGCGTGAGGCCATCCTGGATGCGCAAGCATGCGATCGTTGGAAAAAGGAGCATTACCTCCAATATCACGATGGACACGTCTGCGGGATTTGTTCAGCGGTATGTCCCTATGGATTCAAAGCATCGAAGAAGTATGCAGATAAGCTTTGAATCCAAAGAAAGGAAGATTTATTGAACTGTGTCCGATTTCTTGGAAAATGATGACAAAAATCATCTTTGAAAATTGTCTCTACCTGCCTTCCTTCGAGAAAAATCAGCGATCAAAAGCTGCACTATTCCAAATTCATATCTTCAACGAACGGTCAGCGCCTGCAAGGTTACGGGTCTGTTAAGTTGTCTCCACTTTTCACGGTCGCAGGATGAATGTGAGTCGTATTTGGGTTGCCGATGGGGCATATTTTTTAACAAAGGCTTGGGCCTCAGGTTTTGATGGAACACAGGACTCCGTCACCTTGCTGACGATTCAAGGGCGAGGTTCCATCCCTATCCTTTCGGTTTTCTGGTGCTGGCGATACTCGCCCCTTCGCATACCTACGAATGAGCCAAATATCTGACGGTGATCTTCATTCCCTCGCCGTTTCAGCTAGCCCCAGAGGTAGTGGTGCCTGACCGAGCGGGCTGCAGCATTTGAGTTGACATCCCACATGCCTTAGTTCTACAGTTTGGCCGATTCGGCCGGGCTCAGGCATGTCACCAACTGATATTCCCGCTCTCTCTCGTCCTGCTGACGCTCCAAGTGGTCCTGAGCCAGGACGGTGTTCTTCCCCCCGCCTTCTTCACGCATGGTAACCCAGTTGGCCCTGGCCTCATGGAGGACCCGGATATGAAGTGCCCCAAGTGTCAGTTCGAAAACCGTGAGGGTGTCAAGTTCTGCGAGAAATGCGGGGAGAAGTTGGAGTTGATCTGCCCGGGATGCAGCGCCAGGATCCCTCCGGATCGGCTCTTCTGCGGTGAGTGCGGCCGCGATCTGCACACTCCTCGTGAAGCCCCTCGTGTCGATTACTCCGCCCCCCAGTCCTACACCCCGAAGCACCTCGCCGAGAAGATCTTCACCTCCAAGAGCGCACTCGAGGGTGAGCGCAAGCAGGTCACCGTGCTCTTCGCAGACCTCAAGGGATCAATGGAGCTGCTCGCCGGTCGCGATCCTGAAGATGCGAGAAAGTTCCTGGACCAAGTCCTGGAACGCATGATGGAGGCCGTCCACCGGTACGAGGGCACGGTCAATCATGTGATGGGTGATGGCATCATGGCGCTATTTGGAGCGCCCCTTGCACACGAAGATCATGCGGTGCGGGCCTGCTACGCGGCCCTCCGGATGCAGGAGTCAGTGAAGCGGTATGCAGAGGAGATTCACCATACAGAGGGTGTGCCCATTCAGATTCGGGTGGGCTTGAACTCGGGGGAGGTGGTCGTGGGGTCCATTGGCAGCGACCTCTGCATGGACTACACGGCCGTGGGCCAGACCACGCACCTCGCCGCGCGCATGGAGCAGATGGCGATGCCGGGGTCGATCTTCGTGTCGGCAGACACGCTGCGCCTGGCCGAGGACTACGTTCAGGTGAAGGCGCTGGGGCCGCAGGCAGTCAAGGGGCTGGAAACCGCGGTCGAGGTTTACGAGATCGTCGGGGCAGGCACGGTGCGCTCGCGCCTGAAGGCCGCTGCCACTCGGGGCCTCACCCGTTTCGTCGGCCGGGACAAAGAGCTGGATCATCTCCGCCAGGCACTCGCCCAGGGCGATGCCGGGCACGGGCAGGTCGTTGCCGTAATCGGCGAGACCGGCGTGGGCAAGTCCCGCCTCTATTGGGAGTTCACCCACTCGCACAAAACCCAGGGCTGGCTGATCGTGGAGAGCGGCTCGGTCTCCTACGGCAAGACCTCGGCGTACCTCCCGGTCATCGACTTGCTCCAAGCCTACTTCCAAATCGAGGCGCGTGATGACGCGCGCAAGATCCGCGAGAAAGTGACGGGCAAGCTTCTGTCGCTGAATCGGGGGATCGAGCCCGCCCTGCCGGCGCTCCTGGGGCTCTTAGATGTCTCGGTCGAGGATGCCGAGTGGCAACGCCTGGAGCCGGCGCAACGCCGCCAGCAAACTCTTGATGGCGTCAAACGCCTGCTCCTCCGGGAAAGCCAGGCACAGCCACTCATCGTCATGTTCGAAGATCTCCACTGGATCGATACCGAGACCCAGGCGCTGCTCGACACCCTGGTCGAGAGCCTACCGACGGCACGTCTGTTGCTGCTCGTCAACTACCGACCGGAGTACCAGCACGGCTGGAGTAGGAAGAGTTACTACCGACAGCTTCGCATCGACTCACTGCCCCCCGAGTCGGCCAGCGAGTTGCTAACGGCCTTGCTTGGGGAGGATCCGAGTGTCGAGCCGCTCAAGCGCCTGCTCATCGAGCGTACCGAAGGGAACCCGTTCTTCCTCGAAGAGAGCGTCCGGACGCTCATCGAGACGAAGGTCCTGGCGGGTGAGCGCGGGGCCTATCGGATGGCGAAGGCCGCGCAGAGCCTTCAAATCCCGGCGACGGCCCAGTCGATCCTGGCTGCCCGCATCGACCGGCTCGCCCCGGAGGACAAGCGACTCCTTCAGGCCGCGGCCGTCATCGGCAAGGACGTGCCCTTCACCCTCCTGCAGGCCATCGCCGATGAGCCCGACGAGGTCTTCCGTCGCGGTCTCGGTAACCTCCAGGCCGCAGAGTTCCTCTATGAGAGTCGGCTCTTCCCCGACATCGAGTACACGTTTCGGCATGCTCTGACGCAGCAAGTGGCTTACGAGAGCCTTCTCGCGGCTCGTCGCCAGGCCCTCCATGCCGCGGCGGGCCGGGCCCTCGAGGCCCTCTACGCGGACCATCTCGACAAAGCCTACGATCGGCTGGCGCACCACTACTCAAAAACCGACAATGCCAACAAGGCCGTGCAGTATCTCTCGCGGTTTGCCGAGAAGGTGGCCGGGATCGATGCCCACGCAGAGGCCGTCGCGGCCCTGGAGGAGGCCCTCGCCCATGCAGAGCGGCTTCCGGCCGAGGAGCAGGACCGTCGCGTGATCGATCTGGTTGTCAGGGAGGCGCATTCCCTCCATTTCCTGGGCCGCCGGCAGGAGACGGTGGTACTTCTTCTTCAGCACCGCGATCGGCTGGATAGGCTCCATGAGCCATTTTTGGCCGGCCAGTATTATTTCTGGCTCGGCTTCGCCTATGCTTGGCTCGGGCACCGGGCGGAGGCCGCCCAGAGCTTGGGCCGCAGCCTCGAGGAAGCGACACGGTCAGGCGATGAGGCCCTCATGGGGAGAGTCCACCGCGCCCTAGCCGTCGAGTGCGTCTATTCCGGGCGGCCGTTAGATGAGGCCGTGGCCCATGGACGGCAAGCCGTGTCGTTCCTGGAACGGACCGAAGACCGCTTCTGGCTTAGCCAGGCTCTGTTCGCCCTGAGCTATTCCTGCTGTTACAGCGGGGATTTCGAGGCTGCCATCGAGGCCGCTGGCCGCCTTGATGCCCTCGGCGAGGTTACCGGCAGCCGCCGCGCCCGGTCCAACGCGGCGCTGATGGCCGGTCTCAGCCACGCCACTCAAGGAGACTGGGAAGCGGGAATCAAAGCGTGCGAGCGCGCCCTCGAACTCTCGCCGGACCCCTTCGAGACCTCTTTCGTCCTCGCGGTTTTGGGTAAGGCCTATGGCGAGGCGGGGGATTTCGCGCGCGCGATCCCCACTCTCGAGCAGGCCGTGCAACTGGGGGACCAGGTTCGCTCCCGGCAATACGCAGCATGGTTTCGAACAATGCTGGGGGCAGTCTATGTCCTGGGGGGACAGCTGGACAAGGCTCGAGAGTTGACAAGTCAGGCGCTGGATGTCTGCACGGAGGTCAGATTCTTGCTGGGGATCGGCTGCTCCAATCAAGTGCTCGGATTGGCCACCTGGGCCCAGGGCGCCCTCGCGGAGGCAGGAAGACATCTTGGTGACGCGCTCCAGGCCTTCGTCTCCGTCCACTCTCAATTCGAGGTGGGACGCACCCACTTCTTCCTGGCCTCCCTCGCCTACGCGCAGGGGGACCGCCAAACCGCAGGGACGCACCTTAAGGAGGCTCATTCCCTCTTCATGGCCTTGCGGGTCCCGATGTATGTTGAACGAGCGGAGCAGCTCGCCCGTGAGTTTGGCGTTCCCCCCATCACATAGAAGGTCCGGCCCGGGGAGAGCCTGGATGTGGTGTCCCCGGTGCGAGCACGAGAACCCGCAGCAGGCGAAATTCTACTTCGAGCGCTTAGGGATTCGTTTGCCGGTTGACCGAGGCCTCTACTATGGACAGCTGCCTTCCTTCCAGAAAAATCAACAAACGAAAAATTGAGGAAAGCAAAAGTATATCGCCAAGAAACAGGTGGCACCTTCAGGGTTCCGGAACTGTTAACTTATCCACACTCTCTGACTGCCTCCACACAGGGTTGGTGCAGCGCACCCTGCAAAGCCTTCATGCACGTCGCGACACTAATCTGGGCCGCTTCCTGCAACCAGAGCCTTCCACCCCAATTATGATAGGCCGGGTTAGCCGGAAGCTTCACTTTTCAGGAAAGCTTGACACAACGAATCCGGAGCCTTAGAAAGACGTCTGCATTTCTCTCTTGGCCTGCCAGACCAGTGCTACAGTTGTCACAAAGAATCTCGGTAATTCTATACGCATTCAGGAAGTTTTTGATTTTCGCCTCAGGGATGTCACGTGATCGGTCAACAGCGCCGACCACCACGCGACTCGAATTGGCGCACGAGTGACGCAGTGCTTGATCAAGCCAGGGAGGTTTCAGAAGCTCCTCAAAACTTCATAGTGGTTAAAATTTATGTTGCATCCTCTCGCCTTAGCGCCATAATCATGACATCTGTGCAAATTGTTGGCATTGCTTCGCACTTGAAACATTACCAGACAAAGGAGGCGCACATGGCTCCATCAAACCCTTGTCGATTGATGTGCTTGGCCATTTTAGCAGTGTTTTTTCTCCTCCTTGTCGGGATTGCTTCTGCCGGTCCCTACCTCAGCGATAACTTCGACGACAACAACCTCAATACAACCCTGTGGTCGATCACCAATTATGATGGGGTAACTGTGGCAGAGACGAACCAAAGACTGGAAGTTGCCATTCCCGGGACGGCTACCGGCAATCCGTTTTGGGGGGGCATCACGGGCTATGATGGCATCAGCAATAATTATTTTTTATTAAAGAAGGGTCTGAATTCGAAGTGAGCGTGGATTTCAAACTCTTGAACTGGCCCAGGCCGGGTAACGGTATCAGGGTGGCGCTCAAGGTATTTATCGAAGTGGACCCGTTCAACAATAAATGGCGTGAGTATACCGCCGGTCGGATGAGTGATCCTAACTTTATCAATTTCATTCCCGAACAGTGCAAGGAAATTCCGAACAATGCCCATTGCACTGGCGATGTGCTTCTTCCCTATACCATCTCATTATAGGTCCGCGAAAAGCGGCACTTTCAGTATCAGCAGAGAAAGAAATTTCGACGGCCGCGCCTGGATAAAACAAAAAATCGTGCTGCCTGGGAACACCACTGGGGCGCCCGTTTTGACCGCGGACTGGGGAAAGGCTATAGTTCAGTTGGTGGTGTGGGGGCATGATTGGAAATTTTCCAGGCAGGATGTCAAGGTCGCCTTTGACATTATGAAAATCAAGACCGAAAAAGGCTTCATCTTTCCTCCGGGTGATCTCCAGGTGATCATCAAGCCTCAGAAGGCCATCGATGCCGGGGCTGAGTGGCGGGTGGACGGTGGGGACTGGCAGCCCAGCGGGGCGCTCATTGCAGGTCTTGCTGTCGGGAGTGGGGACAAGCATGTTGTGTCGTTCAAGGACACCACCCATTGGGCTGCACCTGAAGACCGGGAGGTGCTCATCATCAGCAACAAAACCCGGACGATTACTGCGACCTACATAGAACGGGGCTCGCTTATCGTCAATATCAGCCCCGATGAAGCGGTCACGGCCGGGGCTCGGTGGCGGGTGGACGAAGGAGCCTGGAAGAAAAGTGGGGCGAAAGTTCAAAATTTGGATTCCGGCGACCATGCCGTGTCGTTTAAGACCATTACCGGTTGGACGGAACCGCAAGCTCAGACCATTCTCATCGAGAGCGGAAAAACCAAAAAGATCACAAGAACCTATGTGAAATCGGCGCAGAGCGACTCGGCGGTAGACGAAGTCCCTGAGTAGCGACGGAATGAAAAGCACAGCTCCGGCTTGGAATCGCGGCTGTTCCTTTTCCCAAAAGCCGTGGTAACCTAGACTCTCATGCTTTTAAGGGCATTAATCAGGCTATTGGTCGAGGAGTCAAGGGACTCAACCAGCTCCTCGACCTCTATTTCAGGTAGAATTCTCTTGGCGAGCTGCTTACCGAGTTCCACGCCCCACTGATCGAAACTGAAAATATCCCAGATGACTCCCTGCGCGAAGATTTTGTGAAGACAGCTGCCTTCCTTCGAGAAAAACCGGCGACCAAAAATATCAGGATTACAAAACCATATCGCCAACAAACCATACCTGGGGAGCTGCTTTTTCTTCTCTTTGCCTCATGAGCTCCTCCAATCTTTTTTCAGGAACATTCCCGGGAGGGTTAGGGCATGGATTTCTTTCTCGGTGATGAGGACCTGTCGTTGAGATCGGAGGGCATCGACATTGAAGAGCACACTCAGGCAACCGGGTTCTCCCAAGAATTTTTTCGGTGCCGGGGATGGTCTCGGATCAGTAGCAATTTTTGCCGGTGTTTTCTCGAGGGTTGGCGGAGAGGTGCAAGCGCCTAACTGGGCACCTGGAGGGATATGATAGGGATGGAATTGGATGATGCGCGTCGCGCTTATTCTGTCACAGGCAACCAGCTGTTACCGGTTGCGGCCATGATGACAGCCTGTCGCAACCGGTTCGGCCGAGGTCCCGGCCAGTCTGTCATCTACATCGCTCAATTCGAACGAAAACAAAACCACTTCTCTCAAAGGACTTTGAGCGGGCTCAGCCAGCCGGGATTGTTGGCACTGGAATCGTCGAGGGCACTCTGCGGGCCGAGCACCTTGACAATGCCTTCCGTCCTGAATCGATCCAGCACATCGGCAAAGGCTTTGAAGTCAGCGGCGGTGGTTGCCAGAATCTCCTCGCGCATCCGCTGGCGATCCTCTTCGCTGTCGCCGGTAAGGTGGCGCAGCATGGAAACAAACCCTTTGGCGTCCGGGAGCAGATAAGTGTCGATATTGCCGATGGCGCCAATGATGGCCTTGGTGAGTTCATTATCACTCAGTTCGCTGCCGCGGAGGAAATCCACGGACCGGTCGAAATTATCCAGGGTCTGGAGCAGATTGGGGTCCCGGTAGGAGACGAAGGTCATGGTCCCCGAAATCCGGTCAAACATGCAAAAAGCACCATATGCCCCTCCCTGGACACGTATTCGGTCCCACAGCCAGGAGCTGCGAAGGTAGCCGGAAATGACCTGCGCCGAACCCTGGAATTGATAGCCCAAGTCGTAGAGATTTGCCCCCTTTCCAACGTAATTGACCTGGGCGGGAATGGCCATGCCCTCAAAACGGGGGGGATACTCCGGCAGCCACCTTTGCTCCACGACCGACCCCGAAGGCAGCTCACCCAGGAATGCGGCTATTTTCGACTCGGACTGAACCCATCCGGCTTCGTCAACGGTGACATTGATGAGTACATTCTCCCTTCTGACAAGGATCCGGCGGATCTCCTCCAGGGTGGCAAGCACGCTCGGCCAATCTTCGTCCACCCTGCGGGCGAGCTCGCGCAGAAACAAAAGGAAGCTCACTCCCCCCATTTGTTCGGCAGCCCAGTCGGCCTTGCTGAAATGCGATCTGAGGCGCAGGTTGACAATCTGATGCCCGCCGGGGACCAGTTTCTGCTCCTGCCTGGCCTTTTCCTCAAGCACCATCTGGCGGAAGCGTTCACGGTTGTCCAGCCGTAAGGTGAGAAGGACGTCGCGCAAGATCTGCAGGAAGTCCTCCACACGCGGCAGCGTGCTCTTGCCTCTCAGAAACAACCACAACGTGCCCCTTTCATCACCCTTCGATGCTGAGGTGAAGACTTCCGGGCGGATGCCTCCGGTCTTTCCGCTGATCCGCTGCGTCAGCACCACGAAATCTTCTTTTTCAGTGCCAATCTCAATGAGCGCCCGGCCGAAGAGAGCTACATAAGGCAGGTGTTCCTGCTTGAGGGAGTGAAGGTTCAGGCCCATATCCAGATAGAAGATCCCGTTGGTGAAGAGGTCGTGATAGAGGGTTCTCACCCCCGCTTTCTCCCCAATCGCAAGCGGTATGGGCTTGTTGGCCCGATCCAGGTCGGCAAGGGTGAGAGTCGGTATCGTTTCGAGGGCTTCCGGCGGGTCGGGGAGTTCCTGCCGCCGTTTGAGTTCACGGGTATTGGCTATGATCTCCTGCACCTGAGCGGGCTGCAGGGCCTCTCTCACCGCCTTCAATTGCTCCCGCTCCTCAGCCTCCTCTCTGGCTGCAAGGTCCGGATCGGGCTCCAGCACCAGGGTGGTGCGATGGTGGTTGTCGAGAAAGAAGCGAACAATCATCTGTTCAAAGAATCTTGGATCCGAAGCCAGGCGCGATTTCAGTTTCTCAAGGGGCGCTTCAAAAGCGAGCAGAACCAACGGGTCGGAATCATACAGCCAGGTGGTCAGCGCCCGCAGCATGAGGTTCAGCCCTCGGGGAAAACTGCCGGTATTGTTTTCACGGAGGCGGAATTCAATGGTGTTCATGGCGGCTTCAATGGTTTGGGGAGCGATGCCTTGGGTAGCGAGGTTTTCCAAGGTCTTGAGAATGAGCTCCTCGATGCGGTCCGCATCCTCCGTGTGGATGCCCTTTAAGCCGGTGGAAAAATAGATCTGGCGCAGTTCGTTCTCCAGCCCGACCCCGGCGATATCATCTCCAAGGCCCGAATCGATGAGCGCCTTACGCAGGGGGGAACCCGGCATGCCCAGGAGGATGAACTTCAGTACCTGGAGGGCAAGGTTCATCACCGGGTCGGTGGTTTCAGTGAACAGCCAATTCATGGTGAGCATGCCCCTTCGAAGCGCCTTGGGTTCACCACTGCCCGTGTCCGCCGATGCGTAAGGTCGCGCGATGCGCTTCGGGCTATCGAAGGGCGGCTGTAAGGCGATGCTAGAATCAACCGGCAGGCTGTCGAAATCCTTCAGGTACTCGTTCGCCAGCCGCAGCCGTCGTTCCGGATCGTCATTCCCGCAAAAGAAGAGACGGGCATTCGAGGGATGATAGTACTTCCGGTGAAAAGCCTGAAACTCTTCAAAGGTGAGCTCGATGATGTTTTTCGGGTTCCCGCCCGAATCCAGACCATAGGTGTTCCGGGGAAACAGCGACTGCTGAGAGTATTCCGAAAGCACGTTGTCCGGAGAAGAATAAGCCCCCTTCATCTCATTGAAAACCACGCCCTTATAAATGAGCGCTCCTTCGGGATCGTCCAACTCCAGATGCCAGCCTTCCTGTTGGAAGATGAACGATGAAATACGCGGATAAAAGACCGCATCGAGATATACATCGACAAGATTATAGAAATCCTGAACGTTTTGGCTGGCTACCGGGTAGCAGGTCCTGTCGGGATAAGTGAAGGCATTGAGAAAGGTTTTGAGCGACCCTTTCAGGAGTTCGACGAAAGGTTCTTTGACCGGGTATTTGCGCGAGCCGCAAAGAACCGAGTGTTCCAGGATGTGAGCCACCCCGGTGGAATCCTTGGGCGGCGTCCGAAAGGTGATCCCGAAAACCTTGTTGTCGTCCTCGTTGATGAGAGACAAGAGTTCCGCACCGGTCTTCACGTGTCGGAAAAGCTGTGCCTGCGTTTTTAATTCCTGTATGTCCTCAACTCGCAGCCTTTCAAAGCCTTCGATGATGGTCATTTTTTTCCTCCAGTAATCCTTCCGTGTACTCAGGCCATGCCGCTCCAAAACCCGGCCGGCATCGATGAAACGGTTCATACATCCGGTGAATCGTTTAGCACCTCTCGTGACTTTTCTCAATCCTACAGAAAGACTATGCCGATTAATCCCTGCTATAGGGTATTGCTCTCCGCCGGCGATCGTCGTATCATCGGGATCATACGGCATGAGACAAAAGCATCATGCTGTGCAGCGTTGCCAAGGGAAAAGAGGAGAATACCGATGAGGGTAACCTTTCTGGGTGTGGGTGAAGCCTGTGATGAAAGGCTGCCGAATACCTCCCTGTGGGTCCAATCGGGGGTGGGAGACCAGCGACAATCGGTGATGATGGACTGCGGCTTTACCGTTCCATCTCTCTACTGGCAACAGCAGAGTGACCCGAACGATCTGGACGCCCTCTGGATTTCCCACTTTCACGGCGATCATTTTTTCGGGGTGCCGGCGCTTCTCCTGAGATTCTGGGAGATGAAAAGAAGCAAGGCTCTGGCGATTGTGAGCCAGAGCGGCGGTCGAAAGGATCGTGACTCAAGCCATGGAACTGGCCTATCCCGGCTTTTTCCAAAAACTGACTTACCCGGTTTTGTTTCATGAAGTGGAACCGGGGCAGAAGGTTCGTATCGTCGGGCTTGAGTGGAGCACCGCCCAGAGTATTCATGGGCAGAGGAACCTTGCGGTGCGAGTCGCACATGGAAAGCACTCGATATTTTACAGCGGCGACGGTTTGTTTACCCCGGAAACGCTTGCCCTGGCCCGCGCCTGCAGCCTGGCGGTCCATGAAGCATTCCGGTTGGACCCCCTCACTCCGGGACACGGCACGGTGCGGCAGTGCATCGACTTTGCTCGGGAGGCGGGCGCGGGGGTGCTGGCGCTCGTGCATGTCCAGAGAGAGGAGAGGAGGGACCGCTATCAGGATATCCTGAGGTTGTCTGAAAGAACCGACGACCTGCATGTGGTCATTCCGGAACCTGGTGATGTGCTGGAGATGTGAGCGCCGAAACCCGGCTTAGGATGCCGGCTGTTCCCTGGGCGTGCATTTTTGTGCTAACATCTTCACACGAAGGAGAAAATCATGCAAAAGTTGCTTTTTATCATGTCCAAAGGGTTTGAAAAGTCAGGCGGCGCGACACGTTCCATGCAGTTCGCCTCCGTTGCCGCCGAACAGGGGCATCATGTGGAAATCTTCCTGATTGACGATGCCATCCATTGGGCACAACTCGGCATGGCGGAAGGCATCGGTCCTCTACCGGGGAACACTTGAAAGATCTTCTGGATAAGTTGATTGCCGCGAAATGCCCCATTCACGTCTGCAAAGCCTGCGCGGACAAACGCCTGATTTCACCGGATGAACTGGTCCAAGGCTCCCGGATCTCCACGGCGGTCGACCTGGTGAAGATGATGGCAAGTCCTGATTACAAGGTTTTCACTTTTTAGGTTCGTCAGCCTTTTCGTCGCCTGCTTTTTTCCCGGCCGCGAGGTGACGTATTATGACTAAAACCAATTGGTCGGGGAGTTCATCGTCGGTTTCCAGGATGATAGCGGCTGTTTCCTGATAAAGAGGCTGAGCGTTCGGCGAGGATTTGTCGGATTTCATCCCCAGCGGCAGAGTGGTGAAGGCAGGGCGGTTCGTCCCGCTGTCGGGGTCGCCGAGCATGCGCAAATGGGTCGTTTCGGGTGAGGCTTTGAGCCAGACGACGAGGAAGCGGTTCTTGAGGAGATCGCGATTGGAGGCGCTCAAAACCACACCTCCCCCCGTGGCGACAACCAGACCGTGCTCCCGGGCAAGGCGCTCCAGGAGTTCCGACTCCGCCTGGCGAAAGGATTCCCAGCCCTGAGCATGGACCCATTGGTCGATGCCCATGCCAAAGGAAGACACCAATCGTGCATCCATGTCGACAAAGGAAAGGCCCAGCTCTTCGGCCAGGAGCTTCCCCACCAGGCTCTTTCCGGAAGCGCGAAAACCGATGAGCGCGATATTGGTTTTTTCATTCACTGCAGACTCCCTCCAAGGAACGGCTGGCGTCTCTGACAATCAGACTGCGAGAGGAAGAAGTGGATAGCAACCGAGATCCCTCACCGTGGCTTTCACCCGGATCACTTTCCATTCCTGCCTCCGCTCATCGCGGCTTTGTTTCGACTGCATCATCGAACTTGCACTTTTACCATCCTTGGCCGGGAATATGAAGAGGCTGCCTTGAGTTGCGGCGGACCGATCATCGGTGCTGACCTGGCATTTCGCTTTTCCGGCAGTGATCTATCATTATCGAGATCGCAACGGTCTCTTCATGGTGAGTCGCAGTCGCGACGGTGAATGGGCTGCACGTGTTCTGGAGCATCTCGGATGCCGATGCTTTCGGGGTTCTCCCGGCAAAGGCGGGAGCACCGCCTTGAAGCAGTTGATTTCTCACATCCAGGGAACTCATGGAGCAGGTCTCATTGCCGACGGCTCTCAAGGGCCGCCGCGCATTGCTCAGAAAGGCATTCTGGTCCTCGCTCGCTATTCCGGGGCGCCACTGTTGCCGGTCAGCATGGCGGCCGAACCCGTGCTGGCGGTTGCGCAGCTGGGATCGAACGGTGCTGGCGAAACCGTTTTCGAACATCGTTCTGGCGTTTGGACCGCCGATATAGATTGCCAGAGACATCTCGCCGGCCCAACTTGAGAGCGCCCGGCTTCATCTGGAAAGGACCCTGAACGGGCTGACCGAACAGGCGGAAGAAGCCCTCAAGAGATTAGCGTCGTTCAAAATCATGGTGAGCTGCCTCGCACCTTTGCGATCTTGCAAAGGCGCCCCCGCCGCCCTGAACCAGCGCACCGCCACGAACAACCAGGACTGAGAACATTTTCAACTCATCCATTCAGATCTTGCAAACTCATCCCAGCTTTGTTATGTGCTCCCTTGACGTGGATGCCGGGAGTAGTTTCTGATTACTATTAGGCGGTACCATTTGTGCCGTGATGGCACGCGGAATTTCAATAGAGGAATTTGGAGCAGGGCAAATGATCGCTGGTCCTCCTTGCAGGGGGACGGGAGGAAAGTCCGGGCTCCGCAGGGCAGGGTGCTGGGTAACGCCCAGTCTCGGTGACGAGCAGGAAAGTGCCACAGAAAGCAAACCGCCCCGCACTGGCGGGGTAAGGGTGAAACGGTGAGGTAAGAGCTCACCAGTTCCGGTGGTGACATCGGAAGCTAGGCAAACCCCACCCGGAGCAAGACCAAATAGGAGAGCGTTTGAGGGCGGCCCGTCCAAGCTCTCGGGTAGGTTGCTTGAGCCCGCTGGTAACAGCGGGACTAGAGGAATGATCATTGCCTTTCTTCGGCCGTTTTGGCGGCGGAAGGGAACAGAACCCGGCTTATGACCTGCTCCAAATCTTTTCTTTCTTCTCTTTTTTGCTCGGGGTCGTTTCATCATGCCCAAAACCTGCGCCATCATTCCCGCCGCCGGGCGCGGTCTGCGGATGGGGGCGGCCAAGCCCAAAGCAGTTTCTGGAAATTGTCCGGAAAGCCTATACTCCTGCATACCCTTGAGACCCTTTCCAGAGCCCGACTTCCTTTCGGCAGATTCTGGTGGTGGTTCAGAATGATTTCTTGACGGCAACCGAGAGTCTCTTGCGCGAATACTGCAGCACTGATTCAGACAAATTCCATTACTTATCGCAGAACCCCTCCCGGATGGCCGCCAGTCTCATTCGGATCAGGGACTTGCCCGGTAATGCATCGACGGAACATACCGGGCGAAGGCCGGCTGCAAGTCCATTACCTTGATTGTCGGCGGGGCGGAACGTCAGGACAGTGTCTTCAATGGTCTGCGGGAGTTGCCTGCGGATTGTGACTGGGTCCTGATTCATGACGGCGTACGGCCCTTTGTTTCCGTTGAGCTTCTCCAAAACACCTGGGAGGCGGCTCAGAAGATCGGGGTCGGCCATCGCCGCTTTGCCTGCCACCGATACCATCAAGCGGGTAAGAGCAGGGGAGGTGGTGGAGACCCTTCCGCGGGAGGAAATCTGGTTCGTCCAGACACCGCAGGTGTTTCGCCGGGATATCATCGTGAGGGCATACCAGGAAGCGCGACAGGCAGAACTGTGCGGGCACCGATGATGCCTATTTTGTGGAACGCCTCGGCTTGCCTGTTGCCGTGGTTCCGGGGAGCGTTCGAATATCAAGGTCACAACGCCCGAGGACGTGGCTGGGGGAATTGGTTTTTGGGGGCGAGATAACGGAAATGGCCTTTTTGTCCTTCTTTCTGGATCCGGCTGAGCAGGGCGGATTCAAGATGGAAAAGACGGCCGGCGACAAATCTCTGGAAACGTTAAAAGCACGTTCGGAAAGCAATCGATGCGAGTAGGATTCGGCTACGATGTTCACGCCTTTGTTGAAGATCGTCCCTTGATTTTGGGGGGGTGGAGATTCCTCATCCCCATGGTCTGCTTGGACACTCCGATGCCGACGTGCTTCTTCATGCGATCTGTGATGCGCTTCTGGGAGCGGCCGCCACTGGGGGATATCGGCCGCCATTTCCCGGATTCCGACCCCGCCTACAAAGGCATCTCCAGCCTCATTCTCCTTGAGCGAACGGTTTCGCTGATCAGGGAGCACGGCTTCGAGATCGAGAATATGGATGCACTCTGGTGCTGCAAAAACCCCGCCTGGCTCCTCATATTCTCGCAAATGGTGGAAAATATTTCCCGAGCTGCCAATGTTCCCCGGACGCGTGTTAATGTCAAAGCAACAACCACGGAGCGACTGGGATTCACCGGGCGGGAAGAAGGGATTGCGGCTTATGCGGTGGCGCTTTTGAGGAAGAGGCTCATGACCTGCGGGGAAGGTGCTCGGTTCACCCCAAGCAGCTCCTTTCAATCCCTGAAAGCCACTCGGGCAGGCCGGTTTCAGGAAGGGATAATTTTTTGTGAATGAGGATCTAAATCGGAAGTGGACGGTCAAGGAAAAGAATGCGATAAGCACAATAGCCTTGACCGGCGACCCCCTGACGCCCGTAATGAGTTTTCGAGCACATGAGGAGATCGTAACTCATGGGATTGCGTGTCTATAATACCCTGACGAAGAAAAAAGAAGAGTTCATTCCCCTTGAACCGGGAAAGGTCAGGTTCTATGTCTGCGGTGTCACCGTGTACGATTACTGTCATATCGGTCATGCCCGCTCCGCCATCGTTTTTGACGTCATCTACCGATACCTTCTCCATCTTGGTTATGAAGTAACTTACGTCAGAAATTTCACCGACATCGATGACAAGATCATTCGCCGTGCCCAACGAATTGGGCACCGACTATCGCACCATCGCCGATCGTTTTATTGCCGCTTTTTATGAGGACATGGATGCCCTCGACATCCTGCGCCCGGATGTGGAGCCCCTGGCAACCGAACATATTCCGACCATGATCGAGATCATCAGAAAAGCTGATGGCCAAAGGAATTGCCTACCAATCCGGCACCGATGTCTATTTTGAGGTGGAGCGTTTCAACGGGTATGGGAAGTTGTCGGGGCGCTCGCTGGAAGAGATGATGGCGGGAGCGCGGGTTGAAGTCGATGTCAACAAGCGCAATCCCCTGGATTTTGTGCTCTGGAAGGGAAGCAAGCCAGGGGAGCCCGTGTGGGAGAGCCCCTGGGGTCCCGGACGGCCCGGCTGGCACATCGAATGCTCCGCCATGGGCAGGCGCTATCTGGGAGAGACCTTCGATATTCACGGCGGCGGCAAGGACCTGATATTCCCTCATCATGAGAATGAAATCGCCCAGAGCGAAGCAGCCTTCGATGTCCCCTTTGTCCGTTACTGGCTGCACAATGGATTCGTCAACATCAACAATCAAAAGATGTCCAAATCTCTTGGGAATTTTCTCATCATCCGGGACTTTCTCAAAGAGGTTCATCCCGAGGTGGTGCGCCTGTTCGTGCTCAGCAAACACTACCGCAGTCCCGTGGATTTCTCTGACGAAAATGTCGCGGAGGCGGAAAGGGGCGTGGAGAAGCTCTATGGGACACTGGCTGCGGTGACGGAGCGCGCGCCGTTGGCGGAGGGGACGCAGATGGCCGACGCCGCGCTGCAGAATCAGGATCCGGAACTCTTCGACCTCATTGCAGCGCTTCCGGGAGCGTTTGATGACGCCATGAACAATGATTTCAATACCGCTCTGGCCATCGGCCATCTTTTCACCCTGCAGCGGCGTCTGCAGCGCTTTCTCGACCAATTCGGACAGAAAAAACTGAAGGGCCCCGGTGCTGTTCTGGCGCAAAGAGGGGCCGCAACGTTGCAGGAAAATGCCAGGGTCCTCGGCCTTCTCGCCAGAGATCCACAGGTCTTCTTCGAGGAGCAGCGGAAACTCAAGCTGAAATCGACCGGGATGACCGAAGAAGAGGTGCAGGGCCTTATCGAGCTTCGCCGCCAGGCGAGGTTGGCAAAGAATTTTGCAGAAAGTGATCGGATCCGAGACGAACTGGAAAATAAGCGAATTCTTCTTGAAGATACTCCCCAGGGCACCCGTTGGCGTGTTGGCGCCTGAATCGGATCGTGAAGTCTGCTGTTACCGTCGCTGTTGGGCCAGGATCATTGACCTGTGGGTTGTCCCTTGGTTGCCGGCAATCCCGAGCTATGCTTTTTCAGTGGCGATCCAGGCGCCGAATAGGAAGGATTGCTCTGAAAGTGCTGACTTCTTGAAAAGTGCCTTAAATTACCGTATGAGGACGAAAAGAAATCCGGTTCAACTGGCAGGAGGCGAATATGAGCTCAAAGGATTTTGTGGAAACCAAAGAGGTCTTTATCAAGACCGACCGTATTCAAGGCAATATGGTGATTCTAAAGGAGTCCGAAGAGGATTCTCATTACTTCCTGATGTTTGTCGGGGATGCGGAGATCACCGCAATCGCCAAGGAAAAAGGACTCGTGGAGCCCAAGCGACCTCTGACTCATGATCTCTATCTTTCCATACTGAATCATGCCGGCGTGGTCTTTGATCGCATCGAAATTCACGAAATGCAGGAAAATACTTACTACGCAAAGGTCTATGCCAGCATTCAGGGAAAGGAGATTACCTTCGACAGTCGGCCCAGTGACGCCGTGGCCTTGGCGCTCCATCAGAAATGCCCCATCTTTGTCAATCGCAAATTGCTCCGGCGCGAGATGACTCCGGAGGAAATCCAGGAATATGAGATGATTGTCAGAACAGTGAAGTTCTGAGCGGCGCTCTGATCCGGAAGTCAAGTTTTTGAGCGGGATCGCGAGA
Source organism: uncultured delta proteobacterium (assembly GCA_963844985.1). GTDB lineage: Bacteria > Desulfobacterota > Syntrophobacteria > Syntrophobacterales > Syntrophobacteraceae > JADGQM01. The sequence goes on from CAWJQV010000031.1 coordinate 27,600, forward strand.
TGGTCTTGACAACCCGTCAGGTATTCTTATAATGCGAGTGCAGTTAAGCTAGTGTTGGGCCTGTGCCATGGGAACAGCAAGAATGTTAGCGGGAGGTTTTTGAAATGCCAATCTACGAATACGAATGCACCAAATGTGGGAAGACGACCGAGGCTATCCAGAGATTTTCCGATCCACCCCTCTCAACTTGTTCTCACTGCCGGGGGGAATTGCATAAGCTCATCTCCATGAGCACTTTCCACCTCAAAGGTGCGGGTTGGTATGTAACGGATTACGCGGGCAAGAACCAGAGCACCAGCGCAAACCATAACGTTGAGACGACGAAAACCGAGAGCACCGAGAAGAAGAGCGAGAGCACCACGACTGAGTAAGGTTCGATACAAATCGTTTTCTTTCGAGCAGTTCTTGGATCCGGAAACAAGCAGGTCCGAGTTTTCAATATTCAGCATTACAGTTTGGTGAGAGGCAGCACGGAAGGTTTCACTAAAGCGGGCGCAGTAAGCCCGCTTTTTTTGTTGGAGGAACTTGCATGAGAAAGGGCTCTGCTTGTTGTTTTTACCGGAAACGGCAAGGGCAAGACGACCGCTGCCCTGGGGATGGCTCTTCGTGCTGCGGGGCACGGGATGAAGGTCCTGATCCTGCAATTCATCAAGGGTGCCTGGTCATACGGTGAACTTGAAGCTCTCAAGCGGTTTGAAGAGATCACGATCGAGCCCTTAGGGTCGGGGTTTACCTGGCGCAAAGAGTCTCTTGAGGAAGATGCGCGACTCGCAAAATCCGGGTGGGAGCGGGCGGTTGAAGCGATGAATGGATCGGATTACGACATGATCATTCTGGATGAATTGAACTATGTGCTCTCCTACGGCCTGCTCCCTCTGGAGTCGGTCTTGGAAGCGGTCGCCACGCGGCAAAAAAACCTGCACCTGGTGATTACCGGACGAAACGCTCCGGACGAATTGGTAGCTGCGGCCGACCTTGTGACCGAGATGCGCCAGGTGAAGCATCCCTTTCATGAGCAGGGGGTAACGGCCCAGCGCGGCATCGAATTCTGAGGAGGATAACGGGAAACCCGCCCTCCCTTTTTCGTCAATCGGCTTTTGCTCCCTCCATCATGGCCTTGATTCGTCCTTCCTCGGCACGGGCAGCCATGAGTCGGCGCTCCAACGCGTTTCTTTCCGGCCGCCCGGGGGCCATGTCGGCCAGGTCCTTTTCCAGGTGTTCCACTTCCTTCATTACCCGGTACAATTCCTTCGCTAAGAATCTAATACTCATTGCGAGCACCCATCTTGTGGCACTCCGCCGGTTGATCTGCGGAGCGGCAATTACTCTTTGCCAATTCCGGAGATACTTTTCATAGGCCGGATCGAATTGGTCTCGAAGTCATAAACAGGACAGGGAACTTCTTAGCAGGGGAGGACGGTTCCAGGCAAAGGTCAAAAATCGGGTTTTTCGGGGATTATGGCGAAATAGGGTGGAATTTCCTCACTCAGTTAAGAAGTATTCGGGATCGCTTGGGATTTTGATCTTTCCCGGCCCCTGCCCGTCGCCCCTCGCCTTGACACCTTCCAAGGAATCCCATAGAGTAAGGCCTTAACCTGGAAAACGGTTTTCTGAAGCTTCTCGTGACGCCTCAAGCAGGGAAATAGCATGGCTGAAAGATCACAGCTCAACACGTTCCGCAATATGGGCATTATCGCCCACATCGACGCCGGCAAGACCACCGTGACCGAGCGCATCCTTTTCTACACGGGCCGGTCCCACAAGATGGGCGAAGTGCATGACGGCACGGCGGTCATGGACTGGATGGAACAGGAACAGGAGCGAGGCATCACCATCACTTCCGCCGTAACCACCTGCCACTGGCGGGGCCATGAACATTCACCTCATCGACACCCCCGGCCACGTCGATTTTACCATCGAAGTCGAACGCTCGCTGCGGGTGCTTGACGGGGTTATTGCCGTATTTTGCGCGGTAGGGGGCGTGGAACCTCAGTCGGAAACCGTCTGGCATCAGGCGGACAAATACCTTGTTCCCAAGATTGCCTTCGTCAACAAAATGGACCGCATCGGAGCGGATTTTCACAATGTGGTGCGGCAGATAGAGGAGAAGTTCAAGACCCATCCCCTGCCTCTGCAGCTGCCTCTGGGTCAGGAGTCGGAATTTCGGGGAGTCCTGGACCTTTTGCACCTCCGCCGGATTGTTTGGCTGGATGAGACTTTGGGAGCCCAGTACATCTATGAGGAAATCGATCCTTCTTTGCTGCCGGATGCACTGGAAGCGCGAGAACGACTGGTCGCCAAGGTCGCCGAGTGGGATGAAAAGCTCATGGAACGTTACCTGGAAGGAGAAGAAATCCGTGCCTCCGACCTCATCCCGGTCATTCGCCGGCTCACCCTCCAGCTCAAAGTCGTGCCGATTCTTTGCGGAACGGCATTGCGCAATAAGGGGATTCAGCCTCTGCTTGATGCCATTGTCGATTTTCTTCCTTCCCCCGTGGATGTCCCGCCCATCGAGGGCATGAATCTTCAAACCAAAGAAAAGGAACACCGCGCGAGCAGTGAACAGGAACCGCTGGCGGCCCTGGCTTTCAAAATCGTTATGGACCAGGGACGCAAACTCACCTACGCAAGGCTTTACTCCGGAAAATTGAAGGTCGGAGATGAGGTCTTGAATGTCTCCAAAGGAATACGAGAGAAGGTCTCTCGCATTTTTCAGATGCATGCCAACAAGCGCGAGCGACTCGACCAGTCCGGGGCAGGGAACATTGTTGCCCTGATGGGGTTGAAATCAGCGTCGACGGGAGACTCTTTATGCGATTCGAGGCATCCCATCCTGCTCGAGGCCATCGATACCTATGAACCCGTTATGTCGATTGCGGTCGAAGCCAAGACCCGGAGCGACCAGGAAAAGTTGTTGGATACCCTGAGCAAACTCTCGGAAGAGGACCCTACCTTTCGTTTCAATGAAAACCCTGACACCGGTCAGACGATCATCAGCGGGATGGGCGAACTGCATCTGGAGATTGTCGTCACCCGCCTGGATCGCGATTACAACGTGGGTGTCAACGCCGGCAAACCACAGGTTGTTTATCGTGAGACCGTTGCTCAGGAAGCCTTGTCTCAGGGGGTTTTTGACCATGAAATCGCCGGCGCCCGGCACTATGCGATGGTCGAACTCCATCTGGCGCCCCTCCCCCGGGGAACGGGCAATGCTGTTGTCAACAAGATCAGGGACGCTTCCATTCCCGAGATGTTTTTCCCGGCCTTGGAAGAAGGAGTTCGTGACGGGCTTACCAGCGGCCCGCTCATGGGATATCCGGTGGTCGATGTCGAGGCTCTCATCGTCGGCGGCGATTTTCATGAATCGTTTTCCAGTGAACTGGCCTTCAAAGTGGCGGCAACCATGGCTTGCAGGAAAGCCCTTGAACAGGCGTCAGCGCTCCTTCTCGAGCCCTATATGGCGGTGGAAGTCCTGGTCCCGGACGAGTTTCTGGGAGAAGTTCTGGGAGATATAAATCTCCGCAAGGGACGGGTGGAAAGCATAACCGCGCGCAAGGCCATCCAGGTGGTGCGGGGAGTGGTGCCGCTTTCCAGGATGTTCGGATACTCAACCGTCCTGAGGTCGGCGACTCAGGGGCGAGCCACCTTCACCATGCACTTTTCCCACTATGACGTTGCTTCGCAAACCTGACGCGCCGGCCACCGTTTTTGAAAAAAACTTCTAATTGGCTTGCAGTCTTCGTGATTTTGCTTTATATTCGCAAAATTCTCGGGTTTATGTATCCATTCCGGCGCTAAAGCCCGCAGAATGCCGGATTGCTCCAATCTTTTGAGGGCGCCAGTCGGCATCCGTTCTTGAACAAAAGGGTTGGGACCTTAGGCAAAACTCTTCTGAAAGGCAGGTGAAAACTGAATGCCGGAGGCCGAAACTAAAGAAAGTATAGAAAAGAAAATACGCAAGCTCCGCAAAGACTTTCAAAAGAACGTTCAACCCGTCCTGCGCCGCCATAATTATTATCTGTCCAAGGGAGAACGCCGTCGCATCAAGAAGAAGAAAGCGATTAAGCGAATCCAGCGGCGCGAGCGGCGTCTCATGCGAACTGCTTGAGCTTCCCTGGTTTGAACAGGGGACCTTAATCCCGCAGGGATGGATCGAGAAACAAAGAAGGCACCGAACGACCAGAGTCAAGCACAAGCAAAGCGGGTCTGTCGGTACCATCCTCTTGTCTGCAGCATAAAAAAAGCCCTGGAGGCGTCACGCCCTCCAGGGCTTGATTTTTCCGGGAGGGAAGTCGGTCCCTCTGCTACCGTTGTTTCAGGATATTCCGGGCAATCACCAGGCGCATGATTTCGTTGGTGCCTTCGTAGATCTGGGTAATCTTGGCGTCGCGCATGTGGCGTTCCATGGGGTATTCTTGCAATACCCGTATCCCCCCAGGACCTGAACGCCCTCAACACCTGCCATCATGGCCACGTCCGAAGCCAGCAACTTGGCCATGGCGGCCTCCTTTTCGAAATGCCTGCCATTTTGCTCCAACCACGCAGCCCGCAGGATCAACAGTTCAGCGGCATCGAGTTGCGTTGCCATGTCGGCAAGCTTCCATTGAATCGCCTGAAACGAAGAGATCGGCTTGCCGAACTGTTCTCGGGCCTTGCTGTATTCGATGGCCTCCTCCAGGGCTGCACGCCCGATCCCCAGCGCCTGTGAGGCGATGCCGATGCGTCCGCCATCGAGCGTGGTGAGCATTTGCCGGAAGCCCTCGCCCGGCTTCCCCAGCAGGTTTTCCTTGGGGATTCGGGCATCCTCGAAAACCAGCTCAGACGTTCCCGAGGCGTTGATGCCCAGTTTTTCTTCGACGACTCCAACCTTGAAGCCCGGGTGTATTCTTAAGATCGATAATAAAGGAGCTGATGCCCTTGTACCCGGCCGCCTTGTCGGTCACCGCGGCCAGCACGCAATAATCCGCCACATTGCCGTTGGTGATGAATCTTTTCACGCCATTAATGACCCACTGGTTGCCATCGAGCACCGCCGTCGTTTTCATGTTGGCAGGGTCGGAACCGGCGCCGGCCTCCGTCAGGCCATAGCATCCCAGGACTTGGCCACTGGCCACCGGGGGCAGGAACTTCTGCTTTTGCTCCTCGGTGCCATAGGTGTACACGGGGAAATTGTACAGACTGTTGCAGACGCTCATGATAACGCCACAGGAAGCGCAGGCTTTGGAGATCTCGATGGTGGACAGGGCATAGCATATATAGTCCATCCCCGCGCCACCGTACTGTTCGGGAATGGTAATCCCCATCAGCCCCAGTTCACCCATTTTGGAAAGGATCTCAGCAGGATGGCGATGAGTCCGATCCAGTTCGGAGGCAACCGGCTTGATTTCCCTCTCGGCGAACTTCCGGACCATATCCTGGATCATCTGTTGTTCTTCGGTGAGTTCAAAATTCATGATTGTTCCCCCTTCTCTCGAAGCGTCCCCTTCTCAGACCGAATGGACCGGCCGGAAAGTATCTTCCATTCAGCAGCGATGGGCCTTTTGGGCCGATGAATTGCGACGCCTGACATACAAAGCCCGGCTTGCGCAATCAGCTGGTCAGCGATCCCTTGAATTCGGGTTTGCGCTTTTCCAGAAACGCCGCAACGCCTTCTCTCGCGTCCTGACTGGCAAAACAGAGGCCGAAGGCTTCGGCTTCGAGGGCGCAGCCGCTCTTGAGATCGACATCCAGGCCTCGATTGATGAGCTGTTTGAGCGATCGGAGTACTCCCGGCGCTCGCGTCGCCATCACTTTGGCGGCTTTCATGGTCTCGTCCAGGAGTTGTTCGGCGGGGAACACCTTGGCCACCAGCCCCAGATCCTTTGCCTGCTGCGCATCGATCATTTCCCCGGTCATACAAAGCTCTTTGGCTTTGGCTCGTCCGATCAAGCGCGCCAGCCTTTGGGTCCCGCCATAGCCGGGAATCAGTCCGAGGTTGATTTCAGGCTGGCCGAACCGTGCCTTATCGGAGGCATAAATGAAATCACAGCTCATGGCCAGTTCACAACCGCCACCCAGCGCAAAACCGTTCACACAGGCGATTACCGGTTTGGGCAAATGTTCCAGCATAAAGAACACGTTCTGTCCGATTTCCGCAAAGTGTCTTGCCTGAAGGGGGTTCAGCGTCGGGAAGGTGGTGATGTCGGCGCCCGCCACAAAGGCCCTGTCACCGGCGCCGGTGAAAACCAGCACCCGGATGCTCTCGTCTTGCTGAGCGCTTTCGATCACCTCGCTCACTTCTTCGAGGGTCTTCGGATTCAGGGCATTCAAGGCTTTCGGCCGGTTGAACGTAAGCAAGCCCACCCCGTCTTGAACTTCGAACAAAATGTTTTCATAAGCCATGGCAAGCACCCTCCTATTCCCTTGATGGTTCGCAGCACAAACAAATCATGGCCGTCCGTTCCCACCCGGATGCATAACCCTCGCTTGGGATTGAGGGTGTGTCCCAAAAGCCCCTCTAATCGTCATCAGCAAAGACCTCGATGAGCAGCCGGCCGGCACTGCCAGGCGGAGCTCTGACGGCGCTCGCAATGACCGTCCTTAGCATCTCTGCCCCAAGACGAGGTAATAACAACGCAGAGTTTGAGCCGCAACCGGGAGAACGAAATCCAAAAGAGAAAGATGAAACCCGACTTCACTTTTAAGCACGGTATTGGCTTGTTTATAGGAGATCACCGCGGCTTTGTCAAATTCATTTCCCGAAGGCTCCGCCGCCCGTGCGAGTCAGGATGAGGATTGGAAGGCGCCTTTGATTTCCCGGCCAAAACTGAGGAGGTTTTCCTGGGGACCAATCGCGATCAGAATGTCACCTGCTTCAATGATTTCCTGCGGAGACGGATTGTAGATCATCGCTCCTCCACTGCGCTTGATGGCGACCACAATCAGGTTGTACTGACTGCGAATGCCGGAGTGCATGAGCTCTTTGCCGACAAGGTCGGCGTCGTGAGGAATGACGATCTCCTCCAGACTCAGTTCCAGACCCTCGGTGGACAAGGCCAGCTCCAAGAAGTCGGTCACCGTCGGCCGCAGAATATTTTGAGCAATATGGCGCGCCCCGGTGGCAAACGGCGATACGACGCGGTTTGCCCCTGCCTTGAGGAGCCTTTTGTGGGTGCTGGGGCTTCCTGCCCGGGCAAAAATCAGCATATCCTTGTTGATGTCTCTTGCGGTGAGCACGATAAAGACATTATCCGTGTCCTTGTTGACCACCGCGACCAGGCCTTTGGCCCTCTGGATGCCGGCGGCAATGAGGTTTTGTTCTTCCGTTGCATCGGCCGTAAGATGAAGGATCCCCTTCTCCCGGAAGCGGATGATCAGGGAATCATCACTGTCAATCACCACAACGGGAATCTTGTGGTTCATCAATTCCTCGACGATGATTTGCCCCATCTGCCCGTACCCGCAGATGACGTAGTGGTCTTCCAGTTGATCGAGTTGTTTCTTCAATCTGCGCCTCCGATAAAGGTCGATCAGGTTCGGGTCGAGGAGAACCTGGCTGAAATAGATCAGACAGTAGGTGAGAAACCCCGCCCCCGTCAAAATCAAAACGATAGTGAAGATCCGTCCGGCATCATCGAGGGGTTTCACCTCGGTATAACCGACTGTTGCCAGGGTGATAACGGTCATATAGAGGGCTTCAAGAAAGGTAAAGTGCTCGACAATAATGTATCCTGAAACACCGAAGGCCACTAAAAGCGCCGACATCGCGATCAGGATGGCGACCCGGCGTAAAGTCGCAATAAGCCAAGGATCTTTCATTTCAAAATCCAGATTTCAGGTTGCCGGATACGCATCGACGCTCACCCGGCCGGGTTGATCTCCGCCTCAAGATGTCCCTGACGGCCCCGTTCAAAACCACTGGCATCAGTGCCTCCTCACCAGCGCGCCGAAGGCATCAGCGGAGCAATAACCGGCCAACGGGACCAGCCTTCTGCAGCACGGGCCTGATAAGATCCGGAATAAAATACCGCGACAAGCATCACGAAAACCACGGCAAAACACAATGCCGCTGACTCCGATGGCATAGAGAGCCTCCCCATAGGGATGGAGAGCGACGTCAATGAACCGTAATTTGACCACCAGCACGGCAGGCGCTCCCGCAAGCAGGGAGAGCGCGGTCACCTTCAGGAAATCGCCGCCCAGGCCGAGAAAAGCCTCTTTGCCGAAGCGGCGCCGCCACCAGAGGCTCAAGACCCCGGTATAGACGGCCACGGAAATCGAACTGGCGAGGGCCACGCCGACAACCCCGAAGTGCCGCGTGACGAAGTAATAGACGGGGATGGAAAGCACCGTGGCGGCGGTGCCGATGAGGGCCGGGGTCAGGGTATCCTGCTGCGCGTAATAGCCTCTTCCCAGGACCTGCTGAAAACCCCAGCAAACAACGGCGACCAGCATGATCAGGAGCAATTGCGAGGTCTGCAGGGTATCCGAAGGCCCGAAATGACCCTGCTGAAAAATGAGTCTTACGGTCGGCTCGGAGACGGCCATCATCCAGATGGACAGAGGAACCAGGAGCGTGAGGGCGCCTCGCAGGGCACTGTTCAGGGTTTGATGGAATTTGGGGAAATCCTTTTTCGCCGCAAGCTCGGCCAGAAACGGGTAGGAAGCGACACCGGCAGCCTGTGCCACGACCCCGACCGGGACGAGCATGATCCGACGCGCATAATTGAGCCAACTGATGGCGCCAATGCCTGCCATGGACCCGAAAACCCGGACCAATTGTTCATCCAGAACCACTACCGACTGCCCCAGCATAAGCGGCAGCGCCAGCAGAAAAAACCTCTTGAGACCCGGGTGGTAGAGGCAAAACCGGAGCCTGAGTCCGTGTCCGAATCGTGCCCCGAGATACGGCAATAGAAAATTCCCGAGGAAGGCCCCGGCCAGAACACCCCAGCAGAATCCTTCCATACCTCGGCTTCGCAGGAGAACCCCGCCGAGAATAATCATGAAGTTGTAGATCAGCGGCATGAGGGCCGGAATCAGGAACTGCTTGCGAAGATAGAGGACGGCGGTGATGCACGACCCGAGAAGAAAGCAGATCTGTGCCGGGAGCACGATCCTCAGGAAGAAGGCCAACCGCGCCAGGGCTTCTTCGGATAGCCCGGGGGCGGCGAGGTGAGCAAGCCGAGGAGCCTGCACCATGGCCAGAGCGGTCAGAACGGGATGAGCAGGGCGATCCAGGTAAAGACCGCAGAGAAGAAACGCCAGCCGTCTTCCTCGTCCTTTTCGAAATAGGCGCTGAGGAGAGGAATGAGCGTAATGGAAAAATAGGCGCCGGCCAGAAGGTAGTTGATGAAGTCCGGGATGACGAAGGCCGCGAAGTAAAGGTCCGACTCACTCGTTGCCCCGAAAAGGTAAGATATGACCTTGTCCCGAATCAGACCCATGAACCGCGAGAGGAGAACGCTCACGCCCATGATCAGGGCGGCCCACCCATCCTCTGGCGGCGGCTCAAAAACGAAAGTGGGCCTCCTCCTTTTTGCGTTGGTCCGGCGTCACCCTCCCTCGTCATCTTATCCGGCAATCCCTGTCAGTCTTTTGTCCTTGCTTCACGGAGCAAAGTTTGTTACATGAACACCACTCAAGCATGCGCGCCCATAGCTCAGCTGGATAGAGTGCCGGACTACGAATCCGTAGGTCAGAGGTTCGAATCCTCTTGGGCGCGCCAGAAAATTCAAGGGGTTAGCGGGACTTCCGCTAACCTCTTTTTTGTGGGTGTGTAAATAGTGTGTAAACCTTCCTGTTCAACATACCAAAAACCATCATCGCCCGAAACAACAAAAAGGCCCGGATCGCTCCGAGCCCTCGCGGAAAATTAGGTTAGTCTGCCTCGGCCGCCCCGATATCACGCCGACACCCAGCGGAAGCGGAACGCTGGCGGGATTTCTCTGCTCAATCGGTGCCAGCCCTTATCACAACAGTTTGCCGGCTCATCCCGGCGCCGGGGAAAACGGCCGGTGAAAAAGCCTTCTTTCGGGTCTCTAGTTTTCGGATATTGCAGAGTGAAGCCTCGGAGGACCGCCGAGAATGGGTCCATGCATCTTATCCAGAACAATCAGAATATGTAGCAAATACAAAAGAACACATCCATTTGCGGCAAAAATCACACCAATGACCGATCCGGGAATCAGATTGGAAACAAGCATTGATGCACCAAACAGAATCGTCAGCAGGTTCATTATCAGCTGCGCTGCAAAAAGCTTGTTCATCACCGGGAGAACGGGAGCGCGCGGCTCTTCTGATTTTCTCAGGCGAGGAATACATATCTTCCACAGGGTAATGACACCGCCAAGGATATTGAGCAGACCGACGAGAACCGTTAACTGCAAAACCAGGATTTCCGGGATAATACAGGATACGATTCCCAGCGCCGCAAACAAAAGTCCGAACAAAATCATCAGCCATGAACGAGGAAACGGACCAATCGGCGTACTTCCGGAGGCGAGCATCTGAACCGCAAAAATCACCATCAGAAGCCCAAGCTGCGCACTCCCCGAAAAAGGAAGCAGGCCCAAATTTACCGGAATCAGCAGGATGCCAAGGAGCAGCATGAAAATACCCATCACCAGAATCATAGCCTGATCGGCGGATAGCTCAACATCGCCCTTGGAGGGTTTTCCCGCCTCCGGATACGTGCCATAGATCTTCCGCAGAACACCGGCGAGATAGACAATTGCCACCCCATAAACCAGAGCCACCGCTGCCATCATGGATGTTGTCAGCAGATTCTGTTTCCAAATGAGCAGGGCGATCAGCATCGACAACACATAGACCATACCGCATCCAAGAATCAGATGCCGAAAAATCCCCCCGTATGTTACCCAGGTGCGGAGCTTCTCTTTGTCAAAACACATCTGCAGAAGCAGCAGCAGACCTCCCGGGCCAAAACAAAGAATCAGCAGGATGCGGGGAAGCCGGCTGAAAATGTCAGGGACAAAACAGGTAGCGATACCCACTGCCGCAATCAGCAGACCTAGAGCAATTAAAGGTTTCGACCTGCGCACATCGCCAAACGGTGTTTTTCCAAGCGTTATGATCTGCAGGGAAAGCATGACCAGAAGCAATCCGTACAAACCGTTTTCAAAGTAGGGGAGTGATCCTGCAGACACCGGAAAGAGCAAAATTCCGGTAATCAGCATCGTCATGCCGCCGATCAGCAGAATAGCCACCTCAAGGGGTAGATCTGCCTGCTCTAATATCCAGTGCTTTGTCATCTTGTGAGACCCTTTCATGAACGAAGACCCTTCGCCAGGGTTGGGGGAGGCCCCCCAATGGATGGCCTCTCCTGTGGACGGCTGTTCCTGTCTGACTCTCTACATCGCTTGGTTTTTCAATATATTGCGCAGCGACTCTTGACAAGCGTTTTCAGGTCAATGACACGTCCTGAAAACCTTTCTCCTTGTTTGCCAAGAAATCGGCACGAGAATGCCCTTGACAGCATTCAGCAATTCCCTAGAAAATGCCATATCGAAAGAGCAAGTCTGCTAATCTCTTTTGGGATGATCTCCTTAATGGAGTTCTTGTCCATCGAAGCCCTCCAGTATGAAAGAAGTTAGCGCCAGCAGAGTCTCAGTTCTTACGGATCTTATCATGGAATGTCGGGCTGTCTCGTGAGTCGCAGCATGGCACCTGGACCAGAAGAAGGAAGAGGCCCTTGGATTCCGAAAATAGCGCTCACAAATCCACTGCCTGTTTAGCTTACGCATGCTTGGTTGGTCGCCGCCTGGTCCATTGCCTTCTGCTGCTTTTGCTCTTGGCCGGCGTGGCGGTCGCCGAGGAGGGCACGCCTGATGTGCTCCCGAGAGCCGGTGAGATCGTCGCAAATCCCCAGGCGGCCTATACTTTCGCCGGATGGGATCAACTGGGACGGATGCTGGGCTTGCCCGATGAATTAGGGCTCAAGCTCGGCGGCTATTTCATTCCCGAGTTCACCTGGGTCGCCTCGGGCGGGGTCGACCCCAACGCGACATCGGCCAATCTGGCGTTTGGAATTCACGCTTCACTCGACACACAGAAGGCCCTCTGCATTCCAGGTGGTACTTTGGGCATCGAATTCCTGGAATATACCGGGGGGGCGGTGAACAATGCGGCGGGCTCCGTCCAGCTATTCACGACCATGGACGGGCCCCCGCCCCGCACTCGCCAGGAACTTTACCAACTGTGGTGGCATCAGCGCCTCTTCGATGACAAGTTGATCTTCCAAATTGGCAAGATGAACCCCCCCGGTTCCTTCGGCAATCTCCAGATGCCGGTCATCACCGGTGACCCCTGGCGTCAGGGTGCTGACGTCACCAACTTGCTTTTTGTGCCGGTTGGCCTCAACCCCACCCTCTTCAGCAGGCTGCCCTCCTATTACAACACCGGCTATGGGGCGGTTGCGCACGTTGCCCCCACCAAGGACTTCTACGCCTCCTACGGAGTTTTCGACGCCAGCGGCATGCAGGGCGTGCAGACCGGGATCGAGTGCGTGCCAAGCCTTGATGGCTACTACATGCACATCGGTGAATTGGGGTATTCCTGGCTCGCGGGCGAAGAGAAAAAGCCGGGCAGGATCGGCATTGGCGGCTGGTATCAGACCGGGAAGTCCTTCACGCCCGCGCTCACCACCGAAGACGGTGCAACGGGCTATTATCTCTTTGCCACTCAGCGCCTCTGGTACCTCCACCCGGAGGTCGACAACGCCGGATTCATCGGCTACTTTCAATTCGCCCACACCGGCTCCGAGGCTCGGCAAGTCAATACCTATCTTGGCGCCGGTCTCAGTGGCGTCCGCCTCATCCCCGGACGACCCACCGATCAAGTCAGCGTCGGTATCGCATGGTCCTGGCTGAATGAGACGCCGGGCGCCGGCGCCTTCTTCTATCCCGATGTGGCGTCGGCTTCAAATGATCTCAGAAATACCGAATTCATGTTTCAGGCCGTGTATCAAACGAACTTCTACTTTAAGGTGGGCCGTGGGTTTTTTGGACTGCATCCGCAGTTCGCGTACACCTATATCCCCAATCCTGGCCAGCGTCCGGATCTCCCGGCCGCCAGCGTATTCTCGGTGCGACTCATTACCCTGTTCTAACGAAAGCCCTGGCTGATATTCACTTTAGATCTTACCGGACGTTCAGCAAGGATCCAGCGGCGAAGGACGTGAACAGGCGCTGGATCGCCCACAACACCAAACCCGTGGCTTTACGGGAGGAACAGATCGGGAGGGGATGCTATGAAGGGGAAATTTGAATTCAAAGAAGGATACTCCTACCATATGCCGGTGCACTTCCGGGGGATGCCCGCCGGCGAGGTCATGAACCCGCTTTACGGCGACGTTTTCGTCCTCAGTGCCGATCTCACCACCGAGATGGACGCGCTCGCGCAGTTCGTGCCGAAAGATTTCGAGATCCTGGAGCCGGTCGTCAACGTCCAGTACAAGGACTGCCGCGGGGTGGACTGGATGTCGCACGGCGAGTACCGCATCCTGAAGTTCGCCGTGCCCGTCCGCTATCTGGGCAACGACGAGGGACTGACGGGCCTCTATCCGCTGGTGCTGTGGGAAGACAAAGCCGAGCCCATCCTCACCGGACGCGAAGAAACCGGGATGCCGAAGATGTTCGCGGATATCTCCATCGAGCGGCGCTGGGAAGACCACTGGTTCGTGCGGGCGAGCTACGAAGGGACCACCTTTGTGAAGCTCGACTTTTGGGATAAGGAAGCAGCCGGCGCGGACGAGATCGCCGCCAGAAACGAGGGCACCCACCGGGTCAACGACTTTCGGCTGGCGCTACATCCCCAATGTCAGCGGCGGCGGAGCGGCGCTGAGCCATGCGGTGCTCTATCCGTCCGAAGCGCATATGGACACCATGTGGCATGGTGAAGCCACGATCACCTGGACGCAATACGACTGGTGGGAGAACCTCATCCAGGCCCCCATCATTCTGGGACTGTCCTCGCTGCCGATCCTCGGGGTCGGGAACGCCATACGCAGCCGGGGCCGGTGCATCCTGGTCAACTCCGAAGCGAGAGCTTTGCCGTTAAAAGAAAGAAAACCGGAGGCAGTGGATATAAAAGCGTTTTATGCCGACAAAGTCGCGGCGGTGACGGGCGGGGCGTCGGGCATCGGCCTGGCGCTGACGGCGCTGATGCTGGGGTTCGGAGCCACTGTCATCATAGCGGACATCAACGAAACCAAACTGAATACCGAAGCCGCCCGGCTGGCGGCGCAGTACCCGGGCAGGATCTTCGCCAAAAAGACGGATATCAGCAAAGCCGACGAGGTGGAGGCGCTGGTCGACTATGCCGTGGAAAAGGGCGGCCGGTTGGATTTCATGTTCAACAACGCCGGGCTCCCACTGACGAAGCCGATCGACGAGATCACCATGGACGACTGGAAATTCGCCTTTGACGTGAACTTTTACGGGGCGCTGTACGGCACCCTGGCGGCGCGGCGGGTGATGCGCGCCCAGGGCGGCGGCGGCCACATAGCGAATACGGCGTCGGGCATCGCCTTTTCGCCGATGCCGCTGCAGGCCATGTACAGCGCGACCAAGGCGGCGCTGCACGGGCTGACCCTCGCTCTGCGGGCCGAGTGCTGGGATGAAAATATCTTCCTGCATTCGGTGATCCCGGGCACCGTGGCCACCCCGATATGGGCAGGGGTCAGCTTCCGGAAGGCGCGTTTAAGCCCGAAGAATCGGCGCGCGCCATTCTGGAGAAGGTGAAGGACAATATGCGGATCGTATTTGTCGATCCCATTGACATGGAGGGCGCGAAAACCAGCAACCATCCCGATCTGCAGCCCTACATGGACGAATATTTCAACCGTATCGCCACGGCCAGAAAGGCGGGCAATACTTCTGCCCTATAGACAGGAGCGGAGGGGGAGGGTCGTTTCGACGAGCAAAAACTGGAGGTATGGTGACAAGCGCGTCATTATGCTGGCTTTTCGAACTCACCAAGCATCAGGAGGCTGACCATGTTCAAATTTGAAGACAACAAGTGCTACCGAATGCCGGCCCACTTTGGGGGATCGGTCTTTGACCCCGAAGCGCAGTCCTACTATCATGATGTGGTAACCATAACCTATACTCTCACCACCGACGGAGATCGGCTCGCCGACTATCTGCCGGAAGGCTTCGAGCTGAGAAAGCCGGAACTGGGTATATCATACCAGCATTGCCGGCAGATCGACTGGATGGCCGGGTCCTTTTACAATCTGATCTGGGTCTCGGCTCCGGTGCGTTTCAACGGTCGACGCGATCGGGTGGACGGAGATTTTGCCCTGGTGGTTTGGGAGAACAAGACTACCCCGATCCTGACAGGACGTGAGATGGGCATGCCGAAGATCTATGCCGACATCGAGGATCTGCACATAGTTGGTCAGACTTACCGCACTTGTGCCAGCTACGAAGGCAGCACCTTCCTGCAACTGGAAATGACCGGGCCGCAACCGGTGGATGAAGAGCAGGTGAAGACTCTTCCAACCGATGTGAACTCCATGGGGTGGCGCTATGTTCAGAAGTTGGGCGGCCCAGGAGCGGAAGTGAGTCAGCCCACACTCTTTCCCATGCGGTCGGAGACCAACAGCGCCTGGACGGGTTCCGGCACACTCCAATGGACCGAGTTGACGTGGGAGCAAAACCCGATGCAATTCGAAATCATCAAGGCGCTGGCCGGGTTGCCCGTAATCGAGATGGCCCCTGTCATGATGATGAAAGGCCGCATGGTCATGGTGGATGCGCGGGGACGTGTGCTTGAATAGCACATCTGTTCTCAACTACAGCGCTGGCCTTAGAGCCCGGGAAGGCACGACTCAATGACAATCAAGAGCAGGAGGAGATTCGAACCATGAAAGAATACTATGAAAACAAGGTCGCAGTCGTCACCGGCGGAGCATCGGGAATCGGACTGGCATTGTGCGAAGTGCTTCTCTCGTTCGGTGCCAAGGCCGTAATCCTGGCAGATCTAAACGCCGAAAAACTGAAAACGGAAAGCGCAAGACTTGAGACCGCATACCCCGGAAGAGTACGGGGAATCCAGACCGATGTGACCAGGCAGGAAAGCGTTGCGGCAATGATCCGGCAAGCAGCGGAGTTCGGAGCCGGGCAGATTCATCTCCTTTTCAATAATGCCGGACTCGGTTTGGCAAAAGCTTTTGACGAAACAACCGATGCCGACTGGAAGTTCGCCTTTGATGTCAACTTCTACGGCGCACTCTACGGTATCCGGGCGGTACTGCCGATCATGCGTGCTCAAGGTGGGGGACATATCGCCAACACATGCCTCCGGTATCGCTTTTGCGCCGATGGCATATCAGAGTATGTACAGTGCCACCAAGGCCGCGTTGGTCGGGCTTACCTGCTCGCTCCGCTACGAGCTTTGGGACGAGAATATTCGCCTTTCCACCGTCATTCCCGGGACTGTCGCCACTGCCATCTGGGACAAGGTCGGGGGCGCTCCTGATTTTGCGATAAGCCCCGGAAGAGTCCGCTCGCGGCATTCTCAAGGGAGTCGCGGCCAACGAGAGAATCGTCTTTGTTACCGACGACGACCGCAGAGGTGCAAGCAACGCCTTCGATGCCCGCAGCCTCGAAAGGTAAGGATGAATATTTTCTTGAATAATGCCCGAATAAGAAGGAGCGGGAAAGTGGCCCTTTGAAGCGGTTTTGAACCCGTAATCGTTTGAGGAGCGAAGATGGGCTTGATTCAAGTTGATCTGGAAAAGTGCAGTTGAAAAGCACAATATACTCAAGGTTCTCGCATAATTTCAAATACTGTGGCAGGAAACTTCAACCCCAAGAAAGGAGCGTTAACATGAAAAGACTAGCAGTTGTTGGTATTATGACAGTGGCCGCGATCATCTTGGCGGCGTTTCTTCCCCTCTTCAATGCCGAGGCCTGCACTCGCATGTTCTGGAACACCAACGGCAAAGTACTGCTCGTGGCGCGAAACATGGACCTCGACCTGGACGATCAGCCAGTCTTCCATGTCTTTCCCAAGGGAATTGCAAAGAATGGGGGTGATGGCGTCGTCAATCCTAAGACGTGGACTTCCAAGTACGGCAGCGTCATGGTGACAAATTTAGGTCACTCCACTTTTAGTGCTGAAGGGGTGAACACAGCCGGACTGGCCTTTCACTCCCTATGGTTGACTGACACCAAATACGAGGCTCGAGACATCGAAAAGCCGGCTGTCCTTCAGGGGAGATATGGTATGTATCTTCTCGACAACGCCGCTACCGTGTTTGAGGCTTTGAAGCTCATGTACCAGACCCAGCTTGTGCAGGAAGTGGTCGCTATCGAAGGCGTTGATAAGAAATTCCCCCAGCATTATGCGTTGGAGGATGCGTTGGGCAACTCGGCGGTAATCGAGTTTATCAAGGGACAGATGATAGTCTACTATGGAGCTCAATATAACGTCCTCACCAACGATCCTCCCTTCGACGAGCACATTCCCAACTTGTGGCGCTACAAGTATTTCGGAGGGACTGACCCGTTGCCTGGCGACTGCAATCCAATGGACCGCTTTGTCAGGGCGTCAGCGTTCCTGTCGATGCTTAATGATTCATTCAGCAATCCAGCCGTTAAGCTGAATCACGTCTCTGCCATGTTTCTTGCAATCCGCTCTATGTCTGAACCATTTGGCGCGATTCAGACTATACAGGGCTTTGCTTTACCCGCCTGGCCAACCCTCTGGACCTTGGTTTACAATTTGACCAACAAGAAGATCTATTTTTCCCACAACATTGCGAGAAATAACTTCTGGATCGATATGCAAAAACTTAATTTCTCAGAAGGCGCTCCCATACTGTATCTGAAGGCTGACAGACCCGGTTTGACTGGAGAAGTGTCGAAGTTGTTTAAACCCCAATAGCACACGCTTCTCCATTCTTTCCCCTGGTATTGTGTCCCGGGTGCACCTTACAGTTGTATATGTGTCAGCGTCCGGTGAAAGCCATCTTCCAGCAGAGGAATTCCGACGGCATGATCGTCTCACAATTTGTGAAGGAGGCGATCACGAAAGGGGACGAACTCGGTAGGGAGTCAGCAGGGGTGCAAAGTCTGGTAAGAGCATCTTGATCCTCCACATTGACGGGAGAACGGATTGATGCGGGCGGGCTACTGTAGAGCATACGGTCTCAGCGAAAAGAGTCTTCTGTACTGGAAAAGGCGGGTAATGCCGTCAGAGGTTGCCATCTCCCTGATGGAAGTTTCAAGATTTCAGCCGATGCCGGTTTTGTCTCCCAGCCGACTGCTTCGTCTTCGATGATCGGAAATCGATGGGGCATTGAGATTGAGCGGAATTTGGCAGAGAATTTGCCCAAATCCTCTGCCAAATTCAGCTGCCCAGATGCAGTTCCCCGAACGTTTAGGAGACTTTTGAAAAATACGACCCCCTGTGAAAGCGGGCAATGGCTGGCGACCATAACCCCAATCATTCGCCATGCGCATCATAGGCCGGGGCATCGCATTTGCCGAATCGGTTGCGCGGAACATTCTGCTATTGCATCCCGTGACGTCCATTCACTTCTCCGATTTGTTCAAGTCCTGCTCTACGTCCCGCTGGAAGTCGCAGGTGAGATAATCCAGACTGATGGGCAACGCCACTTCCACGCGGCTGAGGATTTGCACGCCCACGCGCACGCGGTACGGCTGACACGCCAGGAGATGCCCGCCATGCTGCGAGTCTGCCGAAAGAAAATGAAGGTGGAAACCCGGTACGTTCAGCGACCCCAAGAACGCCGGAGTAAAGAAACCCGCCAATGTGCCCGCAGTGTTCGAAAACTGGAAGACCGGCTGCTCCTTCGCGACTTCCACCAAAGGTCGATAGTTGTCCTGTTTCGGCACGGAGCGCACCGTAAGTGATGCAAATTGCCCTTCAATCCGAAGCGCATAACACAGGTTTGGTGAGGGCAGGAGCCGCTGAATCCAGGTAAGAAAGTCGTCATGGGATAATGCTGCGTCCAACCGATCGTGGCTGACCGGACGATAGAAGGTCACGCAACTGAACGGGGTCGTCGCCGACTCCTCGACCTCGCACACCCGACCATCGGAAGTGATTTGATAGATCGCGCCATCGAGCATGACCATCTCACCATCCAGGTGGTCAAATGTCCCCAACCCGAAATCCCCATGTTTCTTGACTTCGCTAAACGGAATTTTCTCCTCGTAAATCCCCTCCACCAAAGCATTCACGGGGGCGCACAAATAGAGGGAACAATATCTGGAGGCCATCGATTCCTTTCGGTCCATGATTCTCCTTCCTTAATTCAGGCACAATATTCTCCGGTCAGCTCCGCCGGTTGTTGAAGAAGTGCTGAAAAGCCCTCTTTTATTACTCCGGAGCAAACCGGACCAGGGTCGGCAAAGCTTCGTCGAACCAGGCTTCCGCCGGGGTGAGGTTGGAAATAGTCTTTTCAACCCTCTGCTGCTCTGCTGCTTTCCTGCCGGTTTGAGCGGATCTCCAGTATACAGCGTTCGGCGAGCTCAGGAGTTGGGAAAATGGGCTGAATCTCTCAACAGAGGAGAAGAATTCCATATGGCATGGAGGGATAAAGAAGACCAAAGGCAGTAGGGCGGTCGGCCTGCATCATCGCAGCAGAGTCGTTGGAGATTTGTGAAAGGTCATCGATCCGAAGAGAAGTCGTCATGACACGCATCGGCCGCTATTCCATTGATGCGGTGGCGAATCAAGTGCGCGGCAACGAACCCGCTCGGTTGCCTGAAATCACGATCCACGATATGATGGGCCGGGCCTTGCAGAGAGTCCGGTATCCCCGTGTGACATCCGTCACTTCAGATTGCCCGATCGGCTTCGGGAAGGAAGTTCGCGACAGGGTCCCGCACCGGCCATAACAAAAGGCGGAAGATGGAACGGATTTATTTCGATCACAACGCGACCACGCCAGTACACCCTTCGGTTCTTGAGGCGATGCTTCCCTATTTTCGGGAGCGTTTCGGGAATCCGTCGAGCCTTCACTCGTTCGGTCAGGAATCACGGCGGGCCCTGGATCGAGCAAGGGACTACGTCGCGGACCTGATCGGAGCGTTTCCGGACGAAATTGTCTTTACCAGCGGCGGGACGGAAGCCGACAATCAGGCCCTTGCTGGGACCGCCGCCCGCTTCGGAGCACCTTACAACCGGATCATTACAAGTGCCATAGAGCATCAGGCGGTGCTGAACACTTGCCGCTATCTCGAAAGCAAAGGGTCGCGTGTCAACTATCTGCCTGTAGACCGGGAAGGCCGAATCGACCTGCAGGCTCTCCGGGACCTGATCGATGACGAGGTCATTCTGATTTCCGTCATGTTCGGCAACAACGAAGTCGGGACGGTGCAGCCCGTGCGTGAGGCCGCGGAAATCGCCAAAAACAAGGGGATTCTTATGCATACCGATGCCGTGCAGGCGGCAGGCAAGATTCCCCTGGATGTCCGTGAACTGGGGGTTGACCTCCTCAGCCTCTCCGGCCATAAAATCCAGGGCCCCAAAGGTGTGGGGGCGCTGTTTGTGGCTCGCGGCAGGCAAGCCCCGGTGCTCCTTCACGGCGGCCATCACGAACGCCAACGCCGGGCAGGGACGGAAAACGTGCCCGCAATTGTCGGTTTCGGGGAAGCCTGCCGGCTTGCGAAAAAAGACCTCACCGAGAACCGCCGAACCACGGAACTGCTTCGCGACCGCCTGGAAGAAGGCATCTTGAACTCTGTGCCCGAGGTGCTGATCAACAGTTGTCCCGACCATCGCCTGCCGAACACCTTGAACGTGAGTTTCCCCGGCGTGGATGGACAGATGCTCGTCATGAATCTTGATCTGATGGGAATTGCGGTTTCGACCGGTTCCGCCTGTCAGGCGGAAAGTCGCGAACCGTCCTATGTGCTCACAGCCATGGGCCGCGATGCCGATCAGGCATCAAACTGCATCCGCTTCTCCCTCGGTCCGGCGAACACTGCCGCCGAAGTGGCTCGGGTCCTGGAAGCCGTTGCCCATTTGGCAAGGGAATTGAGA
Source organism: uncultured delta proteobacterium (assembly GCA_963844985.1). Lineage (GTDB taxonomy): Bacteria > Desulfobacterota > Syntrophobacteria > Syntrophobacterales > Syntrophobacteraceae > JADGQM01. The sequence continues at coordinate 48,621 of CAWJQV010000031.1, forward strand.
GGCCATGACTTCGGCTAGCCCCCGCGACCCCACTTCGCACCGGGATTCGACGCAGCCGGTGAATCCCCCCCTCTCCCCTTTTTCAAAGGGCGATCACGGGGTATTTCGTAGAAAGCGCCGAGTGCTTGTCGCCATGAGCGGGGGGGTGGATTCGAGCGTCGCTGCCGCCTTGCTGCAGGAAGATGGCTATGAGGTAATCGGTGCGACTCTGCAGCTGCAGTCCTGCGCCGATGCGGCTTTTGGCCGTTCCTGCTGCAGTGCGGCCGGGCCGACTCAGGCGAGAGCGGTCGCCGGATTGCTCGGAATCCCTCACTACGTTCTGGACTGCCGTCGCCGGTTTCATGACATCGTGCTGCGTTACAGCTGGAGAGAATATGCCCGGGGGCGGACCCCCAATCCCTGCGTGGTCTGCAATGAGCGGATCAAATTCGGTTTCCTCCTTGATATGGCCGAATCCCTGGGGGCCGAGAAAATCGCCACCGGCCATTATGTGCGGAAAGAAGCGCAGGGAAACGGCGGTATTTCCCTGAGGCGCGGCTTGGATGAGGGCAAGGATCAATCCTACTTCCTTTTCTCCCTCGTTGACCGGCAGCTTGCCGCGGCGCTTTTTCCCATAGGACGGTTCGCCAAGACCGAGGTGCGCGAGAAGGCCAGGCTTCTGGGACTCCCGAATGCGGACCTCGAGGAGAGCCAGGATGCCTGTTTCGTGGCAGACGGGGAAGTCTACCCGGAAATCCTGAGGCAGCGATTTCAGGGGATTGCACAATCAGGATTGATTACCGACAGTGAGGGGAAAATCCTGGGGAAGCATCAGGGCTTTCATCGATTCACCGTCGGGCAAAGGCGGGGCATCGGAGTTGCCCTGGGCCGGAAGGCCTGGGTGAAGGAGATTGATCCGGGAAGCGCCAGGGTTATCATCGCCCTCGATGAGAAAGAACTTTTATCGAAAGGCCTGATTGCCACAGGAGTCAGGTGGCGGCAACCCGTCGCGGATGTCAGCCTGGTGCGCTGCGGCGTGCAGGTGCGTTATCGTCATCGGGCGGTCCCGGCCGCGGTCGAGCCTCTTGGACCGGAAACCGTTCGAGTGGTCTTCAGCCGGCCTGTGAGAGCCGTTACGCCGGGGCAGGGGGCAGCCTTCTACGACGGTGACCGGCTGCTCGGAGGGGGGTGGATCGAGCGCTCTTTTAACAATGAAGACAATCCTGCTCCAAAGCGGAAAGGGCTTGATCTGAAATGAACGGAACCCGGCATGAATGATAACAGGTACGTCAGGCAGCAGATTCTGCAGGAAATCGGCATCGCCGGTCAACAGAAACTGGGCGAGAGTGCGGTGCTCATCGTCGGCTACGGCGCACTCGGGTGCATGCAAGGGGAACTTCTGGCCCGGGCCGGGATCGGAAGAATTCACCTTGTCGACCGGGACCTGGTGGATTTCACCAACCTTCATCGGCAGATTGCCTTCGATGAGCACGATGCCCTCTCGCAGACACCGAAAGCGGAGGCGGGCGCGCGCCGCCTGCGGGCGATCAACTCAACGATCGTCATTGAGGCGGACGCGATTGATGTGACCGCCCGCAACGTTGCATCCTTGATCCGTGACGTCGATGTGGTGCTCGATGCCACCGACAATTTCGAGACACGCTACATCCTCAACGACGCCTGCGTTAAACTCCAAAAGCCCTGGATTTACGGCGGGGTGATCGGGACCGAAGGGGTGACGATGTCCATCCTGCCCGGTGAAGGGCCTTGTTTGCGCTGTTTGATGCCGGCTCCGCCAACACCGGGAAGTTTTCCCACCTGCGACACCAGCGGCGTACTGAATGCCGCGGTGGCAATCATCGCATCCTGGCAGACTGCTGCTGCTTTCCGCCTGATCGTCGGTCCTCCGCCACCGGAACAACACCTGGTTTCCATCGATTGCTGGAACGGCCTATTCAGTTCATTCCGGGTGAACAAGGAGGATGGATGTCCCTGCTGCGGTTTGCGGAATTTCGAATTCCTTGAGGCCAAGAGGACCTCCTGGACCACCGTTCTTTGCGGCCGAGATTCGGTGCAGGTGACGCCGTCGCAAGCCGCTGCCCTCGATTTGACGGAACTCGGCAGGCGCCTGGAGCAGGCGGGGCAAGTCGTTCGCAGCGGATTGCTGCTTCGCTTCCGAAATGCAGAGGGCGAGATGGCCGTTTTCCCCGATGGCCGAGCTATCATCATGGGAACCACGGACGAGGCAAAAGCGAGAAGTTTCTACGCCAAGTACCTCGGGACCTGAAGATGTTTCAGATCGTATGTTCCGATCACCCCGCCTTCCACTCCGATGGACCGTCGAAGGAGGGCCTCATTTTCCTCCAGCAGTCGTTTTGCCGGACTGGTTCAGGTCGATTCTCATTTCATATTCGTTGCTGCCGGGAAGCTTCTTCACCCTGAACCCGGAACTGCGGGCAAGGGCCAGCATGCCCTTGTTTTCTGCCAAGGCCACGCCCCAAACGAATTGCAGTCCTCGTTCTGTGGCAATGTGGAGCGCGCGCTCGAGCAAAGCCCTCCCAACCCCCTCTTTCTGCCAGGCATCACCTACGACAATGGCAAACTCCGCGCCGGTGACATCGGGATCCGTCATGAACCGCGCCACTCCCAGGATCTTCTCCACTCCCGAGTCTTCTTTGCTTGCCACCACAACGATGTCCCGGTCGTAATCGATTTGCGAAAACCTGGTGAGCATGCTGAGGGGCAATTCCCTCATCGGGCTGAAGAAGCGAAAGTATATGCTGGTCGGCGAGAGGGAATGAAAAAGCTCCACCAGCAGGGGAGCGTCCTCCGGCTTTATGGGGCGGAGCAGGACCTGGATGCCCGCCTTAGTTACCGTATGCATCTCGTATTGGCTGGGATAGGAGCTGATCACCAGATGCCGGGGAGCGGCAACCTCGGATGGTGCGACCACCACCCTGCAGTTTGCCGCGAACACGGCATCCCCTTGCAGGATCAGCGGGTTGATGTCGAGGCAAACCACTTCAGGCAAGTCGGTAACGAGCTGAGAAAGGCGAATGAGGACCTCCTCAAGAAGTACCAGGTTTGCGGCTGGTCGACCCCTTTTTCCTGTTAAGATCCGGCATGCACGGGTCGCTTCAATAAGCTGCCGGGCAAGGACCCGGTTCAGAGGAGGAAGAGCCAGAGCAAATTCTTTGAGCACCTCCCCCACAATCCCCCCGGAACCGCAGAGCAGGACCGGGCCAAAACCGGGATCTTTCCTGGCGCCAAGAATCAATTCATAATCGGGAATAGCCGTGTCGGCTGCCCCCATCGGAATCCCGTAGGCACTCAACAAGGCTTTGGAGTCGGTATCGGCGAGGAGGCTCTCACCCCCCTCCATGGCACGATGAATGACCGTCCTCGCAGCATTCACATCAAATTCCAGATCACGAGGGAGTCTTTCCGGAATCTCTTGCAGCATTTGCAGGTTATGGGCATAGGAACTCATATGCAGGAAGGCGCGGACCGCGCGTTCGGGGGTCTCAAAAGTGGGAATGCCCGAATGGTTCAAAATATCGCGCCCCCGTTCCACTCCTGCCGCACCCAGCCACACTGCACAGACAGGGACCTTCCTGCCGCGCAAAGCCTCGACCAGTGATTCGGCAATTGCCGCGGCATCGACCCCGGCATACGGGGCAAGAACGATCAGGAGGGCCTCCACTTCGGGCGCCGCCAGGCAGATTTCAACTACCTTTGCGTATCTGCCGGGCGATGCGTCTCCCCCCACATCGATCAGGTTCCCGCTGACCCGCCGGGGTGACAGGAGACCACTCAACGTGGCCATGGTCTCGGGGCTGAGAGACGCCGGCTCAACTCCCCGGGCAGCTATGGCGTCTGCCGCCATCATGCCCGGTCCCCGTCCATTGGCAACAATCGCAAGCTTAGAAACCGAAAAACGAGGCTGCTTCGCCAGCAGGTCGGCACAGTCGAAGAGTTCGGCGAAGGTGTTGACGCGTTCAACCCCGGCGCGTTTGAACGCTGCACTATAGATTTCGTCTTCACTTACGGCGGGAGTTCTTCGTGCCGGGTCGAAGGGTTGGCCATAGTCGGTCCTTCCGGATTTCAGGGCAATAATGGGCTTAACACGCGAAACCGCTCGGGCCGCGCTCATGAATTTGCGGAAATGGGTCAACCTCTCCACGTACAAGGCAATACTGTTCACTCCTGAGTCATCACCGAGGAAGTTGATGAGATCGGCGAAATCCACATCCATCATTTCACCGGTGCTGATATAATAGCTGAAACCCATCTGATCCCGTGCCGACAGGTCCAGGACGGCATGGTAGATGGTTCTGCTTTGAGAAATAAAGGCCACCTTACCGGAAAGAATAGTGTTCCCGGCAGTACTCGCCGTCATTCTTGCGGCCGTGCATGCGATTCCTGACGAACCCGGCCCAATGAGCCGGAGGGCACCTCGATCTGCTGCCTCTTTGATTTCACTTTCAACCTTGGCCTTGTCCCTCGCGGCCAAGCCTTGACCGTCAGCAAAGATCACGGCCCCGGAGATGCCGGCTGCGGAACATTCGCGGATCGCAGCAGCCACGGCAGGAAACGGCAAAGCGATCAAGGCCAGATCAACAGGCTCGCCGATGCCCGTGAGCGCAGCGTACGCGGGGAGGCCGCAAGATTCTTCGCACTGCGGCATTACCGGAAATATCTTCCCGGCAAAGCCCCCTTTCACGAGATTGCTGACCAGGAGGTTGCCGATGCTCTCGCCGGCTGCACATCCTGCGAGAACGGCGACGGCTCCGGGCTTGAAGATTTTTTCGAGATTGTGAACGCTCATTTTCACCCAACCGCTGTCAATAATCCCGCCGCACCAGAGCTTCCCCAGAACTGACCGCCAGTTCAAATCATGCAACAGTCGCTTCGGCTTCGACGCCATGAGTGTTAAATATCGGAACTCCCATTTCAACCGAGGATTCCACTCGTTTGTCCGGGTTTCGCTTCATTGCGGTTGACTCTCCCGACAACAGCCACGAATCGCTTGCATTTGCGCGACGATCAGTGATAAACTGCCGTCAATCCACTCAAATACCCGATATTTGACACGAAGTGCAAATCCCTATTTTGGCAAGGAGATGTATCATGTTGAATCAGCTTCGAAATTTGGGAGACATTCCACCTCATGCAGCGAAACGTTACGGGGACAAGACCGCGTTGATTTTTCAAGAAAAATCCTTCACCTTTCATGACCTTGACAACTTGAGCAACAGACTGGCCCAATCCCTGCGGCAGATGGGCATTAATCCGGGAGACCGCGTTTCCATTTATTCCAACAACTCGTGGGAATGGGTTGTGTCCTACTACGCAATTGCCAAGCTCGGAGGGGTGATTAACCCCATCAATGTCATGCTGAAGCCGGAAGAGGTCTGCTATGTCGTTAACGACTGTGGCGCCAAGGCCATCATTCTTTCGCCGGACAAGGCATTGCCGACTCGCGAGGCCACCCATGGCGCCTCAGGGTTGGAGTATATCATCAGTTATGAGGATGCGGGGGATGGCATCCTCTCCTTCCAGGATGTTCTCAACAAGGGTTCCACGGAGCCCATGAGTTCGAATGCCGGCCACGAAGATATTTCCACCATCGGCTACACATCCGGGACCACCGGGCACCCCAAAGGGGCGACCCTGACTCATCGAGCAGTGCTGGTAAATGCTTTCATGACGGCCAACATGCACATGAAAACCAGCCAGGACCGTGTCGTCACCGCTTTGCCATGCGCTCACGTCTACGGCAACGTGGTGATGCATGGAGAGCTCGCGCTGGGGGGCACGCTCATCCTTCTGCCCCGCTTCAGTGAACTCGAGGCCCTTGATGCCATCCAAAAGCACCGGGCTACCATGTTTGAGGGCGTCCCGACCATGTATCTGTACCTCCTCAGCTATCCGGATCTTGACAAATTCGATCTCAGCTCTCTGACGAGGTGCACCGTCGGCGGCCAGACCATGTCTGTGGACAAGATGGCGGAAGTGGAAAAGCGGTTCGGGTGTCCACTCCTGGAATTGTGGGGCATGACCGAACTGGCTGGGTTGGGGTCCACTCATCCCTTTTACGGCAAGAACAAGCTCGGGTCTATCGGGGTCCCGCTGCCCTACACGGAGGCCAAGATTGTTGACGACAGCGATGCCTCGAAGACACTGCAGCCGCGAGAGATAGGCGAGTTGATGTTCCGAGGCCCGATTGTCATGGAGAACTACTGGGGCAATGCGGACGCGACGCGGGAAACGATCGAGGAAGACGGTTGGCTGCACACGGGAGATATTTGCTACATGGACGAAGAAGGCTATATTTTCGTCGTCGACCGTAAGAAAGACATGATCATCACGGCAGGCTACAACATCTATCCAGCGGAAATAGAACGGGTGATCCTCAAACTTGACAAGGTCGCCATGTGTGCCGTGGGGAAGGAACCCGACGAGCTCAAGGGGGAATTGGCCAAGGCCTTCGTGGTCCTGAAACCGGGGGAAACGGCCAGCGAAGACGAAATCCTCTCCTTCTGTCGGGAACATCTGGCCAATTATAAGGTCCCGCGAGGCGTCTATTTTGTCGACGACTTGCCCAAAACGAGCACGGGCAAGGTCATGCGCAGGAAATTGGCCGATCTGTTGGCGCCCGTTTAACATGGAAGAATATCTCCGGCCAACATCGATCATTGACAGTGACCATCCAAGCGTTCGCCGTCATGCCCGGCAGGTTGCGGAAGGTGGACGCGATGCCGTAGAAAAGGCCGTTCTGCTGTATCTTGCAGTTCGTGACGGAATTCGCTACGATCCTTATGCTCCTTTTTATCGTCCGGAGCACTATCGGGCGAGCACCATTCTGGAGCGTGGAAAAAGCTTTTGCATTCCCAAGGCATCCCTGCTCTGCGCCCTGGGACGTGCGTGCGGAATACCTTCCCGCGTGGGCTTTGCCTCGGTGCGCAACCATCTGGCCACCAGACAGCTGCTGGACTATCTCGGGTCGAGCCTTTTCGTTTACCACGGGTTCGTTGAATTCCACCTGGAGGGAAAGTGGGTCAGAGCAACGCCCACTTTCAACCGGGAGCTCTGTCACCGCCATAATGTCCCTCCGCTGGAATTCAACGGTAAGGAAGATTCCATTTTTCAAGCCTACAATCTGAATCATCAGAGGTATATGGAGTATCTTGAGTATCTGGGAAGCTTCGCGGACATTCCCGTGGCCCTTATTCTTGAATCGTGGAAAAAGGCTTACGGTGTGGAGCGCGTCGGGGGCTGGATTGCCGATCTTGAGGCTAAGGCCGGGGAGAGTAGACGGGACTTTTTGACCGAGGACCCGACTGACGAATAGGCTGTTGTCCGCTTCGGTTGCGGTCTGCTGAATGAAGGCGCCCGTTGCGAAAGCCTTACGGGCATTACGGGGGTCGGGGTATTGACTTTCAGGCTCTGATCCTAATAAGCTATGAAGCAATTAATTCAGGAATGTTCTCTTTTCAGAAAGCCGGAGCGACCTCTCCGGCTTCCCCTTCGAGGTGGCATGGAATGAACGAAAAGCAGCAAAACACCGTTGAGAAGTTTGCAGCCCACATCAAGCACACCAATCCAAAGGCAATCGGGGTGGCCTATCTTGTCCTCGGGTGCGGATGCGTCCAGAGCGGCCCTTTTGACGAAAACGGCGACCAGGCGGGACCCATAGAACACTTTCTCACTCAAAGCGATGGAGGCTCGATCAAAATCTGCCCGGAATGCATGAAGGACGGCGGACCTCCTGAGAGAGTCACCGAGTCTCTCCTGCTCTTCTTTGACCCGGAAAGTCTGACCAACAATCAAAGAGAATGGCTCTGCAACAAGATTTTTTCTGAGACCCGCCCCGGAAGCTAATCCCGTTTCCCTTATGAGGTTTTCACCGAAAACATTCCCTCTACCGCCCTTTTGTGGCGGGAGAGGGACGTCCTTCTTTATGGTCTGGGCCCTTTCCCACCTCTCTCCGCCCTCGACGGCCCCAATGAAATGCAGGCACGACCATTCTTCTTAGAGGACCCCAAACATCAAAAAAGTTGGCTCTTGGCTCTTGATTTTTTCGCCCCGATGAGTAACTTTACTCCTGCTAGCACTCGTTCGAAACGAGTGCTAATATTTCTTTCAAATTAACAGGTCGGAGGGCGGTTTCATACCCAGCCCTGGAGGCACCGTTCGGGTGCAAGATCATCACCAAAAAGGAGAGTAACCGTATGAAGTTGAGGCCATTGCACGATCGCGTTGTGGTGAAGCGGCTTGAAGAAGAGGAAAAGACCGCAGGGGGTATTATTATTCCGGACACCGCCAAGGAAAAGCCACAGCAGGGAAAAGTGATTGCCGTTGGTAAAGGCAGGATCATGGAGGACGGAAAAGTGATCCCGCTCGTGGTAAAAGAAGGCGACCGCGTGCTTTTCAGCAAGTATGCCGGGACCGACATCAAGGTTGACGGTGACGAGCATCTGATCATGCGCGAGGATGACATTCTGGCTATTTTCGAATAAGCCCGAAACCCATACGATTCATCTTAAGGAGGAATTAGGTCTATGGCTGCAAAGGAAATCAAATATCAGGCGGAAGCCCGGGAAAAAATCATGACCGGAGTAAACACCCTGGCCGATGCGGTTAAAGTCACGCTTGGCCCCAAGGGCCGCAACGTAGTGCTGGACAAATCCTGGGGGTCTCCCACCATTACCAAAGACGGGGTAACGGTAGCCAAGGAAATTGAACTGGCGGACAAGTTCGAGAACATGGGCGCACAGATGGTTAAGGAAGTGGCAAGCAAGACCTCCGATGTTGCCGGTGACGGCACCACCACCGCCACCATCCTTGCCCAGGCGATCTACCGCGAAGGTTCCAAGCTGGTTGCCGCCGGCCACAACCCCATGGCTCTCAAGCGGGGCATCGAGCAGGCCGTTGTCGCGGCCGTCGACGAACTGAAAAGGCTCAGCAAACCCACCAAAGACCAGAAGGAAATCTCCCAGATCGGCACCATCAGTGCAAACAACGATCGCACGATCGGCGACATCATCGCCGAATCCATGAACAAGGTGGGCAAAGAGGGTGTCATCACCGTCGAAGAAGCCAAGAGCATGGATACTACTCTGGAAGTGGTGGAAGGCATGCAGTTTGATCGGGGCTACATATCTCCTTATTTCGTCACCGACCCCGAGCGCATGGAAGTAGTGCTGGAGGAGCCTTACCTGCTCATCAACGAAAAGAAGATCAGCGGCATGAAGGACCTCCTGCCGATACTCGAACAGATTGCCAAGATGGGCAAGCCGCTCTTGATCATTAGTGAGGACGTTGAAGGTGAAGCCCTGGCCACGCTGGTGGTGAATAAGCTCCGCGGCACCCTCAAGGTCTGTGCGGTCAAGGCCCCCGGCTTTGGCGATCGCCGCAAGGCCATGCTTCAGGATATCGCCATCCTGACCGGCGGCCAGATGATTTCCGAAGATCTGGGCATCAAGCTGGAGAGTATCAGCGTCAAAGATCTGGGCAGGGCGAAAACGCTTCGCGTGGACAAAGACAACACGACCATTGTCGATGGCGCCGGATCGCGTGAGGCCATCGAAGGCAGGGTGAAGCAGATTCGGGCTCAGATTGACGAAACAACCAGCGACTACGACCGCGAAAAACTCCAGGAACGCCTGGCGAAACTGGTCGGCGGAGTCGCCGTGATCAAGGTCGGCGCTGCGACCGAAACGGAGATGAAAGAGAAGAAAGCGCGCGTGGAAGATGCCCTCAACGCCACCCGTGCAGCTGTTGAAGAAGGCATCGTACCGGGTGGCGGGGTGGCACTGCTGCGCTGTGTCTCGGCCCTCGAAAAACTCGAACTCAAAGGCGAAGAGGCCTTTGGTGTAAAGATCGTGAAACGTGCCCTGGAAGAACCGGTGCGGCAGATCGCCAACAACGCCGGCCATGAAGGTTCAGTGGTGGTCGAAAAGGTCAAGAATGAATCCGGGGCCTTCGGCTTCAACGCTGAAACCGAGGTTTATGAAAACCTGACCGAAGCGGGCGTCATCGATCCCACCAAGGTGGTCCGCTTCGCGCTTCAGAATGCGGCAAGCGTCGCCTCGCTCCTCCTTACCACGGAAGCGATGATCGCCGAGAAACCCAAGAAAAAGGAAGCTATGCCTCCTATGCCCGGTGGCGGCATGGGTGGCATGGGAGGCATGGGGGGTATGGGCGGCATGGACGACATGTACTAAGCCGCTGATCTGCAGTTCGGAGACCCACCTGGAAAGGCTTTTGCAGCCGGCCCGGGTGGGTTTTTTTTGGCCCTTGGCCCCTGTCTCCTGAAGCTCCGATTCGCCCGAAGGTCGCGGCGAACCACGAGAATCTGTTTTCGCGGGGAACCGCCATAGCTTATACGTGTCTGCCCGCATGCCTGCCGGAAGACATGCCGATTTTACCAAAACGCGATTTTACCAAAACGCTTGACAAAACCCGGTTCTTTTGGCTTCTTGGAGCGGCATTTGAAAATGGTTCTTCCGCTGTCATCCAGGAGACGGGATTGCCACCAATGGAAACGAGCAGAAACACGGTAAACCCATTCATTTCATCGGACCTTGACACCCTGGATATAATTCAAGGGATGGAGCAGGTTGTGAAAACAATGAGACTTGATTTCAATCTCGAACGCGAGAGGAAGCCGCAAATGGTTAGAGCTTTTACCGCCACGGCGTGGATCGCTTTTCTTGTTCTTTATCTGGCCGTGCCTGCACAGGGATTTTTATCGACGCCCCCCAGCCAGCCCTATACTCTGATTGCCGCCGCCGACAGTCAGAGCCCCCCGGCAAAGGAGCCCGCGGCGGAAAAGAAACCCGAGGAAGCGCAGAAGACGACCGTCCAGTCTCTGGCAGACAAGGTGGCCCCGCCTCATGATTCGGCGGAACACTTTGTCCAGTTCATGAAAGAGAATCGGAAAGAGGACCTCAATTATCTGGAACAGCGCTATGATCGATACCTGCATCTCATCGAGAATAAGGACGTCTGGCGCGAGAAGGAAATGAGGGCCTTCCTGCTCACACCCAGGGAAAAATTCTGCCGCAAGTGGAACCTCAAGAGAGCCTACGAACACGCTTTCCTGGACATTGGCTACGGGGTAACCATCTCCGGCCCTCATCTCGTCAGCAGGATGACTTCCGCCCTTGATATTCAACCCGGCGAAAAGGTCCTCGAAATCGGCACCGGCTCCGGATACCAGTCCGCCGTCATTTCATACCTCACCGACAAGGTTTATACCATTGAAATCATAGAAAAACTTGCTGGTGAAACGGACAAGGTTTACACCGACCTCGCAGCGTCCGGTTATCCCGAGTATAACAACATCAAACGGAAGGCGGATGACGGGTATTATGGCTGGGAGGAGTATGGGCCCTTTGACAAAATCATCGTCACCTGCGGTATCGATCACATCCCCCCGCCTCTTCTCAAGCAGTTGAAGGTTGGCGGCAGCCTGGTCATTCCGGTGGGTCCCCCCGGCGCACAGATAGTCATGAAGGTAACCAAGAACACGGACCAGGATGGAAATATTGTGATCGCCCGGGAAGATATCTACCACGGCCAGCGTAAAGTGGCATTCGTTCCCTTCACCAAGAAGGGGGGCGGGACCCACTTTAACAAATGATGAATGCTACTGCCACCATTGAGCGACATTCCATTCCTGCTTCAGCCTATCTTGCTGTTGCTTTCGTGTCAGCGTCGATCCTCGCCTATGAACTGTTCATCATGCGGGTGTTCGCGATCGGCGGTTGGTCCCACTTCGGTTCGACCGTTATCAGCATCGCCATGTTCGGGTTCGGGGTCTTCAGCACGGCCCTTTGCATCTGGAAGCACTTCTTTGGAAGGACCCTGCTCTTCTGGATCAATCTCGCTCTGCTCCTGCTGGGGCCGGCAATGCTGGCGGTCAATTCCCTGGCCCAGGAGATCCCTTTTAATCCGATTTTTCTGGTCTCCGATCCCAGCCAGAAATTCTATCTCGCTTACTTCTTCCTCCTCTATTTTGTCCCGTTTCTGCTCGGAGCCATGTTTCTGGGCCTCTTCTTCCTCATGGGGCAAGCCCATTTCGGCAAGGCGTACTTCGCCAATATGGCGGGGTCGGGACTCGGCGGCATGGCGCTCTTCGCCGCCATGTACCTCTTGCTCCCGGAACATCTGTTTCTCATTCCGATTATCCTGTGGGTTATAGGGGCCGTTTGCTGGTTCTTGAGTCAGCGGCAGGCCCGACTCATCCCCGTCCTGCTCTTTTCCGCCATCCTCTCCTTGGTCGTGGGATGGCAGTTCAGCCAGATCACCATCTCTCCCTACAAGGGTGTCAGCTACGCCCGAAACTTCCCCGATGCCAAGAGAGTCTACGAAGCCGCAAGCCCCTTCGGTTACCTCGAAGTCTATTCCAGTTCCTATTTCCATTTTGCGCCCGGCCTGAGCGACGCCGCCACTTTGTACTTGGAGAAGATGCCTGAGGACGCCTATCTCGGGATGTACATCGACGGTGACGGACCCATCGGGATCATGAAGGACCTGCCCGAAGATGAGACGGAGTACGTAAAGTTCCTTCCGCTCTCCATGCCTTACCTGTTGAAACCACACCCCGAGGTGCTGGTGATCCAGTTCGGGGGCGGAATATCCACCGCCGTAGCGCTGAAGCTGGGTGCCGACAAGGTCACCGTGGCCGAGGGCAATCCCATGATCATCGGCGCGGTGAAGGACAAAGGCTACATCGCCGCCTTCACCGGCAACATTCTTGAAAACCCGAAGGTGCGCCTCATTACCAACGACGGCCGAATCTACGTCAAAGACCCCCGGGAAACCTTCGATATCATCGACCTGAGCCTGGCCGACTCCACGGGTCTCTCCTCGCCGGGCGGCTCCTCCATCCACGAGAAGTACACCTACACCACCGAAACCTTTCTTGCCTGCATGCGCGCGTTGGGCAAAGACGGTATTTTTTCCATTACCGTGTGGAACAAGGAAGACCCTCCAAAGTCCACCATGAAACTCATGACGACCCTGGTCACAGCCGCTCAAGAGGCCGGTTCAAAAGATATCTCCCGAGATTTCTTCATGGCCCACACCTACCTGTCCACCTTCACCGCTCTTTACAAAAAGGGGGGTTTTTCCGACGAGGAGGTCCAAAAGCTCACCCGGTACTGCAAGCGGATGAGCTTCGAATTAGTGTACGCTCCCGGACAAAAGCCTCCCGAAGGGGACCTCGAGAAGGTCTTTGAAGCGTACCGGAACATCTACTTTGCGCCCCAGACCGATGAATCCTCGGAATCGGGCGTCGATATGTCGATGGGAAACCTTTACCGTCTCGTGGCGAGCAGTCTTATTTCAGGTCATGTGCGCGAGGTTGAAGCCGGATATGTTTTTAACGACGAGCCACTGACAAACGAACGCCCCTACTTCGCAGGCTACTTGAAAATCCCCGACATCCCCAAGTTCATCGACAAATTGGATGCCATATCCGACGAGTGGGGATACCTTCTGCTGTGGGCCACTCTGCTCCTGTCGGTTTTCTTTGGTTTCATCCTCCTGCTCTTGCCCATGATTTTCGGGTGGCAGGTGTTCTTCCAGCGGCATCGGGGCAAGCTGGGAGTCATCGTCTATTTTCTCTGTCTGGGCCTTGGCTACATTTTTGTCGAAATTGCCATGATCAGCAAATACATCCTGTGCCTGGGCAATGCCACGGTATCGGTAGCCATTCTGATAACGGGAATGCTCCTCTTCTCCGGCCTTGGCAGTTACCTCTCGGCCCGGTTCATGCCCATGGCGGGTCGGGCCATCGTTGTCATCTGCGGCTCGATCACGGCGCTGCTCGTGTTCTATGCTGTTTACCTCGATCGCATTCTGGGCCTGGTGGGGTTGTGGCCCTACGGGACAAAGATCTTCTTTTGCCTCACCCTTCTTTTCCCCCTTGCCTTCTTGATGGGGTTCCCGTTTGCCCTCGGCATGTCCACCCTTTCCCGCTTGAAGAAAGAGCATTTCTTCGTGTGGGCCTGGGGTATCAACGGTTCGTTTTCGGTTGTCGGTTCCGTGCTGGTGCCGATCGTCTCCGTGAGCCTGGGAATATCGACGGTGATCCTGATTGCCGCGGTCATTTACTTCATGGCCCTGCCCTCTTTCTTCCGCCTGCAGTTGCCCGATGTCTAGAGAAAGCACTGAACACAGGGGATTGGGCCGAGAACGACCACCGAAGGTCAATCGTTTTTTACACAAAGGCTTTTCCCGCGACGAAGCCCAATATTTCGACTCATCAGCCAGGAGCTGAGAGCCGAAAGGCCGAACACAGTGTTGAGAGTACACACCACGGTTTGTTTTGACCTGCTGATCATAATGGGTCTCTTGGCAGCGATTGGCTGGGGCACGAACCTGACATCTCCCGATCAAGCGCAAGCTCAGGCACCCGTAGGGAAGCAACTCCCGAAGCGTCCCCTTAGTGCCCCGCCTTCCAAACCTGAACCCCCACGGAAAGCTTTAACGACGGAAAAGAAGACCAAGGCAGCGGAAACCCGGGCCCCGGCACAACACTCAACGCCCGGCAAACGGCAATCAACCTCAAAGCCTGAACAACAGCTCCCCCGAAAACTCGGGCCGATTCCGACCCCTCGCGCAGCCGGCAAATATCACGGAGCCTTTGTCGCACCTCTGACCAGTGCTCCTTTCCCTTATTCCGGCAAAGATGTCGACCCTCATTTCTTCGACTTCACCGACCCTAAAACCGGGGAACGCTTTCGCACCGGTAGAACCTTGGAACGTCTCTCCGAAAGGGACCATTACCGCGACAGCAGCGTCCTGTTCTATGTGCCAAAGCGGTTCAACCCCAACAGGTCTTTTGTTTACGTGGTTTTCTTTCATGGCAATCGCAGCGATGTTCAGCAATGTGTGAAGGATTACCGACTCGATGAGCAAATCGAAAGCTCAGGGAAGAATGCCATTCTCCTGCTGCCCCAACTTGCCAAGAATGCTTCCGATTCGAGCCCCGGCACGTTCTCTCGCAAGAACGTCTTCCGGGCTTTCATGCAGGAAGCGGCCCAGGTGCTGTCTCAAAGGCTTGGCAAGAAGTTTCGGCGACCCTTGGAGCAGGCACCCATCATCCTTGCCGCCTTCAGCGGGGGGTACAAGCCCCTCGCCTGCTCCCTGGACCGCGGTGGTGTCGATTCCCGGATTAAAGCGGTGCTGCTCCTCGATGCGCTCTATGAAGACCTGTACATTTTTGGGAAATGGGTCTTGAGTCATGCCGGAGGCGGGGTCTTTGTCAATATCTTTACCGAAGGGTCGGCGTGCGAAGAGAAAACCAAAATTCTGGCCCAATTTCTTCGCGAGCACCGTGTTCCGTTCAAAGAAGAATGGCCGAGGGGCAGCTTCGCAAAGAGACAGATTTGCCTTATCGGCAGTTCCTCTGAGCACCTGCAAATACCCGTCGAGGGTCCGCCCGCGGAACCCCTCGCCGCGCTGCTGCGAAACCTGAGGATCTGATCCACGCACAAGACGTTCTGCTGCCGGCAGTTTCCTGGCAGTGCATGTCAATCTGCCACCACGGGCACGCAAGATCTGAAAGCGGTTTGGACGACGCCTTCCTGCTCTTCGTGTCCTTCGTGGTGGGGCTTTTGGGGGCTCCAGCGTTAGACTTCACGACGCTTTCTGCGATCCGGGTGATGAAAGGTTACGTCTTCAATACTGCACCAACTTACCGACCACCGCGGGTTTGTCCAACGGCAGGACGCGGGGTACAATGCGCTTCAATTCCTCAACATGCCATCGTTCTTCGGTCCTTATCAACTCCAACGCTTCACTCTCCGAATTGGCGAGCACGATAATCTCCGCCTGCAAATAATTGTCCCGAAAAACATGAGGCTCATCAAACATGGACCAACTGGAAAAGAGTTTGCTGTGACGCCAGATAAAAATCTTCATAAAATAGCCCTTTTGGTAGGGTCCCGCTCCAACACCCGTTATGGAACCTGCACGGTTTTGCCCGTTCCCGCAGTCGATTGTACATGAAAACGCTTCCTTGATTACACCTATTTCGCCATCCAAAATACGCATTTCACCCCATTGCGGCAGAACGTCAGTCGCTTTATAGAGTTATTAAAGAGTTGGTTTCACTTTCTTCTTACGAAAGCCGGGATGAACTGATCCCGGCTTTTTCTGTTGATGCCCTGTGCCCTCTCTGCTATATAACCCACCGACGAAGCTCACGCTAACTCATCGAGCGTACCGTCAGTCAGGAATGACTCTGGCACCTAATGATGTCATTGTAACGGCAGAAAGGAAACATCATGAAGCATCAAACGACTGTTTTGTCCTGGATCTTGGCGCTGACTCTGCTTTGTGCCACCGGCCTGGCCGGGGCCCAAGAGCAATCTCAAGGCAGCGCAGCCACCGAAACATCTCCCCTGGCGAGCTGCCTTAAGCGCTTTGAGGCCCTCGATAAGAAACATACCGGCAAGGTCACCAAAGATGAGTTCATGGCCGCCAAAGGGTCGAGTGCGAGGGCTGAAAAGATCTTTGCATCACGAGATTTGAATCGCGACGGCGTTGTGACCAAAGAAGAGTACTGCATGGGGGCAGGCGGGGGCAAAGCCCAGCGTGACCCGGCAGCGCTCTGCAAGTCCCGCTTCAAGGTTCTGGACGCCAATCATGACGGAGTGGTTTCCAAGGATGAGTTTATGAAAGGCCGCAAACCCGGTGCCAAGGCGGAAGATCTGTTCAAACAGAAAGATACTAACGGCAACGGCACCCTCACATCCGAAGAATATTGCGCCGCCGCCGGAGCAGACAAACCCAAGAGCCAGTAGGTCGCCGCTCCAGGTTGAGCCCGAACCGGGATGTTCCCGTTTGCTCGTGCATGACCGGACTCACGGGAATTCCCGGATCGCCGTGCAAAAAGAGGATCCGGCTGCGCCGATTCCAAGGTGTTCACAGCCCAACCTGCAACCCAAAACCGGGGGCAGGAGGGGCTGTGAACACCCGTTCCTCTATGCAAACAGAGAGCCGTTTGTCGGTGCAGCTTTTTTCTAAGCGAGTTCTTTCTTGCGACGCCGGGTAACCGGTTTAGCCTTCTTCTCCGTACCTGCTTCCAACAGAGCGGACGAGGCTCCCTGCAACGCCAGTTCCTTTTTCCGCTTTCTTTCTTCCTGAAACTTCAGCAGCTTTTCAGGCAATCCCCGCTTCTTGGCTGCTTTGCTGCGGGCCTTGGACAAGGCTTTCGCCGAGAGTGACTGCCTCAGCGGAAAACCGTAGCGGTGTTTGTATTCTCTAATGGACAGACCATGAGAACTGAGATGCTTGGCGGTAAGTTGCCTCATCTCGGCGCCGCACTCGAGACATATGACCTTGTCCTCCTGGATGGACCCCTTGGGATCGATCTTCCCTGGCGAGGTCTCTTCGGAAACCGGTTCTTCGGAAAGTCTGGCAATTTCAAGAGGCATCCCATCTGTTTCCGATTTCTGCATGTCCTGTAAGGCAGAAAACACCTGCTTCAAAGATAAGACAATCTCATCTGTAAGAAGTTGATTTGTGGATACTTGCGCCTGTACAATCTCAGCGGCAATTTCTAGCAATTTTTTTGCCATAAACGGTCTCCTATCGTAAGTAGATTACTGTGGTCTTTAGGCTCCAGACCCAAGATACAACCATAAAGGCAGAACCCATTCATGATCGTTACCTTAGTCCGACGCTTTCGATGATAACCCAAAACATTTAAGGTTCAAAGAACATTTACACTCTTTCTACAACTTTTCTTTGCTTAAGCTGAATCCTTCTTGACTTAACTTGCCCCTATAGCATGTTGCGTGATCATTGCCCTGGTCTTCTTGTTTCAAGGTTTAAGAGAAATCATGAATTTGCAGCCAGTCAATGTCGAGTTCTTCTGCAATGTTCAAATCTCCTCTATTCAATAACACGGCAGTTGTTGCCGAGTGTTGCGGTTAGCAAGACGAAACTAGAGAAAGCGAGGAAAGGCATGATTGATAGCCTGGGAGAGCCAAGATCAACATCTGTTCTCCAAAATTTCGTCGAGAACCTCTGCGCTACAATTCCTACGCTTAAGCTTACAATCAAGAATCCTACGAAGACGGATTAGGTTGCCCCACTCTTGAGGGCTTAGGCAGGATGATACCGAGGACATTTTAGCGAAGGAAACCGGTTGCTATGGTTACGGTCAACCAACCGTCGATTGTCACCTGGTGAAAGAGATGAAAGGCGGGAGGGAGGTACCGCTTGAGTTGGTCCCACTGCTTGTCCAGGAAACCGCTCAGGATCACCCACTGATAACTCAGCCATTCGCCCGTCGCCAGGAACTGTCGTAAGGTGGAGCATTCAAGGTTCATAATTAGCAGTTCGGAAGGCTCATTCAACACGGCAAGACTCTCGGCGGCTACAAGGCTTACCCGGTGTTCCAACCCATTCAGCTGAATATTCTTTTTAGCTGTCCGGATTGCCAGAAAGTTCTTATCGACGGCCAACACTCTCGCCGCACCAAGCTTGGCGCAGGAGACGGCCAAAATTCCCGTTCCCGTGCCCATATCGACAACCTGATTGATGGCAAAGCGTTCGTAAAGGTGAGCGATCGCGAGCATGCAACCCATGGTCGACCCGTGCAGGCCGGACCCAAAGACCAGACCCGGATCAAGACGGATGACGATGCCACTGCCTCCTTCGGCGGCAGCGGCAACTCCCGGACCCATTTCGATCAGAAAGGGGCCTGCGGTTATCGTTTCGGCGCTTGTTTGTTGCCACTGATCATAACTGAGGCGGTAGCGACCGCGCAATAGCCAGGTTCCTTGCTTCTCGAGCCAACGATAAAAACCCGCACCCGCTTCCTGCTCGAAAAAAGCGTAATAGAACGGGTGCTCCGGCCAGATGCCGAGAAAGCCGCGGTCATCGGGTTCGCCCAAAGGCGGCCCGCTTCCCTCGCATTCGTAAACAAACAGCTCCCTCGACTGCGGAGCCGAGGCCATGCTTCTGTTTCCAACCATGATTCAAACTCCATAGTTTCTTTGACTTTTCCTCCGAGATGGTCCATTTTGAGTCCGACCTGAAAGCACCCGCATTCTGGCTTACGAGAAGCCCCGGAGGAGATTATGAAGATCGAACAGGTAACCGTTGGACATATGGCAGTCTTCTGCTATTTGGTCTATGATGAAAATACTGGAGAAGGCATTTTAATCGACCCTGCCGGAGATGAGCACCAAATCCTGCAGTTCCTCAAGGAAAAAGGGATTAATCTGCGCTACATCGTCAACACCCATGGCCATCCCGATCACACGTGCGGGAACGACCGGCTTCGCAAGGCAACCGGTGCTCTCGTGGTAATGCACGAGCTTGACGATGACTTTTTTCAAAAACCGGAGTTCTCCGGGTGGGCACAAATGATCGGGGTGGACGCGGCGGCCCCGGCTGATGTGCGCGTCCGGGATGGAGACGAACTGAGGTTCGGCGACCTTACCATGAAGTTTATCCATACCCCGGGCCACACTCCCGGGGCCTGCTGCATCCTCATCGAAGGCAACCTTTTCACCGGGGACACTCTTTTTGTCGGCGCAGTGGGACGGACGGACCTGCCCGGGGCTTCCTTCGAGGAATTAATCCATTCGCTCCAGACTAAAATTGTCACTCTCCCCCCCGACACCACCGTCTGGCCCGGCCACGACTACGGCGACAGCCCCCAGTCGACGGTACAGCGCGAAAAGGAAACCAATCCTTACATTACGGACTTTCTAGATGAAGAAGACTAGTCCCGAGCTGCAGCTTGATTATCATTATTTCTCCTCGGCCCTCGGATGGATTCTCCTTGCTGCCGGCACTCGAGGAATTTCCCTGGTCTGTTTTTGCGGCCCGTCCCCTCTTTCTCGGGACGCTTACGAGAACCGCCTGAAGCAGTTGTTTGCAGAAGCCACTGCCCTCTCTTGCGACAAGAACTCTTTGCTGAACGAAGCCGAAGTATCGATCTTGAAATATCTTCAAGGCCATCGGCCGCTTGCCGCCTTACCCCTGGATCTGCGCACCGGGACCCCGTTCCAGCGTCAAGTCTGGAATGCTCTGGGTGAGATCCCTTTCGGGCAGACTCGGTCCTATCTTCAGGTCGCTCAGGCCATCGGCCGACCACGATCTTCACGAGCAGTGGGACAGGCCTGCGGCAGGAACCCGGTGCCTCTGTTCATTCCCTGCCACCGGGTTGTGGCCGCTGATGGAAGCTTGGGCGGTTTCTCGGGAGGCGTTTCTATCAAGAAAGCCCTGCTCGAAATTGAGCGAAGCCCCGGCTTGCCCTAGGAGATCGTGCTCAGCCCAAGACCCGAGTGCGGACAAGAAAAGCAAACCCCGGGCGCTTTTCCACGTTTAAGGCTATCGCTGCGACAACGGAGGTTCACCCTTGAAAGCGAAGAATTTGAAACTGAAGGACCAGATCGAGGCACCCGGGGGTAAACTGGGCATCCTCATACCGGGACTCGGCGGAGCGGTCAGCACAACCTTCATTGCCGGGGTCGAACTGGTACGAAGAGGGCTTGCCGAACCCATAGGCTCCCTGACGCAACTGGGAACAATTCGCCTGGGGAAGCGTTATGAACACCGGTCACCGAAAATTGCGGAGTTTATTCCTCTCGCCTCCCTTGATAGCCTGGTGTTCGGAGGCTGGGACCTCTACGAGGCCAACGGCTACGAAGCGTCGATGTACGCCCGGGTACTCAATCGTGAACACCTCGAACCGATAAAGGACTTTCTCTCCGGTATTCGCCCCATGAAAGCGGTGTTTGACGGCCGTTTCGTGCGCAATCTCGACGGTACTTATGTGAAAAAGGGCCAAAATCTGCGCCGGCAGGTGGACGCGCTGAAAGAGGACATCGTTCGCTTCCGGTCAGACCACGGACTGGACCGTTGCGTCATGATCTGGGCCGGCAGCACTGAGGTCCATCTGAGCCCGCAGGATGCCCACCGGTCCTACGACGCTTTGCAGGAGGCGTTGATCCGAAGCGACTCAAGCATTGCTCCCAGCATGCTGTATGCCGTGGCGGCACTGGAGAGCGGCGTTCCCTTCATCAATGGCGCACCCAATCTCACCGTCGACATTCCCGGCCTGATCGAGCTCGCCGGGGAAAGGAACATCCCGATTGCCGGAAAGGATTTCAAGACCGGCCAAACGCTGATCAAAACCATTCTGGCGCCGGGGCTGAAGGCCCGCATGCTTGGCCTCGAAGGTTGGTATTCCACCAATATCCTCGGCAACCGGGACGGACTGGTTCTGGACGATAAAGACTCGTTCAAGACCAAGGAGGAAAGCAAACTTGCGGTCCTGGAATATATCCTGCAACCCCATCTCTACCCTACCCTCTACAAGAATTATCACCACAAGGTGACGATCAATTACTATCCGCCCCGGGGAGACAACAAAGAGAGCTGGGACTGCATCGACATTTTTGGATGGCTGGGATATCCGATGCAGCTGAAAGTCGATTTTCAATGCCGCGACAGCATTCTTGCGGCGCCCATTATCCTCGATCTGGTGCTCTTTATGGACCTTGCCCAGCGGGTCGGCATGGGCGGGATCCAGGAGTGGCTCTCCTTTTACTTCAAGAGCCCGATGCACAAGGAAAATCTCTATCCCGAGCACGACCTGTTCATTCAATTGATGAAGCTCAAGAATACCCTGCGCTTCCTCATGGGTGAGGAACAGATCACGCATTTCGGATTGGATTACTATATGAACAACAAGTAGGGGGCGAACGAAGGAGGTCTTTTCGTGGGAAGGCACCAGCACACATTTGTGGATACATACGAGGGGATGGTGGGATTCGGGTTCTCACGAGAAGTGGATGAGAAATCCCTGATGTTCTACCTGCAGAAATTCTCGGAGGACGATCTGGTTAAGGCCCTTGTCCCACGCCTGAGCGACCAGGAGATCACCCACTTGTTTGAACTCTTGAGCCAGCTCATGCGGAAATACTTGACCGACGACGAATACCACCAGCTGTTCCTGAAAGACGGGGACAAGGAAGCTCAGTGCGACTGAGCTTTCACCCGGCGTGAGAGGGCCTCAAGCAGCCTTCGATTCTGTTCGGGCAGGCGGACGGCAAACCGCACATAGCGATCATCCAGCCCTTCGAACGAGCGGCAGTCCCGGATGAGAATCCGGTCCGAGGAAAGCAAGTCCCGCTGCACCCGACCGGCCGGAGGGTGATTCGGCCCCAACCTCATGAGCAGGTAATTTGCTCTTCCCGGAAAAACTCGGCATCCCCCGAGGGTTTCCAGGGATTCAATCATGCTCGCACGTTCCCGCGCAATCAACGCCAGAGTCTTCTCGCGATATTCCCGCTGCTCAAAACAATAGGGTCCGGCAACCTGAGCGTAGGTATTGACCGACCAGGGGGGGAGGAAGGAGCGCAGGCGGGCGGCCAGAGGTTCCGAAGTCAGGAGATAGCCCAGCCGCAGCCCGGGAAGACCGTAGAATTTCGTCATCGAACGGATCATGACAAGGTGCTCGGAATCCCGCAGGAGGCCCTTTAAGGACTCCTCCTCACAAAAATCGATGAACACCTCATCAACGATGCAGAAGACCTTTCCGCTCCTGCCCTTCCCGATCAGCCACTCGCGCACCGCAGGGGGCAGGAGTGTGCCCGCGGGACTCCCGGGATGAGTGAAAAGGATCGCTTCCGGTGAGAATGTATCAAAGAGTCTCATCCAACTGCGCCACCGTCGGCTGGAAATTCTCGTCTGGAGAAGCAAAAAGCTTGGCCAGTTGCACCCCCTGAAGTTCGAAGGCTTTCTGATATTCCCCGAACGTCGGCAGGAGAATAAGGGCCTTCCTGATCCCGAGCACTTGGGGCAGCCAGTAGATGAGCTCGGTCGAGCCGTTGCCCACCACGACCTGATCCACGGAGACCCCGTGGTGCCTCGCTATGGACTCCACCAGAACGCGGTTCTGGATGTCCGGATAGTGCTGCAGGCGTTGAAAAGTCCGCGCGAGCAGATCCATCAGACCGGGAGGAGGCCCCAGGGGATTGATGCTGGCGCTGTAATCAAGAATTTCTTCCGGAGCACACCCCAGCTGCGATGCGATTTCGTAAACGTTGCCACCGTGCACTATCGTCATATTGTCGCTCGGCTCTTTTCTTTAAATCTCATCCACGAAGTCACACGAAGAAAAGCAAGCCTTTTTTTAGTGACAGTCTCTTTCCGTGTTTATTCGTGTGTCTTCGTGGATGAAAGCTCTTCTTCGTGTGACTTCGTGGATCGTTTTGCTTTTAAAACACAACCAACAGCCACCTCACCCCGAGCGCCAATAAAAATGCCACAAAAGACGCCAGGTACATGAGGCGAATCATCACTCGGTAGGTATCCAGCGTCAAAGGCGTCAGTCCATCCCCGAGGGTCGGTTTGGCAACCGCCCGGCCGAAATAGATGTTGGTTCCTCCGAGCTGGACGCCAAGAGCTCCCGCCACAGCCGCTTCAGGGTAGCCGGCGTTGGGGCTTTTCATTTTTCGGGCATCGCGCCGCATCACCTGCCAGGCGCCCCGCCAGTCGAGCTTCAGGACGGCTGACGCTCCCACCAGGATGAGGCCGCTCAGCCTGGCCGGGACCCAGTTCGCCAGGTCGTCGAAGCGGGCTGCGCACCAACCGAAGTAGACATAGCGGTCATTCTGATAACCGACCATGGAGTCCATGGTGTTCACCGCCTTGTAGGCGATCGCGCCCAGCGGGCCGCCGAGAGCGAGATAGAAGAGGGGGGCGATGATGCCGTCGGAGATGTTTTCCGCCACCGTTTCGATGACTGCGCGCAGGATTTCCTTTTCTTCCAGCTGCCCGGTGTCCCGGCTGACAATCATGGCCAGGCGCTCTCTCGCGGTGTTCAGTCGGCCTTCCCGCAAGGCCTCGATAACCCGTGAGGATTCCCGGTGAAGGCTGCGCGTGGCAAGGGTCGTGTAGGCCAGCCAGATGATCAACGGCATCACCCAGGAAAGGGCTCAGGTGCAGGCCAAGCTGGATGAGGAATACCGACCCGATGACCGACCCGGCCGCGACCGACACCCAGAAAGCGCATCCCGCAAAGCGCTGCACCTTCGGAGAAGCGTGGTCATCGTAGAAGACCTCCTCCACCCAGGTGATCAGACGTCCGATCCAGCGCGTGGGATGAGGCAGCCGGCGCGGATCGCCCGCGAGCAAATCGAGAGCGTAGGCGGAAGCTAATTGCCAGGGAAGGAAGTCCATCAGGAAAGACCTATTAGGCGATAAATCTGCTTTACATCGCAGTGTTTGCGCACGTGCTCGGCGAGGCGATCGAACTGTTCTTCCTTCCATTGATGAAAGGAGAAGGGTGCGGCCGAGAGGGTGTTGGTCCGCCCCGACCTCTGCTGCAGGTCCTGAAGAAAGGCCCTGCGGAAGTGATCGTTATCGAAGATGCCGTGGACATAGGTCCCCCAGACTCTCCCACCGGGCTGCACCAGACCGTCCAGGACATCCGCCGGGCTTCCTCCCTGGCGAACGATCCGAAAGAGCGGGCGAGCCGTCCCCCGCGAAACGCTTCTCCCCATGTGAATCTCATAGCCAAAAAGCGGTTCGGAATGCTTAAAGGAGAAGTCCCCGTGATCTAAAAACATGACCTCCACCTGGGAAGTGATCTTTTCCGGGAACATCTCGGTGTCCATATCCAGAAGGCCCAACCCCGAGACTTCCTGCAGACGGCTTTCCACCCCGTGAGGGTCGGTCACCCGGATGCCCAGCATCTGGTATCCCCCGCACAAACCGATGACCGTACCTCCCGATTTGTAGTAGGAAACAATCGCCTGGGCCATGCCGCCCTTCTCAAGGTAGGTTAGATCTTCGATGGTATTCTTGCTGCCCGGCAGGATGACGGCATCAAAGCCGAACACCTGTTCCGGGCGATTGAAGTATTCCAGATCAACGCCCGGCTCCTGCTCAAAGCAATCAAAATCGGTATAATTGGAGACGAACGGCAGGCGCACGACACCAATGGCGAGCTTGTCGCCGGATGGCGCTTTCCCGGCCTGCTGCATGCGGCGGTTCAGCGCCACACTGTCCTCCTCCGGGAGGGCAATGTGATCGAAGTACGGGATGACCCCGAACACCGGACGCCCGGCCCTGGACCCGATCATTTCGATGCCGCCGGCAAACAGCTGGGGGTCGCCCCGGAATTTGTTCACGATAAACCCGATGATCCGCTCCTGTTCTGCGGCGGTCATGAGCATTAAGCTTCCCAGGAGTGCCGCAAAGATGCCGCCCCGGTCGATGTCGCCTACCAGAATACAGGGGGCATCGGCCATCTCGGCCATCGCCAGATTGACCAGGTCGTGCTCTTTGAGATTAAGCTCCACCGCACTCCCCGCCCCTTCCAAAACGATCACCTCATATTGCTGCGCCAACCGCTGATAGCTCTCGTGCACCACCGAAACCAGGTTCTTCTTGTGCTGATAGTATTCGGAGGCGGAGAAATTGCCAACGGCTTTTCCCTGCACGATCACCTGGGACCCCACGTGCGAAGTCGGCTTGAGGAGGATCGGGTTCATATCGACGTGAGGCGCAATGCCGGCGGCTTCGGCCTGGACCACCTGGGCCCGGCCCATTTCGCCCCCCTCGGGTGTGATGAAGGAATTGAGCGCCATGTTCTGGGCCTTGAACGGGGCGACTCGGTAACCGTCCTGCTTCAAAATACGGCAGAAAGCGGCTGCCAGGACACTCTTTCCGACATCCGATCCCGTCCCCAGAAACATCAGGCGCTTGGCCGGTGCAATCATGTTTCTCCTGCTTCCCGGAAAATCCCCCCTGCCCCCTCTTTACGAAAGGGGGAACGGAAGGGCCGCTTTTCATCGTTCACGGGTGCCGCCCCGGAATGACAATTTATAAGAAGATTTGGCCGCAGAGGTCGCGGAGAACCGCGAAAAATCACCTGCCGGTTCTTGCCATATACTCCCGGCACCGCCCCACAAAGGACGCCGCGGCCTCCGGTGCGCTCCCCCAGTGAAGGTGCACATAGCTCGCCAGTGCCGATCCGACCGCATACCCTTCCGGGCGGTCATTGCCGAACTTTCGCCCGCGAATTCGGTAGGAATAGTCCAATGCCGGATTGGTTTCCGCCTCGACAAGTTCCGAATAGTGGAATTCGTGTCCGCGCATGATGAGCCCCTTTTCACCGAGCAGACAATCGGCCTGCAGGAGCACTTCCGTATAACCCAGAGCCTTCCGCCTTGGCAACATGCGAGTTCCGAAAGGAAAGATACCGGCCATCGGGTAACGGTTCCCCTCAAGCGTATCGATGAACCGGCTGAGCACCATCAGCCCTCCGCATTCCGCATAAACCGGCATCCCCCGGGATACGGCACCACGGATTGCAGCGAGAAAGCCTTCCTGTGAAGAAAGGTTGGCGGCGTAGAGTTCCGGGTATCCTCCGCCGAGGTATAGCCCCGCCGCATTCGCCGGAAAGCATTCCCCCGCCACGGGAGAAAAAAAGTGAAGAACCGCCCCGGCCTCGCGAAGCAACTCGAAGTTGTCGGGATAATAGAAGCAAAAAGCAGCATCGCGCGCGACCGCAATGGTCACGGGAGGCCCTTTTACCGCGCCGACAAATGACACAGGCAAATCCCCGGCTACGCTTACCACGCTGCCAACCCTCGTCATTCCGGCGGAAGCCGGAATCCAGGATGGAGCCTCCTCCGGTTCGGGCGCAGGAAAATCTCCCCGATACTCACCCATCCGCACCATCAAATCCAGATCAACATACCGCTCCACCAACCCCGCAAGGTTCCTCTCCCACAGCGCATCGATGGTTATCTCGTCCGCCGTGACCAATCCCAGATGCCGCTCCGGAATGCGAATCGGGTCCTCGCGGGGAATGCCGCCCAGCACCGGAATCTCCGGAAGGCCGGCGGACATGGCCTCTTTAAGGTAGCTCAGGTGGCCTTCGCCCCCGATCTGATTGAAGATGACTCCGGCAAAACGGAGTCCCGGATCAAAATGACGGAATCCATAAACCAGCGCCGCAGCGCTTCTGGCCATGCTGCGGGCGTCGACCACGAGAACCACCGGGAGCCCCAGCCATTTAGCCATTTCGGCGCTGCTTCCCGACTCGGTAAGGCCATCATAGCCATCAAAGAGCCCCATCACTCCCTCGACGATCGCCATGTCGGCCCGCTCGAAGAGTCGCTGAAAAAGGGCCCCATTGTAATCCCGCCCCAGCATCCATCCATCCAGATTTCTGGACTCCATCCCCGTAATCTGCGTGTGAAACCCGGGGTCGATGAAATCCGGGACCCACTTTGAACGGCTGCACCTTCAATCCGCGCGCCTTGAACGCAGCCATGAGCGCCAGGGCAATGGTCGTCTTCCCGCACCCGCTGTGCGTGCCCCCGACAAGTAAAGCGAACTTTTCGGTCATTGACTCCACCTCATACAAGTGATCAGTGGCTGGTGCTCATCAAGGACATCGCCACAACGGTGGCGCCTATCCATATTCTCAAAGGAGGGCGGGTTTTCCAACCCGCCACCATCCACATCATTTGATGCATCCCCGTCGTGCCGGCAAGCACGCCGGTAACCTGCTGTGTACTCATCACCATGGGCAGCCGCTCAGGCTCTATTGCTTCTTTCCATCTGCCCGAAATTGCCCAATTCATCTCCGAGCACCCGCTTGTAAAGGGCTATTGCGCATAGTCCCTGGTGTTGGTGCTCACTGTTACCTCCAGGTCAGAGGCAAGGCAAGAAAGATATTGTGAAATTCCCTCTTCTCCCATACCCTTAGGGATGGCGTTAGTCATGGAAGACAATAAACCGCCCTATCCATTCCACCTATGCCTGCTCGATGCGGATTGAGTAATACCTCCAGCGAATCTTGTCACGTACTTAATTGAGGAATTTCATCGGCGGAAAGCCTTTTTCGTATTCTTCGGGCCCTAAGCAAAAATAGTGCCAGAAACCAGCGGATGGGAAGAAAGGTGAGCGAGCGAGAAACGATAGCACGCTCATTTGTGGCTAAAGCGGTATACGGCTTCCTTACCACACGAGGACTCATCGAAACACTGAGCCCGCAGGCTAGAACCCATCTCGCGAAGCAGTTCAGCTACCATCCGGTGGTTGGTTTCATGTCCCATTTTTTCAGTTCATCTGCAAGCTTGCGCACGCTCTTGGGTGTCCAACGCAATGGCGATTCCGGGTCTTGTCCCGTGACAGGTTCAACCAGTCCCTCCAAGTCGCTTCGAAGTGTTTTGTCCAGGTCAATGGCACGCTTCCGCCCTCCGCCCACCTTAATGGGTGACAAGCAAGGAGAGTCTTTAACGTACCTGCTGTTGTACCGGCGGGTGTGCCATGCGCTGCAACACCTATTCTCGCTCCATCGCCTCCACAAGCACCGGATTTGCCTGAACGATGCCACCTCTGTTAAAGAGCGGTTAAATGACGTGGTTGGAAGTGACCATGTAGTTCAGGACACACAGGCCATAGCGCTTTTTTGCCTCGAACAGCCATTGCACCCAGGTCTGGCGGTCTCTCCCGAACTTGAGCAGGAAATCCCTCTCGTGACAGCGATGAGCAATGTGCCCGGCGTATCCTGGCAAGTAGTGGCGTTTAGCCCGAGCCATGATGCTTCACACCTTAAACGCCCATTTCTCATACCAAGATTGAGGCTCTAAGCCGAAAATGGAGGCATTTTCTGCCGTCTTATGCGAGATGTCAAACACTTGTCGTGGTCCGACCCGTTTCAAACTTCCCCGAACTGAGCGGTTCAATCGTCAATCGTTGACCGAGGATTTCGCTGCCGATGCCTGATCGAGCGGTTGAGCCTTGTCGAGTGACGCTGAAACAACGGGTCGACTGCGGGGAAACAGGAGAGAGGCATCGTGATCCCGCCGCATATCAGACTGCTGCCTGTGATTTGATTGGTTTCGATGCGGAGATCATCGCCAACACCAACGGACTGGTGCAGAGTGACTGGTGACTCAAGGACGTTCTCCCACCAGTTCTTGACGGGATCAATTGGAAAAAATGTGAAACGAAATGGTGAAAGGGAACTAAACGCGAGCGAGGGCACTCTTTCTTAAGTCATCTCCGTCTTCGAAGCGACATAATCCTCGACGGTTTGCGAAGCAGAATCACGTCTGAGCAGGCGGATTGTGTTGAAAAGCTTTTCGCAGTCATCGAAACTCAGCTGATCCACGATCCTGCTGACCCTGATTTCGTCTTCGGCGTGGGGCGCAAGGGAGGCTCCCGGCAGCAGTTCCTCCGTTTCAATGAGCTTGATGAAGATCAAACTACGAGCCGCCAGCAGATCTGCCAGCGCCCGCGAGGGGTGTCGATTGAGGGCGTAGCGCAAGGTCAAAATGTCTCCGGGACCGAAATTGCGGCGTTTTCCATTGAGCTCCCTGATGACGGGCTCGAGCAAGAAAAAAACGCGAACCTTCCAGGAGCCCCCCATCTGGTTGAGTAGATGCCGGTAAAGGGAATAATGAATGTAGCCGGCTTCCACGAGGATCGACTCGCCGGCGTTAGCTGCGGATGCGATCGCGCGGGCGCGGAGACGGTCCCGCAGAGCAAGGCGCCCGGCGTCAACTCGAGTGAAGGTCTTGACGGCTTCCACCACCTCGGAGAAGGAAGCGCTCACGCTCTTGGAGTAGTAAGCGATGAGAGCCCCCGTGGCCGCTCGCTCTGCCCGATAAACGTCCCTTAACGAATCGGATGCCATAACATCCGCGACCGTTTTCCCGTCGGCGAAGCGTTCATGGATTTCAATGAGCCGCTCCAGGTATGGCTCGACCTGAATGATGCGCCGCCCCATGCCATGGAATTCCATCAGCAGGCCGCACATGAGCCGGTCGAACCGGGGGAACTCGGAGTCGATCTCCAGCAGATAGTCATCGACTGAAAGATGGCCGTTGAGCATGCCGGGGAAACCGGGAGCCGACGGCTCTTCCAGCACGAGCGTCTCGTGGCGCTCCATTTGTTTCCGGATGAATGGCAGCGCCTCCACATGGTGGGACACGAAGCCCACGGTAACCAGACCCTGCTTCCCGATCAAGGGCTCACCGGAGGACATCGCATTCCCCTGGCCACCCTTTCCCTGCCGGACTGCCTTGTGTCAGTTGCATAAGACCTCGAATGATGGTGTAAACGTTTGAAGATGACTCACCAAGCCGGGAACAAACGGCGGAGGTCCATTGATCCGACTTATCAGACCATGAAGTCTCAGGAAGTTAACCGCTGAAACCTTTGCCGTCAACAAAAGCCGGGAAGAACTCGCAAACGAAAAGTGAGTCTTTAGGGTTGAGAGTGATTACAATTAAACCGCGTGACAAGACCCGGGTTTGCCGGGATTCGATGGTTCCTCGGTGAGGTGATCGCCAGTTTATGTTACAGTGACGCAGCAAGACAAGAGGAGAAGATGCACCGTGAGGATATTGCTTTATGCAGGCAAGGGCGGAGTGGGAAAGACCAGTATCGCGGGGGCCACGGGGATCATCGCCTCCCGAAAGGATCTCAGGACCCTTGTCCTCTCGTTGGACCCCGCGCACAGTCTCAGTGACGCGTTCGACCTCGATCGCTCGCTCATGGACAAGAACATGGGCCGACCCATTCCCATAGCGGATAAGCTCTGGATACAGGAGCTCGACGTCCACGAGGAAATCTCCCGACACTGGGGGGAGGTTCACCGGTACATCTCGGTATTGCTCAACGCTTCGGGTATCGAGGACGTGCTTGCCGAGGAACTGGCCGTTCTGCCGGGCATGGAGGAGATCGCCTCCCTTCTCTACGTCAATCAGTACGCAAAAGAGCAGGCCTATGACGTGGTCATTCTGGACTGCGCCCCCACTGCGGAATCCATTCGGTTCATCAGCCTTCCCAAGACTCTCGAATGGTACATGCAGAAGGTTTTCCAGCTGGAACGCCGGGTCATGAAGGTCATGCGGCCCATGGCGAAGCGGCTGGCCGACGTTCCGCTTCCGGAAGATTCATATTTCGAGTCCATCCAGGTTCTGTTCGATCGCCTTCAGGGGGTAGATCGGCTGCTCACCGATCCCCAAATCACTTCCGCGCGTCTGGTGACGAACCTTGAAAAAATGGTGTTGCGCGAAACCCAGAGAGCCTTCATGTTCTTCTCATTGCACCAGCTTTCCATCGATGCCGTGATCCTCAATCGGGTCTTCGGCGAGTCGCAGGACGCCGCTTTTACGCGAGGCTGGCAGGATTCGCAGCAGGAATACCAGAAGCTGGCGAGGACTTATTTTAACCCGGTGCCGCTGTTCGAAGTGCCCTACTACCGAAAAGAGGTGCTGGGATACGAAAGCCTTCTGGAACTGGGGACCCGGCTCTATGGGGAGAGAAACCCGGCGGAGGTCTTCTACGTGCGGCGACCCTATGAATTCCTGCAGGAAAACGGCACGCACGTGATAAAGGTGCACCTGCCTTTCATCCAGAAGCGCGAGATCGATCTCACCAAGGTGGGTGACGAGCTCATCATAAGGATCGGGAACTTCAAGAAAAATCTCATACTTCCCCGGATCTTCGTAGCTTTGGAGACCCGAAAGGCACAGCTCGACGGCGACACTTTGAAAGTCTATTTTGGAGAAGCTCATGGACGAGACCAAAACGCAAAATGAACATGACGAAGACAACTCCCATGAGATGACTTGCCCCATCTGCCTTCTCATGAAAACGTTGTCAGCAACCCGCAAGAAGCACAGCGCCTTCTTCGATCATTTGATAAAGGCGCAGCTCGAGTTGCTCCAGGCCTTCAAGTCCGTCATCGATCAGCAGATCTCCTGCCTGGAGGCGAAGAAGAGCCGGACAGTGGAGGGCAAGAAGGCGACAAAGATCTCAGTGGAATGAGCGCTGCATTGCGTCATCACAACGCTTGAGCATGATCGTTCAGCAAAAGAAATCCGCATGAAGACTCTGAGGCTCATCCTGGGCGACCAACTCAGCCGCGCAGCCGGCGCACTGCGTGAGATTGATCCCGCCCGAGATGTCGTGCATATGGTTGAGGTGCACGAGGAAACCGCTTACGTGCGGCATCATGAGCAGAAGATTGTGCTGGTGCTCTCGGCGATGCGCCACTTTGCCGAACCGCTTCGCGCCGAAGGCCTTTGCGTCGATTACGTCCGCCTTGACGGGGAAGCACGCTGCCGGAGGTTAAATGATCAGCATCATTATCCCCGCAAGAAACGAAGAGGCGCACCTCGGAAAGACACTTGCCTACCTGAAAGAATGCGCGCCGGATGAATACATGGAGATCATCGTTGCCGAGGGCGGCAGCGTAGACCGTACCGCACATGTCGCTCGACCCTGGGCGACGGTTGTCCATGGCCCGGATTGCTCCCGGGCTGTGCTCATGAATACCGGGGCACGGGCAGCGCGAGGTGAGGTATTCTTCTTTCTGCATGCCGATTCTTTCCCTCCACCCGGCTTTCCAGAGATGATTCGTGCTGCCCTCGCCGACCCGAGCGTGGTCGGCGGAGCGTTCGACCAGCAGTTTATCGAACCGGTCTTCGGGCTGCGGCTGGTTACAGCCCTCGATCGAATACGGTACAGATTGACTGGAAACTATTTTGGCGATCAGGGAATTTTTGTGCGAAGAGGCGCTTTCGAGCGAGTTGGAGGATTCCCGAACAGAGGGATATTGGAGGACCTGGAGTTCAGCAAGCGCCTGAGGCAGATCGGCCGGACCGTCCTGATCCCAAAGCCTCTCCCTACGTCTGGGCGCAGATTCTTAAATGGCGGGGTGGCCAGAACTTTCCTCTGGATTGCCGTACTTCTTGCACGGCACAGACTGGGCATGGACACCGAGCGCTATGCGGCGGAGTATCGAAAAGAAAATGAACGAAGGGGCGCGGGGCGAAACAGCGATCCAGGATGCAAGCACCTGCCGGACAGCGATGTTTACCCGAAGAGGCGCTGACCTTCGGACCTGCAAAGCAGGAGATCACCGGCCAGGGTCGCCATGGTAGCGACGACACTCGACACCGCCAGGGCCACAAAAGCATTGCAGCGCCAGTGGCCCGCAGGGCCATCCTTGACCAGCAAAGCCATGACCGCCGTGGCAAGGAGCGGATAGGCTACCAACAGGTAGGTCTTCAATGATCCCGGCCCTGGCCAGCCGATGAAGCAGAAGAACCCCAGACCCGTGAAGTAAAGAAAAACAACGAGCAGCTTCACCGGCACCGGTCCCACCAGCACCACCAGGGTGTGCTTGCGACCCTCCCGATCGGAAGGCTCATCGGGGAGAGCCGTCGAGAAGGCTGCTCCCAACTGCAGCGGCAGAACAAACACGAGATAGTGCCAGGGAAAGTGGGAGGCGTTGCCGGCTTGAGCGTAATAGCTGAAAAACAACAAAAGAAAGCCAACCCCAAGAGCCTGGACTACCTCTCCGCCACCCCGATAAGAGAGCTTGAATGGCGCATAACTGTAGATCCAAAGCAATGCCCAGGAAATAAAGATGAGCGGCAGGATCCAACCGCGCCCATAGAAGAAAGTGAGCACGCACCCGACCCCGGCATTGAGCACCATGGTCACCGCAACTCCGATCAGGAGCTCCTTTTTGCTCAAGAGCCCGCAAACCAGCACCCGGGAACCACCCGAAAAGATGTTATAGGTCGTGTTCAGGCGATCAACTTCGGCGTCAGCGTAGTCGTTGGCATAGACGATAAAGAGCTGGATCAGCAGACTGTATGCACCCACCCAGCAAAAGACGCCAGGATTCAACTCCCCGCCGATTTGACGATAAAACCCCTGTCCCAGAAGCAAGGGGAAAAAGATATAGGTTTGCGATGCCAGGCGTGAAGCCTGCAGCCAAGCCAAAACTTTCGTCATATGATCTTCCTGGCCTCCTTCAGCGGCACAAAGCGCTGCCCGAAGGCATAGGCGTAAAAGACCACCGCCGCAACCCCACTCGTCGCCCCATAGAGGATTTCTTCCACAGGCACCCCGAGCAGGAAGACATTGATAAGCGCCTGGGTATGCCAGATGGTGAGGAAAACCCCGGGGTAGAGCCACCCATAGATTGCAGCCAATATCCAGTAACACACCGCCAATCCAAGGCCGCTGAGCAGCGCGGGCAAGAACAGGTCCCGGCGCGGAATCATGAGCGCCGCACTGATCAGGGTCATGATCGCAATACAACCATAGATCATGGGAACCGAAAGCTTCATGGCGAAGACCACCAGCACCAGGACCAGTGCAAGAATGGAGGCAATGCGTTTCAGTGGAACCCCCGGCGAGACCTGCGCATCCCGAGGCGCATAGGTCCGGGAGCTCAAGACCCCATAAATCGAAACCGCGTTTGCGGCAAGAGCGCTGACAAAAAGGAAATCCTCAATGCCGAAACCCAAACGGTCACCAAGATCGAACAGGAAGGTCGGCGCCCAATAATCGGGGTAAAAGAGAAACTCGCTGAAGGCGAAGGGCAATGAGCATAAAGCCGCCAGGCGCATGGCCCGCCTCAAATCGGGGCGGCCGACATATGCCAGAACTGCCGGAATCCAAAAAAGCAGGCAGAGCATCAGAAAGTTGTATTTCAGCACGTTCACCTCAACGGGAACCCAAGAGAGGGCGATGAATTCCTCAAGGGGTTAAGATCTCGAAGTTGTTCCCGCTGCTCCCACGGGTCATGGCCGAAGGGTCCCCAGAATCTGATCTCTGGTGCCAGGACTTCGCCCGCCTTCATGACCTCCGTGAACAGGGCCGCACAGAGACCGAAGCGCACCGCGCCCACGAAGACTTCCGGGAAGAGGGCAGAGGGAGAAATGAAAAAGGTGCTGCTCGACATGCTCGTTTGTCCCCTCTGCCTGCCGGAGGAGCATCGATTGCAGGAAATCCTCGCAGAAGTTCGGTATCCGTTGACATCCGGGACAATAAGCTTGGCAGGGCCGAACGGAAGTCATTTTTGCCGCCTGAAAAACGGCACCGGTGCCCCATCCAATCGCAGCTTCATGTGCCGCATTCAAACGTGATTATGTCTGGTCTGCTCGGATTCCTCTGCGATACCGCACAGGTGAACGCCGGCGTTTTCTCCCCGATTTAGCACCTGGTACCCCGTCCCTTCAGCCCTCGCTGGATGATCGGCCTCGGGATGGACTTTGCCGCCACCCTCAATGTATCCATGGTCTGGCTGCGGGGGCGTTACCTGCTGGCCGCGGTCTTCGGCGCCATCGGCGGCCCTCTGGCTTACTACAGTGGCGCAAAGCTGGGGGCGACCGAAGCGTTGCCATCCCTGAACGGTATGCTGGTGCTGGCGGTCGGGTGGGGAATGATGACGCCGCTGCTGGTCTGGCTGGCGAGCGCATGCCGCCGCAGTGCCACTTTGTCACAGGATGCCGGATAACCGTGGTGCCGACATCCTCAAGGCAAGCTGTCGGCCTCAGGCGTCAGAAGGCAGCTTCACATTCCGCCGGACGGAGGCGCCAGCCCCACCACGTCCCCCGGGTGTAGCACCGTTTCGAAGTCGGCGTGTTTGCTGTTCACGAAGATCAGCTTGACGTCCTTCTCGGCAATCTTCATTTCCTTGAGCAGATCCCGCACTCTGGCCCCTTCGGCCAGGGTCTTGATGGTGCTGTCGGCGTAATCGCATTTGTCGGCTTCCGCCAGAGTGGCAAAGCATTTCAGGCTAATTTCCATGATGCGTCCTCCTTAATTCATTGTGTCGATTTCACCTCGAAGGTGCTGATTCAACCGTGCTTTAGACTAAACATCATTGAATGCCTTTTCAATCAAGCGCCGCAAATCGTTCAGTCCTTTCCTCACTTGAAAACCGCTTTGTACTCTTCTCTGGTCCTCCGGCCCCGCAGCGGGCAGAAGGGTGACAGGCATATCATGACCATTTTCATGAATGCATCGCACCGCGGAGTGCACTCAACGATTTTGGCAAACCGGCGATCTGCCCGAGAAATGCCCTGGCGCAGCCATTATTCGGGGTTGTGTGGTTGCACCCCGGCCACTTCCTCGAGAACCGCTTCGGCGGCGCGACGTCCTGAAAACATGGCCCATTGGATAGAGGCCACGCCTCCGTATTCCCCACAAACGAAGAGACCTTGGCGAAGGCACACGCGCTGGCGCAGGGGATGGTGCAGCGGCGGCAATTGGGCGGGGAGTGCTTGAGGGATGCGGTAAGTTCTTAAGTGTCTCCAGTTTTTGACCTTCTTGCCGAGCCATTCGGTCAACTGCTGACACACGGCCGCTTCAAGTTGGCGCTCGTCCTGGGGTATCCCCAAGACCGTGACCGATATCAATTCCTCATCCGGAGGCGCATAAGAGCGGGCAACCTGGCTCAGGACGCAAAGATTGGCCACGGGCCCGCGGCGCTCGCCATTAAGAACGAGGATCGCTTCCCGCACGGGAGGTTCCTGCGCTGCGAAATAAAGGCAAGTGACCCCGCGCGTGGCGGATTCTCCGGGATCGCCGAGCAGCCGTGCCGCTTCGTGGACCCCCGTGGCAATCACCACGGCGTCGCTCCGTAGCTCCTCGCCCGACTCCAGGCGAACGCCACCGTCTCGAATCGACTCAACCCGCATCCCGGTCATGATGGCGCCCTTGGGCAGGACTGCGGCAATTTGCTGCGGAATGGCCCCAATCCCCTCTGCAGGCAGAGCCGTATCCCCCGAGGCAAAAATGCGGAAGACAAACTCAAACAAGCGACTGGATGTCTCCAGCTCAGTTTCCAGGAAAACACCAGCGAAGAAGGGGCGGAAGAAGCCCTCGATCATTGAATTGGTAAAGCCCTTCCGGCGAAGAGCCTCCATAGTTGAGCTCTCCGGTTGGTCGAAGAGCTGTTCGAGTGTCAAACCGCTTACGCGCTGCTGCAGTCGGGCTACGCGCAGCTTGTCGGAAAGGGTTCCCAAAGGCGACAGCAGGGTGCTCAGTGCATGCTGCGGGCGGCGCCACGGATCTGCCACGCGATCGAATCGACCTTCGCGAAACACCAAGGCCCCCGGATAAAAAGGCTGCAGCTTCAAGGCCGCATAGTCAAGCACGCGTCGGGCTTCCGGGTAAGCCGTCTGCAAAACCTGAAAACCACGATCGAACAAAAAACCGCTCAAGCGGTCCGTACGGACTCGCCCCCCGATAGCGTCCGAAGCCTCGATGACGGTAACCCCTACACCGTGCTCCTGGAGGGTTCGTGCGCAAGAAAGACCGGCGAGACCGGCACCTACGACAACCACGCCAAATTTGCCTGAGCTCATGTTGAACCTCGCGGAGTAAGAGCTTGATCTCATGCTACGGTATTCATGTCATGTCTAGTAGTTCTGCAAGTGAGCACTGGAAAGTCCACATGTATTCATAGCATGAGATGCTGAGCTTTGAAACAGGCTCCTTCAAGGATATGCCGGGGTGAGCACTGGTGTTGACACGACTCAAGCGAGACCTTAGTCTTTTTGTTGAACTTGGGGAACGCGTAAGGCTCGAAAATGGCCGAGCATGACCAAAGGAGCTTTTGGGACGGGTGTCAACAAAGGCACAGCCTTTGAAAGGAAAAGGTCCATGAGCGATCGCGAAACCAAAAGCATTCATGCTCTTGTTTCAGAAGCTATAACCAGTCACCTGGGGGATATCAGCGCGCTGCCGCAGGCTGTCCAATCCAAAGTTGAAAGCGTTTATCACGCGTTTTTCACATCCTATCTGGGGATTTGCCAACTGAAGAGACCGCAGATGACCGTCGAGAGAGTGGACGTTAACGACCTCGATCCGGAGGTCTTGGATTGCATGCAGCATTGTTTCTCCGATTACCAGCACCTGTTTCGCCAATTCGAGGTGCTCAATCGCCGGGTTCGGGCATTGCTGCCAATCGATCGCGAAAGATTTCCCGTCGAATTCCAAACTTGTGTGGACGATTTGCTCTCCGATCGCCCTGTTTTCCCCAGTGAGTCGATTCTTGAAGAGATTTTGGAGACGTCTCAAAGCAATCGTTGAAGGTTCCCACGGGGAAAAGTCCTAAACCATAACGACTCACCGTGGGAATGCGATTCACACCCGGTGACCGCTCAAGAAAGAGGAGGAAATAATGGTCTACGCTTTTAATGCAAACGAAATGCTCGACCTGGCGATTCGAATCGAGGAAAACGGCGGCCGGTTTTATCGGAAAGCGGCGCAACTCCAGTCGGACCCCGAGAACCAGGCATTGCTCGATCAGCTTGCCACCATGGAAGCTCATCACAAGGTTACCTTCGAAACGATGAAGAAGAGTCTTTCCGAGGCCGGGAAAACGGCAACGGTATTCGATCCCCTCGAAGAATCGGGGCAATACCTTGCCGCCATGGCGGATGCTCATGGAGGCGAAGGCAGTCCCGCCATTGCCGACACGTTGACGGGAAAGGAATCCATGGTGCAGATCATCGATATCGCCATCGGCCTCGAGAAGGAATCCATCCTCTTCTACCTCGGCCTCAAAGACATGGTAGCGCCAAAATACGGACAGGAAAAACTGGATCAAATCATTCGCGAAGAGCAGCGGCACGTCGTCCAGCTCAATGCCTTTCGCAAAAAATTTCAAGGAAAAGGCGTATAGGCAATTGATGAATTCGCCGTCGAGCTGAAGCTTCCCCGGGCAAGCTCCCGATTTCGCCCGGATTGGCAACCACGGCCTTTGCCATCCGCTCAGTGGTCGCGCTCCCGCACCAGAACCACGGTCTTGCCGTCCCAGCCCGGGTCGGTGAGCAAGGCCTTGGCCGCCTGCCGCCGGATGTGAGTGAAACAATTCCAGCAGCTTTGGGGTTTAGCATGAAGGGAGGACGCTCCATGGAAAGCCAACAAGCCCCCGCGCAAGCATCCCGGTCACGCGGGGCCCTGTATGGCCTATACATTGCTGACGCGCTGGCCATGCCGGTTCACTGGTATTATGACCGGCAGGCGCTCTTTCGCGATTATGGCTGGGTCGCCGATTATCTTGCTCCCAAGAATCCCCATTCTGACAGTATCCTCTGGCGTTCGTCGTACACAGCCCCCAATAGAAAGGGGGAGATTCTCCATGATCAGGCTCGCCACTGGGGAAAAAGGGGCGTCCACTACCATCAGTTCCTGCAGGCCGGGGAAAACACCCTCAACCTGCAGCTGTGCTCCCTGCTCATCGAATCCCTCAACGAAAATGGACGTTACGATCCTGCCGACTACCTGCAGCGTTACATCCACTTCATGACGATTCCCGGCATGCATCGCGACACGTACATCGAGGAATGTCACCGGTATTTCTTCTCCCGTTATGCCCTGGGCTTTCCTCCTGAGCAGTGCGGAGCCCTTGAAAAACACATCGGCGGACTGGTGGGGATCGTTCCTCTGGTAATCTACTATCAGGAAAATCCCGGGACTGCATATGAGGCAGCCATGACCCACCTTGCCCTTACCCACAAGGGTCCAACAAATGGAGGAAGCCGGCAGATTGACTCATCCATCTTCTCCTGGGCGCCCTGAAAGGTGAGTCCCTGAAACAGGTTATTCTCGATAGCATCCAGCAGCAGAGGAGCCCGCTCCTGGGTCACCCATTCCAGGCATGGCTCAACAAATCCGACGAGTCCGTCGTCGGCGGACATCTCAGCACCGCATGCTATGTGGAGGATTCAGTCCCGGCTGCCATCTATCTTGCTCTAAAATACGCCGACCAGCCCGAGAAAGGGCTCATCGTCAATACCAATTTAGGGGGAGACAATGCATACCGAGGGGCCGTGCTCGGGGCGCTGCTTGGTGCGGCAAACGGACGTGAAAGCGTTTCCGGAGCGCTGGATTCGCGGATTGGTGAAACCGCCACCGGAATTGGAGTTGGGGGTGAGGTGATAATGACGTCGGTTGGAAGATGTCTATTTTCGAGCGCTTTTGGCGTATCACCAGCGTATTTCAGGAGATCGTGAATGTACCGCATCGCCTTGAAAATGCTCATGGGTGATCGCGGCAAATACCTGGGGCTCATCATGGGCCTCACCTTCGCCGCCCTCCTGATCACCCAGCAGTCCTCCATCTTCACCGGTCTCATGACCCGCACCTACAGCTTCATCAACGACCTCTCCCAGCCGGACGTCTGGGTCATGGACCCCAAGGTCCAGTACATCGACGACGTGAAGCCGCTACAGGACACCGAGTTGATCCGGGTGCGCGGCATCACCGGGGTCGAGTGGGCCGTGCCCCTCTACAAGGGGCTCCTCAAGGCCCGCCTCGAGGACGGCAACTTCCAGATCGTCAATGTCCTGGGCCTCGATGACGCGACCCTCATCGGCGGTCCGCCCACGATGATTGAGGGGAGCCTCAGCGATCTGCGCAAGCAGGATGCAATCATCGTCAATGACGTCGGGGCGTCCACCCGGCTGGCCAAAAAGCCGAAAGAGCCCGGCGCGAAGGCGATTCCTCTTCAGGTGGGGGAAGTTTTGGAAATCAACGACAAGCGCGCCGTCGTGGTCGGCATCTGCCGAGTGTCGCGCACCTTTCAGTCCCAGCCGGTGATTTATACGACTTACAGCCGGGCCACCACCTTCGCCCCGAAGGAGCGGAAGCTGCTCTCGTTTGTACTGGTGAAGGGATCCGACGGGGTCGATCCGAAGGACCTGGCCGAGCGGATCCGCCAGGGTACGGGACTGGCAGCCTACACCGCAAAGGAGTTCAAGGACCTGTCGTTCAACTACTACATGAAGAGCACCGGCATCCCCATCAATTTCGGGATCGCCGTCATGCTGGGCTTCCTCATCGGCACAGCCATCGCGGGCCAGACCTTTTATAACTTCACCCTCGAGAACCTGCGCTACTTCGGCACCCTGAAGGCCATGGGAACGACCAACGCGGTTCTTTTGCGCATGATCGTCCTGCAGGCCCTGGTCGTCGGCGCCCTGGGATATGGGCTCGGGGTCGGCGGTGCCGCCCTCTTCGGGTATCTCATGGGGGGCACCGAGCTCGCCTTCCGGCTCATCCCCGAGATCCTCATCCTGGCGGGGGGCGCCATCGCCGTCATTATCACTTTGTCGGCCCTCCTGAGCATCCGCAAGGTCATGAAGCTCGAGCCGGCCATCGTTTTCAAGATGTAGGGGGATATGTCGCAAAACGGAACGGCGGTTTCTCTGCGTGGCGTCACCAAAACCTACGGTTCGGGCTCTTCACGGGTCCAGGCCCTGCGGGGCGTTGACCTGGAGGTGCGCCCCGGTGAGCTGCTCATGCTCGTCGGCCCCTCGGGTTGCGGAAAGACGACTCTCATCTCCGTGGTGGCGGCCATCCTCGACCATGACGACGGCGAGATCGTCGTCTTCGACCGTGACCTCAAATCCATGAGCCAGGCCGAGAAGACCCGTTTCCGGGGGGCCAACATCGGCTTCGTGTTCCAGGCCTACAACCTGATCCCGACCCTCACCGTTGCGGAGAACACGGCCATCCCCCTGCTCATCTTTGGAAAGCGCAGGGCCGATGCTCTCGCTCGAGCCGGGGAGGTCCTGGAGGCCGTCGGGCTCGGGGACAAGCTGGGGCCATTCCCGCGGCGCTCTCCGGAGGCCAGCAGCAGCGGGTGGCCATCGCCCGGGCCATTGTCAACAATCCGCGCCTCATCGTCTGCGACGAGCCGACCAGCGCCCTCGATGCCGACACGGGCCGGCTGGTGATGGACGTCCTGCGCCGCAACGCCCTTTCCGAGGACCGGGCCCTCATCATCGTAACCCACGACAATCGGATCTTCAGCTTCGCGGATCGCATCGCCAAGATGGACGACGGCCGGGTCATCGTCGTCGAACCCCAGGTGGCAACCTCCTAGGAGGCCTT
This sequence comes from uncultured delta proteobacterium, assembly GCA_963844985.1. Classification (GTDB taxonomy): domain Bacteria; phylum Desulfobacterota; class Syntrophobacteria; order Syntrophobacterales; family Syntrophobacteraceae; genus JADGQM01. The sequence continues at coordinate 90,330 of CAWJQV010000031.1, forward strand.
ATGGTCAGAAAATACTTGATTCCCCTGCTCGCCGTGGTCGGTTTCCTCTTCGCGCTGTGGATGGTGCGTCAGGGCTCGAAACCGGTCATCCACGCGGAGCCGGTGGCGGAGCCGCCCCGGGTGGAATTCACCAACCGGATTGCCGGCACCGGCATCGTGGAGGCCAGCTCCCGGAATATCTCCATCGGGGCCCACATCCCGGGCGTCGTCGCGCGGGTTCATGTCAAGATGGGCGAGCGCGTCAAAGCCGGAAGCCCTCTATTCTCGATCGACGACCGGGCACGGCTGGCGGATCTCGCGGTGCGCGAAGCGCGGGTGAGGGAGGCCGAGGCCAACCTCCAGGACCTCCGGGCCCAGCTCGAGATTGCCCAGAAGGTCAAGGACCCCCGGGCGATCAGCACGGACGACCTCAACAAGCGCCGCTTTGCCGTCATGGCGGCCGAGGCCCGCCTGGCCAATGCCGTTGCCGAGGGAAAAGCGGCGCGGGTGGACATTGACCTGCTGACGGTGCGCGCTACCATCGACGGCGAGGTCCTCCAGGTTAATATCCGGCCCGGCGAGTACGCCCCCAGTGGCGTTACGGCCCAGCCGCTCATTCTCTTGGGCAGTCTCGACAGGCTGCATGTTCGCGTGGACATCGACGAAAACGATGCCTGGCGGTTCCGGGAGCAGGCGCGGGCCGTCGCTTTCGTCCGGGGCAACCCCTCGCTCAAGACGAGTCTCCGGTTCGAATACGTCGAGAAATACGTCATCCCCAAGCGTTCGCTCACCGGCGATAGCACGGAGCGGGTCGATACGCGGGTCATGCAGGTCGTCTACAGCTACAGCCCCTCCGAGCTGTCGGTTTTCCCGGGTCAGCTGATGGATGTCTTCATCGAGGACCTGTCGTCGCAGCGGCCCGAGCAGCAAAAACCCGGTGGAGGGGTGGATAAACCGTGAAGAAAAACCGGCTTCCGATTTTTGCTCTGGCGCTTTTTGTTTCGGGCTGCTCGGCGGTTGGCCCCGATTACCGAAGAGAGGAGCCGCCCGTCCCTGCCCGGTTTTCCGCCCTGGAGCCGGGGATCGCCCGCGGGGCTCCCGTGCCCGGCCGGTTTCTGGACTCGTGGTGGCGCGTCTTTGACGACTCCCTCCTGGACTCCCTCATGGAGAGGCTGGTTTCCCGCAACCTCGATCTGCGGGTCGCAGCGGCGCGGCTGATGCAGGCCCGGGCGCAGCTGGGGGTGGCTTCCTCGGCCCTCCTGCCCGAAGGGGAGTTCACGGGAGAATACCAGAGGCTCCGGCGGGACGAGGCGTCCGTTCTGGGCGCGGCTGCCACTGCGGCAAAGGGCCGCGAGCAGAACTTCTATCTGGCGGGGTTCGACGCCTCGTGGGAGATCGACATCTTCGGCGGCATCCGCCGGCAGATCGAGGCGGCCTCTGCGGACCTCGCCGCCTCTGAGGAGGGGCTGCGGGATGCCCTGGTCTCCCTGCGGGGGGAACTTGCGCGCAACTACTTCGAGCTCCGGGGGCTTCAGCACCGGATCGACATCGCCCGCCGGGAAATCCGGACCCGGCGGGACAACGTGGAGATCACGCGCGAGCGGGCAGCGGCAGGGCTCACTAGCGAACTGGATCATGCCAGGGCCTCGGGGGAACTGGCCAGTGTCGAGGCGCGCATCCCCGAGTTCGAGCGCTCTCTGAAGGCCGCCGGCTACCGGATCGGTGTTTTGCTCGGAGAGGAGCCGTCCGGCCTGGAGACGGAGCTTCGTGTGGCTCGTGTCCTTCCCGCCGTGCCGCCGGATCTGCCGGTGGGGCTGCCGTCGGAGCTGCTGCGCCGCCGTCCCGACATCCGAAAGGCCGAGCGGGAACTGGCGGCAGCCACGGCGCGCATCGGCGTGTCGACGGCCGATCTCTTTCCCCGGTTTTTTCTTACGGGCGCTTTCGGTTACCAGTCGAGCGAGGGCAGGATCCTGTTCCAGGACTCGAGCAACTTCTCGGCATTCGGCCCGACTCTCCGATGGCCCATTCTCAATTTTCTCCGCATCCTCTCCCGGATCGACGTGACCAAGGCAGTCCGGGAAGAGGTCTTGGCCCGTTACGAGCAATCGGTTCTGCTCGCCTTGGAGGAGGTCGAGAATGCCCTCGTGGCCCTGTCGCGGGAAAAGAACCGCAGCGGGTCGCTGGCCGAAGCCGTCCGGGCCAACGACCTGGCCGTGAAGCTCGCCATGGATCGATACCTTGCGGGGGTGGAGAGCTACCTGGCCGTCACGGATGCTGAAGCTGCGCTCTATGCGGCGGAGGACCAGCTGGCCCGGAGCCAACAGGCTCAGGCCCTGGCCCTGGTGGCGCTCTATAAGGCCCTGGGCGGGGGCTGGCCGGAAACCGTTTCATCACCGGAGGTTGGCCCGGACTTGACGTTGAGGCGGGCGGCCCCGTCGGGACAGGAATCATGAATGGAAGAACCAATCACAGAGGATGGGAGGTTGATGAATAGAATCCCTCTTGTCGGCGAAGCGGCCCCCGATTTTGCGGCCATGGCTTTTCATGACGGGATGCAGGCGGAGGTCACTCTCTCGCGATACCGGGGGTGGTGGGTCATTTTGATTTTCTACCCCGGAGATTTCACCTGCGTGTGCCCGACGGAAATCGCGGCGGCGGCCGTAAAATATCCGGCCTTCCGCGAGCTCGATGCGGAGGTGCTGGCGGTGAGCACCGACACGGTGGACACCCACCGGGAATTCCAGGAAAAGGAGTTGTTCCGCATGGTGAGCGGTGGTGCCCGGTTTCCGCTCGTCTCGGACCCGCTTGGCGTCATCGGTTGTCTCTACGGCGTCCACGACGCGGGGCAGAAGATGAACCTCCGCAGCCACTTCATCATCGACCCCGCCGGGATCGTCCAATCCCTGCAAGTGGTCGCGGCCCCCCTGGGCAGAAGCATCACGGAGATTCTGCGCCAGCTGAGGGCCCTTAAGGCGCATCAGGCGTCGGGACACTTCATGCCATGCGGCTGGGAACCCGGGAAACCGACGTTGCCGGAGATGGATGAAACGGGTGAACGGACGAAACCTTGGGAGACGTGGAAGCCCCGAGAAGCTTTTTAATCATTCCACATCAGATTTCCATACGAGTGAAAGAGGTTAGGGTGTTCACAGCATCTGTGTCATTGAAAGGAAAGCTGGCGGCCTTGTTGATCATCGCAGGGGTTGGAGCACTATCGATTTGGTGATAGGAAATCGCTTTCTCGAGGTTTTTCGGTAGCATTTGTCGTCGATTCTGTTAAGGACATTCTTACGCCGATTTCTTGGTATCTGAAGACAAGACCCACCACGGTGCCGCACCATGGCGGTCGCAGTCATGGGTCGTTCGCTGCAAATTGTTCTACTGGCGAGTTGTCCCCGGATCGGAGTCCGGGTCAGGCTTGAATGCAGAGCACTTGAAGAAGGGTATTTGCCCTGGTTAAAGGGCGTGGTAGCCGGTGGGAGATCTCTCCAGCGACGGAGTTCAGTGGTAGACGAAGACGGGTTCCTCATATCCGGGCCAGTCGTCGTCATAATCATCGAGGACAGCCGGCCCATCCTGCGGCGCTTTGATTTTTTACCATCTGAAAATGCTTGTCAGGAATATGCTGAGTGATGGCGGCGATGAATTCCTCGACAGGGAAAACCTCGAAGTTTTCCTTGTTGGTCCCATGGGTCATGAACAGAGGTCGGAGATCAGAGATCGGAACTCGGAATGCATGGAGGACCTTGCACCCGGTCTCATCCTTTTTCCGACATCCGTCATCCGTATGTGATGCCAGGCCATGAGTCTTTCGATAAGCACGTCGTTTATCCCGGATCGGGCTCCGGGACAAGCCTTGCTTTCAGCCTTCAACATGGCCAGAACCTTGGAGCGGAAGATCTCTTCGAGTTCTTTAAGCTCTGTCTTGGGGAGGCAATAGAAGGTCCCGTTCGGTCGAAAGAGCCCGTCTGCGACGATGCCGTGAAGATGGTGATGAAACCTGGCGTAATCCCCGAAGGTGTGGATTACCATGATCATCCCCGGGATGCCGTCATCGAGGTCCAGCACGGTGCGAAATAACATTTGCGGGCTTTCGTTGGCGCAGTGGCAAAGCTTTGTCAGGAGCTTTCGGTCGTATTTGAAATAGATGCGCAGCATGATCGGGATGCTGAAGACGAACTGCCGATGGGGAACTGGGTAGAGAATGTTGTTAGGGACGTCTTCTCCGAACTGAATGGTTTTCTTGGAATGGCAGCTGGGGCAGAACCACCTGCCCTTGCATGAGAACGAAAGGAGGTACTCATGCCGGCAATCGGGGTTGGTGCAGCGCACCCTGGCGAATCCTTCGTGCAAGTCTCCGCATCTCAGGTATTCCTCGACCACTTCATCCACAACCGGGCGAAAAAACCCGTATTTCTTCTCGCATTGCTCATCATAGCCGGACTTAAAATCAGGATAGTGGTTGTGCAGTATCTTCCATAAGGGCGAATCTGTTGGCTCTCTTGGGTGATATACTGGCGAGACGGCAGCCATAAAAGTCCCTTTGCAGTGGCTGCCCTCAATATCAAAGCTGAGGTTTCAGAATGGTTAACCAGAGGCGCCTTGAACCCGCAAGGCAACAACTTGTGATTCTAATGACACAAAAAAGCCGGGAATATAAGACCGGACCTCAACTCAGCATCCGCCTCATCTCATCGACCAGCCGCAATGATGAGTATCGGTTTCTGCAAGGGAAGACCTCCGCGTATTCTGCCATAAATCAGTCGGATTTTCATTAGCGTATTGTTGCGCTGAAGAGGCAGAACCGGAAGTTTCTCGTGAATCATTTCAATTCGGGCGAAAGCTGGGGAAACCGGCTCATTATGATATCAAGGGCATATCCATAAAAAGCGTTTTCCCTCTTTGGTAAGGAAGGCGGTTAACTGTTGCGAAAGCTTAAGGTAAATGCTATCTATTCACCTTCTCAAGGCCCCGATTTGGACAAGCGGAAAAATATTAATCAGTTTGCACTATCTTTGCCTGTATTGACCTGTATTGACAGATTCTTAATGAAATCATGGACCATTAAATTCATATGTTAGAGAGGATGTTGCAATGGAACTTAAACCCATAAATATTAACGACTTGACCTCCGTGCAAGTCAAGGCGGTCATGGAAAGGTCTATGGAGGACATCTCTTCCATTTATGAAGACGTGAGGAAGATCGTAGCGGATATCAAGAAACGAGGCAACGATGTAATCCTGGAACACTATCAAAAGCATAAGGCTGATATCTCAGCGCCTGACCTGGAGGCCACCACGGACGAGATCAGAGAGGCATACGCCCAATTGGATCCCAAGGTCGTTGAATGTTTGAAGATTGCGGCAGAGAATATTGTGAAATTCCATAAGGCCGAATTGGAGCGCGACATGTGGTCCATAGAGATTCGGGAGGGTATCCTTGCGGGTCGCATCACGCGGCCCATGGATATTGTCGGATGCTACATCCCCGGAGGAACAGCCGTATATCCCAGTTCCATCCTTATGACGGTCCTGCCTGCCAAGGTTGCCGGTGTGTCTCAAGTGGTGGCCATCACCCCGCCCAGCAAGGGCATGAAAGCCAATCCGGCCACACTGGTGGCCGCGGACATCTCGGGATGTGACCGAATCTTCAAAGTGGGAGGTCCTTGGGGGGTGGCAGGACTGGCCTATGGAACAGAAACCATGCCACGAGTCCACAAGATCGTCGGACCTGGGAATAAGTACGTCACCGCCGCCAAGATGCTGGTTTACGGACAGGTGGACATCGATTCGCCGGCAGGGCCAAGCGAGGCCTTGATCCTGGCGGACGAGACGGGTGCCCCGGAACTCATTGCCATCGATTTTCTTTCACAAGTGGAACACGACCCTGATTCCGCTGCTGTGCTGGTCACCACCTCTGAAAAATTGGCATCCGATGTCTGCCACATCATCCATAGGGAATTCGATGCCCTTGACAGGAAAGAGATCTTGGAATCGGCCCTGACGAAACACTCCTATGTTCTGATTGCCCAAGATATGGACCAGGCAATTGATTTTGCAAACGAATATGCAGCGGAACACCTTCAGATCATGACCCAGGATCCGTTTATTACCCTAAACAGAATAAAGCATGCCGGCTCTATCTTTTTGGGCCCTTATGCCCCGGTTCCGGTGGGGGACTATGCCACCGGCACAAACCATGTTCTGCCGACCGGCCAATGTGCGCGAATGTTCTCTGGTCTCTCTGTGGATGACTTCATAAAGAAGCCGACCTTCCAGTACTTGAGTCGACAAGGCCTGGCCAGTCTAAAAGATACGGTCATTACGCTGGCCGAGGCCGAAGGACTTCCCCTTCATGCCAGGTCCGTTCGGGCAAGGTTTGAAACTGCCTGGTGAGCGCCAACCCCGCAGCTTGCTGCGAACACAAAAGGCTCTGCACTCTTAACCCGAAAAAAGAAATAAACCCGCCAAGAAGAAAAAGAAGCAGGGCTCTGACCTGCTGATCATTCGACAGGGCCGGAACTCTCATCCGGCCTGTTTTCTGCTCAACATATCGTTGGCGATATGGTTTTGTCATCCTGAAGTTTTTGGTCGCTGGTTTTTCCTGAAGGAAGGCAGCTGTACATATCAAAGCCTGTTTTTCTATGTGATTATAGAGCTTTAATGGGGCGATAAGGATTCATCGCTGATCCTGCCTATCAGCTTGTTTTTCCATCAAGGCACATTCTCTGCCTGATTGGTCACATTCAATATTACCTCATTTTGTCTTTGCCTGGTAGAATATCCATTGCCCGCCCGGAGGATAGGGCAACGCTGGGGAGCGACCCGAGCGCCGAGGCGGGTGGATGATGGAGGGGCAGGGTCCTTTGATCCTGCCTTTTTTCTCTCCTGCCCCTCTTGAATCCCCAAAGCGATAAACCCCGGGGGTTCGGGGGCAGAGCCCCTGAGGGGTGATCGTCTAGCCATTGAGTCTTGCATGCTGCTCCCCCGGTGAAGTTCTCGGCACGACCAGTTCCATCGCTCTGTAATAGTCCCTCTCGACTTTCAGATTCGACACCCTGCAGTACCTCTGGGTGGCAGCGATCCTGCTATGTCCGAGAAGATCCTGTACTACAACCAGATCGGTATCGGCGTTGAGTAGCTGCGTCGCCATGGTGTGCCGAAGCTGATGGCACGAGGCTCTAAGCCCTGACTTTTTTGAATAGAGCTCCATCTTTTTCTGGATGCCTCGAACCGAGATCGGTTTTCCTCGGAAGGCTCCCTTTTCAACCAGAAAGAGCGCTTTTGCCCTGGCCTTTGGCCTCCCTTTGAGATACTCAACCAAGGCACTGTGGGCATCGGAGCTCATGTAGACGACCCGTCCCTTGCCCCCTTTGCCGCACTGAACGACAATCCTTCCCCGGCGAAAATCGAGGTCGTCAACATTAAGGCCGGCCACCTCCTCTACCCGAAGTCCGCATCGAAGCATCAGATAGAAAATGGCCCGATCTCTCACATTCTTTATGCCTTTAAAGAGCCCTTCGATCTCCTCGTCCTTAGGAAACCTTGGTAAAGGCTTGGCAAGGCGCAGTGCATAGCCCCTCTTTGCGGGATTTTGGATCTCCAGTTTCTCTTCCTCCTCCAGGTAACGGTAGAAGGACCGGAGGCTGTCCAAATAGCAGTTTATTGATTTGGGCCGTAACCCCCGGTTGAGAAGGTGGTCGATGAAGGAGAGAACCTTGCCGCGATTGACCTCCTCGATGGGCACATTCACCCAGAGAACGAATGCTTTGAGAGTGCTCATATAGTCCCGAACCGTGCAGCGGGAGTAGTTCTTTCTCTTGAGGTGTCGTCTAAAGTTGATGATCGAATCGGTAATGCTCACCGGTCACCCCCTTCTCAATGACGGCCATGGCCCTGAAGTATTCCTCTTCCCTGGTTCTGTCGGTTAGCCTGGCATACCTCCGGGTGACCTCCAGGTTCGTATGCCCAAGGAGGGGCTGCAGACACTCAAGCCTCATCCCCGCATTCAGGAGTTCCGTGGCGTAGGTGTGACGAAGCGAGTGAAGGCTATATCCTCTGTGTAAGAGTCCGGCTCTTCGCAGGTATTTTTTGAACATGACCCGCGCCGCCCCATAGGACAGACACTCAACGCTTCTTCCGTAGAAGAGCACATCCTCTCTCGGGTCCTTCTCTTTTAGCCAGGCGAGGAGAGCCTCTCTTGCGTCCGCGCTGAAGTAGACCACCCTTCCCATCCCCGTCTTATTTGCCTCATGGATCATCACCTTCTGCTCCCGAAGAGCGATATCTTCGAGGCGAAGAGCCAGGAGTTCACCAATCCTCATCCCCGTTCTCAAATAGAGCAACGCGACACGCTATGCAGGGATAACCCGCCACCGAAGGGAGCTCCTCAGCTTTCGATTCCCTGACCGGTCTTACCTTCCGGAAACACCGCAAGAATAGTCTGATGGGGGAGCAGAGGACAATGATCAGATCCTTTGCCGTCTCAATACCGGGAGTCGACGAGTCGGTCGTGGACGCGGACAGCATCCAAGAGCTTCTTGTTCGGTTCGGGCGGATTGGTCAAGGTATCCATGAATAACCGAGCGTCCCGAGACGAAAGTCTTACGGTCTCCATGCTCTGCAAGACTTCGTTTGCCCGTTCCACGGCAGCTTGAACGATAAACTGGTTGATGCTGGCCCCATATATCGCCGCCGCCCGCTCGATGATCGAACGGGTGGAGTGCGGCAACCTTGCCGTGATCCGCTCGTCGGCCGGCTCACGTTTTCTAACCTGTGTGGTTCCCATCTTCGTAACCCCTTTCAGTAGAACACTTTACTGCCATGGTGTCAATTCGGCGACAACAATTCACGTCGAACGACAGATACCATGTGATGATCACCAATGCTGGCCACGGATAAACCCGCTGGAGTATTCCGCTGTCACCCGTTGGTGCGCGAAGACGGTATCTGGGAGAATCGGGGCGTGCATTCTGTTACCGCACGATTTCAACACGATAGATCATGGAAATGCGGTGCTAATACTTTATAATGGCACTGCAGCGGGAAGTCTCGCCGTACCGTTTCACCCAAGGTCAGTTTATTTTCCGTGACCCTTCGTATAAGGTCTGCACAATGTCGACGCCGAAAGAATACGGGGGCCTGAGATTTGATCAGATAGATTTTATTGGCCTTCTCTCTGATTTTGATCAAGGGGTCCTCATGACGGATGCCAATGGGGTTCTGGTCTTCTACAACGATATTCAAGCGAGGATGGATAACCTCGATCCCCAGGACGTTTTGGGGAAAAAGATCAGCGATGTCTACCTGTACGACAACGACAGCAGCACCTGCATGCGCGTCCTGAAAAGCGGGCGCCCCATCATCAACTACGGCCTGTCCTACAGAACCCGAAAAGCCAATGTGGGGATGACCATCCACAGCGTATTCCCGTTGTTCCGGGAGGGACGGATTATCGGGACCATATGCTTTGTCAAGGACTACAACCTGGTGGAGAGAAGGATCCCGGCGTTCTTGATGCCAAGGAACAAGGCGTTTTTAGGAGAGGACACGGAGTACACCTTTGCCGACATCGTCGGGTCCGCTCCGGAATTTGTACACGCGCTGAAAATGGCAAAAATGGCGGCCAACTCCTTGTCCCCGGTCATGATTCATGGTGAAACCGGAACGGGAAAGGAACTCTTCGCGCAGTCGATCCATAACTTTCACTACGGGAACAAGAGCCGGTTTGTTGCCATCAACTGCGCCGCGATCCCAGAGAGCCTCATGGAGGGCATCCTTTTCGGCACCAGCAAGGGGGCCTACACTGGAGCCATAGACAAAGCGGGCCTCTTTGAGAGAGCCAACGGCGGAACGATCTTCCTGGATGAAATCGATTCCATGCCGCTGAGCCTCCAGGGCAAGCTGCTTCGCGTGGTTCAGGAACGTAAGGTGCGTCGCGTAGGCTCTCTCAATACCGTCGACCTGAATGTCAAGGTCATCAGCACCGTGAACATGGACCCCCGGGAAGCAGTCCGGAATGGGCTGTTCCGGATCGATTTATATTACCGGCTGGCAGTGGTCTTGATCAAGATCCCGCCATTGAGGCAGCGCAAATGGGACATTGAAGAGCTCGTTCGCCATTTTCTTCTCAAATACAATGACTCTTTTGGGAAAAGCATCATAGGCATTTCCTCCGAAGTGATGGATTTTTTCATGGAATACGACTGGCCGGGAAATGTCCGAGAACTGGAGCATGTCGTTGAAGGAGCCATGAACATGGTGAGCGAGCATGACAACACTCTCGATCTCAAGCATATCAACATCCATTTCTCGGACTACATGGAGCAATTTGCAGTTGCTCCGGATGATAGGAAAAAACAGCGATCGCCTCTTTTTCAACCGCAGGGCGCCGATCAAGCCCAGGGGCCTCGAGTGAATCAAGCCTCGTATAACGTCAATGCGGCGGAAGAGGGAAAGACAAGCCCCGGGGTGAACCTTGCGGAAAAAAAGGCCCACGAAGAGATCAGGTTGATCCTGGATGCTCTGGCCGCCTCCGGGGGAATCCCCGCCAGAGCTGCAAGATCGCTTGGAATCACCCGGCAGCTTCTTCACTACAAACTGAAGAAGTACGGGCTGAAATAGTGATCCACTGCCGGCAAAAGACCGGGGTGAGTCCAGCCGGAAGGAATCCTGAAAGGCCCTTCATTTCCTGTTGCCGATCGATGCGGCCAGATTTGGAGGGGAGCAATTTGTAAATTGTTCTTTACAAAGGTCAAAAAACCTTTACTTTTTTTACATTCTGCTTGCCTGCGCAGATCTTCCTTTCTTTGAGGCCTTTCCCACAGCAAAACGCTTTTTCATCGCTCAATCATTGGCTCACGTTCATCGGGGGGAGGTGTTGTCCTTCTTCCGGACCATTTCGGCCGTTTGGCCCAGTTCTTGATATTCACATTCTTCGGATTCCGGATTCCAGTTTCATGCACCATAAAGAACAGAAGCGCGCCAGATCCAGGCAGAGTGTTTTTTGTCCAGGTGTGAGCGGGAAGGGCGTGGATCTTGGTGCCGGCGGAGGGGTGCCCATTCGTCACGAAGAATGACGAGCCTTGCACGGCAGGGCAAGCGGTCTTTGTCCACTGTTATGGGTCTTGCGACGGCCCGTCGTCGCTCGTTTGGACATCAGGATTTCAACCATTGGCTTCCAGGGTATCGCTCTAATGAGGTTTGATCGAGAGTCCACTACCCTGGACGTCAGTCCCGGGCTCTTTACCGAGGGATCAACCTGGCTTATCAAAGAAGGAGAAGACATGGATGCGAAATCATCAAGCGCTGTGCAAGGCTTGACTCTACAAGCGGACAGGATGAAGGAAAGCCCACAAAGTATTGACTACTCGCTGATGCTTCCCGGCGTCATCGTCAGCGTGCTGGTGGGTGCACTGCTGGCCCTTTTCCCGGTAGAGGGAAAAGCCGTCGTCGACAAGATCTTTGCTGTGACGACCCACAGTTTCAAGTGGTTTTACCTGCTTTTCGGCCTATTCTGCGTCATCTTCCTGCTCTGGCTGGGGATGAGCAAATGGGGGCGGATCAAGTTCGGAGAACCGGATGAGAAACCCGAATTCTCCGAGTACAGTTGGGGGGCATTGATGTTCTGCGCCGGCATCGGCATTGCCATCGTCTATTGGGCATTCATCGAACCGGTGTACTATATGAATACCAGCATCCTGCACGTTGATCCCAACACTCAGAAAAGTATGATTGGTGAAATGGCCGGCATGTACGGTCAATTTCACTGGGGTATCACCCCATGGGCCATTTACGCTCTGCCCACTTTCCCGATCGCCTATGCCATCCACGTTAAAAAGATTCCGGCCCTGCGGCTCAGCGCCGCCTGCCGTGGCATCATCGGCCGACACGCCGACGGGTTGTGGGGCAAAGTGATCGACACGGTGGTGATCTTTGCGATGATCGGTGGCGTAGGGACCTCCCTCGGACTCGCGGTTCCGCTGGTGACCAGCCTTGTGTCCAAGATAACCGGAATCCCCTCGTCTTTCTTTCTGCAGCTCATCATCCTGCTCATCTGGACGGCCTTGTTCACCTATACCGTATGGTCGGGCCTCAAGTCGGGCATGGCGAAACTGGCGGACTGGAATACCTACATTGCCTTTGCCCTGCTGATATACGTTTTTGTCATCGGCCCTTCGACATTCATCTTGAACACGTGGTGCAACAGTCTCGGGCTGATGTTGAACGACTTCATCAAAATCAGCCTCTGGTCGGATCCCATTGCCAACGGCGGCTTCCCCGAAAGCTGGACCGTCTTCTACTGGGCCTGGTGGGTCGCGTATGCTCCCATGATGGGCCTGTTTGTGGCCCGTATTTCCCGCGGACGCACCATTCGCCAGGTGGTCTTCGGTGAACTGGTCTACGGCAGCATGGGTTGCTGGGTGTTTTTTGCCATTTGGGGCGGCTACGCCATAGACCTCCAGGCGAAGGGAATTTTGGACGTTTACGGCATCTTGAAAGCCTCGAAATGGTCCAATGATGTGACCATCGTCGCCATCCTGGATTCCATCCCCGGTTCGGTGATTTTCATCCCCGTCTTCACCATCCTCTGTTTCGTCTTCCTGGCCACCACGTTGAATTCAGCGGCCTACACCCTCTCGTCTCAAGTCACCCGCGTGATATCCGGTGATCAGGACCCCCCCCGCTGGAATCGGACTCTGTGGGGCATCATCCTGGGGTTGTTTGCGGTTGGGCTGCTGGCCACCGGCACCCTGAAAGCCGTGCAGCTTTCTTCCATCATCGTTGCCCTGCCCTTGATGCCGGTCCTCATCCTGATGGTTTTCTCGCTCATGAAGTGGATGAGGGAAGACTACGGCGAGTTGCTGCAGCCCAAACCGCTCGCCTTGCCCAGGGAGAAGATCAAGAGCGCGGTATAGTGAAAAGTGATGAATCAGACGCATCGACAGCCGCTCCATTGTAAAAAAGGGAAATGTGATGAAAAGCCAAATTGTTTTGAGCGCTTCCTCACGCATCCTCAGAAAAGCCGCTGAACTGGGTGCAACCCTGGCGGGCTTTGCTCTCGTGGATGACCTGAAGAGTGCTCCGTCTTTCACTTTTGCTCCCAAAATGCCCGGCGCCGGTGACGGCATCGGCGCCAGGACAAATGAATCGGGCCTTCAGCCCGGGCAGGTGGCCTGGCCCGAAGGCGCCAAGACGGTCATGGTGATTGCCGTCGAACACCCCGAAGATAAACCGGAAATGGATTGGTGGTTCGGGCGGGTAGATCCTCCTGGAAACCGTGTTCTGGCCGGCATCGTCAAGAGCCTGTGTTCCTGGATCGAGTCGACTTATGAATTCCGAACCTTCCATCTTCCATACCACATCGAGAAAGGAGGCACTTACCTCAAGGACAGCTCGGTTCTTGCCGGGTTGGGTTGTATCGGCAATAACAACATGCTCATCACGCCCGAGTATGGTCCCAGGGTGCGCCTCCGGGCCCTTACTCTGGATGCAGCCTTCCCCTCAACCGGTCCCAAGGACTTCGACCCTTGCAGGGGATGCGATTCACCCTGTCGCAAGGCATGTCCGCAGGGTGCATTCGAGCAACAACTCTATCGACCGGAGGACTTCGGTCAGGACTTACTGCCGGGGCGAACCGGCGTCTTCTCACGTCCCGTCTGCAACATCCAAATGGAGGAGGACAACGCGTTGGCTCAAGAGCAGGAAGCCGAGGGTTTCGATGCTCCCGTGAAAATCATTAAATACTGCCGGGCGTGTGAACTGGAATGTCCGGTGGGAAGAAGATAGAAAAACCCTTCAATTCGCGCACGGGTTGCCTGCCGATCCTCAGCAGGCAGCCCGTGGCTCAGCTTCCACGCCGCCCCCTTCGCCATGGCTCCAGATTCTCATTTGAGGTAGCTCAACCGAACCCATTTCCTGAACTGTCGGGGATGACAATGACTCATCGGGAAACGGATTCGTCATTCGCTGATTATGGCGATCTGACAAACCTTCGCCTCCAGGATGAGCTTTGCTCTCACATCTCCGCGCTCGACCATATTTCAGTTTTCCGTACATCCGTGATTCTCTGGTGAGCGAAGAGGCCGCCTTCTCCCGCAAGTCGCACTCAAGCTGTTTCCTGTCATGCACTTTAATCAGGTAAGCGCAGCCCTTGTTCCATTTTTTGAGCAAGAAGCACGACTCGGAGACAACTGCTTGACAAGTCAATAGGGGGCATCGAGTTTCTGCCCATTGGTCCTTCGTCCAATCGTGGTAACTGCCACGCGAATCAAGAAAGGCGACCAGCGGACCCTTATCCAGGATGACTTGCCGTTTTCGCCGAAGGCTTTTTTTCTCATTTTGGTGGGCAAGGACGGCGGCGTGAAGCTTAGGACTCATCAGGAAATAACATAGTGCAGCGTGAACAGTCCGCACACGTCGCCAGTTCGCTAGTTCCCAAGCGCCGGCTTGGGAACCATGGTCAGCCAAGCTCCAGCTTGGCGTGACTTGTGGCCACTAGAAGCTGGAGCTTCCAAGACTGCGTTCCCAAGCTGGAGCTTGGGAACGAGCGGAAACGAGAGGTATTTGCTCTAGGTTATTTCTTAATGCCCCCTTAGGAGAAATGATCCTATGAATTTGGAGGAGATCTTCAGGCTGATCGATTCAATGCCCATGCGCCAGGACGAAATGCGTGAAAAGGGTCGGAGTTTTTGAAGTGTCTGCGTGATTACTCCCTCCGAAACTCTGCGAGGAACCTCGCTATGCTTTCCCGATCCGGCCAGCCCAGAGAGGCCAGGGGTTTGTCGGTAACTTCCCGGCGAAACCGTTCGGCGAAAAGAGGCCGCCCGGCATTGCGATAGAAGACCCCGATGGACATGCGTTCGCCCGAATCGAGTGCCCTTTCGAGAGCAGCCCGGCGATCGGTTGGATCATGATCGGGGGGAATTCTGTCAATATGCTCCCGATACCAGCTCAAGGGACGCTTCCCCCAGGTGATGCAGGGTTGGATGACATCGATGTAGGAAAACCCCTCGTGTTTGATCCCCTCCACCAGAAGTGATTTCAGGTGGTCGATGTCGCCGGCGAAGCCCCGGGCTACAAAGCTGCAATCCTGTACGATGGCGATGGCCAGAGTCTGCAGAGGAGCGCTTTCGACACCACGCAGATGAATGGCCCGTGTTTGGCCGATGGAGGTGGTCGGGGATGCCTGACCTTTGGTCAAGGCGTAATGGCCGTTGTTGTGGACGACCAGAGTCAGATTGGGATTGCGGCGCAGAGTGTGGATGAAATGGTTTCCTCCTTCACCGTAGCAATCGCCTTCCCCGGTCATGACGATGGTGGTGAGATCCGGATTGGCTGCATGGATGGCCAAGGCGGCCGGGAGGGCACGGCCGTGCAGTCCGTTGAAGAAATTGGCTTTGACATAGTGAGGGAACTTCGCGGCCTGTCCGATACCGGACACAACACACAGTTCGTGAGGTTGTTTGCCGAGTTCCACCATGGCCAGTTTGAAGGCTTGAAGAATCCCAAAATTGGGGCAGCCGGGGCACCACTGAATTTCCACGTCCGTATGCCAGTCATCCACCTTAGTCATGGAAGCACCTCCTCAGGAATTCGCCCGTTAACGGCAAGCCATCATAGCGTTTGATCTCTCCAGAGAACTCAAGGCCATATTCCGACCGCAGCAAACGGGCCAGTTGACCGGTGGCATTCCCTTCCGCGGACCAATAGCGCTTGTTCTTGGGGAATTGGAAGATAGGCAACGGCCAGAGTTCGGTAAAATGAATCAGCCCCGTTGCCAGACCTCCTGCCCGGAGCAGTTCCATGCCCTCTAAAATGGCCTGGCGTGTGGACCCCCAGGAAACAAAAACAACCTCTGCCTGGTCGACCCCATAGGTTTCAGGGGGTGCCACTTCCTTCCTCAGGAGAGCAAGCTTGGCGAGCCGCTTTTTCACCATGGCCGGAGCGATTCCGGCAAGATCCTCGGTGATGTGGCCCGCTTCATCATGCTCATCGCTGTCGGCAGCCACGAGGTGAGTGCTTTGTCCCGGGTAAAGTCGTGGGGAAATGCCGCTTTCAGTGAACTGATAGCGCAGGTAGTCCTGTATGGTTGAAGGATCGGCCAGGTGGCAGGTGGGAATTTCCCGTTCAAAGTCGAATGATTCGATGGATACGAGCGATTCATGGAGGAACTGGTCGGTCATGAGGATCACCGGCATCTGGTATTTGTCGGCCAGGTTGAACGCCCGCACCACCTTGTGGAAGGCATCCCGAGCATCGGCAGGGGCCAGGACCATCTTAGGGAATTCTCCGTGGCCGGCGTTGACGGCAAACAGCAGATCCCCTTGGGCGGTGCGCGTTGGAAGACCTGTAGCCGGTCCGGGTCGCTGCGCTAGAATCACCACGACCGGCACTTCCATCATTCCCGAAAGGCTGATCCCCTCTACCATGAGGGAAAATCCGCCTCCAGAGGTGGCGGTCATGGCGCGAGCCCCGGCAAAGCTCGCTCCAAGGGCCATGTTGATAGCCGCAATCTCGTCTTCCGCCTGCTCGGTGAAGATGCCGAAGCGGTCCTCATGAGCAGCCAGGTAGGTAATGATTTCAGTGGAAGGGCTCATGGGATAGGCGGCCATGAAGCGGCAGCCTGCGTACACGGCAGCCAGAGGGATCGTGCGGTTGGCCGGCAGGAGGTAATATCTCCCTGAGCTACCCGGAAGGCGCCAATGGCAGATATCCTGACAGGCAACCTGTACAAAGTCGTAGCCCTTTTGGGCCGCAAGGTGGTTGGCCGTCACGACTTCGTCGCCTTTTGCGGCGAACTGCCGCGCCAAAACCCTTTTGAGCACGCCCGGATCCATGCCGAGTGCAGCCGTCAAGGCCCCGAGGGCAATGGTATTGGCGTAGACGGCGTTGCCCAGATCCTGCTCCGCCATGTCCTTTAAAGACATGGCGATGGTGCGTTCATCCCGCTTAACGGGAGCGATGAGAATGCCATCGGGTTTGAGGAGATGCCCGTACTTGTTCACGGCTCGCTGGCTAAGGGTGAGCAGAATGTCGGCCTCAACCATGGGGGCATTCACAACCTTTTCCGACACCCGGACGGAATAGCGGTTGAGCCCGCCCCGGATGCGGGACTCGTTTTCCTGCCAGGTGAAAACCGCATAACCCAGGGCCGAGATGGCCTCGGCCAGCACCTCACCAATGGTTTGTATGCCTTCGCCGGCGGCGCCTCCGATGACGATGTTCAGATCCTCCATAATGGCCCCTTTGCTTGCTGAAGGTTCGATTAATGCCCCATTATAAGGCAATCAATACCGTTTTCCTAGCCCGAGAACCCGGTGAGCAGGAGATCACCGGCCAGGGTCGCCATGGTGGCGACGACACTCGACACCGCCAGGGCCACAAAAGCATTGCAGCCCCAGTGGCCCGCAGGGCCATCCTTGATCAGCAAAGCCATGACCGCCGTGGCAAGGAGCGGATAGGCTACCAACAGGTAAGTCTTCAATGATCCCGGCCCTGGCCAGCCGACGATACAGAAGAAGCCCAGACTCGTGAAGTAAAGAAAAACAACGAGCAGCTTCACCGGCACCGGTCCCACCAGCGACGGCGTTTTAGTGGGTAATGAACGCCGCCAAGACAGGAGCACCGGGTCGCCAAGACCGACCAAATCCTTGCCATGAGCTGGTCCTCACACCAGCGTTGAAACCACCGATGCACCGTACTGTCATCCCCAAATTCCTTTGGCCGTTTATTCCATTGCGTAACGGTGCGCATGCGATAGATGATCCCGTTCCAAATCCTGCGGAAACAAACTCTGGAACGACCTACTCTCTTCCGTGGCTAGGCTTCTACCAGAATCTCGGAGACAATGGACCAGAGCACACAAGGAAGCTCCCAAATGGTCGGAAGCGTTTTAATTTGGACTTGGCTTGCCATCTTGCTGCCTCCTATGCCGGGGGTTGAGATCTACTATTACCCAGCATGTTTTAGCAGGGCTGTTAGCCTTTGTGCAGAGCCGATTTAGTGAGTTCCGGAATAATTACTAAGGGACCGCGCCCATCACCGCATCCTCAAGGTGGCCGGGCCTGTCGCGGATTTGGATCACCAGAAGGACATTGTTTCCCATCACCTCTTGGAAGCCATTCAGTACCGGTCGCTGGATCGAAGTATGGTTTGATCTGGAGAGTGAAAGAAGAAAACGCTCTTTTGGGATAAGCCCGAATAATGAACAGACGCGAAGGCATCATGGCCAAAAAGACAGTTATCAGGAGAAGTGCAGACGGCGGGGGGCAACAGCATCGGCAAAGGCAACGGTCGCCTGAAAAGACACACGGCGAATTGGAGCAACGGTTAGAATTCGAAATGCTCCTGGGTCAAACCTCATCGTGCTATATCAATCTTCCAGCCGATCCGACTGACGGTGAAATTGAAGATACCCAGCGCCGCATCTGCAAGTTCCTGAACCTTGATCGCTCATCCCTCGGGCAAGTCTCTGAGAGGGAGCCCGGGGCACTGCTGCTGACTCATATGCATCAACCTCCAGGAGGCCCACCAATTTCCCAGCAGCTGAACTTAAGAAAGCCATCGGCCAGGAGAGGATACTGGAGACCAGGCTCTCCCGGGAGGTTTTCCACGGGCATTCGCACGTTTTTAACTGAATGGCTGCCAAACCCATCATTGTGTTTGCGTCTGGAAGCCGAATCCGCTATACTGTGCAGGATGGCATCTCTTTACTTTCCAAACGCTTGGTAACAATTCACATAATCTACTGTAATGCCGCAACCAGGTAGGTTGCTGCAAATTGCACCATTGTGAAAACAAGCCCGGTTTTACGGGCGACCCATCCATTTTTTGACGACTGGCAGTTGTCCTCCCAAGAAAAGTCCCGGGGCGTAAAGTAATTGTTCGGTGGTTTGAGAATAATTTCTTTGATTCGAAGGAGCCTGTGAAATGAAAATTGCCTGCCTTTTAGGATTTCACGACTGGAGCAATGACTGTCAGAGATGTGCCAAATGCGGCAAGATCCGTGACGAGCAACACGACTGGAGCAGGGACTGTGAGCAGTGTGCCAGGTGCGGTAAGGCCCGCGATGAGCAACACGACTGGAGTACAGATTGCGAGAAGTGCGCCTTGTGCGGCACGATCCGCGACGGAAAGCACGACTGGAGCAGGGACTGCCACAAGTGTGCCGGATGCGGTAAGACCCGCGATGAGCAACACGATTGGGGCAAGGATTGTGAGAGGTGCGCCAGGTGCGGCAGAATTCGCAGTGTGGGACGCGTGTATGACTTCGCCGCCGGACAGTGGACCCTGGTTGAGGGACACGACTGGAGCAGGGACTGCCAGACGTGTGCTGTATGCGGCAAAACCCGCAATGAGGGGCACGACTGGAGCAGAGATTGTGAGAAGTGCGCCAGGTGCGGCAACACTCGCAATGAGGGGCACGACTGGAGCAGGGATTGTGAGAAGTGCGCCAGGTGCGGCAGAATTCGCGATGTGGGACGCGTGTATGACTTTGCTGCCGGAGAGTGGACCCTTGTTGAGGGGCATGACTGGAGCGGGAACGGCCAGAACTGTGCCAAGTGCGGCAAGGTCCGCAATGACGCAAGAATTCAGTAGAGGTGCTCGACCGAAACTCCACGATGGGCGGCATCTGTCGCAAGGACACGATCAACGGCAAGGTGGCCTCGAGGGCGTCGGCCTACCCGTCGATGCCGCTCAACACCGAGATGGAGAACATGTACGTCGATCTCGGTATCGGCACGCGGGGCAAGAACGGCAAGTTCGTCGTCAAGCCCGAGTTCGTGCTCAAGGAGCCTGGGGACTTTGTTTTCATCGACGGCCTCTTTTTCGACAACGTCCCAGTGGATGGGTTTGCCCGGCCGGTAGATCTTCCCCAGCATTGGGACATCGCAAGGGTTTTGTATGGAAGAATCGAGATTGGTCCTGATGAAATTGAAGAAGGCCTTGAGGTGGGAGTAACGACCGTGGTTGGTCTGCTGCTTTCCGCCCTCATTGATTTTGTTCAGAAAGGAGAGGATCTCCTCGGATGTGATGGCAGAAAGATCGCGATCGTCGCCAAAGTGGTCACGCAGCTTGGCAAGCGCAGAACCTTAGGACTCGATCGTAGTTTTTTCCAGAATTCATCCTGTGTTACTCCTTTTAGACATGAACCGCCTGGTCGAGTTTCACGACTTGTCTCCCGTCTTGCTTGCAGGTGGGTCAAAGCTGATGGTGACTACGAGCGGAATGTAAGATATGCTGTTCAACTGTGCAAGAATCCGGGATAGTTCTGGCATTCAAGGATCTGGCAAGCAACAACAACTCTCTGTGCACTGAACAGAGGAAGTACTGGTGTCACCTCGCAGTTTCGGTCTTGTTCCCAGCCTCCATCCACCCCTTGATCCCCTGCTGATAGCGGTAAACATTAGTATAGCCGAGACTCACCGCCCACATCGCACCGTTGTGACTGCGGCCGCATTTGGCGGATTCGGAATAGAACACCATCTTCCGATGTTTATCTGGCCCCAGGTTCTTTTCGAATTCCGCTCTGGTCTTGTCGTTCAACTGGTTCATCTCTTCCATCGGAAATTCAAAGTGCGCTGCGTACGGGATATGGTATCTCTTGTAGCTGTCAACATAAGGCGTGGTATCGACGATCAGCAGGGATTCCCTATCTGACAGCCACCGCGGATCGATCTTATCCAACCAGCGCTGCAACTCCTCTGTGGAGACAATTTTGTAGCCGCCCCTTATGGCTTCATTGTCCCTGACGGCGAGTTTCTCCGGGTCCCGACTTTCGCTGCTGCACGCGGCTGCAAGGATTCCTGAAGATAGACACAGCACCAAAATGATTCTCAATAGCCACAGGCTAACCGATTTTCTCCTCAGCATCAGCGATCGTTCTCCTTTCCTTTTGCCACGCTCATTTATTGTCAGCCATCCATCTGAAGGGGAACAGAGGCCCAGTTTAAGATATCCAATGCAGATGGGCAACAAGTCAGGGAAATCGGCTGTTCAAACTTCTGGCAAAGATAGATTGAGCCCTTTACTTTCTGGATGGTGCTAACATAAAACCGATGAATCGGCATCTTCGTTGCGCTGCCTCTTAATTTGCGTTAACATGCCACACTGGAGCACTGCTATGGCGCTGAGGACTGCCACGAAGTCTGCCCGTCGGAAAAGGCTATACGGCAGCATTCAAAGCAAGCCTATCCTGTTTTTTCCCGCCATTTTCATTCAGGTCTACGTCTGCACCGAAAGAATCGCCAGTCGCCGCATCGAAGAACTCCAAGCGAACATTGAGATCGCCCGCGCGATCGCCAAGGGCTTCCCCAGGCATATGCTGATGATGTTCGCCCTCAGGAATTTGCCCTTCGGCTTGTACTGACTTCCGCTCACCTTTCTCCGGAAGAACGAGATGGACACATCGATAAAACACGGGAGAGCACCCTACCTTTCTGAATGCGGTAGAGAACATGCTAATGTGAAAGGAGCAATCCTCATGGCTAAGAAAATTACTAAGTTTTGCATGATCATTGCGCTCATGCTCATCCTCGTCAGCGTGCGGTCATCCTGTGCAATCGCTGACGTAAACGGCAAGCCCGCGCCACTGATCATCCAGGAGCAAGGCAGTTTTGCAGTAGGCGGAACGGTTGTCACTAACCCTGGCACTTTCGATCCTGTCAAAATGTCTCCTGAGGGACAGACGTTCCACGGAGATCACGCATATGTGTTTTACCAGATTCCGGTGAACGCTCGCAAATTACCTCTCGTGCTTTGGCATGGCTATGGACAGTTCTCGAAGACTTGGGAAACAACACCGGATGGACGCGAGGGGTACCAAAACATTTTCCTTCGACGTGGTTTTGGGGTCTATGTGATTGACCAGCCTCGTCGTGGAAATGCAGGACGCAGCACCCAGCCGAGTACCTTAACCCCGGTGCCCGATGAGCAAAAATGGTTCAACATTTTCCGCGTCGGAATCTGGCCAAACTTCTTCCCTGGTGTTCAATTCTCGCACGACTCAGAGGCTTTAAATCAGTACTTCCGCCAGATGACACCTGACACCGGTCCTATCGATATCGACGTTACCTCAGACGCCGTTGCGGCACTTTTCAACAAGATTGGGCCAGGAATTCTTGTCACGCATTCGCATAGTGGTGGCATGGGCTGGCGCACCGCAATCAAGAGCCAAAATGTCCGTGCCATCATTGCCTATGAACCAGGAAGTAATTTCGTTTTCCCGGAAGGTGAAGTGCCTTCTCCGATGCCTAGCTCCGGCGGTCCGCTTGAGGCGGTTGGCGTGCCTCTGTCAGATTTCATGAAGCTCACAAAGATCCCGATTGTCATCTACTACGGCGACAATATTCCAGAGCAACCTTCGGCAAACCCGGGTCAAGACTAATGGCGTGTACGTCTGGCGATGGCGAGGCTATGGAGGGATGCTGTGAACCGCCGAAGGGGTGATGTCACCGTCGTGCATCTGCCTGAAATCGGCATTCGTGGCAATACGCACTTTCCATTCTCGGATCTGAACAATCTCGAAATCGCAGACCTGCTGTCCAAGTTTCTAGAGAAGAAAGGCTTGGAACTGAACTACGACTATGACCCGTAGCGCAATTTAGGAACAACTCGACTGTAGAATCGTTGAGTGGATGAAAAAGGTCAGTTGGACTAAGCCGCTGGCGCGGCGGCCTGGTTGAACCATGATGCGCTGAAATACGCCCAGGTCGAAAGATTCCGCATTTCACAACTTGAGTCCGCCCAAAAATCAGATCCCATTTTCTCCATAATCCTGCACAGTTTTCTCATCAACCGACAACCTTATCGAATAAGGAGAATCGAGATGGGAAAACTGCGTGACCAAATGGAACAAGATCTCAGGATCAGGCGCTACAGCAAGAAGACCCGAACGGAATATGTTCGCTGTGTCGCCAACTTCGTCAGGCACTTCAACAAATCCCCGGATCAGATGGGCGAAAAGGAGATCCGCTCATTTGTGGTCCATCTGGTGGAAGAGCGAAAGGTATCGCCTTCCGTTCAGAAGATGCACATTAGCCGCCCTCAGGTTCTTTTATTCAAACACCCTCAAACGGCCTCAAGTTGTTCAACACCTTCACTATCCGAGGGCTCACAAGCCGTTGCCCGATGTATTGAGCCTCCAGGAAGTCCTCGATGTCTTGCACAGCGTTGAATCCATCAAGTACCGGGCCATCATCACCACCGCCTATGCCGCCGGCTTGAGGATTTCCGAAGCATGTGCGCTCCACTGTCGGGGTGACATCGACAGTTCCCGCATGGTCATTCACATTCGAGCGGGAAAGGGCGGCAAAGATCGATATGTGATGCTGAGCGAACGACTGCTCACCTTTCTGCGAGAATACTGACAAGGCTGTTCGTCCTTCCGGGAACTATCTTTTCCCCGGCCAGGAACTAGATCGTCCCATCAGCAGTTCGGCGGTGCGATCCGTTTTCAACCAGGCCGTAGCAAGGGTGGGCATCAAAAAGCACATCACGTTTCATTGCCTTCGCCATTCCTTCGCCACGCATCTCCATGAGGCCGGAACCGATATCCGGCTCATCCAGTCTCTGCTGGGACACTCCTCCATCCGCACCACGGACCGGATATACTCACATCAGTATGGATCAAACGGCCAAAACCAAGAGCCCCTTTGACCTCATGGATCACTGCGCGCGGTGCAAGGGGGGGACCCATGCAGCCTGAATCATCTCCCGAGCAAGTCCCGCACGGCCCTTGCCTTTAGCATGGTGATTTGCGCCGCCGCTGGATTGCCGGTATTGTAGGTGTAGACACGACTGCCATCGGGGCTGATAGCCAAGCTCCAGGCATCATTTCCCACATTGAGAGTATTCGGCACGAGGGTGTTTGGAGCAGTGTCGACAATCCTGACATCCCCAAGGTAATCCAGGACGTAAGCGTTTGGCACCGCAAGCGCCACGCCAACTTGGCCCAGAAGCAACCCCAGACAGAGTGAAAGTCTTATAAGACGCATGGCTTCCTCCCGATTGCAGAGGATTGAGTCTTGTTCAGATTGCAGGAGAATGACCTAAACTCTGCGGATACCGTACAGAGCGTGCTGGCTCAAATTGAGTGGGGAGTTTGCGCGGCCGACCTTTTTTTGGTGGTGCCTCTTTTCGCTGTCGGCCTGGCAGGAGTCGTATTCCGTCGCCGCTGGGGCCAGATGACCGCCTTGATGGCTTCGGCATGCTGGGTTACATGTTCCTCGTCTATGTCGCCCAGCGCTACGCAATGGTCTTCAAGGGCGCAATGGGAGCGGGAAACGACTACTCTGAAATCCTGGCGGCCGGCCCGTAAAACGACAACCGCAGCTACGACCGCGACTCGAGATAAATGATTGTAAGGAGACTGGAAATGACGGAATCTATGTTGATCTACTTCCTGGGTGCTTCCGTGGCCCTCACCATAGCTCCCGGCCCTGACAATATCTTTGTCATGACCCAGGGAATTGCATACGGGAGAAGGCCTGCTATCGTCACTGCTCTCGGTATGTGCAGCGGCATAAGCGTTCATACGGCAGCAGCAGCCTTCGGGATCTCGGCGGTCTTCTATTCCTCGGCCGCAGCTTTCAGCGTCGTCAAGTACGCCGGAGCAGCATACTTACTGTATCTTGCCTTCAGAACACTGAAGGAAAGGTCTGCCATAAGACTCTCTAATGCTGATGACAGGCCTTCTGCAGCCCTGTTCAAGCGAGGGTTCATCATGAACGTACTCAACCCCAAAGTAGCCATGTTCTTTCTGGCGTTCCTTCCCCAGTTCGTAACGCCCAACACCGCCCATTTTCCGCTGGAGATGCTTCTGCTGGGGTTCATCTTCATGATGCAGGCCGTCATCATTTTCTGTCTCATTGGCTATTTTTCGGGCAGCATCGGCAGCTTCATTTTTACCCGGCCAATGATCGCAAAATATTTCGACTGGTTGACGGCGGGGGTCTTCGGCTCGCTCAGCCTCAGGCTGGCTCTGGCTGAAAGATGAACAGAAAGTACGCAGCGGAAACTTCCGCTCCCTTCCCGGGCAGGCGCTGATGAGAGCGGGGAATGGCTCACCCTTTCAGGATCGATAGGAAGCATTCACCTTGATGTAATCGTAAGAGAAATCACAGGTGAATGCCGTGAAGGAAGACCTTCCCAAGCCAAGGTCGAGCTTGACCCTGATTTCCTTCCGGCGAAAAATGTCAGTGGCCTTTTCCTCAACCTCCCGGGTACCGACCGGTGTTCCTTCCCGGAAGACACAGAGGTCATCGAAATAGAGGGCCACCCGTTCGGAAATCAGATGCACTCCGGCTCGCCCGGCAGCGGCTATAATCCTTCCCCAATTGGCATCTTCGCCGAAGAAGGCGGTCTTCACCAGGGGGGAATTGGCAATGGCGAAGGCGATCTGGCGGGCACTGACATCATCGAGCGCCCCGATTACTCGAATTTCAATGAGTTTGGTGGCCCCTTCCCCATCCATCACAATCTGCTTCGCCAGATCGAGGAGCACCGCACGTAGGGCATCCCCGAAAAGCCGGCTCTCCGGGCTTTCTTTTTCCTTAATGACGGGATTGGCGGCAGCACCGCCGGCAAGAACGATCAGGGAATCGTTGGTGCTGGTATCGCCGTCAATGGTGATGGCATTAAAGGAGGCCTCAGCACCTGAGCGCACCCAGTGCTCCAGGACCTCTTTCTCAACGGCCGCGTCGGTGCACACGAAAGCCAACAGTGTGGCCATGTTCGGCGCGATCATGCCAGCCCCTTTGGCAACACCGCCGACGGTAATGACCTTCCCGCCAATCGCCACCTGCGTGGTTGCCAGTTTCGGCACGGTGTCGGTGGTCATAATGGCGCGGGCAACCTGATCCCAGCCGTCACTCCGCAGCCCTGCCAGGAGCTCGGGCAACAGGCAGGCCACGGGCTCCACCTGCAATTCCATCCCGATGACCCCGGTTGAGGCAACCAGGACTTGCTCCGGCGCTGCTTCGAGGGCCCGGGCTGTCAGCCGCGCCGTCTCCCGGGCTCGCATCAGCCCGGTGTTTCCCGTACAGGCATTGGCAATGCCGGCGTTGACGAGAACCGCTTTCGTTCCCATGGATGACCGCAGATGCTCTTCACAGACAATGACGGGGGCGGCGCAGAACTCATTCATGGTGAACACGCCGGCGGCGGCCGCCCCGTCTTCCTCATCCGCCACAATCAGCGCCAAATCGGGCCGGCCGGAATAGCGCATGCCTGAAGCCACGGCTGAAACCTGAAAACCCGGAATGACAAAGGGTTCTCTAACTACCGTGACATTTTTTGTATTTTTTCCCGCTTCCACAGGGACAGGGGTCATTTCTGCCAACTTTTCGATCCTTTCTCACAGCCTGGGGGCGGGAAGCCCCGCCCCCGGCCGCTCCATAAAACATCGGTTGCTCTTCCTGTTCCTTACGCAGTTCTTGCACCTGTTCTTCACGCTGGATCTGGATATGAAACAGGAGGCGGACGGTTTCTTCCTTGACGCGCTCGATCATGTCCTGGAAGATCTGGTGGGCCTCACGTTTGTAGGCGACCAGAGGATCTTGCTGGCCATAGCCGCGCAGGCCAATGCCCTCCTTGAGGTGGTCCATGTTGAGGAGATGGTCCTTCCAGTAGCTGTCCACGGTTTGCAGCAGGATGTAATTCTGCAGGTCCTGCATCACCGTCGGCCCGAACTCCCGCTCGCGGGTCTCGTAGCGCTCTCGAACCGCCTCCTGCAAATTCTCAAGGAGAACCTCCTGGGTCATGTCCCCCAGAGATTCCACGGTCGCATTCAGCTGGATTCCGAAACAGCGGGCAAATTCAATATTCAGCTTTTCAAGGTCCCAATCTTCGGCAAAGGTATTTTCCGCCGTGCATTCCAGGACGATGCCGTTCACCAGGTCTTCAACCATGTCCAAAACGACCGGTTTGAGATCGCCGCCCCGGAGGGCCTCGCGTCGCTGGCGGTAAATCACTTCCCGTTGCTGGTTCATGACGTCGTCGTATTCGATCAACTGCTTGCGGATGCTGAAGTTCTGGGCTTCCACACGGCTTTGAGCATTCTCGATGGCACGGCTGATCATCCGGTGTTCAATCGGTTCATCCTCGGCCATACCGATCCGCTGCATCAGTCCGGAGATTCGCTCGGCGGCAAAGATACGCATCAAATCGTCTTCCAGGGAGAGATAGAAGCGTGACGATCCGGGATCGCCCTGGCGCCCGGAACGGCCGCGCAACTGGTTGTCGATGCGCCGGGCCTCGTGGCGTTCCGTGCCCAGTATGTGAAGTCCCCCCTTGCCGACCACCCCCTGACCCAGAACAATGTCGGTCCCGCGCCCGGCCATGTTGGTACTGATCGTAACGGTCCCGGGCTGCCCCGCCTGGGCCACGATTTCGGCTTCCCTTTCGTGATGCTTGGCATTCAGCACATGATGCGGCACACCCTGCCTCTTCAGCATTTCGCTGAGCCGTTCGGATTTCTCGATACTCACGGTCCCGACCAGCACCGGTTGGCCGACCTCGTTCAGCTCTTTGATTTCCTCCACTACGGCCCGGAATTTTTCCTTTTCGGTCCGGTAGATACAGTCCGGGTAATCGGTACGGATCATCTTCTTGTCGGTCGGAATGACCACGACTTCCAGTTTATAGATCTTGGCAAATTCGGCGGCCTCGGTTTCCGCGGTGCCGGTCATACCCGCCAGCTTGTCGTACATGCGAAAATAATTCTGAAAGGTGATCGACGCCAGGGTCTGGTTTTCGTTTTCGATTTTCACATTTTCCTTGGCTTCCAGGGCTTGGTGCAGACCTTCGCTGTAACGACGGCCCGGCATGATCCGGCCCGTAAACTCATCTACGATGATCACCTGCCCGCCCTTGACGATGTAGTCCACATCGCGCTTGAAGAGCGTGTGCGCGCGCAGGGCCTGCTGCACGTGATGGAGCATGTCGATGTTGCGAGGGTCGTAAAGGTTCTCCACTCCCAGAAGGTTTTCGGCCCGGGCCACGCCTTCCTCGGTCAGGGCCACGGTACGGCTCTTTTCCTCCTTGGTGTAATGGGCTTCCGTGTGCAGCTGAGGGATGATACGATTGATGCGATAGTAGAGTTCCGTTGATTTTTCGGCCGGCCCCGAAATAATGAGCGGCGTTCGCGCTTCATCGATGAGAATGCTGTCCACCTCATCGACGATGGCATAGTGGAGATCTCGCTGAACCATCTCTTCGATGCGGAACTTCATGTTATCGCGCAGATAATCAAACCCGAACTCGTTGTTCGTCCCGTAGGTCACGTCGGCCAGGTAGGCGTCCCGGCGCTCGCGATCATCGAGTCCGTGAACGATGCACCCGACATTGAGACCCAGGAACCGGTAGATTTTCCCCATCCATTCACTGTCACGGCGGGCCAGGTAGTCATTCACCGTCACCAGGTGCACGCCCCTTCCGGTCAAAGCGTTGAGGTAGATCGGCATCGTGGCGACCAGGGTTTTCCCTTCACCGGTCTTCATTTCGGCAATGGTTCCCTGGTGCAGCACAATCCCGCCGATGACCTGCACGTCAAAAGGACGCATCCCCAGAACGCGCAGGGACGCTTCCCTTGCCACGGCAAAAGCTTCGGGAAGCAGGTCATCCAAAGGTTCTTCGTTGGCCAGGCGCTGACGGAATTCTCCTGTCTTGGCCCGGAGCTGATCGTCACTCAATTTTTCTACGGACTGTTCGAAGGCATTGACTTCATCCACAAGCGGCACAATCCGTTTCAGGTTGCGCTCGTTCTGACTGCCAAAGATCTTCTTGAGGACAGCACCTAACATATCAGTTAATCATTCCCTCTTTTCAGAGACTGCCGTAATCGCAGTCCGGATTGTTGACAACCCCGTACACCGCCCCTTCAATCAAGTGTCGAGTTGTATAACTCATGCTGCAGGCATTTGCAAACCGAAGCCCACGGCCCCCCCAGGCATCACGTCGGAGCAGGCTCACATAACAGGGTGATGAAAAATCCCTCCCCAACGTCACCACGGCGGAAGCCGAGGTCCGGAAAGCCTTGCAGAACCTGGATGCCGGTCTTCACCGGCATGACGGACAGGGCCTTTGAGGTACTTTTTCAAAAGCCTGATAAAGCCTCCGCCTCCAAGTTGATCACATCTCCGGGTCTGCGTATCGGTTGTTTGTTAAGACCCGGCTCTCTCCCTCGTCACCTCATCGATCTCAGCAATCGACATTGGCCGTTCACCGGCGTCTCAGTAAAGTGCCCAGGGCACCCAGGAAATATTCGATATCTTCGACGCTCGTCGCGTAGCCGGGAGAAACGCGCACCGTGCCTTCCGGAAAAGTGCCCAGGGTCCGGTGCGCCAGAGGGGCACAGTGTAGACCGGTCCTCACGGCAATGTCGAAACCTTCATCCAACAAAGCTCCCGCATCCCCGGGATTGAGCCCGTCGATGGTAAACGACACGGCCCCCGTACCCCGAACTTCCGGACGTACAACTTTGACTCCCTGCATTTTCGACAGTTCGCATTCAAGCATCGAACCAAGTTCCAGTTCGTGCTCTCGTATGGCAGCCATTCCCCGTTGGAGAATAAACTCGATTCCCGCCGAGAGCCCGGCGATCCCCGGAAGATTAAGAGTACCGCTCTCATAACGGTCGGGGCAGAATTCCGGTTGCAGGACATCCTCAGACCGGCTTCCCGTGCCGCCTTCCATCAAGGAAAGAACATCCAGGTCCGGCCGAACATAGAGAATGCCCACCCCCGGAGGTCCCAGCAGAGCTTTATGCCCGGAACAAGCAAGCATGCCGAGGTCCCAGTCTGTCGCAGAGATCGGTTGAATCCCCGCAGTCTGAGCCGCATCCAAAAGCAGCGGCACTCGTCGGCTCGAACACATGGCGGCGGCCTGTTGCACCGGCTGCAAAGCGCCATTGACGTTGGAAGCATGAACCAGCACCACCAGCCTTGGGGGAGGATCCAGCCGGTTATCTGAAATTATCGAGGTCGATATGCCCCCCTGGAAGGGAGCGTATGGTCTCAACCACGACCCCAAGGCTGCTTAAACGTCCCAGAGGGCGAATCACCGAATTGTGTTCCATCCCCGAGATAACAACCCGGTCTCGATGACGCAACCACCCTTTGAGCACGACATTGATACTTTCCGTGGCATTTTTCGTGAATACAACTCGGTCGGGATCGCCAATACCAAGCATGCGCGCCACATGGACCCGGGCGGCGGCGACCATGCCGAGGGCTTCCCTGGCTTTGCGATGGGCAGCTCGACCGGGCGTGGCGCCCACCTCCTCCAGAGCATGTCGAACCGCTCGATAAACCGCAGAAGGCTTTGGATAGGTGGTCGCCGCGTTGTCTAAGTAAAGGAACATATATCCGTCTCTGCCATGAAAGAGAATCTAACCGCAGAGACGCAGAGGATGCCGGCTTTCTCTGCGCTCCCTGCGTCTCAGCGGTGGCACATCATTGATCAGTTTTGGATGATCCGTTCTTCCCCGCTGTACACGGTGAATTTCCCCGCACGGGCATAACCAATCAACGTGATATTCAGGCTTCGCGCCAATTCCACCGCGAGATCCGTGGCCGTGTTCCGGCTAACCAGGACCGGAATTCTCATCTTGGCCGCCTTGATAAGCATTTCCGAGGTGAGGCGGCCGGTGGTGATAAGCAGCTTGTCCTCAAGGGAGAGATCGTTCAGAAAGAAATGCCCCACGATCATATCCACCGCATTATGTCGCCCGATATCATCTCTGAAAAGCACGATGCGATCGCCTTCCGCCGCCGCGGAGTTATGTACGCCGTGCGTGCGCCGATAAGTCTGGCTCAACCGGTTGAGATCCTCGACCCGGTCCAGGACTTGTCCTGCAGAGACACGAAGGGTGCTTTTAACCGGTCTGCTCAAGAGCGCATCCAACGAGTAATAGAAAAGAGAGCCCTTGCCGCAGCCGGAAGTGACGGTGCGCTTCTGCCACAGGCGCTCCGTCAGCGACGCATCACTGCGGATTCTAAGGTTCACCCTCCCTTCGGCCTCGTTTACTTCGAGACCCTCAACATCCGCTGCGGTCTCGACAAAACCTTCAGCAAAGAAAAACCCCGCCGCCAATTCATCCAGATGATGGCCGGCACACAGCAGAGTAACGACCTCGCGATCATTCAAGTAGAGGGTAACGGGCTGTTCCTTGATGAGCCATTGCGAGCGTTCGACGCCTCGGCCTGCTCGGTCGAACATCCAGGCAGAGACCGCACGGACCTTTTCATCGGAGAGATCGGCTTCACCGGGTTTTTCGGTCTCGTTCACCGGCTCCATCAACATCCCCGGGGCCGGTAAAGCGTCGAAGAGGTTCTCAGCATGAGAAGCTGCCTTCCTTACAAACCAAAGTAGTCCGCCAAGATCCGCCCATGATCGAAAGCCAGATCAACGGGCAGTTCTCCGATGCGGAACACCTTAACCCGCTTGGCATCGTCGGCAGCTTTCGGGGTTCCTTTCCCGAGCGCCGCAAAGACAACGCTCACCGTGTGATGTCGCGGATCACGATGCGGATCGGAGTAGGCCCGGTACTGCTCGAGATCTTCCAGTTCCAGACCGGTCTCCTCGCGGGCCTCCCGCCAGGCCGCCTCCTCGAGGCTCTCTCCGTAGTCCACAAAGCCGCCGGGAAGCGCCCACCCATAAGGAGGGTTCTTGCGTTCGATCAAAACCACCGTCCCTCGGGTCATCCGAATGATTATGTCGACCGTGAGAAAAGGGTTCCGATAGACTTTGACGACGGTCCCGCAATTGGGGCAGGGAACAACATTTTGATCTTTCATGGGCGTTTCTCCTGCTGCTGAGGGGCTTTGTTGACTGCGGCTCTCGCCTGAAAACGTTTGCCTTCCGCCGTCAACCATGACTGCGGATCTTGCGGAGGACGACATGTTCCAGGAGCAGCACCAGCAAAATGCCGATAACCAAACCGTTGCCAAAAATAACCCTAACACCAACCGGAAGCGAAGTCAGCATATTCTCCGGCAGAAACCCGACAGAAGTCCCCAACAGCACCGGCAAGCCAACAACAAAATAATCACGGCCAGTCATTTCCCCTCCGGCAACAATTCCCAAACCGGCGCCGACCTGCACGCCCATGGCGACAAAGAGGGCCGCACCCACCACGGGAGCCGGAATCAGAGACAACAGTGCCGCAAGTTTGGGAACAAAAGCCGCAATGATCAAAATGACACCGCAGGCCGCTGTCGTATAACGACTGGAAACACGGGTGGCAAGGATAACTCCGGGACTCATGCTGTAGCTTACCATGCCGACTACCCCCATGAAGCCGCAGCAAATCCCAGCCATCCCATTGATCAAAATGCCGCGCTTGATGGACCGGGGAAGGCGTTTCTCGTCGGTGAGATGGGCAATCCCGTGGAGGCTGCCGAGGCTGTTCACGGCCACCGCCAGGTAAGTGAAGGCGAAAGCTACCATGGCCGGCCAATGGAGCTGCGGCCAGGAGGGAACCAACTCCGAGGGAACGGATACCCACCCGGCCGCTTGCAGATCATGATAGTCCGGCGAACCAAGCAAAAAAAAGAAGGCCGTGCCCACCACCATCCCCAGGAGCAAAGCGACGGTCTTCCAGAAACCCTTAAACCAGTGGGAAAAACCGGCCATGATAATCACCAGTAGCAGGCAGATCGAAAAAACTACCACATCTCCATGCGGATGCCGGCTGTCAACTCCAGCGATAATCCGAGTCAGATGGGGCAGAAGCGAAAAGGCGATGAGCATCAGAATGACCCCTACCACGTTCGGCGTGGCATAGGCGACCACTTTCCCCAACTTACCGATTAACACCAGAAGGATCAAGAGGCTACTGCCCGCAATGAGACCCCCTTGAATGGATGCCATGCCGTACGGAGCCAGGACGATCAGGGTGAGCAGAAGGGCCGTGGAGGGACCGTCAAGGAGTGGGTAGCGGTGCCCCCACAAGCTTTGAATGCCGGTAAAGAGGCCGGACGTCAAGAGCAGGAGTTGGAAGAAGCGGACCTCTTGGTCAAGTCCCGCATGCAGGGCAAGGCCGCTCAACTTGGCCACAATGATCAGGCCCGGAAACATAATAACCGTCCACTGCAGACCATAGATCACCGCATATTTGAAGGGCGGGCGATCATCAATGGCGTAGATATATTCCGGCTTCATAGCAGTGATCAGTGATCGGTGGTCAGTGGTCAGTGAACAGTGATCGGGAGCAGCGGGAGTTCAAGGCTCCTCTTGCTGACCACTGATCACCGGCCGCTGACCACTATCTTCAGCAATGCCATTCTAATGGAGAATTTCAAACAACGTGCTGATGGAATCCTCGTTGTGAATATTTCTTATGGCAGCAGAAAAGAGTCTGCAGGAAGGGAGGCAGGCGATCTTTTGACACTGGGCGGCTTGCGGGCGCAAAGGAATGGTGTCGGTCACGATCAGGCTCTTCAGAGCGCTCTTTTCAATGCGCTCCACAGCAGGCCCGGAGAGGACCGCATGGGTAACACAGGCATGAACCTCTTTGGCGCCCTTTTCCAAAAGGGTTTTGACCGCCTCCACCATGGTGCCCGCCGTATCCACCATGTCGTCCAAAATAATAGCCGTCATACCGGCAACCTCTCCGATGATGTTCAACGCCTCAGCCTGATTCGCCTCAGAGCGGCGTTTATCAATCACGGCGAGGCTGGCCCGAAGACGCCTGGCATAGGCACGGGCGCGGGCAACACCACCGGCGTCCGGGGAGACAATGACCATGTCATTGTCAAAATGTTCCCGGATATAGGGCAGCAATATGGGTGAAGCATAGAGATTGTCGACCGGAATATCGAAAAAGCCCTGAATCTGGCCCGCATGGAGATCCATGGTCAGAACGCGGTGGGCTCCCACACGGCTGATCAAATCGGACACCAGACGGGCGGTAATAGGCACCCTGGGCTTGTTCTTGCGGTCCTGACGAGCGTAGCAATAGTAAGGAATTACCGCAGTTATTCTTCTGGCTGAAGCCCTCTTCAGGGCATCAACCATGACCAGCAATTCCATCAGATTATCATTGACCGGATGGCAGCCGGATTGAACCACGAAGACATCAGCCCCACGAATATTCTCGCTAATCTCTACCCTGATTTCACCATCACTGAAGGTCGACACCAGGGAACGCGCCAGAGGTATTCCCAGAGAATCGCAAATCTGCCGGGCTAAATCGGGATTGCTGTTTCCCGCGAAGAGCCTCAGTCCATAAGTTGCCATAACAAGTAAACCTCTTCCTTCAAGGCGTATAAAACTGAAAGTCCGAAAAGGGGAGTCAATCTCATATTACACACCATGGAAAATCGCAACCTTTTTCCTGTCCGAGCTGGCACTCAAACCTCAGGCGGCACCCCAAAGACGGTCAGTGGCCGCTGAAGGCCACGCTTTGTAAAGATAACGCAAAGCCATCAGAGGACTTTTCCCAGGCCTGCACTGTAACGCTAACGTGCAAAATTCTAAAAATCTTATGAAGAAGTTTTATGCAAGTACTGCTCTTCTCCGCGTTCTCTGTGCCTCTGCGGTGAATGCTGTCGAGCATTTGGTTGCGGCGTCTGGCTGCACTGTGGTCTCCGCGACCACCACGGTGAAAGTACTTGAAGCCTCGACCGGACTGAAAGGATCGAATAAGCGGATGACAGGGGTGGCACAAACGTGCCTCAGAGTTCCTCCCAGTCTTCTTCAACAACGCAGTAGGTTTCGTGACCCGGCCAATAGATAAATCGATGACAGTGCGGACATTGCATGATCGATTCGTCGCGCTGCAGTTCAATGAATTTTTGCGGTGGGATGTTCAGATGACAAACCTGACAAACCCCCCCCTCGACCGGGGCGACAGCAATGCCTGCCTGCTTTTGCAACAGCATCTCGGAGCGTTTCCAAATGTCGGGCTCCAACTTCGCCCGCACCTTCTCCTGGAATCCTTCCAGCCGATCGAGACGGTCTTTCAGCTGGTCGGCCTCACGCCGCAAATCCCGTTTGTCCTCCTCCATCTTCCGCTTGCGTTGTTCAACTTCTTTCCCAAGTTTTTTTAAATCTTTACTCAAATGGTCCATGTTTTCCATCAAAGCCAGGGCACCGTCTTCCTTCTCCCTTATTTCCTTTTGCTGATCTTCGATTTCTTTCAGGATCGCCTGATATTCTTTGTTGTTCTTGACCTCACTCATGCGGACTCGGCTTCGCTTTATCTTATTCTCGAGGTCGCCAATTTCCCGTTCCAGCGACTGATGCGAATTCCTGGCGTGTTCATGTTCCGCTTTCTTCCCCAGGTAGATCGACTCAAAATCCTCAAATTCCTTTTCGATTTCAGCAATTCGCCTGGGAGTTTCTTCGGAGCTTCGAACCAGTTTTGTCTTTTTATCCTCTAATATCTGGTACTGAACCAGGCACTTGAGTTGCTCAAGCAATTTAGACCTCCTGTATTCTAAGGTTGATCAATCAGGCGCGTCGGAGGAAGAAAACCAGAAAGGATCCCTCTCGTCACCAGCCTCCAGCACTTCCAAGAATTCCCGCTTTGCCGTTGCCTGGGCCCGCAAAAAGGCTGCCAGCGGGGAGACCACGATCTTTTCCGACGCAAAGTGACCAATATCGATGAGTGCCATGCCGGCTTCCAGGGCCTTTTGGGCATCGTGGTACTTGACATCGCCCGTGATAAAGAGATCGGAACCCGAACTGAGGGCTTGTTCCAGCAAACTGCCGCCACTCCCGGTACAAAGGGCCACCCTTTGCACGCGTTTTTCGGCGCTGCCGACCGCGCGCACCGCAATCCCACCCAGAGCTGTGCGGATTTTCGCCACCGCCTCTTCGAGGCTCATGGCCTGGGCAAAGGACCCGACCAGGCCCATCCCCAGGTAACGTTCTTCAGTCTCCGTCGCAGGATCACACTCCAGGGGCTTCATCTCCTGAAGCGACAACATCAGGCCCAGATGGTCGTTGGTTCCCCCTTTGGCAACATCGAGATTGGTGTGAGCCGCAATCATGTGGATTCCCTTAAGCAAAGCCCGGATGACCAGATTTCCCGGAATTTGATCGGCCCGCACCGCCATCAGAGGGTGAAGCAGCAGAGGGTGATGGGTCACCAGGCATTGGCATTGACGTTCTTCGGCCTCGTTGAGAGTGAGCGAACCGGGATCGAGGGCTACCAGAATACGAGTCACCGGCGCCGCCGGGTCACCGACCTGAAGCCCACAGTGATCCCACGAAGCCGCGTAGCGAAAGGGGGCGTAACGATCAAGCCAGGCCAGAATATCACGCACCAGCAGCATGATGCCGGTCTCCCCAAAAAACTAGGGGTGTTCCCTTCAGAACACCCCTCTTGTGAACCCTCGATCTGCAAGCTGTCGAAGCTTTCAGCCGCCAATTGCCACCGCGGTTGGAAGCCGCCCCGGCGATCAGCCATGTCAATGGTAGCGCTTTTATTATAACCCTTCCCTTCCGTCCCAAAACCGCTCAGCTGTTCAAAAAAAATGGGCCCACCTGGCCTCGAACCAGGGACCTACCGGTTATGAGCCGGTGGCTCTTCCAACTGAGCTATGGGCCCTTAGGTCTGAACTCTATTCGTGCTGGTATATAAGAAGACGCGTGAAAGATTGTCAAGCTAAGTTTCAATGAAGCTCCTCAATTCCTTGCGGCGACTCGGATGCCTCAGCTTCCGCAACGCCTTGGCTTCAATCTGACGAATCCGCTCCCTGGTCACCGCAAAATCCTGCCCCACCTCTTCCAGAGTATGGTCCGCCTTCTCCCCGATTCCGAAACGCATCCGCAGGACCTTTTCTTCTCTCGGCGTAAGCGTCGCCAAGGCTTTTCGAGTCTGTTCGCTCAAATTGAGGTTGATTACGGCGTCAACAGGAGAAGCCACCCTCTTGTCCTCAATAAAATCTCCCAGATGGCTATCCTCCTCTTCTCCGATCGGAGTCTCCAGGCTAATCGGTTCCTTGGCGATCTTGAGGACCTTCCTGACTTTATCCACCGGAAACTCCATTTTTTCCGCAATTTCCTCCGGAGTGGGCTCCCGCCCGAGCTCCTGGACCAGGTAACGGGAGGTCCGGATGAGCTTGTTGATGGTCTCAATCATGTGAACCGGAATTCTGATGGTGCGAGCCTGATCGGCAATAGCGCGGGTAATGGCTTGGCGGATCCACCACGTGGCGTAGGTGCTGAATTTGTAGCCGCGCTGATATT
This sequence comes from uncultured delta proteobacterium, assembly GCA_963844985.1. Classification (GTDB taxonomy): domain Bacteria; phylum Desulfobacterota; class Syntrophobacteria; order Syntrophobacterales; family Syntrophobacteraceae; genus JADGQM01. Next base: position 127,506 of record CAWJQV010000031.1, read on the forward strand.
CGAATTTATCCACCGCTTTCATCAGACCGATGTTTCCTTCCTGAATGAGATCCAGGAACTGCAGTCCTCGATTGGTATATTTCTTGGCAATGCTCACCACCAGACGCAAATTGGCCTCGATGAGTTCGCTCTTGGCAAGCTTTGCCCTGATCGAGCCTTCGTCCACACGCCGCAGAATCTGCCGCAGAGACCTGGAGTCCAACTTGGATTCCATTTCCAGACGCGTAATCTCCTCTTTGGCTTCCACGGCCCGGGTAATGAGAGCCAGAAAGCTTTGCGGAGACATGTTCAGAGGCCTCGAAGAACAATCGAGCGCCTCGTCGCCGTTATGTGCCGCATCACACAGTCGCTTCAATTCCTGAAAGGGCTTCCCGCAGGACAGCAGGCAATGTTCCAGGTCCTTCTCACAACCCTCGATTTTCAGGAGACAAAAGTGAAGCTTGTCAATGATGCTGTCAATGTGGCGTCTTCCAAGCTGCAGGCCTTTGAGCAGGCTCACGATTTGTTCTTTATTCTGCTGAATCTGTTGCTTCAGGACCGTTTCCTTTTCACCGGTAACGCTCTGTGCCAGGAGGGTCGTATGCAACGTCTTGTTGACTTCATCCAACCTCTGGACCTCTTCCAGCATGCTAATGACGCGCGCTTTCTGGGTCGTCTCCTCGTCCGAACTCATCTCTTCGTCGACTTCCCGCAGCACATCCTGTAACCGCAGACTTTCGTTTTCGAGCTTCTCCTTCAGACTCATGATCTGTTTTATGCCGATCGAAGACTCCATGATGGCATTGAAAATCTCTCTTTCGCCCATTTCGATCCGCTTGGCGATTTCCACTTCGCCTTCACGGGTAAGCAGCGATACCTGTCCCATTTCACGCAGGTACATCTTGACCGGGTCGGTGATCCTGCTGGTGACATCGGCCTCCAACTGCAGGTCTTCTTCCTCTTCTTCGCTCATGGATTCGGAATCCGCGCCGACACCTTCCCGAACAACCTGCACCTGTTGTTCGGAATCCACGATCTCGATGTCCATCTCATCGAAGATCATCATCATGTCGTCCATTTTTTCCGGAGATACCAAATCTTCGGGTAAGGCCTCATTGACTTCGTCGTACGTGAGGTAACCTTTTTCCTTCCCTACCGTAATGAGCCGTTTGATATCGTCCATCTCGGGTTTGGTGAGGGCAGGATCGCGTCTTGGTTTCATTTCCTTGTCCGTCATCGGTTCCTCTCTTTAAACGGTATCTCGAGTAGGGGTGGTTCTATCTTGAGAAAAATTGAGGCCCTGTATTTCTGACAAAAGCTTCCGAATTTGAACCCGGTCGCCACTCTGTTCGGCTTGGCGCAATGCCTCTCGCAAATCCAACCGGCGTTGCTTGCCGCCGCGTTTGCGCAAGGCATCAAGCCAGTCCTGCAATTGCAGGCGAGCATCGTTCAGGTCATAGGGGTCCAGCAAAAGCCTGGTAAAACAGTCTTTGAGTTCGGCATCGGGCAACTGTTCGTGGACTGCACTGGGACTGAAAACCTCCTCAGGAGAGGAGAAAACCCGGGTCACGACCTCGGCTATGGATCGAAGCCCCGTTTCATGGAAACATTCAATTGCCCCTGATTTCTTCACATCTTCAATCATTTCAGGGTGCTGAATCATCATCCTGAGAATGTTCTCCTCAAGAGAATGAGACTGCGCAAGCCTCATGGGTGCCGGCGGGGGCATTGCCTTCCGAGGACTCCCGGGGCGGCGCGCTTCATGTTCGAAATGGCGTCGGATGTCTATTTCCGAAACCGCAAGACGGTCTGCTATCAGACGGAGATACTCCGATTTGAGCACCGGCTGTCGGGCAGTCTGGTAGATCGGCTGCAATTCGGCAAGTACTCTGGTCTTCCCGATAATCGTTCCATCCCAGTTTTGCAGGACTTTGCGGATCGCATAAGCACCCAGGTCTTCCCGCCTCTGAACCAGGTTCTCAAACGCTGCCAGGCCCTTCGTGCGCAGGAAGTCATCCGGGTCCATCTGCTCGGGAAACCGGATGCAGCTCACTGCCAGCTCCTCCTGTAAGAACAAGGGCAAGGCCCGCAGCATGGCTCGTTCCCCGGCATCATCACCATCGTAGGCCACAATCACTTCATCAACGTGGCGCGACAGCAGCCTGACCTGGTGCTGCGTGAGAGCCGTCCCCAGAGTCGCCACCACCCGGTAAAAACCCTGGGCATGAAATGCCAGCAAATCCATGTAGCCTTCTACAAGCACCATCTGACGGGTCTGGCGAGAGGCTTCTTTCGCTCTGGCGAGCTGATAGAGGATACGCCCTTTGTGGAAGACCGGGGTTTCGGGACTGTTGAGATACTTGGGCTCCTCTTGAGTTTCGCCGGAAAGAATTCTCCCCCCAAAAGCGACCACCCGGTTCCGCTCATCTCTTATGGGAAAAATCAAGCGGTTTCTGAAGCGATCGTAAAACCTCCCCTGATCACGGCTGCTTCTGGCCAGCAGTCCTGCTTTCACTCCCAGTTCCGGATCCTCTCTGCGGCTGAGCAGATGACTCAGAAGCCCATCCCATTGCGGAAGTGCATACCCCAAACGTTCCGCTTCCACCAGGTCGGGGGGCAGGGCCCGTTTGCTTACATAGTCCCTGGCTGCCTTGCCGATCGCGGGAACCTTGAGTTGTCGCGCGAAAAAGTCTGTTGCCAGCTCCATTACCTTGTAGAGTCGCTCCTGCTCGCTTTTAGATGCTTCGGTGAGTCTTGCAGACTCCGGGCGCAACAAATCCTTCTGAGGCAAATTGATGTGATAGCGGTCTGCGAGGTACTGAATGGCATCAACGAACGAGAGGTTCTGATGCTTCATGACAAAGCTCAGAGCGTCCCCGCCCGAACCGCAGCCAAAACAATGGTACATCTGACTATTCGAATCGACGTAAAACGACGGCGTCTTCTCTCGATGAAAGGGACACAAGCCGACATGGCGGGAGCCGGCTCGACGCAGAGGAACCACCTGACCGACCACCTCGACAATATCAATAGCCTGCTTCACCAAGGCGGCTAAATCAGAGCCAATCACCTAAAACAGCCCAATCATGATGGATAGTAGCAAAACAGCCCCTGAGAAGGAATTCGCAGCAAAAGCGCTTACTTTTATCCGCTCAGGTTTTTCAAATCAAGGGGTCTTTCTCAGAATTTTTTGAAGAATGTCTCTCTGAACCGATCAAGACTGTTGGCAGGTGAAAAAACCGCCAGGTGAAACTTCATTCGGGGCGGGCATCCTCACTGGCTGTAGGAAGTGGATGGAACCCTGATCGATGTCACACCGACCCTCTCTCACAGGATGGAAAGAGTTCGTAGCGTAACCGGTCCGCAACCTCCGTCGAATCGCCCTCCGAAGCGATCCGTCTTTCCCTGGCAGGTTGTTGAATAAGCGCCGAATTGGCTCTTTTCGTCGTTCCGGAGAACGCCGGAATCCAGGTTTTCGAAGGTCAGCCGGACCTCGGCTTCCGCCGGAGTGGCTTTGGGAGTGGGTTTTCCGACAGCCTGCTGAGCCGGAATGCAATGCGGAACCCGGCAACCTCTTGAAGAAAAGGAGAACGGAGGGCTCAAAAGTTGCCGACGTTTATGAGATCAGTAGAGCCATTTGGTCCCGTTGAAACGAAAAATCTCGTTGGTATCACCCTGCAACACACAGTTAAAAGGACCTCGCTTTGCTTCTTCCGCAGTTTTTCCCACAGCGGTACAGCCGTATATTTCATAATGCATGGTGCCGACATACGGGGTAGCGGCGTTGCCGGTCTTCTTGATCTTAGATCCCGAAGCTTCTCTCACTTCATCATATTTGGCCGTGAAAGAGCCGTCAACGGAGGACTTCTCGACGCGCATCTTCTTCTCGCCGTATTTGCCTTCGGTATTCAACTTCTTGATCCAGTCCTTCTGGAACTCCACAAAGCTCTTCTCGACTTGTGCCTCATCCATGGCTTGCGCTGAGGAGCAGACACACAACAGAAATCCCAAAACGAGCAACCCAAGCCACAGGACCTTTATGTTTTTCACGGCAAAACCCGCCTTTCCGTTGGTTCTATAAATCGATGCACCGCAGAGCGCAACGTAAACACAGAACACCCTCCCGCTCCGCGTTCTCGGCGATCCCTGCGGTGAACATTTGTCAAATTATTCCATGATGGTACGCAAACGGTTGACCCTTTGGGTCACCGGCTCGAAGCCCGTGACCCAAAAGGAAACTGTCGCCTTGTGTTATTGGATCTGAAGCTCCACTCGACGGTTCATGGCGCGGCCGTCTGCAGTTGCATTGCTCGCTATCGGATCGGTCAGACCCTTACCGACGGTCTGCAAGCGGCCGGCAGCAATGCCTTTCGATACAAAGTAGTTGGACACGGCCTTGGCGCGCTGTTTGGAAAGATTCATGTTGTACTCAGCCGTGCCGATGGAGTCGGTGTGTCCCACGATCACCACCTTGATATCCGGTTTGGCTTTCAACGTAGACACCGCTTCATCCAGGATGGGTTCAAATTCGGGTTTGATGTTGTATTTGTCGAAATCGAAATTAATGCCTCTCAGAACGATTTTCTGCTCGACGATCTCCTGGCAGAACACGTCCATCACGAATTTCTGGATGGCGGCCGGGTTTTTGTAAAGATCCGCTGCGTCGACCAGCATGCCCTTGCCAAGTTGAGCGATCTGCTTATTGATGTCTGCGCCCTTTTGTTCATTGGCCTGATTCATGCCTTTGCCCGCGATGCTCATATCCTTCACGCCGGGTTGAGCAAACGAAACGACATGGACGACCACGTTCGGATATTTCTCCAGGAGCTGCTTTGCTTCCATGACCGGGTCGGGACCCAACATTCGCCATGCCGTCGCTGAACATAACGACCGTTGTTTTTCCCGTCAGCCCGGCAAGTACGCCGCTCTGTTCAAGCTCAACCAAGCCATTAGCCATGGGAGTTTGACGGCCGACGATCACCTGGCTGTCCTTTATCATCTTGATAGCGGCGGCAAAGGTAGCCCGGTTGTATGGGATAGGGGCTTGCAACTCTTGGAAGGGAGCGAAAAGACTGAGGGCGCCCTTATAGTTGAGTTCAGGGATTACCGCATTCATGTCCATAAGAATCTGCTTGGCGACCACCTCTTTAGACACCGTGGCAGTGTCCCCGCCTTTTTGCTTGATTGCCTTCGAGTCCTTGCCGCTGACCTTCCAATAAGTCATGTACATGGAGCCCGACTGATCGACAAAGAGAATCCAATTGTCTTGCTTGGGCCCGCACTTCGCCTCCACGGAAACGCTTCCCATGACCATCACCAGGGCCAGGATCAGACCTGCGACTTGCCAGCTTCTTACGCTTCTTTTCATTTTTCAGCTCCTTCACTAGTAGTTTGAATGTATTGCTGTACTCCCCCACTCTTTCACCTTCGATGAAACCTTGCTGATTATCACCCCCCTCATGCTGGTCTCCCGTCCTCATAGAGGACAACAGGTCTGGAGTCACTCCTCTTTAGCCTTTGGCGGCAGTTTTCACAGCAATTTTCTCTCGCACACCGGGGACTTCCGATCCTCTACAAGCCCTCATCTTCCTTCAAAAATGCTCATGGGCTATTGGCAACAAGCAACAATTCGCGTTCCGCTATTGGTTCCATACTCAGAAATACACCAAAAAGTCCCGCGTTGCTATGCTGAAATGATGATATGATGAGTCACGGAAGTGAAATTTGTGCAGAGAGGACTCTCATGCTCTCTGCGAAGGATCGGGATCGGAATGCATACAGGTCACCATCATATCCTCCCCATAGTATATAAAAAGAACCCATCCGGTTCAGCCCAATATGCCTGGTCCAAAGATGTTTGAATATCCCGCGTTCGTCAAGGCCTTTTTCCACTCGCGGCAAGGCCGCCTTCACCTCTACCCGCGGTTCTTCCGCCACAGCATTTTCAACCCAGCAATTTAGCCCGCACCAGTTCGTTGACCAGTTTTCCGTCGGCGCGACCGGCTACTTTGGGCATGAGCGTTTTCATCACCTTTCCCATGTCCTTGACAGATTGGGCGCCGACTTCCGCGACGGCATCGGCCACAAGTCTCTCCAGGGTCTCCGTGCTGAGTGCTTCAGGCAGGAAAGCCTGCAGAATGCGGACCTCTTCTTCCTCGACAGCCGCGCGATCGGCCCTCTTGGCGGCCAGGTATTGTTCGATGGAGTCACGCCGCTGTTTGATCTGAGAAGCGATCACCTGCTGAATCTCGATTTCATCGAGTGCCCGTTTGTGCTCTTTTTCCTTCACCTTGATGGCGGTAAGCAGCAGCCGGATGGCATTCCGTTTATTCTCGCTTTGCTCGCGAATCGCTCCTTTCAAGGCCTGTTCAATGCGTTCCTGCAGTTCCATGCCGGACCTCTCTTTCGGACATTACGGCCTTGCCAAGCTCAGGGCCTCGCGCAGTACCAACGTTCCATCATAAATGGCCCGCCCGGTAATGACTCCAAGGAGACCGAGCGGGACAAGTTCCAGCAAAGCCTCCACATCTTTCAAGGTGGCCACCCCGCCGGAGGCGATAACCGGGAAATCGGTGGCCTCCAGCAGGCTCCGCGTTGCCTGAACGTTGACACCGGATTGCATGCCGTCACGATGAATGTCCGTGTAAATCACTGCGGCCAGATCGAGATGAGAAAAACTTCGGACAAGACCAATGGCATCCTGGCGGGTGGTTTCCTTCCAGCCTTCAATCGCCACCCAACCATCGCGAGCGTCAATCCCCAGGGCGACCCGACCGGGAAAGCGGCGACATGCCTCTTCCAGCAGTTGCGGTTCGCGCAAGGCCGCCGTTCCGAGGATCACCCGTCCCAATCCCAGGCCAAGGTAGTCTTCAATGGTTGCCAGCCGCCGGATGCCGCCTCCAACCTGCACCGGGATCGACACCGCATTCAGTATTGAAACAATCGCTTCACGGTTCCTCGGGGTTTGGGAAAAGGCGCCATCAAGATCCACCACGTGTAGCCATTCAGCCCCTTCCTCCTGCCAGCGCAGGGCGACACCCGCAGGGTCTCTCCCGTAAACGGTCACCCGCTCAGGGTCCCCCTGCATGAGGCGAACGCACAGTCCATCCTTGATGTCAATCGCCGGAAATATAATCATCTCTTACTCGAACCTCATTATCCGTTCGACTCCCCATACGGTTTCCTCCATGCGCAGGGATCGAGCAACGTCAAATCCTCCATGGGCCTGTCTTTGCCGAGGATGAGATGTCACTGGCATGAACCGGACTCAGCGCCGGATTCCAGCACCGTCTTCAGAAAACCGGGGGGCTTGAGCACCCTTCGGTCGCAACTCACACAAGCATGCACGGTGTAGCCAACCGCCAGAAGCTCCCCGTTGCGCATGATCCGGTAGTCAAACCGCAACCGCGCCGGTCCGGAGAATTCAAAGGATGTAGCTATCACCAGCAGGTCATCGTAAAGCGCAGGCTTCTTATAAAAACAGTGGCACTCGACCACCGGAAGATAGACTCCCCCGGCCTCCACGTCCCGATAAGTCATCCCCTTTTCACGAAACCACTCCGCCCGGCCGATCTCGAACCATTTCAAGTAGTTTCCATAGTAAACCTGGCCCATGGCATCGGTGTCGCCGTAGATGACTCTGATCTGTGCCTGGACGGCCATGAATCGATCCTATGAGGGCAAACCGACAAAAAGGTCGAAAAGCTCGACACCGCCTGCAAGCTGCCACCCGGAATCCTTTGCCGTCCGCTCGCAGAATTCGGCCGTGCCGGCATCCCCCGAGCCACTGCCATGGAGGTCTTCCACCAGCAGGAAGGGAACGGGATCGGCCACATGCGTGCGCACGGAAATGGGAGTAAAATGATCCGTGACCAAAACCAGGCGTACCTTCGGGAACCTTTTCGCCCCCTCTATCATGGGCCCGATGACCTTTTCGTCGAAGGCCTCGATGGCTTCGATTTTTTTCTGCAGGCTGCCCTCGTGGCTTGTCTCATCGGGCGCTTCGATATGAACGTAAACAAGATCCCCCGACTCAAGGGCGGTCAAGGCAGCATCCACTTTGCCTGCATAATTGGTGTCGAGGTATCCCGTTACCCCGGGCACAGAAACGGGTTCCAAACCCGCATAAACTCCCAATCCCTTCAAGAGATCCACCGCTGAAATCATGGCCCCGGTCAGTCCGAACTTTTCCTTGAGGGTCGGCATGGAAGGCGCTTTCCCTTGCCCCCAGGGCCATACGGCATTGGCGGGACGTTTTCCCTCGGCCAGGCGCCGGCGATTCACCGGATGGTCCGCCAGAACCAGCGCTGCCTGCTCCCCCAAAGCACGCAAAAGAGGTTCTTCGTCATAGCACTGCCGGTAAGGCGCCACCGGTCGGCCGGTAATATCATGGGGCGGCGTGGTCTTGAGGCCCTCCGACCCTCCCGGCCAGACCAACAGGTGCCGATAACTGATACCTGGATAGAGTTTCAAGGGCGTCTTTTCAACGACGCCTTGCAAAGCCGCGATCAGCTGATGGGATTCGCTCGTGGTAATGTGTCCTGAAGAATAATCGCCCATCTTAATCACTCCTGACGAATCCGTCTCCAGATTCACCAGATTGCAGCGAAATGCAACCTCATTGGCGGCCAGCCGGATACCCATGCTGGCTGCTTCAAGAGGGCCCCTGCCGGTGTGGTATCGGCGCGGATCATAGCCCAGCAGGCTCATGTTGGCGACATCACTCCCCGGTTCCATCCCTTCGGGAACGGTTCGCACCAAGCCCAAACGCCCGCGCCGAGCAAGGCGATCCATGTTGGGAGTGCGCGCCGCTTCAAGGGGCGTTTTTCCGCTCAGTTCCGCAATCGGGTAGTCACCCATGCCATCGCCAACCAGGATAATGTACTTGTGATCCATTTTCCCTTCTTTTTGATCGGCCTTTCATTTGGTCCGGCCGCGATGGAGCCGAGGAAGGCAGACCGCCGCTGCATTTTCAGCGCAGGGCTGTTTGAAGCACTCTTCACCGCAACATCCGCGGCCACTGCGGTGAGATTCCGGTTGAAGCTGAAGCGGATCGCTAGCTAAAACCGCCGGTTTCCTGATTCTCGATGCGAATGACCTGGGTCGGACCCGCCACCACCTCCAGTTGATTGATTTCCGACAGCGCCTTCTGCACGGAACATTCAAGGGCTTCATGCGTGAGCATCACGATCGGCACAGCTTCCTCCAGCCGGCGCCCTTTCTGGATGACGGACGCGATGCTGATCCGGTTTTGGCCGAGAATCCCGGCAATACGGGACAGTACCCCCGGGCGGTCGAGGGCGGCAAAGCGGAAATAATAGCAGGCTGTCACTGCCGAGATCGGCTTAATCGCTGACTTCTTCAGCCTATCCGGGCGGAAAGCAAGGGGCGGTATGCGGTTTGGCGTGTTGCCGAGGATGTCCCTGGCAAGATCGATCAGGTCACTGACGACGGCGCTTCCAGTTGGCATCATCCCGGCGCCCAGACCGTAAAGCATGATATTACCGACGGCGTTGCCATGCACGTGGACCGCATTGTAGGCACCATCGACGCCCGCCAGAACGTGATCGCGAGGGATGAGTGTCGGATGCACCCGCATTTCCAGCTCGCCGTCACGGTTTCGGGCAATGGCAAGGAGCTTAAGGCGATATCCGAATTCTTCGCCGAACTGAATATCAATGGGGTCGATCCGGGTGATGCCCTCGACATAGACCTGATCGAACTGGATGGGTGTGCCGAAAGCAATGGCACTGGCAATCGCCAGTTTGTGAGCGGTGTCGGTACCCTCGATATCGAGCGCCGGGTCGGCTTCGGCATACCCCTTCTCCTGGGCTTCCCGGAGTGCTTCCTGAAATGACAGGCCCTGTTGCGTCATGCGCGTCAGAATGAAATTTGCGGTGCCGTTGAGGATGCCGAAGATGGTGTCGATACGGTTTCCGGCGAGTCCTTCGCGAAGCGATTTGATGAAAGGGATACCGCCGGCGACGGCGGCTTCGAACCCAATCGCACGGTCATTGCGCGCGGCAATCTCAAAGAGTTCATTCCCGGCGTGAGCGAGCAGCGCTTTGTTGGCGGTCACCACATGTTTCTTGTTCTCGAGAGCTTGGATGATGAATCTCTTGGCGGCACCCAGCCCGCCCATTAATTCCACCACAATCTGGATGTCGGGATCATTGAGGACGTCCTCGGCACGAGCAGTGAGCTTCTCGGGCGGCACTGCAACCGGCCGCGGGCGCTCCAGGTCAATATCGGCAACCCGCTTCAGCTCCAGGCGCACCCCCAGGCGGTCCTCGATGGCATCCGCATTCTGGCGGAGCACCTCGACTACGCCGCACCCCACCGTTCCCCAACCAATCAGTCCTACCCCAATGGCACTCATTTCGTCCTCAATTCCTTCATTCTTCGTTTCTTGGTTGCCGGTTCCCGGTTCCGGGTCCTCAGGTCCCGGTTCTCAGTTGCACTACTAACCGCCGGCCGCCAGCCAGAGAGATCACTGTTCCTGAAGGGCACGCCGAATGCCACGGATGGCCTGCCTTATGCGCAATTCGTTCTCAACCAGAGCAAAGCGCACATATTCGTCACCATACTCGCCAAACCCCAACCCCGGGGATACCGCCACCTTTCCCTCTTCCACCAGGTACTTGGAAAACCCTACCGATCCCATTTTGCGGAAAGCCTCAGGGATACGGGCCCACACAAACATGGTCCCCCTGGGTTTCTCGATCGGCCAGTCGATGCGGTTCAAACCATCAATGAGGACATCGCGCCGAGATCGGTAAATGGAGACGATCTCATCGACACACGATTGATCTTCGTTAAGAGCGATAATGGCCGCGATCTGGATAGGCTGAAATACTCCATAGTCCAGATAACTCTTGATGCGGGTCAGGGCCGCCACCATCTCCGCATTCCCGACACAGAAGCCCACCCGCCACCCTGCCATACTGTAACTCTTGGACATGGAGAAAAATTCCACACCGACATCTTTAGCCCCGGGCGCCTGAAGAAAACTCGGCGCTTGATAGCCGTCGAAAGTGAGGTCGGCGTAGGCGAGGTCATGGATGACCATCATCTCGTTTTCCTTGGCAAAATCGACAATCTTCCGGAAGAAATCCAAGTCCACCACGGTCGTCGTCGGATTGTGGGGATAGGAGATGATCAGCAGTTTGGGCCGGGGCCAGGTCTGTTTGGTGGCATGTTCCAGATCTTCCAGAAAATTCCGGTCCGGGCCGATGGGAATGGAGCGCACATCGCCCCCCGCGATGATCGCCGAATAGGGATGAATGGGATAGGTCGGATTGGGAGCAAAAACCACGTCCCCCGGGCTGACTAAGACCAGCACCAGGTGGGACAGCCCTTCCTTGGCGCCGATGGTCACCACGGCTTCGGTTTCCGGATCGAGGTCGACATCATAGCGCCGCTTGTACCAGCCGGAGATCGCATCGCGGAGCCTGGTTATGCCCCGTGACGCGGAGTAGCGGTGGTTATGCGATTTCTGCACTGCTTCCACCAGCTTGTCGATGATGTGTTTCGGCGTCGCCAGGTCGGGGTTCCCCATTCCGAGGTCGATAATGTCCTCCCCCGCTCGTCTCCGCTCCATCTTCAAGGCATTCACTTGCGCAAAAACATAAGGAGGCAGCCGATGCATTCGGCTGCTTCGAGCAATATTGAAGTCCATAATTTCTATCTCCAGATTGTTGAAATTTATGAAAAGTATCTTAGAGAGCCGGGCAAGTCAAAAGATTTCCGGCGGCAACCAGGAGAAGGCCCTCCTCAAACAACGGCAGACGGCAGGGGAAAGCCAGCGGGGACGAGGACGGAAGGCAGATGGTAACGCCGACTGCCGGGTCCCCCGGGAGAGAGTTCTGCCGCGATGTCCCGGTGCATGCCCTCTTGGCGGACCTTCTCACGACTCGGTCGCGAAACGTCCCTGGTGGCATAGCGGCATTAACTTAACATCGTTACAAATGGGGTCGTTAATGAATTCTTGCCTTTTCGAACCGGGAGCTGCTAACTTATTGCAGCGGACCAAAAGAAAGGAAGAAAACAATGAAAAAGATCAATCTGTATGACGCCAACGATTTCAATGAGAAAGCCTTCAAGAGGCTCCTGATCCACGACTCCCCTTATTTTAAGATTCTGAATTTTAACTTTAAGGCGGGTCAGGAACTGCCGGTACACTCTCATGACATTGAGGGACAACTGAGCCTGGTGGTCATCGAGGGAGAAGGGGAATTCCTGGGCAAAGACGGTATTTCGCTTCCGGCGAAGACAGGGGATGTGCTCATCTCCGACATCAGTGAACCGCACGGCCTGAAAGCAAAAACCGACCTCAGGCTGCTGGTGACCATTGCCCCGCCGATCTGACCGGGGAGTGAACTCGTTTTTGCCGAACCGACGGTGGCAAGCCTGGAAGAGACGTTGGAGACAAGCGGATCTTTTTGGTCCGGTGACACAGGTGAGGAGGCAAAAGGGCATGGGACGAACGGTAATTCTCGATGAGGATTGTTGCACCGGGTGCGGCAGTTGCGCTGAACTCTGCCCGGAAGTATTTGAAATGGATGAGGCGCGTGAACTGGCTCAGGTTATCCTTCCTGAAGGAGGGGACGAAGACTGCATCGATGAGGCCATTACCGCCTGCCCGGAAGATTGCATTGCCTGGGAAGAGTGAGCGGGTGTCGTTTGAAAAGGAGCTGAATGAATGGACAGGTATGCCTGCACCATCTGCGACTATGTTTATGATCCGGCGGCAGGTGATCCCGACAACGGTGTCGCCCCGGGGACTGCATTCGAGGACCTGCCCGACGACTGGCTCTGCCCGATCTGCGGGGTTTCCAGGGACGAATTCCAAAAGGAGTAACATTTCCGCTCCGCTCAGCGATGAAAACCGTTTCGGGAAGTCTTATATTGAAGGCACGGCTATTTCTTGACCGGTCATTACAGCAGGTCGTCATGTAAGGCGAAAGGAGAAGCCATGAATATCGATAAGAAAGCACTGGCATCCAAACTGAGCGAGATGTATCCGGAAATCCGAAAGCACGATCTTAATCTTTCGGTATCCTTCGACAACAAGAAAGACGCCTGGATTGTTCAACTGTCTAAAGGTAAGCACGAATTGACCACCCATCTCGAGAGGAAGGACGCGGAAGCCTGTCTTGACGGAGTGCAATGCATCTACCTGGGAGTTCAGATCGGTCAGTTCGTCAAAAATTTCGAATCAAGCTAACACCTCGTGGCGCGATCGCCAGACAGTGCGCCCCCAGACGGGCGCTAAGCGCTCCCTTTAAAACGGTTACTCAGTGGGGTGGGCAAAGGGCGGGGTTCAACCCCGCCCGCACAGAACGGACTGTTGCTCCAACCTGCTTATGACACTCGGTCGAACGGGAAATTCCCACTTCGGCAGGGTCCCCCACTGACACCCGATCGAGAAAAGAAGGCTACTTGTTCTCGGTTGGATCATGGGCACTCAACCGGACTCCGAACATCGATGAAGATGAGATCCGGACTGCCGATCGTGGGCTTCATTCCTTCCTTGGTGATGCGCTTGTCCTCTGCAGGCGCAGATGCAGCGAGACAAAAGATCGCCGCGACCAGGACCAAATTCGCTATCAACAGACTTCGGGACTTTTTCATCATGCTCCTCCCCGGGTTTTCTCCTCATGAGCGGGTTTGCGGTCTTCGATCAACCAAGAAATCCGATCCTGTCCCATCAAACCCGGCAGCGACCCGGTTTGACGCCAAATCTCCTGCTTGACAGGTTCATCACATCTCCATATCGTAATAATTCACCAAGCGGGTTTTCATCATCCTCATCGCACGATGATTCTCAGCTCTCGATGACGAACCTTGAAGACCAAGAAAATGGCCTTCTGGCAGTATTGAGTCTTTCATCTCCGGATGCCCTGTTGTCATTCGCGGTTCAAGGGAGATTGCCATGATAACGCATAGAATAACGTTCTTGCCACATAACAAAGAGATCAGCTTTGCCGATGGCGAAAGCCTTATCCGCGCTGCGATGGAAGCCGGTGTTCATGTGAATGCTTCCTGCGGCGGGGAAGGCCAGTGCGGTAAGTGCCGGGTAATCATTGAAAGCGGTGAGGTTGAAGGAGGGATCTCCGAAAAACTGAGCGCGGAGGACGTGGAAGAGGGCTATCGTCTCGCCTGCCTGTCCCGCATAAAGAGCGATTTAGCGGTGCGCATTCCCGTGGAATCGGAGGTCGACCCAAGCGTTCTAAACAAATACACTTCCATCAGGAAAACCGCCCGAATCCAACAACTCAATCTTGAGGATTTAAAAGATAGAGGCCTTTTTATACCACCGGTTGAAAAAAGATACCTGGACCTTCCGGAGCCTTCGCATCAGGATAATCTTGCCGATACCAGCCGTCTGATCAGTTTTTTGAAAATGCGTTATCGGGAACATCGACTGGTCGTCTCCCTTCCCGTTATCCGCAAGCTTCCCGGAATCCTGAGGCAGGCCAATTTCAAGACCACGGTAACCTTGGCAAGGCCTGTAGTGGATGGAGGAAAGACCCAAATCATCAATATCCAACCCGGCGATACCACCGACAGAAACTTTGCCATAGCCATCGACATCGGCACCACAACCGTTTACGGTCAACTGATCGATCTGATCACCGGAGACATTCTGGCCGAGTATGGCGATTTTAACGGCCAGATCAGTTACGGGGAAGATGTTATCACCAGGATCATGTTTGCGGAAAAACCCGGCGGTCTGGATAAACTGCATGAAACAGTCACTCAGACTATCAACGGCATTATCCATAAGATCATTAAAGAATCGGGCATTAGTCGCGACGAAGTGTCTTCGATCACCTCGGCCGGGAATACTACCATGACCCAGATTCTGCTAAAAGTGGACCCCCGGCACATCCGGCGTTCACCCTATGTCCCGGCATCGACACTTTACCCATTGATCCAAGCGGTGGATTTGGGCATCGACCTTGCGGATCACACAACGGCCCTGGTATATCCTAATGTTTCGAGTTTTGTCGGAGGCGATATTGTTGCAGGAGTAATGGGTTCAGGCATTTACCTCTCAGACCTTCTGACACTCTATATCGATATTGGCACCAACGCTGAGATCGTTATCGGAAACAAAGACTGGCTCGCCTGTGCCGCCTGTTCCGCAGGGCCGGCCTTTGAAGGGGCCGGGATTCAGTTCGGGATGCGGGCTACCCAAGGCGCTATCGAATATTTTTCCATCGACCCCTATACGCTTGAACCGATGAATATGACGATCGGAAATGTGAGACCGAAAGGTATATGCGGTTCAGGATTGATCAATATCGTAGCAAACATGTTTGAAATGGGCATCATCAATAGTACAGGAAAATTTAATCCTGACCTCAAGTCGAATCGAATTCGCCAGATAGATGGGATAGGTGAATACGTACTCGCGTGGAAGAACGAAACACAAATTGAAAGGGATATCGTATTGACGGAAGTCGATATCGCCAACCTGATTCGCGCAAAAGGCGCCATTTACAGCGGCTGCCAGACCCTGCTCGACGAAGTCGGATTGAGCATTTCCCAGCTTGACCGGATCATCCTGGCCGGAGGCTTTGGAAGCCATGTGGATATCGAACAGGCGATGACCATCGGCTTGCTTCCTGAAATAGATCCTGAAAAAATCACGTATATCGGGAACGGATCGTTGATGGGCGCCAGAATTTGTTGCCTGACGAACCAAATCAGAAAAGACGTGGTGAAGGCCATGAAAAAAATGACTAACTTTGAGCTCTCGGAGACCCCCTCGTATATGAGCCATTATGTCGCCGCGCTTTTCTTGCCGCACACAGACCTCAATTTATTTCCCAGATTGAAGAAGCGCCTTAATTCCGGCTCCCGACCGCCGGCTGCCGCTTTACCCGGGAAGTAGTGGTCAGTGATCAGTGGTCAGAAAAGTGCCAAGCAACCAAGAAAGCAACTTTTTCATCGTTTGCGGTGCCGCAGGTGGATGGTTGGTTGGAAATCTGAAAATGGCAGACCCTTGATGTATACTTGGCCAAACGGGATAAGAAGAAAATGAACAGCATTGTGGGCAACAGCAGGGTTGGTATCGAGCGGCTGGAACTGGGGCCGTATGGAACCAATTCTTACCTCCTGATTTGCAGGAAGCACCGGTGCCTGCGTCGTGATTGATGCCCCGGGTGAGGCCGCGAAGGTTATGGCAAGGCTGAAAGGTCATCATCCCCAGCACATTCTGATTACCCACGGTCACGTGGATCATGTGGCAGGACTTCCCGAGCTGAAGTCCTTCCTGAACGTTCCGGTAGCTGTTCACCGGGCGGATGCCTCCGCCCTGCCCCTGCCGGCCGATGTTTTTCTTCAGGACGGGGAGATCGTCTTTTGTGGCATCCTGCAATTGCAGGTAATGCATACGCCGGGGCACACACCGGGCAGTTTGTGTTTTCTTGTCGACGGCCACCTGATCGCGGGAGACACCCTGTTTCCCGGGGGCCCGGGCCACACCCGATCACCCGAGGACTTAAGGCAGATCCTTGAATCCATTACCCGGAAGATTCTCACCTTGCCCGATGAAACCATGGTCCTCCCCGGCCACGGTCAAGGAACCATCCTGGGGAAAGAAAAACAGGCATTCCAGGCTTTTTCCGCGCGACCGCAGCCACCGGATCTTTGCGGTGACGTGCTGTGGGAATTGTCGTGATCGGTGACCTGCAGGAGTGGGCGCAAGTTCTTTCCTCAGCTCCTGGTGGCGTTCCGAAGTCGGCCTTTTCCAATGGGGGGAGGTTGGGCTGTCCATAACCGGCACCTCGCTTCTACCGACCGGCGACGGGACCGAATTATCGAGCCACCGGTTGTCAATGCCTCGTCGGCCCAGCCCTGACTGCAACCTACCAGGTGATTTCCACCTGATGGAAACCCTCGGCCAGTTCGAAGTCCTCGCCTTCGGCCATCGCCCGGCAGCGGGTTCTCAGCCAATTTCCAATGTCGGGAGAGATGAATCCCTTGACCTGGCTTTCGTGACAGAGCAGGGCTGCCAATTTGAGGTCAAAGGTGTCCGTGATATCGGAGCGATAGTTGATATCATCGGCACCCCAGAAGAGTACCGTCTGGACTTTATGGGGTTCCAGCCCTTCCTCCAGCAGGTCAGGGTAGGCCAAGTGATCGCGGGCAAATGGATAAACCGCATCGAGGACCACCTGGCCGGTGATACGATGATCGCGATGCCAGATGTAGCGGCGGTAGGGATCTGCGGTCGCAACAATTCCCGGCCGGTAAGTGCGGATCATACGGACAATGTCCTTGCGGAAGGCAGGAGTGTCTTCGAGACCCTGATCAGGGTATCCCAGGAACAAGACGTCGCTCACTCCCAGGACATCAGCGGCAGCCCGCTGCTCTTCTTGGCGGACGGCCGCCAATTGTTCGGGTTTTGCGGTGCGGTCGCTGGTCCCTTTTTCGCCACTGGTACAGATCACGTAAACGACCCGCTTCCCTCCCCGCGTCCACCGCGCTACCGTTCCCGCCACACCGAATTCGGCGTCATCGGGATGAGGTGCAATGACCATTGCATCAATGCCATTCATCTTCGTCAAACTGAACTCCAGTTCTGAACTGCAAGCAGTAAGGAGTCGTCCAAAGTCAAGTCTCTCACACCCGACCCAAGGATCTGAAAGACCTGTTTTTAGACGGTCTTTAAACAGCAATAGGCAGGCAGCAGCCCGCTTCTTCATTGTCGGGCACTCGGATCACTGCGGCAAAAACTCGCCCCGGAGCGGCCCTTCCGAGCAGAAACGATCAGCAGCAGGAGGTATCCAAAAGGGACACCCGTCCGGCCTCGCGGCGAACCTGCACTCCGTGATATTCCGCAGCAGGGCCGCATACTCGTCAACGATTGCCGAAGCCACCGTGTCCCACCCGAATTTCAAGACCGATCCGCGAACCGCAGTCGCCGACAGCTTTCCGGCAGCTGAATTCACCATGAACTCATCGATACCCGCAGCCAGCAACTGAGGAGATCCACCGGCCACAATACGTCCCGTTTCGCCCTCAAGAGGCAAGCTAATCACGGCATCTCGACCAGACAACGAAACAAGGGGACGACTTTTCCCCCCAGGCGATACTTGTATGTCTCGGCACCTTTCAGAAAATCGTATTTCTCGCGGCGTCTTTGGATGCTCTCTCGAATGCTGAAGACCTTGCAGAGCAAGCCCGCACTGAGCGCCCGAAACCGCGGATCATACCCGCTATTGTAGAGATATACCGTCGACTGGTAATCAAAACAAAGCACCGCAGCCGCCGGTATGCCATCCAGATCGAGAAAGGAGAGCTTCAGAATTTTCAGGTTTGCCATGACTTCGGCGAGTGTTTGAAAGAACTCAGCCATGCGAGTGGTCATAAAGACCGCCTTTTCCGGCCTGCTCGATCGGAAGAGCGTGAGAAAAGAGTCCATTTCCCTTCCGATCGCTTGTGTCTCCTCAAGCATCCGAAATTGGACGTCGACGGCTTCATCCAAACGTCTGAGCTTGCGACGGATCTCATGGCGCTCTTTCCCGGTCAGCCCCGAGCAGGAATCCCTCCCAGGTCGGCGGGAGACCCAGTTCCAGCGAAACATCCTCCTGTCGGCATGAAAACCGGCATCCCAGGCCCTTCGCCACCCGGCCGAGGGCAGTGAGTACGGTGGCATCCTCGCGTACGGGTCCCAAATCCAGATGAGTCACACCACACTGCCTCAGGTGCTCAATGAGATGCCGAAAGAACTCCTCCTCTTTCCCCGACACCACAATGAAATCAAGATAATCACACACATCCGGACTGCCCATGAAGCTCATTCCGTCGCCTCGCCGCATCAACGGGGCAATCCCAATCGGCGCTTGGTCCTGCCGGATACAGCAAAGGCAGGGCGTGTAGCCATCTCCGAAAAAATCCCACCAAACCTTCAACCAGGCGGGCAACGCAAAGAGGCAATTCCAGGCCAGGGAACTTCCGGGGTCAAGCCAAAACGTGGCAAGACTTTCGAAAGACTCGGCCGTGGCGGTATATGTCTTTTCAGAGGGCATTAGCATCGTATCCCGGGTCTCGCTTCCGCGGCTTCTTTGACTTCTTCAGGAATCCTTCTGTCCTCCGGCGCACAAATGCGCCCTCTGCGAAGCTCACTTGTCCTTTTCTCGAGACCCCAATCGCCACTTGGAACCATCCTTGGTATCCTCGACGATGATATTAGCGCGCTGCAGGCTTTCGCGAACCGCATCGGCTTCCGGCCACTTCTTTTCCTCTCGAAAGCGTTTTCGCAACTCGATCATTGCCATGACCAGAGGGTTCAAACAGGAGGTTTCATCCCGGGGAGCAGAACCGAGTTCGACTCCGAGAAGAACGATCATTTCCCGCAATACTTCCCTGGCTTGGGAAATGAATTCCGTGCTTTCCAGGTCCTCATGGGCCTCCCAGATCGTGCGATCCAGTTCCAAGAGCGCGTTCGTCATGGCTCTCGGCTCGTGCTCCTCAAGACCGCCATGGAACGCAGCTTCGAAGACATGGATGCGATCCCAGAAGGATTCCTCTCGACTCCCTTCGGGCAGGGCCACGGGCGGTGGTTGAGCACGGTTCGCTTTCCATTCCCGATGATTTCCCCCCTCGCGCAAAAGATCCAGGGGGAAGCGTTCCCCCTTTGCAAAGGTGATTTCCGCCCCCCGGCGTCGCAAGGTCACCCGACCGATTCCTTTGATGACCGCTTCTTGGGCTTCAAAATCCATGAGACAGGCAGTATGTTCATCCAAGCCAAGAATCGCCATGTCCGCCGGCAAAAGAGACTGCAGCCTTTCAAAGCGCGCCTCGCCCATGTAACAGAATCGTGTATCGTGGGTGCCGCCCTCGGCATTGTTCCAGTGCGGTATCACCGCAAGGTTGCAGCCAAAGTGTCCAAGAACGTTTATTCCCTCAACCCAATGCAAGTCCTCACCGACTTTGTAAATTTCATATACCGGAAGCGTAGCGCCTCCTATGGTAAGGGCGGCGGCGCTTGCCGCAACCAGGCATCCGCCCTTTTCCACCATTTTTGTAAGGATTTCAGGAATGAGAGTGTCCCGCCAGTTACGCACGGCATAGGTGGGGCTCCCGGGGCCGATGAGGACATAATTGGCTTCCCTGAGGGTACGAAAGGCCTGCTCGGTTTCGTAAGGCGTGATCTCCTCCTTTGCCTTAAAAGAGGCCACGGCCATCGGTTGCTGAATGCGGTCCCGAAAATATTCCAAGGCTTTTTGTGCCAACTGGTCTGCATTGAGCTGGAAACCGGCCGGGGTGTCGAGAAAAACCGCTCGCGAAGGAGTGGAAAGCCGCGCCAGAAGTTCTTTGTGGACTTCAACCATGGTCGCGGTCAGTTCCCCGGATCCCATGAGCGCGATAATACCCTTTCGTGGCGCCATGCTGCGTTCCTCAGAAAACAGAAGTCCTTTTTTCGTCCTGCCGGACAATGCCGGCAGTTCGCCCGTCGTCCCGCACCCATTTACCGGATAACGGAGCAAGAATGTTTACCATTCAGAAGATAGCGAAGAAAGTATAATATGACATCTCTGGAAAACACAACGAGACCGTCAATCACCTGAAAATCACCCCGGTGAGGCCCCATGATCAAAGCCATCATCATTGATTTCGGCCGGGTTATCTCCCGGCAAAAACCGCCGTCCTTGTTCCGGAGCTATGAGGATGATTTGGGATTGAAACCCGACACCATCAACACCGTCATGTTCGACAGTCAGGCATGGCAGGATGCCCTGCTGGGTCGTAAAACGTTAGAGGATTTCTGGCAGGCAGTCGGGCCTCAGCTTGGACTCCATACTCCCGCTGCAATCGACGCCTTTCGTCGGCGCTACCATGCTGGTGAGGCGATAAACCATGACGTGGTGAATCTGCTGCGCCGCTTCCGGGGCCGCCACCAAATGGCCGTGCTTTCCAACAACCCCCCCGGCCTTGACCAATGGCTCCGCGACTGGGGAATACGCGAATTGTTCGACGTCGTATTCTGCTCCGGCGATGAGGGCCTGGTTAAACCCGATGCGGCGGCCTATAAGGCAGTTCTGGAACGGCTGAAGGTCAAACCCGAAGAAGCGGTGTTCATTGACGACACCATCGAGCATGTCCTGGCGGCTCAAAGACTGGGGCTGCACGGGGTCCTCTTCACCACTGCCGAGGAGCTTGCAGAGCACCTGGGGAGATCTTCCCTGAATCATTGACATTTGATGAGTCTGGGCCCTTCATACCTGCCTGAAACTTGCGGATTCCCGCCGGTACCGTTCCGGGAACTCATCAGACACGGCCCCGGCCGGAATCCCGTGAAACTCACTGGCATATCCGGATCATAGAACGAATGTGGAAGCCAAGCCCATGAAGTGCGGGAAGTGATATGAGCCGCCGTGCGGCAATTACTCAGAGGTCCTTTGAAATGGATATAAAGAATGCGGCCCCCTTTTTCGTTAAAGGCTTTACCCATACCTTCCCGCCATGCTGTTCAGCTATTTCTTTCACTATGGTGAGCCCCAACCCGGCGCCTTCAACTCCCCTGGAGGTTTCATTCCGTTCGAAAGGCTGGAAGATCCTCTCCGCATCTTCCTCTCGCAACCCCTTACCGTTATCACAAAGCGACAGGACATGGAAATCCTCCTGGTTCTCATGCCCGACCCAGATTCTGCTCAACTGCTCACCGCCATATTTCAAGGAGTTGTCCAGCAGATTTCTAAACACCCTCAGGATGGAGAGCCGATCAGCCCTTATTTCCAGCGCTTCCTCGTACTCCGCCAATTCGATATTGCGAATACTGAGCTGGGTCGAGAATTCCTCTCTGAGCATCTGGAAAATTTCTTTCATGTTGACCTTTCGATCGACAGGCGGGCTTCCTTCGTCGCTATATAGACATTGATTTTCTCGACCAGCGCGGCAATGTGCTCCGAGGCCCTCAAAATCTGCTCGCAATAGCTCCTGCTCTTTTCATCAAGAACGTCCTTGGCCTGCTTGCTCAGCCGCTTGGTGAGCCCGTAAATCCCGATAGCCGGGCTTTTGAGATCGTGAGCCACCGAGTACGCGAAAAATTTGAGCTGTTTGGATGCTTCCTGCAAGGACGCTTCCGCCCGTTTGCGCTCCTCGATCTCGCGGGTGAGTCGGGCATTCGCCCTGGCCAGCTCGGCGGTCCGCTCGGCGACCAAGTCCTCGAGGTGGCGACGATAATTGTGCAATTCCTCCTCGACCTGCCTGCGTTCGGTAACATCTCTGATGACCCCGCACAGGACCCTGCGTCCGCGCATGATGAAGCTGCTGGTGGATATTTCCACCGGAAACACGGTGCCATCCTTTTTACGGTGATAACGCAGAGGCACCATGAGGCGATTGCCGGCCGGCGTTTCCTTGATCGAGGCGGCGGAACTTTCCGGTTCGGCGCTGATGTCTTCGTGTTTCAATTTGAGCAGCTCATCGCGGGTGTAGCCGTAGAGCTGAAGGGAGCTCTCGTTGGTATCGACAAACTCCCCGGTTTCGGCATCCGAAAGGAGGATGGCGTCCGGCACCGTGTTGAACAACTCCCGATAACTCCCTTCGCTCTCTCTCAGAGCGTCCTCGGCCGCTTTACGCTCGGTGATGTCGCGCCCCGTAACCAACAGCAACTCCCGCTTGCCGATCACCGCGCGCCTGATGCTTATTTCGATCCAAAACAAGGACCCGCTTCGGGTTTTTGCCCTCCACTCGAAAACCTGCGGCTCCCCCCCGCAGCCTTCTTGAGGCGGGCCAAGGCATATTCCTGGGTATAAGGCGGCTCCCCGAGGCTCAAATCCTCGACCGTGCACTGCTTGATTTCCTCGGGGGTGTAGCCGTAAACCTCACAGGTCTTGCGATTGACGTCGAGGATTTCGCCGGTGTTCAAATCATGAATGAAAATGGCTTCACCAACGGAATCGAATATGGCCCGGAAACGCTCCTCGCTTTCCCGCAAGGCCCTTTCCGCCTGTTTTCGGTCGGTAATGTCGAGGATTACCCCCACCAGGCCGGCCAGCCGTCCCATCCAGGCCCGAAAAAGTAGCTTTGTGGAAAACGACGTCGTGTCTTTCGCCCGATGTTGACTGTACCGAGGATTCATAAACCTGGACACCGCGCCTGGCGAACAATTCCGAATCCGCTTCCCAGTAATGGTCGGCAAGCTCCTTGGGGGCCAGGTCGTAAACCGATTTTCCAACGATTTCAGACCTATCCAGACCAAGGAACGCTTCAAAGGCCTTATTGCAGCCCAGGTAGAGCCCTTCCACACTCTTGAAAAAAATGGGATTGGGAATCGTATCCATAAGGATCTGGAAAAAGTTCAGTTGCTTGTCCAGGGTTTCCCGGACCTGCCTGAGTTCCAGTTCCGACTCGGCCCAGGGCGGCAGCCTGCAACCGCAAGGCACGCAACTCCTCGATCAGCTGCTTTCTGGTCTTATCCTCATCGGCCATTTTTCGTCGCTCCCCCGGACCCCTCTTGCACACGGTTGATCAGGGCTTCAAGATAGCGTGACTTCACCTGCTCACTGGCGAGGGCCTGCTTGATGGGCGGCAGCCTCAAAATGACACCCAGCACCCCGGCCATGGCTCGATGGCTCCACAGCACTTGATTATCGAAAATGAGGTGCTGCAACTGGCCGCGCTCGATGGCCATCACGACCACTTTATGCACGCCATTGAGGGGCGTAATCACCCGCTTGGGTCGAGATTTGAGAAAAACGACACTCCTTCGGGCAGGCCCGGACACAGATGCCGCATCCCAGACAGATGTCTCCTTCGAGTTTTGCTTTTTTGGCCTTTTCCCGATGCGGATCGTTGCTCGAGACCAGGGTCATGGCTTCCACGGGACAGGCCATCACACACTTTCCACAGCCATTGCATCGGGTTTCATCCACTTCAGGAATAAAATTGGTGGTATGAACCGGGTGCAGGACGGCAAAGCGCCGGGCGGCAATCATAGCCTCGCAGCAGCACCCGCAGCAGTTGCAGATAAAATTCACCTGCTCCCTCACATTTTCACCGAACTGGACCAGCCTGTTTTCATAAGCCAACTGCAGGAGGTCGATCCCTTCCATCGCATCCACCTGCCGGGCGAAGCCGTGCTTGATCAGCGACGCCGCCGTTGTGTCGAAGGTCATACAGATCTCCATGGGGGCTTTACAGGCTCGATCCAGGTGATGCATTTTATGGCGGCAGTAACAGATGCTGATCCCGCGGGAAGAGGCGCCTCTAATGACTTCCGTGGCGCGCTCGTAACTCAGAACGTGCAGGGCGTTTTCCAGGGACAAAGCCGGTTCGTGAACGAAGGTGCGCCCCAATTGGGTCTCGCCCCGCGTAAACAGGGCCTTAATAAATTCTTCTTCCACATTCAAATACTGGTAGAAGAGTTCGCTCAAGACCTTCTGATCGAGGTCGTCCCGCAGTCGCATCAGGGAAAACTCAAAAAAACCCGCCATGGGAGGTGGAAGCACGTAAAAAGACTCCCCGTTTTGTTCCATGTCAAGGAGAATGGCCCTCCCTGCCAGGTCATCCAAGACCTTTTGAGCGTCGGCAAGGTCCATTTTCCAGGCATGGCTCGCTTTTTTTGCGGTAAAGGGCCTGATCGGCAAAAGCGAGACCTGCTGGGCCTCTTTCTCACTGAAAAGCATTTTCAGGATATGGAATAAAAGCTCGGAAGGAGGAGCACCCTGCGGAAAACGGTTCAACCTGGCCACTAATCGAGAGTAACCGGACTGGATGTGGTGATGAGCCATAACCGAATAACCGCCTTTCCAATCAGTCAACCATCGACCTTGAACGTCAGCAACCCGACTGGATGGGACGCTGCCCAGGCGACGGCCGGAAACTCCATAAGAAGCCGACCAAAAAAAGCCCGGTTCCAATGGTGATTGCAGCATCAGCCACATTGAAGATGGCACTGCGAAATCCGCCCCAGCCGACACTCAAGAAGTCGACCACATAGCCGTCAACGGCAATGCGGTCGAGCAGGTTGCTGAGAGCGCCGCCGCAAACGAGGGACAGCGCGATGACCGTGGCAGGCTTCAGCCCCGAGGTGAATATCAGAAAAAGGATGAGCAGCCCCAGGAACGCAACAACCGCAAGGGTCAAGACGGACCCGCGCCAGTTTTCCGGCAGGCAGTACTCAAAGCTGAGAACTCCGCCCCGGTTCTCGGTGTAATCAAACCTGAGCACATCGCCGACAAACGATAACACCCTGGTTCTCGGCAAATACGACCGTGCTATCTCCTTGGTGAGCTGATCAATGCCAATGCACGAAATAATGATAAATAGAACCAGCATGATCCGCTTTCGGGTGGTCATCGCTCTTGCCATAGACGGATTCAACCTTATGTATGATTACTGAAGAAATCGGAAGTCACCACTCGGAGATCAGCCTTCCCCTCAGAGAAAGGGGTTCCCCGGAATGAAAGATACTGATTTCTCCGCCACGGTAGAGACTGACGGCGCCTCTTCCGTAGACGATCCAATTGTCATCGGAACCATCGTCAATCATTGCGGTCTCTTCGTCAATCCCGATAATCACATCCCGGGGCAGCAGGCGGATCAACTCAGAGGCCCAACCTTTGCCAAAGGTATCATGATGCGGGATAATGCAGGTTTTGGAAACCAGGTTCAAGCCCTTGTTAATGTTTCCTGTTGCAGGATCATAGTAGTACCGGCACAAAACCATTGCCCCGGCGCTGCTTCCCCCGACAACGGCGCCCTCGCGGTAGGCTTCAAGGATGGCCTGCCACCCCGTGCTACCCCTCAGGGTTTGCGCAAGATAATGGGGAAAACCGCCGAGAAGATAAACCATTCGCGAACGCCTCAACCCCTCGGCAATAGCGGTCTGATTGGCGGAGGGCTGGTCGACAATCGGCAACCACTGCACGCGTGTTGCGCCCAACTGCTGAAACCAGCGAACACCCGTTTCCACCAGCGCGCCGGTGATTGCCGTCAGGGGCCGCCGCCGCGGGAATGATACTCACCTGAGCATCAAAGCCACCGGCAAGCTGCAAAGCACGCACATCCGGTTCCGCCATGCGGCCGCCGAACTCCGCTCCGCCCGCCAGCAGCCGATAGCCTCGCATTAATCCTCCATCTCCTGAATTTCGCCTCTTGCCATCCTCTACCCCGAATTCAAAAGGGACCCCTATTTGATCACCTCTACCGAATTTTCAATCCCGGATATGATTTTTCGCAGCTCTTCAGGAATTGGCGCCTTCTTCTTCTCGTGGTAATTATAGGTCACAAGGACTGCCTCACCCTTGGCGGCAACTCTTTGGAGGCGTCGGCTGACCAGACAATATTCCATAATGAATCGGTCTTCTTTGATTTCGGATGTTCTCGTGCCGACCAGAACGGTATCGGGAAAGGACAGCGCTGCAATGAATTTGCACTTCGTTGAGGCTAGAATCGGGCCGATTCCGCTGGTTTTCATGAAATCCCAGAATCCGATCTTTTCAAAATAGGCAATTCGGGCATTTTCAAAATACCGAAAATAGGCAACATTGTTCACATGCCGGAGAGCATCCATCTCTCCCCACGCCACGGGTATCTCAACAATCACAGGACACGCCTTCAGCAGATGCACCATCTTTTCCCTCCAAAGAATAAAAATCCCAGCGGTGAATTGTCTCTATTGAGTTTGACGACCATTCAGAAGGCTTCCTCTTTGTTACACCACGCACGGCAACAGGGAAAGATCCTCAGTTTCAAGAAGTCGAAATGCCCACGCAGCCATTTGCTTCTTGGATTCGCCAAAGGAAAGGGAAAGTCATGAATGCTTGGGCGGCTCAAGGGCCTGCAACCATCGATGGGGCACCCCGGTTTCACTCATCGGCTTCTTCCACGACCACTCGGTCCTTCTTCTTCAACTGGACCCATAGCCCCCATAATATGGAGATGATCGATAGGATCATGAAGGCAAGGGAAATCGGGCGGGTGAAGAAAATCGAGGGAGACCCTTGGGAAATCAGCAGGGCCTGCTGCAGAGATGTCTCCAACATTTGGGCCAGGACCGACGCCAAGACCAGAGGCGCGATCGGGAACCCCAGTTTGCGCATGAAGTAGCCGATCACTCCGAAAACCAGCATCACCCAGACATCAAAAACAATAAAACGGATACTGTACGTTCCGAGCACGGAACAGAAGATGATGATCGGTGCCAGGATCGGGAACGGGACGATGGCAATCCGAGCCCAGATACCCACCAGGGGCAGATTGAGCACCAGGAGCATGACGTTGCCGATATACATGCTGGCGATGACCGCCCACACGAATTGGGGGTTGGTCTTAAAGAGCATGGGGCCCGGCTGCAGGCCGTACATCATCAAGCCCCCCAGAAGCACCGCCATCGAGGGCGCGGTCGGCAAGCCGAAGGAGAAGAGCGGCACGAAACCGGCAGTGGACGTGGCGTTATTGGCACCTTCCGGCGCGGCCACGCCTTCGATCGCTCCCTTGCCGAACCGATCCGGGTCCTTGGCGATCCGTTTCTCGAGGTCGTAGGCCACGAAGGTCGTCACCGAAGGGGCGCAGCCGGGCAGCAGTCCCAGAAAAAACCCCACACCCGTAGAGCGGAGCATGGGGCCGGTGCATCGTTTGATATCGGCCCACGTGGGCATGAGGTTTTTGATGCCGGCCAAGCTGATGGCACCGGCCTCGGCTTCGATGTTGATCATGACCTCGCTGATGGCGAAAACCCCCACAATCACGCTGATGAAATTGATGCCGGCCATGAGATCAAAGGAACCGAAAGTCAGCCGTGCAGCCCCGGTCAAGGGGTTCTGGCCGATGAGTGCCGCCAGGAGCCCCACGGCCATGGAGATCACACCCTTGAGAAGAGCTCGGCCGGAGAGGCTGATCACGAGGGAGAGGCCCATCAGCATCAGGGCGAAATACTCGGGAGGGCCGAACGCCAGGGCGAAGCCCGCGCACAAAGGCGCAAAGAAGGTCAGCCCGACGAGGCTCAGCGTGCCCGCCACGAAAGACGATATGGCGGCCATGGCAAGGGCCGGTCCGGCATTCCCCTGTTTGGCCATTTCATAACCGTCCAGCGCCGTGGGTACGGAAGATGCCTCACCGGGAATGTTCACGACAATGGCCGTGGTCGATCCCCATACATGGCCCCGTAATAGATGGCCGCCATCATGATGATGGCTGGAGTGGGCGGCAGGAAAGTCGTCAGCGGCAGCAGGATGGCGATGCCCGAGGAAGGCCCGATTCCGGGAAGCACCCCGACCAGGGTGCCGATGAGGCTTCCGACCAGGGCCCAGAACAAATTTTGCCACGTCAGGGCGATGGCAAACCCCTGCATCAGATAGTCCCAGGAAAACCCCATGACCGCCTCCTATTCGAAAAAGATCGTCCCCATGGGCAAGGAGAGCTCGAGCAGCTTTCCGAAAACGTAGTAGGAGAGAACCCCCGTCATCGTGCCGCTGATGAGGGCCGTCCAAAGCGCAGAGCGCTTCAGATACCAGGTGCTGAAGGTTATGTAGAGTCCTGAGCTGAGGGGGAACCCAAGGGGCGTCATCACCAAAATGAAAACGACGACGGCCAGCAGACAAATCGTTATGCGGATCATGGCCCCACGGTCCGGCCACTTGAGCGGCACATCCTGCCCCGTAAACCGCCATGACTTCAGGGCCAACACGACCCCGCCGGCCAGTATCGTCAGACCCACGGTATACGGCAAGGTGCGGGGAGGCAGCCGTTCTTCCATGCCGCCCCGGATCTGGGATGCCGCGATAAGCACCAAAATGCCGAGAAGGATCAGAAAACAGCCGCTCACAAAATCCGCAGATCGTTGTGTTTTCACCCAGACTCCCGACACATTTCTGAAAGAGAGTGCTGAACTGCCGCTGAGGGCCCGTGGCTTCGGCCCGGCGGTTCACGGATCGATCACTTCTTGAGGCCGGCGGCCAATTCCTTGTAGATCGCGGTCATCTTCGCCACGTATGCCACGCTTTCCTCGTACCCCATGGCCATCGGCAGAAAGCCCTGGTTACGCATTTCGGCCTGGACCTCGGGCATGTTGGCGACTTCAAGGAAGGCGGTCTCCAGTTTCTTGATGATGGGCGCCGGCGTTCCGGGCGGTACGGCAACCCCCCGATCCACGGCCTCCGCCATGTCAACCCCCTGCTCCTTGAGGGTCGGCACGTCCGGGTAGCCGGGGAAGCGCTCGGTCATGGCAAACCCGATGACGCGAAGCTTGTCGCGATGGATGGTAAGATCGTCCGAGGCCCCGAAAACAGCCGTGACGTGACCACCCAAAAAGGCGGTCATCTGGGGAGCAGATCCGGTGAATGGCACATAGGTCAGCTTGGTGCCCGTCAGCTTTTCAAGCCGCAGGGTGGCCATGTGATATCCCGAGAATGAGCCCGACCCGCCCACCGATACGGCGCCCGGGTCCTTCTTGGCATATTCGATGAAGTCCTGCAGCGTCTTGATGGGGCTGGTGTTGAGAACCGCAAGCCCCAATGGCGTGCGCTGGAAGATCATGACCGGCACGATCTGGTCGGTCTGATACCCCACGTCCTGCTGCAGGGGCTGCAAGATGATGTGGGGGACGTTGAATCCCGCAAACGTGTAGCCGTCCGGCTTGGCGCGAGTGAGCTCCCGCCAGCCCAACGCACCGCCGCCGCCCACCTTGTAGTCAATAATCACCTTCTGGCCGAGGATCTTGTCAAGATGGGGCTGGTAGAGCCGCGCGCCACGATCGGACTGACCCCCGGGGTCGAAGCAGACCATGTAGGTAAGCTGTCGCGTGGGAAAGGCTTTTTCCTGGGCGCAGAGCTGTCCCTCCAGGAGATGCGCGCCCAACACCATAGCCACCGACAGAACCGCAACGATGGATTTCTTCATACGATCCTCCATAAATAGAGTTGCGAGATCTCGATCCGGTAAAATACAAAAGGTTTGCCCTAAATGGATCACCTTTCAGTGTGAAATCTACAGCAATACGTAAACCTCCGTCAAGGAACCATTACCGGTTGTGCGACACCTTTCTTTCCTTCGTTTACACTTGCTGCGTCAATTGCAGTTACCCCATACGGTCTGATTATTAAGAGGCCGTGGCAGAACCGAAGGGATGCAAACAGCGGATTGGCCCCGACGGGACGGCGCATGATCGTCCGGGCCTCCTATTTGTATTGACGCCCCATTTCGTCCTTTGTGGTGATTCTCCGAATCATGTAAGGTGAGCAAGAGGCTCCTTCTCCCGGTTGCGGACTCGATGCTTTGCGATGCGCACGATTGGGAAAATCCTTTTGGTCAACAAATCGAAGGGAGGGCGAAGTGAAAAGGTTCTTCTCCATTGCTGTTTTTTCGCTCGTGCTGGTTTTGGGACTCCGGGTGGGCGCCGGCTATTGGTTCGGTTTAAAGACCGAGGAGCGATACCATGCTTTCCTGCGCGAGGCTTCCCAATGGCAATACCTGAAACTGGTGAACGAGAGTTACAACCGTGGTCTTTTTGAATCAAATGCGCGAACTCTGGTCGAGATTGAGCATCCGGCCGGGCCTGCCGGGGACAACCAGCCAATCCGACTCACTTTAACCCAAGCCATCACCCATGGCCCTTTCTCTATCAGCAGACCGGACGGAAAATGGCAATTCAAACCCTTCATGGCACTCATCGAGACCAGGCTCGATCTTGGTCCCGAAGCCCAAAGCCGTATTGCCGAGGTTTACGCCCAAATCCCCGAGCTTGCCTCGGTTAGATCCTACACGGTCGTCCGTCTTGATGGCGGCGGGGAAGAGCATTTCACCGTCCCTCCTTTTCAGCATACCTTGGGCCAGCGAAGACAAAGTTACGGTTGCCTGGAAGGGGCTATCCCTGAAAGTCGATTTCTCTGCCGACCTGAAAATATTCACCGGAGTTCTGAGTGCCCCCGGATTGGGAGTTATCGCAAAAGATATCAATTTGAATATCGACGAGGTGAAATCCTCCTTCGATTCTCATGAGGGCATCAGTGGGCTGACACTCGGAGAAGCCACCTTCCATATCGGCGTTCTCGATCTTGCGGCAAAGCCGGAAAACGGTTCTCCGGCCTTTCTCGTCCAGGCTTTCAACGCGCGCACATCGAGCAACGCCGTGGGAGATGAAGTCAACATTCGGGTTGCCCTGAGTTCTGATCGATTAAAGATTAAAGAAAATCAATACGGCCCGGGGACCTTCGAGATGGAATTCAGGAACCTCGATGCAACATCGCTTGCCCGACTGCAACAGATTCTCAGGGAACAACGGACACCGCGCTCGCATCAATCCCCGGAAGCTGCGCAGATGGCGATGCTTGCCGCTTTGGGTGACATCCTGCCCGGTCTGCTCAGAAAGTCCCCAGAGCTCGAAATCCGTCAGTTCGATCTCAAAACCAATCTTGGAAACTTTTCCGGAAAGGCCAAAGTCGCCTTTGACGGGAAACAACCGGGATCCACACAAAACCTGCTGGCGCTGGCAACGGCCATTACGGCTCAAGCCGAATTCGTGATTGAGGGTCGCCTTCTGCGCCACATGATCTCCAGCATTATGAAAGAGAAGTTCACAGAGCAGAGGAAGGAACAGCGGGGAAAGCTCTCCCGGCGAGCAGGAAAGGGACGTCATCGCCTCCGCCGAGATCAGCGAACAACTTAAGGCCCTGACAGCACAAAACATCCTCGTCAGGGACAACGGGACCTACCGGGCCGGCTTAAGTTATCAGGCCGGGCAACTGATTTTGAACGGCCGTCCCCTGTCGCTTCAGGATCTCATGCGATGAGGCCGGGATGAATCGTACCAAGGTCATCGCGGTTGGCGAAGAAGTCCTCGCCATACTCATCTGGGGAATCTCTTTTATCTTTATCAAAATCGCCCTGCGCGAAATTTCCGCCGTGACCCTTATTGTCCTGCGCTTTGCGATGGGGTCTTTGATTGTGGGTCTCTTCGCCTGGCAGCGCGGGGACTTTGAGCGACTTACCCGGGCTGATGTGCCGAGGCTGGCCCTGGTTGGGGCCTTGGGAATCACCCTTCAGCAGCTCCTGCAGGTGAGCGGTCAGGTCACCGCCGACGCGAGCGTGGCCGCCTTTCTGGCTTCCACCGCCCCGGCTTTCACGGTGCTTCTGGCGGCGGTGTGGCTGCGCGAACACTTGCGCCCCTGGCAGATTATCGGCGTTGGTTTGGCTTCCCTGGGTGGAATCATCGTCGCCACCGGCGGGGATTTCGTCGCTCTGAGCACGGGACAGACGCTGAGGACATTGCCGGGCAATCTCCTGGTTCTGCTCTCATCCATGGTCTGGGCCGTGTTCATCATTCTCAGCAAGCGCCTGGTGCGCGACCGCCCTGCGGGCCTGGTCACAAGCGGTATTTTCTTTTTCGGCATGTTCTTCACCCTGCCCTTCTTTTTGGTCGAACAAGGATGGACGGAACTTCCCCGACTGAGCATCGAAGGTTGGGGGGCAATGCTTTATGTCGGCATCCTGAGCACGGCGGTGGCCTATCTGCTGAACAGCCATGCCCTGAAACACATTTCGGCCTCGCGGGTGGCGGTGATCCAAAACGTTGAGCCGATTTCAGCGATGGCGGCGGCGGTCCTCATTCTTAACGAATCCGTCACTTGGGCCATGGTGTTGGGGGGCGCGGCCATTCTGAGCGGAATATATCTGGCCGAGCGCAACGTGACAGAACTTGTCGAATCGCAGCCACACCCCTAGGAATCAGGAGCGCAGGAGGTTGTCTTCCCGCGGCTACCCCCCTCACCGTCGATGAAAACCCTTTCACTCTGTATCGGCGTTCTTTAATGAGGCTACATAGGTTTGAATCCTCTTTCCTTGGAGGATCATAATAGTTACTATGACCGACCGGAAACCTTATGAAAGATGTCAGCTCCTTGATGAAATTATAGAAAAAAGGACCACCGGATGACCGAAGACAAAACCACAAAACCCATCGTGCTTAACGAAGTGAACTTCGACAGAATCCTTGCGGAATCGCAACTACCCCTCCTCTTTGAATTTTGGGCCTCTTGGTGCCACCATTGTACGGACCTTTCACCCATAATAGATGAGGTGGCAGCAGAGATGGGCGGCAAAGTCCTCGTCGGCCAGATCAATTGTGACCTGAATCGGGATTTGTGCAGAAGATATGAGGTCAAGGCGGTGCCCACTCTTTTCCTTGCCATGGAAGGGCAAAATAGTGGGCACAACGGTCAATCCAAAGGACAAGGCGGCTTTGCTGTCATGGGTGAAAGAAATGCTTGCCGAGCTGTCTTGAGGGGCTGACCAGCAGAGAAATGCCTCTGCACGCAAGCAAAGGCCCTCCTGGAGGAACGGTCCCGGCAGACATCAAATCCCTCATCCCAGCCGGGCTTGCGTGAGAATGAGCAAAGAAGAGGCGATCCCCCAGACGAGCGCTCCCAGCGTGACAATAACGCAGATGCCGGCAATAGCCTTATGGACGGGGTTTTCCTCCCAACGTTCCCGGTATCCCATTAGAAATCCGTTCAGGACGCCGCAGATCAAGCCACCGCCATGAGCCCAGTTGTTGATACCCGGGAACAGGAAACCAAAGAGGAAGATCCCGAGGGCCCAACCGCCGACCTGCCGATAGACAAGCTGGCCAAAGTACCCACCCCTGCTCTTTCCATAGTATAGGGCTGCGCCGATCAGGCCGCAAACAGCTGCAGAGGCGCCCAAAGTGAAAGGAATGCCGACAAAGTAGGAAACCAGATACCCTCCGACACCGCTGATGGTGTAAATGCAAACCATTCGGTATCCTCCATACTCTTGCGCAATAAGAGGGGCAATCTGATAAAGCGCCACCATGTTGAAGAGAAGGTGAAGCATGCCGGCGTGCAGGTAATTTGCCGAAAGGAGCGTCCACCAGCGATGGAATTTGTCGATGGGGATGGTTCCTGTTGCTCCCAGGAGGAGCAGGCTTCGATCGCCGGGAGAGAGGAAAGCAAAAGGGTTCATGGAAAACCGGGCAGAGGTCGGACTTAAAAGAATCGAAAAGATGAACATGGCAACATTGAGAACAATGATACTTCTGATGAGCTGGTCGCTATTCCGAAAACCCCGAGTCCAAAGATTATTTCTCCAGCGGGAACCGGGGTTGTGCAAACCGCAGTGCGGACAAGGCGACTCGTCGATGCTGATGAGTCTCTTGCATCCGGGGCAAAGCATCGAGCTTCTCTTTTGATTCCCTGCCATCACCACACAACTCCTGAACAGGAAGCCTTTCGTTGAGAATATTTGACCCATAGAACGCTGTGCTGCGCTCCCGAGCTTTTCTCAGGTATCATCTCTCGTCCTCGAAGGAATTCCCCTGAAGAGATGCTCCTCCGCTTTCTTTATAATGATAATTGGTGGATTCATCCATGATTTTGGCTTCTCATTCGAAAATTCCTGCCGACTTCTGAGATGCGGCACGATGACAGTGCGAGATCCTTCCGGCGACCTTCGAAGAACTGTCCTCCGGGATTCTTTGTGGCCTCCACGCCCCGGGCGGTTTCGCCGGCCACTGGTTGGGGCCTTCGGTCGCGTCGTGCAAAATGACATTGACAGCAAAGTGCAACATGATACAAGAATTGGCGGCGGCTGCGAACAGTGGCCTCGATCTGGAACCCGATAGACTTGGCAATTTCTTCCTGACCTCTCCCCTTTTACCGCCTGGACGAAGCTCTTCGCATGACACGGCGTGGATGTGACCGGTGTTGGTCCTCAGCCTGCGGATAGAGATCCCGTTGACACAGGCATGGTTGTTCCTTGGGAGCATCAAGGTTAAATTGAGGTGATGGTGATGGGTATGACGGCGCGAGACGTTATGGACACCGAATTTCACACCGTCCATCCGGAAACGACCATCGTCGAGGCGATCAGGGCCTTCAGACGAGCCAGCGAAGCACCGAGGAGCAAAAGGTTTTTGGATTGATGGTGACCGAATGACCGAGGGCAGCTGGTCGGCATGCTCGCCATGCACGACCTGCTGCTTCTCATGCGTCCCAAGAACATTCATATCTGGGGAGAGATGAATGACATCGACGTCACCGGTTTCATTGAGGAAGCCTGTCGCCGCGTGCGTTCCATCCTCGTCGGCGACGTGATGACCACCGACGTCATCACTATAACCCCGGACACGCACATACTCATGATCGTGGACATCATGATCAAGAAACACGTTCGCCGTCTGCCCGTAGTCGAAGGCAGCAAAGTCATCGGTATCGTTTACACTTCGACGATCTTCTATGAATTGATGGAAACACTTGTCAGCGAAGGTCGGGCCAGACCGGAGAAATGCATGCCGATCATCGACCGCAAGAACGCCCTCAGTGGGCTGACCGTTCGCGAGGCCATGCGAAGACTCATTTGCTATCTGCGACAAAAATGCCACCATTCAGACAGGCCATCAGGCAAACCATCAAGTACAAGCTCAATGCGGTGCTGATCATCGATCAAAATGAAGAGGCCATCGGTGTGGTTTCCAAGACCAACATTCTGGGGGCGTATTATGCCGGTCTGCCGATTACCATGCCTTTAGACGCGATCATGGCAGCTCCGGCGATCACCTGTCGCTTGACCGATTCCCTGGATTCCGCTCTGGACACCATGCGCGGTGCCCGGGTGCAACGGCTCTATGTGGTTGGAGATGAACCCAGTCGGGTGGTGGGAGCTCTGGCCTATCCCGACATCCTGGGGATGCTCTACCGATACTGTCACCAGTGCGAACGAAGCATGCTTCGACTGGGGAGACGGGGTCCAGGGAAAAACTCACCGACCATTTCAGGGTTTGCGAATTAATGAACCCCACCCTGCAGACCCACCACGAAACCGACACCCTGATGCAGCTCATGGAAAGTACCTCAGCCCACAGTTTCAAGGACCATTCTCATCAAGGGCCACAATGACCTTCCCCGAGGGGTTGTTTCGATAACCGACTTGATCATCGCCTACATGCACGGCATTCCATCCAGTGCCTCCGCAAAAACCATCATGACTGCACCCGTGCTTTCCTGCGACTACGACGAACCCTTGATCGTGGCTGTCAGAAAGATGATCTTCTACGACCTGGACAGCCTCTATGTCCATAAAGACCGACCCGTAAACATTGTCGGGGCTGTGACTCTCGCTGATGTTGCGCGCTTGCGCTCCGGGTCCTGCCGCGCCTGCATGATCAGCCGCATCGAAATGAACAACTGAGGAGGCCTGCAATTCATGTTCCGGTACCCGATCGCTGTCGTTCTTATTCTTTCAAGCCTGATGGCGTGTGCCACCCTGCCGAAGCAGAACCCGAAAGCAGAGGCAAGGCTTCAGGAAGCCAATGCTGCCCTGGAAAGCCTGAGCGTCGACTCCACGACGTTTTACGGAAATCTTGTAACGCTCATGGAGAGATATCAGAGCGCTCTACGATCACCCGGGCTGGATTGATATGGAATCCATTGTAGCTTTCACAAGCCATGTCGACGAATGGGAAGACGACACCTCCGTCGATCAGGGGCTGCAAAACGCGCTTGATGACTGGACCGTGAAGTGGGGGGAATCAGGAGAAGACCTTTTCCTGCATTACCGCTCTCTGGCGGACCGCTGCAGTATTTCCGAGGCGCGACGGATTGGTCTCATCGGCCGTATCGCCTCACTTCAGGCCGTATACCTGGAAGTCACCTTTATGGAACTGGCGGCCGACCGATATCCCCAGGCGGAAATCAGCTACGGGACCGTCGAGGCACTCAGTAAAGCGGAGAACGAACTCAACTCCTATGCCCTGAACACCCTGGGGCTTTATGATGTGAAGCGTTCCCCGTGATTGCCGGGGATAATTCCCCAACGCAGGGATTGTCTTCCCGTTCAATGATCGAACATTCGGCGCCAGAGGACAAGGCGCTTCTCCAGGGATTCACGGGAGTCACCCCGAGATTTGTGGGCATAGTATAAATACGCACAGATGGCGGGAAGCTCGCTGTTGGCGGCATCCCCGTAGAACTCATCGATGCCTCTCACGACATCCCCCACCGTGAGGCTTGGTGGAATACTCAGACCAAGGTAGACGGAGTCCAGATCGCCCTTCCTTCCGGCTTCCGCGGCAGCCCAAAAGAGGGTAATCCCGTCAAACAAACCGCACACAAAACCCAGCTTACCGGAATACTCAAGTTTCTCCCAGGAGCGGCCGTTGACCCAATTCTTACCGACAAACTTGCCGACCAGCTTCTCATCCGCCGTTGCGGCATCAGCTCCCGACCCGGAAACGGCAACACAACAGAGCACAATCACCAGGGCAAAGCACCATGATTTTTCCAGGCTCTTTCGGTTTAAAATACCTCTCAGGGGTGTAATTCCTCCCATTTCCACGCTCCCAGTTCGTTGGATGTTTTGAGCATCAGTATCCCCTCACCCCGAAGGAGCCTCCATCCATTTTAGAGAGGACTGATCTGCTTGTACCCTGAAATGCTGACGGTGCCCACCCAAATGATCTTCTTTCAAACGTTGAAGGATGCCGCGGTGCGACTCGGATGGTAACTGGTTCAAAATGTCTTGGGAATTCCTGGAAATATTAAAAAAATCCAGTCGATCGGAAGAAAGAAAAAAATTTTTGGGTACCACTTTAAATCTCTTCCCATTTCTTGACTTATGTGCTACTATAATATCGGAAAGAACATCTTTCCTCCTCCTGAGAGAGCCAGGTCCCCCCCTCCTTCCTGGCTCTC
This sequence comes from uncultured delta proteobacterium, assembly GCA_963844985.1. Taxonomy (GTDB): domain Bacteria; phylum Desulfobacterota; class Syntrophobacteria; order Syntrophobacterales; family Syntrophobacteraceae; genus JADGQM01. The sequence goes on from CAWJQV010000031.1 coordinate 165,152, forward strand.
TCTTCCTTTTATAGCCTGGTTTTATTTCATGGCAACCCCCTTGTTCGGGGCAGATTCCGTTCCGGCACGCTGATGAGTATTCCATCAGGTCACCCCGGTTTCACAATAATTCACTGTGCACCTTATAACGCCGGGCCTTGATGTCTCATCCGGGTCAAAATCGAATAGGCCACCCGTCGCTCATGTTTCCCGTAGAATTTGAGATAATGATTTGCCGGTACGACTTCATAACCTCGAACCAGTTTATGCTCCCCCCAAATCCCGGGTCCATCAGGGTGATTCCCTGCTCAATTGCATATTCTATGGGCCGGTAATAGCAGGTCGCAAAATGCAGAAATGGGTATTTCTTCAAAGCAGCCCCAGTAGCGCCCGTAGAGCACGCCCGATTTATGGTAAAACAACGCCATGGCGACACTGTGGCTGTTTCGGGAGGCCACCGCGAAAGCGCTTCGGTGCATGAAGCCGCCGGCCAGCAACTCAAAGAAGGTCCTGTTGAGGAAGGGGCTGATCCGTGTCCCCATGTGTTTCGCCCAGGTCCGCCGGTAGAGCTCATAGACGAAGTCATAGTATTGAGGGGGGGCCTTGTCCCCGGAGACCATCCCGATATCGATTCCCTGTTCGCGAATTTCTCGCAACTCGCGCCTGATCTTACTCCGCCTGCTCGATTTGAACGATCGGAGATAGTCCTCAAAAGTGGTGTAGTCGTGATTGAACCAAAGGGAATATTCCGTTTTCATAGGCAGATAGCCTTTCTCACGCAAGAGCGCGTCGAGATAAGGCGCGGAGGGGGAGACAAAGTAGATCCGAGAGGTTGATAGATTTCGGCTTTCACAGTAGAAATCGATATAGTCGAGCAACAATCGGGATGCGTAAACCGGATCCACCGTCGAGCAATGAAGGAACTGATAGCCGGGCACCGGGGTCAAGGGAATGGTCCCAACAAGCCCATGGTTAAAGGGAATGCCGGTCATTTCGCTCATAAGTTCGAGCAGACCGCCATCCCCGAATTCCACCCAGGCTCGATCACGCTCGAAAAGAGGCGCAAGGGCAATGGGTTTGCCATCGCTGTAGGCCACAAGGTGGCAGGGATAATAGCCTTTCTGTTCAGATACCGATCGCGACTTTTCCAATGCATAAAAATACTCCCACTCCATCATCGGACTGGCAGCCGCCGCTAATCGGTTCCAATCCTCCCTGGCAATGGCCGCCACGCTGGAAAAAGTTCTGAACTGAACCGCCATGATCCCTTCCCCTGCCAAGACTCAAGATACAGTGCGATACTGCGGTTGCCATTATAACCACCGGAGAACAACAAGCGAACTCCCGGAATGAAGTCACTCTGAGACCGGGCTTCAGCCTGGAGCTGGCTGTAACGAGGAACTGATGAGGACCGGGGCAGGCGGATACGATGAGGGGCCTTTCGTTGCCTTTCCCGCAAGGGGCCTGATTCCGGGATGAAAACGGATCGAGCGAGTGAGCGGATGTCGATGGCAACAGCCCTCGGAACGTGCTAATCTGATTTCCCGAAACCGGGACTGGTTCCCGGCTCCGGTGTTCCAATACAACAACAAATCAAGGAGAGATGACATGGTGCCACATGATGTTCTGAAGATTATCGACGCAAACCGGCAGAGGTATGTGGACGAACTCCTCGGATTTCTCCTCATCCCCAGCGTCAGCACCTATTCTCAGCATACAGCCGACATTCGGATGGCGGCCGAATGGGTACTGGGCCAATTGGACCGACTGGGTCTGCAGGCCAGAATATACGAGACGGAACGGCATCCCATTGTCTACGGTGAGTATTTTTCGGGCAAGGATCGTCCTACCGTGCTGATTTACGGTCACTACGACGTGCAACCTCCCGAACCTCTGGACGAGTGGCTCACCCCTCCCTTTACTCCGACCGTTCGCGACGGTTACGTCTACGCCCGCGGAGCGACCGACGACAAGGGGCAGCTCTTTACCTACCTCAAAGCCATGGAAGCCATCCTGGCCGTGGTCAAGGCCCTCCCCGTAAACGTGAAAGTGCTTGTGGAAGGGGAAGAAGAGATCGGCAGTCCCAGTATGGAAGCTTTTCTCAAGGAACACCGGCAGGAACTGATGGCCGACGTCGTCGCGCTTTCGGACGGCTCCCAGTTCGCCGGAGGTCTCCCGGCCATAACCTACGGCTTGAGAGGGTTGGCCTACCACCAGATTGATCTGCAGGGCCCGCGCTTCGACCTGCACTCGGGAGGCTTCGGTGGGTTGATCGCCAATCCTGTCCAGGTACTGGCGGAAATTCTGGTAAAGCTCAAAGCTCCTGACGGCCGCGTGGCCATCCCCGGATTCTACGATGATGTGGAAGACCTGCAACCGTGGGAACGAGACGAGATGGCTTCCCTGCCCTTTTCGGAAGAGCAGTTGAAGACCTACCTGGGGGTTGATTGCCTGACCGGTGAACCCGGCTACCGACCGATGGAACGGAAGACTGCGCGCCCGACCCTGGATGTGAACGGGATCTGGGGAGGCTTTGCCGGGGAGGGCGCAAAAACCATCATTCCGGCCAAAGCGGGCGCGAAGGTGAGCATGCGTCTGGTACCGAGGCAAAAACAGGTAAAGATCAACCGCCTGTTTCGCGACTTCGTCCACTCCCTCGCGCCGCCCGGCGTGAATCTCACGATCACTGACCTGTACGGCTGCGACCCGGTCCTGGTGTCACGGGACGACCCGAGTGTGCAGGCAGCGAAGCGAGCCATCGAAAGCGGGTTTGGCAAGGTGCCGGTCTTCATCCGCGAGGGGGGCTCCATACCCATTGTGAATCTCCTGAAGGAGTCACTGGGGATGGAGAGCATCCTCCTGCTGGGCTGGGGAAGCCCGGACGATGGGGCGCACTCTCCCAATGAACGCTTTTCCCTGGACGATTTCCACAGCGGGATTCGGTCGGTTGCAGCGCTCCTCTACGAACTCGCAACTCGCTGAAACCCGCTGCCTGTCCGCACCGCTTGAGGATGGCATTGCTCTTTTTTCCCGAGGAGGCGCAGAGGACTGAGGAATTACGAAAGTGTTGGTCTGCGACCAGGGTTTTCTGAGCACAGCTCGCTCACAACCGGCTCGCTATTTCTTTGTTCAAGGACCTCTCTGGCGACACTGGCTAATTCGCTGAAGACAACGGGTTTCCTCACCAACTCAGAAACACCGCGATCCTTCATTTCTCCTTCTTCCATATCCTCAGCGTACCCAGTGCACATGATGATCGGAAGGTCGGGTCGAATACCCAAGAGCACTTCCGCCAGTTTGAGACCGTCCATTTTGGGCATCTTCTGATCGGTAATGACCAGATCGAACTGATCAGGATGTCTCTTAAAAGACTCTATTGCCTCGATCCCGCTGATCTTTCCGGTAACCTGATAGCCAAACCGCTCCAGCATCTGCTTCCCCACCGTCAGCAGGGTCTCGTCATCATCGACCAGGAGTATTCGCGGATACCCAGACTTATTGATTGTAACCCCCGCCTAAAACGATTATCGAAGGTAAAACCCGGTTGGATCGATGTTCCTGAGCAGGGCGATTTCGCCCTCGGTCGGTGGTTCCGTTTCCTTGACGTCCGGCGCGACTTTGAGGTCGAAAGAACAGTTGGCCCGCACCTTCTCGACCGATTGACCGGGAAAGTATTCCACCAAAACCATCTCCTTGGTGATCTCGTCGAAACGATAAACCGCCATGGTGCTGACCACTACGGAGGGGCCGCCGCCGATCATCCCGAGCCGTTCCCGGGCGCCAGGGCCATCCAAAAAACCGGGCGTGGTGAGGTAGTCCAACTTCTCGACGAATTTCTTGGGGTCTTGCGGCATGATCGCCAGGACCCTCTTGCCCGATGTGGCCATATCGTTGGCGCCGCCGCTGCCGGCGAAATAGGTGAAGGTCCCGGGGGTGCTCCAACTGCCCACCCCGGTTGAATTGATATTGCCGAACCTGTCGATTTGGGAGCCACCGATGAAGGCCACATCCACTTCTCCGCGCTGCAAGGTGCCCATTGTGGCAATCATGCCATGGGTGGCATCCGCGTTGGTGAAGAGCGCAGGGTCGTCGACGCTGATGGCCAGACCCGGAGGGGCCGTGGCCCGGATCGAGCCCCCTTCGGTCAAGAGAATCATATTGGGGGCATGCGTAGCCATGGCAAAACTGACCACCACCAGAGGCAAACCAACGCCGGCAAAAACCACCTCACCGTCTTTGATTTCTTTTGCGCAACGCACGACCATAAGTTCGGTAAGTCGATAGGTGCCTGTCATGAGGTTCTCCTCAGATGCGGTTGGAGGTTTGCGGCTATCCTCTGATATACTTGTCGGTATATTGCGGCACCCCCTGCCAGACGGCAGGATCGTGGTAGCCGTAATCGACTTCCAGTTTCGGCTTAAAGCCCAGCATCGGCTTAAGCCGCTCCAGCCCCTCCCGACCGAAGGTGTCAACGTATTTTTGAATATAGGCGTCATGGTCGGGGCAGCCGTAGATCCATTCATCCAGAAATTTGGGGAGCAGATCCGCACTCCGTTCATACTTGCCCTGATACTGACAGAAGCGGATATCGAGGCCATAATACCCACGGCATGCGGAGGGATGAGCACCCCACGGGCAGTGAACCACGGCCAGTGTCTTGAAGTAAGGAACGATGGTGCGGTCCGGGTCGCTGCGCACCGCTTCGGTGTCAATGATCTCCTCAGCGGTCACGATGACCCCCCGCCGTGATCCCATAGCCCCGAACTCGTCAGTCACCCCGCGGGTCCCCCAGGAGACCACGTTGCCCAGGGAATCAGCCCTCTGGGCATGGATGATGGCGACATCCGCCCGCCAGGCGCGGACAATGGTGATCTTCTCTCCGGTAAAAGGATCCTCTATTACTTTCAAATCGTTGGTGTTGTGCTCGACGATGTCGGTGCCGATGTTGCCTCGAACGGCAACAAAAGGAATACCGAGGGACCCTCCGAGCAGGGCGCTGGTAGCGCTGAAGTTGGAAAGATCGAAGCGTTGGATTTCACCTGCTTGGAAGGCGCGGCGAATCGCATAGGGCGCTTTTACGCACCAGTTCATCGCCCAGGCCAGATGCACCTCTTTGACGCACCCCGCAGCCACCAGCAGATCCAGTCCGCCGACATCCGTCGAGGCGTTGAAGATAGTCAGGTTTTTCTTCCTCTGCCTGATGATTTCGTGGGTCAATGCCATGGGCACCATGGTCTGGAAGCCGCCGTAATAGACTGAGTCGCCGTCATGCACGTGTGTGGACACCGCCTCCCTGAGGCTCATCCGCTTGTCCGGAACCGACATTTCGCCCTCCTCGGTATGAATCCAACCACAGTATTCCCCAACAGCTCATGGTTTGAGGGAACCCCGGTTAAGGTTCGCCAAAGCTTCTTTCCACGAGTCTGTCGTAGCAGTCACGGCAAGTTACCCCACGCGGATGTTCCCACAACCCGTTCCGTACCGTTGGATGAGGAAAGCACAGTCAAGACAGCTTGGCAGCATACATTCGATCTCGCACAGCGGAAAAGCATCTTCAGGAAGGCCGCATTCTTCACAGCAACGGGGGTAGTCGACCATGGCAAACTCCACCACGGTTTATGAACACCCGCTCAAACGCAGACAACCTACAGCAAATTTCCGGAATTAACTAGCAGTAATTAAAGCTTTGTTGCGGGAGGGTTGCGGCATGAAAAAGCCGGGAAAGAACTGCTTCTTTCCCGGCCATCGGCGTCACGACTTGCGATCAACCCTTAGGACTATTTGTCGACGATTTTCCGTTTAAGGAAGAAGCCTTCCGGGTCGCATTTCGTTCTCAGGAGCATCAGGTCATGCTCGCTGGGGACTGCCATTTCCTTGACATCCGGCGCCATGAGCAACTCGAAATCAACCATATCCTGAATGGCTTCCGGGCTCTTACCCGGGAGATATTCCAGGAGCATCATGCGTCTGGTGTCTTTGTCGAAACCGAAAAGGGCCTGGTTGGTGATCACCCGGTACGGTCCCGAACCCATAACACCGGCCTTTTCCCGATAGTCGGGGGAACCGTCGCCAAAACCGATGCTGGTGATGAAGTCCACCTGCTTCACGAATCTTCTCTTCTCCAGGGCCATGATGGCAATGGTCTTTTCGCAGTTGGCCGCCATCGCGCCGGCGCCGCCGCTCCCGGGGAACCGGACTCGGGGCTTGGCATAGGTCCCCCCTTCGAAAGTGGAACAAATGTTGCCGTACATATCGACCTGAGCACCGCCGATAAAAGCGTAGTCCGAATAGCCCCTCTGGGTCAGCTCAAAAACCGCGCAGAGCCCCTTGGCAAATACCGCTTTCCGGAAAGCCCTGGTGTCGCCCACGGACATCGGCATTCCCTGCTCCAAGATGGAAGCCAGCGAACCGGCTTCAAAAATCAAATTGGCGTTGGGCGCATGGGTCAACTGGGCGTGCATGGCCGCGATGATGGGCAGTCCCGTGCCGACGAAGATGATGGTGTTGTCTTCCAATACTCTCGAGCCCGTATAGGCAATCATTTCATAGGGATTGACATCAGCTATCGATACCATATTTAGATCTCCTTTTCCAACCGTCCACTTGTTGTTGCCGGTCTTGTTAAGAGAGGATTATCGGTTGTTGACCATCCATCTTCCTGAGGAAAGTAAGCTTCTTGTGAGGCACGATCTTGGCAATGAAGTCATCCCACGTGTCGCAGCTGAAGAAGTACTCATCATAGTAGGCCTTAAGCTTGTTTTTGCTGCCCGTCTTCCGGAACTCGTCGCAGAGGCTCCTGAAGTAGAGGAAGTGTTCCATGTCAAACCAGTACTGACCATATACCGCTCCCGGCCATGCTCCGAATTGCTGTTCACATACGGCATCGATCACCGGATAAGGGATTTCGGTCATGTTCGGGTAACGACGAATGGCCATGTTGTCGATGATGGTTTCGCAGCTCATGATCGTGTGCGCGGCGGCCTGGGCAATTTCCGGGCAGGTGCAGAGGGCGCCGAAGATGCGGGCGTTCCCGTGCATGTCTGCAGCCGTCACGTGGATAATGCCGAGGTCCGGATTACAGGCGGGAACCAGGTAGGTGTTGTCGCCGCTGAAGGGGCACTTCATCATGACGCCGCGATTGACCAATTCCATATCGGAACCGCCGTGATCACGGACCGGGATGAAGGGGATGCCCATGGCGCCGGCTTTGAAGCGAACCGACATGCCGTAGTTGGTATAGTCGTCGAGCTCAATCAGTTCGTTGCCGGCGAGGTACCGCAGAAGCGGGGCGATGCCGATGATCTCGTATCCCCACCATGCCAATTCCGCCCGTTTGATCGAGATGTGCTCGGGGTAGCAGAGCATGGCGCCGGCAATCCACTCATTGCAGATGGAGTTGGACTGAAAGGAAAGGGTCAGATTCTTGGCCCCTTTCTTGATGATATTCCACATCAAGGCAGTGGGTACGCGGGTATTGACGAAACCGCCCACGCCGATATTGATGCCGTCCTTGAGATACAAGTCCACCGCTTCCTTGATGGTCATGCGCTTGTCCGAGAGCCCCTTTTTCTTGGCTACAGCAGCCTTCCGCGCCTCTCTCGGGGTCGGCCCCCAGTACTCGAAATTCCTCTTTCTCTCCGCCGCCTTCTCCAGCACTGCCTTCTCGACCTTGGTCCACCCTACGATCTTCGAATTAACTCCTGTTTCCATCTGCCTGCTCCTCCACGCTAGATTTCTATTTCACGATGCCACCCGTCGCCTCAACATTCTTCAGCAAGTCGAAGAGAAATCCCCACGACCTCTCGGGCTGTTTCGCTGCCTGGCAACAGACCATCTTCAGCAGCTTGGGTGCTTCCTCCTTGTTTTCCGTTTTACGGGTTCCAACGATTTCCAAAACATTACCAGCCATTTGCGCCAGAGTTGCCGCAACCAACCTGCTTGAACGTCGCTTGCTGGGAGATCACGCGCAGAAGCCCCACTCCCTCTCGATGTTTGAGCAGGTTGCAGCAACGCTCCATGTTCTTGCGAATGTTCCCGGCCTGCTCAACACCATACACTTGATCCGGGATTTGACCGAAGAGCCCGGCATCCAGCGGAATCTCTCTGCATGGCGAGCAAACCGGTGCATGGAAGCACCCCTCAAAGATACCAGCTTACCATGGATAAGTGTATAATTTTCTTAATATTTAGATTGCTTTATTCAACAAGTTCAAATATCTCACTAATTCATGGTGCCTGCATTACAGTATTTTCTCCCGAATTTCAACAAAAAGTGGGAATTTTCCCCCTGACTTTTCAAGAGGTTCTTGTCAAAAAATTTGCCGGAGTTTAGAAATCAGTTGACACAATGGATCATTTTTTGGTAGAAAGAACCCCTCCATTAATGAACCTTAATGAATAGGGAAATATCGAAGACCATATGAACTTGGCGCGCGAGAAGCTGTATTTCTCGACCTCGGGCTGTTTTGCGATTTAGCTCGCCTGACCCTATTAAGATACCACTGGCTGTATTAAAGGACAGCAAAAAACGCACGGAATGAGTAACCATGTCCATTTTTTCCCATGATTGTGATGAATGTGGCCAGCCTGAGGAGAACTTCAGGTTTTGTGCGAACAGATGCATGTTGCAGAGTTGCCCTGAATGCACTTTTCTCTTACAGCTCTATGGCACTGGTTGCGGAAATGTCAGCGTATATTATCTATGCCGTCCATGTTATGAGAGACGCATTGCGCGGGGCTTTGTTGAGCCTTAGGAAGGAGGTGTGAGCTACTTTCCAGAAATCTGTTGGCACTTCTGTAACTTTGTTTTTAATAACAAGAAAAGGGGGTTTACATGGATCTCGACAAAAGGATGACGCTCAAAGATGCGGTAGCAAAATTCATCCATGATGGCGACACGGTTTACTATGGGGGCTTTCAGATCACGGTCCCCATGGCCCTGACTCACGAAATCATCAGACAGAAGAAAAGACACCTCACCACCATTGAATCCTCGACGGACGTAGGCGGTCTGGACCTCTTGGTGGGCGCCGGCTGTGTTACGGAAATTCACTCCGCCTGGATCATGAACTGGTACGTGAAGGCGCCCTATGCCCTTCGCCGGGCATTCAACAAAGGTCACCTCAAGAGGTATGACATCTCCAACTTCGGCGCCACCAGCGCCATGATGGCGGGCTTCCTCGGCATCCCCTTCATCCCCATCCGGGGGAATATCGGCACGGATATGATCAAACACAACACCACCGACCTCAGGGTCATTGAAGATCCTTTCACCGGCCAGAAGACAACCGTTGTGCGCGCCTGGCGGGCCGATGTGGCCGTCATCCACGCCCAGAAGGCCGACCGTCTCGGCAATGTGGTCTCCTATAGCACACGCGGCGTCACCGACGAGTTCGGCGCCATGGGAACAAAGCGGGGCGTCATCGTTACGGCTGAGGAGATTGTGGAGCCGGAAGTAGTCAGAAGCGATCCGGACCGCGTGATTGTTCCCTACTACAAGACCCTGGCCGTTGTCCACTGCCCCTGGGGTGCTCATCCTTCGGCCAGCCGCGGCTACTACGGCCTGGATATCCGCTTCAGCCAGTATCAGGGCAGATATGAGCGGCACGCAGAACTCCTGCCTCACTTCCTCGATGAATGGATTTATGGCTGCGAGGACCACGCCGCATACATGAAGAAATACGTAGAGAAGTTCGGCCAGGAAGGCCTGGACCGGCTGAAACCCATTCTCGGCTTTACGCCGAGCCCGAAACTGGGTGTCGATTACGGTTACCATGATCCGGCATGCTGGAAGGGTGTGCCCTTGTACAATGATGACCGGCTCAAGGCCTACGAAGAGGCACTCGCCGCGAAGAAAGGGGGAAATTAATCATGGCCGATTATAAACTGACAGAACTTATGACGATCCGTTGTGCCAAAGAAATTGCAGACGGAGAGGTTGTCTTCGTGGGCGTTGGACTGCCGATCGTTGTGGCCGCCTATGCCTTTGCCACCCACGCCCCGAACATGATTATGTTCACCGAGGGCGGCGCCATCCGGGCCACCCCTCCTCCGGGCCTTGCCATCACCGTGGACGACCCGGCTCTTTTCGCCAATGCCGACGCGACCTTCGGCATGCTGGCCACCATGGCCGCACTGCAGCGCGGCGAGGTTGACGTTGCCTTCATCGGCGGCGCCCAGATCGACAAATTCGGCAACATCAACTCGACGGGCGCAGGGGACTGGTCCAAAAAGGAAAGCTTCACCTACTTTGCCGGAAGCGGCGGCGCCAACGACATGGCGACTTCGGGTAAAAGGGTCCTGGCCATTATGCCCCAGGATAAGAAGAAGTTCGTCGAGAAGGTGGAATACGTTACCACTCCCGGCTACCTGGGTGGCCCGGGAGATCGCAAGAGACTCGGCATGATCGGTGGCGGCCCCGACTGCGTGGTCAGCACCATGGGTGTCTACCGGTTCGACGAAGACACCAAGGAGATGTACCTGGCAGAGTACTTCCCCGGCCAGTCCGTGGAGAAGCTCAAGGCCAACTGCGCATGGGATCTCAAGGTATCGCCCAATGTAATAGAAACCGTTGCCCCGACCGAGGAGGAGGTCAAGATCCTCAGAGCGATTGACCCGACCGGTTTCTACCTTGGGTAGTTGAAGAGTGAACAGAGTTACACAATAACTGGAAGAGCGGTGTTTTTTAAACACCGCTCTTCTTATATGGCGAATTTACCTGATAAGCGTCTGGTTGAGGTCCTCACAAAGAGGCCATTTCAACATCCGCAATCATTCCCTCATCAAAAAAGGCGTGCGCAGCTATCGTATAGTTGTGGAATGTACCTGCGTAAAGAATGAGAACTACACGCGGGAAGGCGGCAACCTGGCCGTGGCGTTTGGCTTATGTGCGTCCGCTTTTTTGCATGAAGAAGAAATAACGCGAAACGATCATAGTCTACAGGTGATATCATGGAGCAAGAGAGCATGGCTTTGGGCTGTGAAAATGGCAGCCGAAATAAAATGGAGGAAAGATACCTGAAATACCGGCATTATTATGCAGGCATTGATATCCGCGGCTTCGGCGGGTATGGAAAAGCTGTGTATGCCCCTCTTTTACCCTCGTTTGATCAATGGTATAAAAGGAAATCCCTGAATGATGTTCCCCCCAATATCACCTTTCTGGAGAATCGATTATATCTTACTGATCATCCAGATTACAGACAGGCAAGGGGTGGAGCGATCAGCTTTCACATAAAAGTGCTGGCCCTCAGCATGGTCGGTCTTATTATGAATTACAACAAAGATGTAATTTCAAGGCAACTGTTGCAATATATCATTTCTGATGTTTCCCGGCAGACCAAATCGTACGATTATTCCGAGTGCTTGTGCTTTTCGATTACCGTCAGGATGTTTGTCGATATGCTCAAGGAAGAATTTTCTCATTTCGGAAGTCAGGTGTCCGATCTGTCGATTTGTGATTTTGCCAACGAGGAAACATTAAACCCAAAACCACAGCCAGTCATCAGTATCTTATAGGAAACAGAAAAAGAGATGGAGATATGGTAGATTGCCACAGGGAGGATCGGGTATGTTTGTAAAACAAATGCAGGTTGGCCATATGGCGGTATTCGCATACATTGTCGGCGATCCGGAAAGTGGCGAAGGTCTGGTCATTGATCCGGCAGCGAATGTTGATGGCATCATTCATGCGGCACGAGAAAACAACATAAATATCAAATATATCGTGAACACGCATGGCCATGTGGATCATATGACCGGGAACGCGGAAATGAAAACCAAAACGGGAGCGCAGATTATTGTCCACAAGGATGATGCGGAACTCGTTATGTTCACACCGCTTCCTCTCTTCAAGATGCACGGGGCTGAAAAGTCCCCCTATCCGGACATTATTGTTAATGACGGCGATGTTATCACGGTGGGAAACATTTCTCTGAAGGTTATTCATACCCCAGGACATACCCTCGGTGGAATTTGTCTCTATTCACCAGGATATGTTTTCACGGGAGATACCCTCTTTGTGGAGGCCGTCGGGAGAACTGACTTTCCCGGAGGATCGTGGCGGGTAATGAGCCATTCTATAATGGAAAAGCTCTTCATACTGCCGGACGATACGATTGTGATGCCGGGGCACAATTACGGGAGGATGCCCTCGTCGACCATCGGTCACGAAAAGATGTACTAATCCATACCTGAAATAGAGTGTAATCAAGCCTGAAACTCAACAGTTTATCGGGCAACCTCTATTCGAGATGGATGACATCCATTCGTCCGCTCTCTCCATCAAGGTAAAGAAGCTGATCAGCGTATGCAGAATTTCGGCCCGACAGGAGGCGAATCGCTTCAAAGGCCGCAAGGCCCCCGATAACGGCGGGAGCCGGCCCGAGAACACCCATCACATCATCCGGCTGATCCTGTTCTTCCCCACGCCCGTAAACGCTGTGCATATCCAGAAAGGACTCCGGAAGGAAGGTGCTGACTTGCCCCCACCATCCGGCCGCGGCAGCATGAATGAAGGGCACCCTCATGCGCTTTGCGGTTTCCGCCAGAAGAAAATGGCCGGCAAGATTATCCAGGGCATCAATAACCAGATCCATCCCCTCAATAAAAGATTCGGCATTATTCTCGTCCATGAGAGTGGGAACAACCTCAACCTCTATCAGAGGGTTGATTAACTGGACGCGCTCTCCGGCCACCTCTGCTTTGGGCGTGAGAGCGCCTGCGTATCACACAACCACTGGCGATTGAGATTGGAGGGGACGAAAACGCCTCCATCCACCAGACGCAGCGTACCCACTCCCGCGCGTGCCAGAAGGTTGATGACCACCCCGCCAAGTCCCCCGCAGCCGCAGACAAGGACCCGGCTCTCGCAGATGCGCCTTTGTTCGGCAAGCGTCAGGGAACGGAAGTTTTTTGCATAGCGCAGAGGAATGATTCTGCTTTGGATCGCCTCGATCTGAGCATTTCGCGGTGAAATCCGGTTGCTATGCGCCCACTCGATCAGAGCATCATCTTCTATGACCAGTTGCGAGTCTCCCAGGTGGTCAATCGTGTAGGCGAGATCCTCCAAACAGACTCCGTCGGCGGGTTCTCGTCGATCCGGATCACCGGCTCGTTTTCCCTGTGCGGTTTTTTTCATGTGTTCCTCTATTTCTAAATTTGATAAGAATTTGCGTGTGTGGTCGGAAAGTATAGGAATAAAGGTTTTGTGTGTCAATGAATTAATGGCTGTGAACTTTGTATATACCCAACAACCTCTTCAATTCATGAGATCCGAAATTATCTTATTTGTGCCATGTATTCCAAATAAAGTTATTGAGGTTATGTGAAAATGTGACTTGGTTTACGTTCTACGGAATATTTGCGTTTAAATGACATTTCTCAGATTTCTCCATCCACTTGACTTTCACCTTTTGTTCACCTAAAATCGGGTAATAGATCTTTAAGGGCAAGTTCTCTTTCACCGGTTCCGGTGGGAGCGGTAAAAGACGAGGATTCATATTTAAAGGAGGGTCATGGCATGGGACTGACGCCGGCACAGGACAGAGTCTACCGGTTTGTGCGGGACTACCTGCAACAGCACGGATATTCCCCCTCCTATGAAGAAATCCGGCGGCATCTGGGGTTTCAATCCTTAAATGCCGTTTACAAGCACCTGAAACAACTGGAACAACGAGGCTACCTCTCCAGCCTCGGGAACAACCGGAAACGCGCCCTTGAGTTGCTGCCTCTGCGCACCGGATCGCTCTCCCTTCCCTTCCTGGGAATCGTTGCTGCCGGCACTCCCATTGAAGCCATTGAAGTCCCGGAAGCCATCGACGTCCCGGAAAGCCTTCTGGGAAGCGGCAACAATTTTGCCCTGCGGGTCCGGGGCGATTCCATGATCGAGGAAGGCATCCGTGAGGGAGACATCCTGATCATTACCCGGCAAGCCCATGCGGAAAACGGGCAGACCGTGGTGGCCATGGTGCGAGGTGAAGCCACGGTGAAAAAATTCTATCAGCATGGGGAAGAAATTGAGCTCCGGCCGGCAAACAATCAAATGAAATCCCTTCGCATATCGGCCGGCGAGGTGGAAATCGCGGGAACGGTAGTGGGGTTGCTGCGCCATTACCGGAAGCGAAAGGAGTAATTATGGAAAGAAACATTGCCCATATCGATATTCCCGATTTCTGTGCGACTCTGGAAGAGCTGCGCAAGCCCGAATTGAAAAAGCGCCCGTTGGTTCTGGCAGAACCCGGGCCGCGCGCGCTCACTCGGGGGGTCAATGGGACCGCCCGCACTGAGGGTATTCGCGAAGGCATGCCGCTCGGCCAGGCACAACGCCTCTGTCGACGACTTTTGATTATACCCCCCGATGGCCGCTACTACGAACACGAACATCAACACCTGCTCGAAGCCCTGGGACAGTTTTCGCCGCTGGTGGAGGGCGCTCTGCCGGGGCGCTACTTTGTCGATCTTACGGGCACCAGGCGGCTGTGGGGACCATCTCCCGATGCCGCCTACCGCATGAACCGGCGGTTGGCGGCGGAAAAAGGCCTGGAGGCGCGAGTCGGACTTGCCTCAAACAAGCTGATCAGCCAAATTGCCGCCCATTGCATTGTCCCGGGCGATCTGAGCTGTATTTTCCCCGGCGGAGAAACCGCTTTTCTCGCTCCTCTGCCGGTGATCGCGCTCCCCGGTGTGGGCACAAAGACTTCCTCCCGCCTGGTTGACTTCAACATCGAAACGGTTGGCCAACTAGCCGCCATAACAGCGAAAACCCTTTGCAGCGTGTTTGGCAGGATGGGTTCCCGCCTGCTGCAGATCGCCCGAGGGGTGGATACAACCCCGGTGCTCCCCTTCCGGAACCGCCCCCGCCTGAGTGTCGTCCGGACCTTGGAACGGGATGAAATCGATCGCGAACGATTGGAGGCCATCCTTTTTCAGCAGGTGGAAGAAGCGGGATGGATGCTGCGCTGTCACAATCGCTATCCGGGGCGGTTGACCCTGGAGGTTCGCTACGCCGACGGGGTCACGGTACGAAACCAACGCCCCCTTGCTCCGATAACCACTGATGTCGATCAACGCTTATTTCGCGTGGTCCGCTTTGTTTTCGATCGCCTGGTCCGGCGGCGCATCGCTGTTCGTCGCCTGGCGCTTGAGTTCTCCGACTTCACCATGCCCTCTCGACAGCTATCCTTATTCCCGTGGGAAGAAGCAAGCCTCCAGGACGATCATAAAATCCAGAAGGCCCTTGATACCATCCGCCATCGCTTTGGCCGCCGGACCATCTCATGGGGGAAGGCAGTGGCTAGTGAGCTAGTGGTCAGTGGTCAGTGGCCCCTCCCGGGCGGGGGCGGTGGCTGGAAATGCTTAAATGAAGGAATCTTTTGTTCATCTCCATGTCCATTCCCATTATTCGATGATGTGGGGGGTAAGCTCGGTGAAAAGCCTCTGCCGGAAAGCGGCAGAGGCCGGTTGCGAGTACCTGGCGCTCACCGATACCAACGGACTATACGGGTTGATTCATTTTCTGGAGGCGGCCCGCCAATACGGCATTCGCCCTATCGTCGGCGCCAATCTTCAAATCAATGGTCATGGCGAAAAAAGCACCCCATGCTACGCCCATCCCCTCACCTCATCACTCAGCACCCAGCACTTACCACCCGTCACTCGCCACTCGTCACTCGTCACTCAGATCGTGGTCCTGGCCAAAACCCCAAAGGGCTATGAACTGCTCACCGAACTGCTCAGTCAACGCCATCTCGATAAGAATTTTTCCCTGCTCCGCAGCTTTCCCGGGGCGCCGGAAGACCTCGCCGTGCTCAGTTCCAACCCGGACATCATCAAGGCGTTGCGATCCCGCGCCGAGTGCTGGGTTGAAGCCGTTCCCGGCCCTACCGGCCGTCAGGCGCTGAAGCTCGCAGCACTCCTGGGAGTTCCGCCCATTGCCACCAATGCCGTCTACTTCGCTCACCCGGATGACTACTCCCTGCACCGCCTCGTGCGGGCTATTGACGGCAATCGCACGCTGAGCACCCTTCCTCCGGAAGAGCTGGTCCAGCCGGGACAGTGGCTGAAAACCGGTGAAGCGATGGCCCGGCACTTCCCCGACTCTCCCGAAGCCCTGGCCAATACGATGAAGCTGGCCGGGAGCTGCCACACGGCCTGGGACCACTTCCGCACCGTGTTTCCCCGCTACGAAGATCAGGCAAACAACCACCCGGCGATCCTTCTGGAAGCATGCCGAAAGGGAATTCTCCGGCGCTATGGGGAAAGCAACGACGCCATTGAAAAGCGTCTTGCGGAGGAGCTGGACTTGATTCAGACCAAGGGCTATGTGGATTACTTTCTCGTGGTGGCCGACATTGTGCGAAGGCGCCCCATTCACTGCGGCCGCGGGAGTGCCGCCGCCAGTCTGGTGAGCTACCTTCTGGGGATTACGCACGTGGATCCCATCCGCCATCGCCTCCTCTTTGGCCGTTTCCTCAACCCGCAGCGGAAAGACCCGCCCGACATCGATGTCGATTTTCCCTGGGACGAACGCGATGCCCTGCATGAGGAACTGCGGCAGTATTACGGCCCCGAGCGCATGGCGACAGTGGCTAATCACGTGGGTTTTGGGGCCCGGGCGGCGGTGCGGGAGGTCGCCAAGGTTTATGGGGTTCCCGCTGCCGAAATCAAGGAAGTGACCCGGCGGATGAGCTTTTACACGGACCCGGAAGACATTTTGCAGCGGGTGGAAACCCATCCCAAATTTCGCGGCTATCCCCTCGATCCCCCGTGGCCGGAAATCATCACTTGGGCCTCGCGCCTGGAATCCGTGCCAAGACACCTGGCCACCCACTGTGGCGGTGTCATCCTTGCTCCGGATCGCGTTTCCCGCTACGTGCCGGTGGAGCGCAGCGCCAAGGGTATTCATATCATTCAATGGGAAAAGGACCAGACGGAAACGGCCGGCCTGGTAAAAATCGACCTCCTCGGCAATCGTTCCCTGGCGGTGATTCGGGACACCCTGGCTGCCGTCCGCAAAAACACGGGAAAAATCATCGATTATGCCTCGCTGAACCCGGTTGACGATCCCGCCACCCTGGATTTGCTGAGCCGAGGCGACACCATGGGAATTTTCTACGTGGAATCTCCCGCGATGCGACAGCTTCAGCAAAGGACCGGACGCGGCGACTTCGAACATCTGGTCATCCACTCCTCCATCATTCGCCCTGCCGCCAATCGCTACATCCACGAATACATCCGGCGTCTGCACGGGGCCCCTTACCAACCGCTCCATCCCAACCTGAAAGGACTCCTTGCCGAAACCTATGGGATTCTGGTTTACCAGGAAGACGTAGTACGGGTGGCCATGGCTCTGGCGGGATTCAATTGGGGAGAAGCAGACGGCCTGCGCAAGGTGATCAGCAAGAAGAGCCCGGAACAGCTTTCCGACTATCGCCGGCGATTCGTTGAAGGGTGCCGCCGGCGAGGCATAACCGATGACGTGGTGCAAACGGCCTGGGATATGTTCCTTTCATTCTCGGGATATTCTTTCTGTAAGCCGCACTCGGCGTCCTACGCGCTCGTCAGTTTCAAGTCCGCCTACCTCAAAGTCCACTACCCCGCTGAATTCATGGCCGCCGTGATCAGCAACGGCGGCGGCTACTACAGCACCCTTGCCTACCTCTCGGAAGCAAGACGGATGGGAATCACGGTTTTGGGACCGGATCTCAATGAGAGCGACTGGAGCTATCGGGGAGACGGGAAAATCCATCCGCATGGGGTTGCAGCAACTGCAGAACATTCGCCACGATATGGTGCGGGCCCTCCTCGATGAACGCAGCAGGAACGGCCCTTTTTTAAGCCTCGATGAGTTCCTGCGGCGCGTACAACTCACTCCCGCCGACGGCTCCGTCCTGGTCAAAAGCGGCGCTCTGGATTCCCTCGCTGGGGCCCCTTACCCCCTCCCCCAAACCCCACAAGCCAACCACCAAGAGCTGCCGGCCAACGACCCAGAGCCAAGGGCCAAGGGCCAAGGGCCATCTTCCCGCCTCAACCGCCCACGGTTGCTGTGGTTTGTGGAGGCATGGTTAAACGGGAATTCCGCCGCTCGGAATAATGGAAAACAAACCGGCATGGCTCTATTTTCTTACTCTCGCAGGGCAGTCACCATCCCGCCCCTGCCGGACCTGAGCCCGGAACGCAAACGGCAGCAGGAAATCGAGGCGTTGGGATTCGTTCTTTCCGTGCATCCCCTGACACAATGGGAGCCTGTTATCAGCGCCCTTCCCTGCCGCCCGGTCCCGGCATCAGAACTCGCGCAGCACGTTGGACGGCGGATTTGGGTTCTGGGCTGGCCCATTACCCGCAAGGAAGTGATGACCAAGGAAGGGGAACCGATGGAATTCTTTTCCTTCGAAGACCAAACGGCCATTTATGAAACCGTCTTCTTCCCGAAGGCTTTCAAACGGTTTTGCCAGGACCTCGAGATGGATCGGGCCTATCTCCTGTGCGGGCGGGTGGAAAGCGAGTTTGGAACGGTAAGTCTGAACATTCAGAGCGTACGAAAGCTCAAACTCTTATCCCCGTAATGGGTTTCTCATGACAGCCCGAGTGCCGGCCGCATCCCTATTCTTCTCAAAAATCAAGGGGGCTCCTGGCCTCTTTCACAGTCCTGCTTGGTATGCAATGGGTATAGATCATCGTGGTCTTCACGTCGCTGTGGCCGAGGAGTTCCTGGATGGTCCGAATGTCGTAATTCGCTTGTAAAAGGTGAGTGGCAAAACTGTGCCGAAAGGTGTGGGAGGTGACGCGTTTGGTGAGCCTAGCCCTGCGCACGGCCTCGTAAAGCGCACCCTGGACATGCGTCTCGTGCAAATGATATCGCCGCAGTTCCTGTGTCGCAGAAACCTGCGTGAGTGTCTTTTGCGGAAAGAACCACTGCCAGACAAAATCCCTGGCTGCCGAGGGATATTTCTTTTCAAGCCGATCGTCGAGAAAGACTCCCGCATATCCCGCCGCGAGGTCTTCGTCATGGACCTTCTTCACGACCTCAAGCTGGGAAGTCAGTTCCGGCACAATGGTCTCCGGCAGGGGAACCGTGCGGTCCTTTTTCCCTTTTCCGTGTACCGTGAGTATTCGCGCGTCGAAGCTGAAATCCTTCACCCGCAGCTGCAGACATTCGAATAACCTGAGTCCGCAGCCGTAAAGCAGTTTGACCACTAGATCATGAGGATATTGCAGGTGCTTCAGAACAGTATCTATTTCCTTCCGGGAGAGGACTACAGGAATGTATTTCGACTTTTTCGCCCGGGGAACGTCCTTGTGATCCCCGAAATCCTGTTTCAAAGCGTGCCTGAAAAGAAAAAGAAGCGCATTGAACGCCTGATTCTGGGTGGAGGCCGAGACCCGGCATTGAACCGCGAGATAGGTCAGGTATTCCTTGACATCTGTAGATGACAGCGATTTCGGCGGTTTGTTTTTCAGAAAACCCTGGAACTTGCGTGACCAATGGGCGTAGGTCTTGAGCGTCTTTCTGGAGTAATGCCGGGTTTTGATCTCGGCGGCGAGCTCGGCGATCACGGCATCCCATTCCGGCGATGCTGATGTAACGGCATAGCCGTCTTCCCAACGACGCCAAGGCTGGGGCTGTGCCGACGCAATGAATGAGGTGGTCTTGACCTGCCCGGGACTGCGATCCGGGAGCGGAATGGCCCGGGGCAAGGAGAGAGACCTCTCCTGGACCTGCGGAGGTTCCGGAACCGATGATGTTTCGGCAGCCTGGGTTTTGCCTTTGCCCTGTGTTTCAAAATAAAGGGAAACAGCGTGGGCTGCCTGGTTTTGCTGGAACGGGGTCTGTTTCTTTTCCCGCAACTTACCGACGAACAAGCGCACCCGGTCTGGTGGGGCTTCGGGGACTGGATATTTGGCGCAAAAATCCAGAAAATACCTGAGCCATTTTATATAGTTCGCATGTTCTGAGGGCGAAATGGCTCGCTTTTCGAGAATTGCCTCAAAGCTCTTGAGAATGGGAACCGGAACAGGGCGCATTGGATTGAACGGAAACCTTTCATAAAAAGTAATCGGATATTGAACAACATAATTAGGCTAGCAAAGTCAGAAAGATGTGTCAACATAATTCCATTATTGTATTGACAATCTCAAAACTTGCTGGCATTGAAAAGAAACTACTCAATAATTTATTGGCGCCGCCTACGGCTCTACCAACCAGGCCATTCGACACCGATGTCACTCGCGCCACGGGTCAACGCCACATTCGGCCGCGCAGAGGTGACTAATGGGTGAGATATTCCGAGAAGCAATTATCGAGGCGGCGCGAGACATCGCGACGCGCTTGGGCGTAGACACTCTGCGTCGGGAGGATTTCTTCAAGGAATCCAGGTTCACCCAAGATCAGCTAAACAGGCTGTTCCCAGATGATGGCTGGCGGGGTATCCTAGAAGGGGCTGATCTTCGTGTCACTTTCCAGAACACACCGACTCCCGCGGCGAATTCTCGTTTGCAGTCTTCAAGAAGCGCTTCGGTGGCATCCGGGGGACTCTCACGCAGTACCACGCATGGCTGCAGCAAAGTGTCCCCGATGCACCGGAACTTGAGCTGGTCCAGATCAAATCAAGACACGAGATCGTCACTCAGCCATCCCCAGTGCGCATCAGTGCCGGTTCGCAACAATGGGCGAAGGGGGCGGGTGTCGTCTTCGGCGCCCCGATCAGCTTTAGGGGCCTCCGACATGCCCCGACGAATGAGCAAGGGGTGGTTTATCTGTTCGGGATGGTTTGTTCCGAGATTGGTTTGATCGTCGAGGCGGTGCAGTCGGCATATCCGGACCGCGAAGCCAAGCGTTGCATCGATAGCGAACAGAATCGATGGCAGAGGGTCCGGATCGAGTTCGAGTTCTGCAGTAGCAATTTCAAGGAACATGGTCACCATCCCGCTGGTTGCGATATGATTGTATGCTGGGAGCACGACTGGCCCGAGTGCCCGATTGAGGTGATTGAGCTGAGTTCGGTAATCGACCAGTTGGAAGGGTAACGCGCAAACAATCGAGTGGATCACTGGCAGCTACACGGCTTGCATTCCGGTCATCTCAAGCATCCGGCCGTTCCTTTTTATGATAGGGAAATCAGAGGTGAAGACAACTCACTACTTCGACCACATGCGTAACAGGCTAGACCGGGCTGTAATTCGAATCGAGTGGATAACTCACGTAATCCAATTCCCGGAGAAGACTGAAGTCCAAGCAGACGGAAGGATACGAAAATGGGCGTGGATCGCCGAAGCAAGCAAGTTCCTTCGGGTAATCCTTTTGGATGACGGGGAGACCGTTCATAATGCTTTCTTCGACAGATCGTTCAAGGAGGATCGAGTATGAGAGTCAAGTATTTCTCGGACACTGATACTGCGCTGGTCGAATTTACCGAGAATCCGGTAGCCGAGACAAGAGAGATCGGAGAAAACATTTACGTCGACCTTGACAAGGACGGCAACCTGGTAAGCATGACGATTGAGCATGCGCGCAGCAACGCACGACTTCAGGAATTCTCTTATCAGGAAGTCCTGAGCCTTTCACCTGACGGGATGGCCGAACGAATAAGGATAGATCGTGAGAGCGAAGCGAACCACGATCTTATCCCGTGGTTGGACGAGCCCGCCTGAATTTGGCTGGTGTCCTTATATAAGGAAAATATCTTTTTTCAGAAGGGAGATGATTTCAGCCCGGAGTGGCTGAATGCTTTCTTCAGGGCGAGCGAGAGCGTTAAGCCTGCAGAGAGGCTTTAAGAGTGGGCATCTATGTCATAAGGGTAAGCAATCCTCCTGTGACGAGGTTGATGCCAGGTCTTAACCGTTTGAGCCTGTCATGCTGACGACCAGACCGGTCGCCCGAAGGAGAGGATCTTCATGGGTGCCTGGCACACGGGGCACTGGAAGGTAGGCCTGGGTCGTGGGGCACAGGCTTGTATCAAAACGTGCAGGACCCATTGAACCAGGGACAACAGCTTTTTGGCTTTGCCATGCAGGAAGCCATAGTCTCTGACACGGCGAAAGCCTTTGGGCAAGACATGTTGCAGGACAAGCCACACGAAATCGTGGCCGTTGATAGTACGGTGGAGCGTTTTGCCGGTACGGCCGTCGACGTATTTGAAGGTGATCTTGCCGTCTTGATTGGAGACGATGCTGTTTTCACCGATGACGCCCCGGTAAAGATAGCGCGACAGATACTTCAAGGCGGAGAGACCTTTCCCGGCGGAGGTACAGTCGACCACCCATTTTCGGGGAACCGCACGGGGCAGGCTGAAGCCGGCTTTGGTCAATGCTTCCAGAAAGCGGGCGCGAAACACCCTGGCCAGGGCGAATTCATTGAACAGGTACTTGCTCTTTTTCTTTTTCCATTGCTTTCTGGTCCTGTTTACGCCGCCGCCCGGCACCACGACATGAACATGTGGGTGATAATCCAGGCGCCGGTTATGAGTGTGCAGAACTGCGGTCATGCCGATGTCAGCGCCAAGATTCCCGGGATTTAACCCAAAGTCTTTGAGCGTTCCGGAGGCGCAGGCAAAGAGAAGATTATAGATGAGGGTCTGGTGATCCCAGGCCAGGAACCTGAGCTCACCGGGAAGCGTGAAAGTTGCCATGAAGTAGTCAACGGGTAAGAGCTTGGCCTGTTGGCGATCCAGCCAAAGGGAGGTTTCATGGTTCTGGCATTGCGGGCAGCTGCGGTGCCCACAGGAGCGGGGTCGCTCGATTGCATGACCGCAGTCCGTGCATTGGACGAGTAACTGGCCGGCCTCCGGTGTCCGGCAGCACCTGATGGCCTCGATAGCTCGCAAGTGAACGGGCGAGAGCCTGGAACCGTATTTAGCCTGAAAGGCATCGTGATATTGATCCAGAATGGAGGCGATCTGCATGATCACACCCTCCTTAGATCAACGTGAAGGGAATTGATCAGCCCGTTAATGGTAGCCCATGCATTCTGTTCGGTGGTGTCGGTCAAATGAGCGTAGCGTGCTGTGGTGGTGGGGCTGCTGTGACCGAGCAGTGCCTGGATATGGCGAAGGCTCAAGCCCTTTTCAAGCAGGTGAGTGGCAAAACTGTGGCGCAGGGAGTGGACCGAGACTTTTTTTTAATCCCGCACTGGTCCACCACCGCTTTCATGGCAGCCTGAGTTCCGCCGCGATCCATGTGCGTGGTGGCGTTGCGGATGCGCTCGGGTGAGCCCACGGCATTGGGGAATAACCAGCAGGGGTTGCGATGCTTGCACCATAGAGCGCGCAATGCCTGATAGGTCAGATCCGGCAAGGGGACGAAACGATCCTTGTGGCCCTTACCGCGACGGACGTGAACCAATTTGCGTTGACCGTCAACATCGCCCACCTGCAAAGCCAGGGTCTCTGAGAGTCGCAAGCCCATGGAATAGGTGGCCAGCAGAAAAACCCGGTAGCGCAGGTTGCGTGTGGCACCGATCAATTGTTGCACTTCGGTGGTGGTGAGAATGTCGGGCAGTGAACGCACCTTGGGGGCTTTGACAATATTGACCCACTGCCAGTCTCGTTGAAGGACATGTTTCCAGAAGAACTGCAGTCCATTGCGGTCAATTTTGACGGTACTCCAGGAATGGGACTCCACCAGGTCGGAGAAGTACTTTTCCCGTTGTTCCAGGGTAAGTTGATCAGGGCAGCAATGAAAATGCTCCCTGATTCGGCGCACGGCTCTGGCGTAGGCATCAATGGTCTTTTGACTCTTGCCCTGCAGTTTGAGCAAACGCAGATGACGCTGATAGAGCTCATCAAATCGATTCGTTTCAACCTGATCCATAGTATACCTCCCTTTGTTTTGATGGTGCCCGGAATTGGGCAACGCCGGGAGTTATACACCGGTTTGAGATTTCTTCCGCCGCGTAGCGGCTTCGTCCAACAAGGCGCTGGACCGAACGCGCTGCCGCGCGTCGGTCAGCTTTTGTCTTGGCGACCTCAGCGTGTACGCACCGCATGCTCGAATGGAGGCCAATCTATCGCCCCCGGTGTCGCCGAGGTGGCTGAATGCTGCGAGAGAAACAATGTCGCTGCTCCCGGTGTACAGGAAGCCTTTTCAGGGTATAATGTCCGTGAGTTGACGAGTTACGAACTGAATACAGGTCGGACACGGAAGGAATGAAAATAATGGAAACCTTGAAGCAAGAAGCAATCAGTGCAATTGCCAAACTGCCGGACTCCGCAGATATTGATGAAATAATGTATCGTCTATACGTAATAGACAAAGTAAGGAAAGGACAGGATTCTATTCAAAGAGGTGAGTATATAACCACTGCAGATCTCAAGAAAGAAATAGAATCATGGTAATCTGGTCTAAACCTGCAAAACGTGATCTCAGGAATATCCATGACCACATTGCCGCCGATTCCAAGTTCTATGCAACTAAAGTGGTGCGCGATATCATCGAAAGATCTGAAAAGCTGAAGGATTTCTCTCTAATCGGAAGAATGGTTCTTGAGATAGAAGACCCAGATATAACAGCAATTCCCGGAGTTGGGCAGTGAGACATCTCAATCAGTGGCAAAACAAGGAATTTGCTGTGCCTGATCGTCAGGGTCCGGGTTTACGAGCGGTTTTTATGGTCAGAGTCCCGGACACAGTGCCTGCATACCGCGTGTTATCGAATAAAAGGCCATAGCTACCGCATGGTGCCATGAGAACGGCGCTAAAAGCCGGGTCGTTTAGTCGTAAGGGAAATGCTTTGCCGTCGGTCATGACGTGTCTGCCCCGATGATAGGCGCCTGTTTGGTGACCCCATGAAGGAGAGCAAGATAGAGCATTTCCATGGATTCCAAAATGAACCAGCGGAAAAGGGAGCGCATATCCTCCCAGAGAGCCCTCTTGCTGCCCATTTTTTTCAGGACAGCTTGAAACAGCGTGCAGCACAACTGCTGAGTTTGGTCGATCAGGAAAGCCAGCATCATTATTTTCACGAAGACCATGCTCAAGTTGCTCTTGCCGAGGCCGTAGTTGTGTTCGAGATTGTACCCCTGATTTTTCAGGGTGTTAAAGGTCTCATTCTCGATCTTCCATCGTGCGCGACCGGCCCTCATGATCTTATAGACATTTTCGAGGCTCAAGGGGATGTCCGTGACCCAGCAGAAGCGTTTGCGGGCCTCACCGGTTACCTCGTAGTATTCAAGGACATTGACCAGGACGTCCCGATGGGAACCGTTGATGGGAAGGCCGTTGAGCCAATGGAAATAGTGAAATCTGTCGGGGACTCTTGGATCCTCGATAATCAAAGGTTCGGAGTCAGCTTGCTTGATTCCTTCATCAAAGTGAGCGAACAGGTAGGTATGGTCGGACTCCTTGACCGTAAGGATGAAGTGGTAACCATGGTCCTTGAGAAAGCCAATATACGGGCCATTGGGACTGATCGCGTCCTGGGTCACAACGACCTTGAGATGGGGATGTTCCTCCCGGAACTTGATGAGGGATCGCCTGCCGGCATTGAGTTCACAATCGTTCTTTGTCGAACCGTCCTGCCGGGAGATGATCTCTGGAATCAGGGGGATCACTTCTTTGCGTTCAGGATGCACCAGGGCGGATCCTAGCATTTGAAGAGAATAGGTGACCCTGCCGTCAGCATGGATTTTTGTCTGGCAATGGTCTGAAAAGCGTTTTTCCGATGAGAAGTAGCCCGTCCCGTCGAGAGGCATGAGGTAGCCCTCTTCGAGGTACTGCATCCGCTCCAAGGCTTTGCCCCTTTGTAGGGCGACAAGGATGTTGTTGTGAGCGGGGCGCAACTCATCGGGGGGCACTGGATCAAGTATCGTGCGCATTTGCGAGTCACAGGGGATGGTCGTCAATTTATAGACCGTCTTGAGATTGTGCTCTTGCGCCATGCGTCGCCGTTCGAAGGCGAGCATCGAGGGATCCTTGAGAGAAAACATGGCATACGACGACATCAAAGCATCTTCCATGGGGATCTGCGCCTTACCCTTGCGAGTCTCACCGACTTCCTCAAAAGATGCGCGTACGGACTTAATCAGCGCATCGGCGCTCAAATGCTTACGCACCGTGGCACCAAAGGCCTTCTCGCCCTCTATTTTGTGTTGTCGCCGGTAGTGTCTTGGTTTCATGGAGATTTAACATACACATCTCCAAGGCATATGCCCAGCCCAAAGTGAAGGGCCTCGGAAAAATTTGTCGGTGGCTGACGGGAGTACCGTCAGGTGCACATTTTCAGCTCACGTTTACGAAAGATTGCGTTTCAACGGCCCGCGAGAAGCCACTTTGATATGCCTGCGGGAATTGCTGCAGATATATAGAGAAGTAATAGTGTATTCCTATAGACTTATCTATAAAGTATCGTCTGATAGAATAGAAATACTGACATTGATTCATGGAAAGCAAGACTTTTTGTCAGTAGATATAGATAAATTGATATAATAATCTATATATACGCGTATACTCAACAAAATGGTCCCAGTGATTGCCATAGCGCTAACCAATCGCTCAACCGGACCGCGCATCCGTGGGATCGTTAACAGAAGCCGCTGTAAAACAAAGTCTGGGGTGCCTCGGCGCGGCCGGTTGGCTCGACGTTGTGCTGAACCTGCCAATCACCCTCACAGGTGCATGTTCCCTTGAAGAGGAAAGATCCATGCCGACTATTTCAATGTTTTACGGGATCATCATACGGATGTACTTCGCCCCGGGTGAACACGCGCCGCCTCATTTCCATGCCTACTATGCGGAACACAAAGCCACTGTGGATATTCGTACCTGCTAAGTGATGGTAGGCGACCTTCCTGGAAAACAGACGAAACTTGTCCTGGCATGGGCGGAACTGCATCAGGAGGAGCTGATGGCCGACTGGAGATTGGTGATGAATGGGGAAGAGCCATTCAAGATTCAACCTCTCCAATAAGGAGCAAATCAATGTATCCATCAGTGAAGGAAGTCACAGCCGGTACTGACTATGTGCTTTCAATAGTCTTCGAGAACGGCGAAAACGGTTTCTTGGACATGAAGGAGTTTCTGGACTTCGGCGTTTTTCAGCGGATTAAGAATTTTGACGCTTTCAAACGGGTTCGAGTAGCATTTGACACTATTGAATGGGACTGTGGTGTTGATCTTGATCCCGAGTTCGTCTACGCAAGATGCAAGCCCGCTGGGACCGCACAACCATGAGCTCAAGCCGATCACCAACCGTACGAGCCTCTTGGTGAGTCCCAGGCGTGATTGCTGCGGTTGGTGGCGGCTTAGCTTAGCGTTATACGCGAAACACTCAGTGAATTGGAGACTCTTTTTTTTGCGCATCACTGTGGTACAATATGTATGTCCGATATTACGAGGTAAGCTATGGCAAGACTGTTAGAAAGGGCATTCAAGGAAGCCTCCAAACTCCCCGAAGTCGAGCAAAACGCTTTGGCCAAATGGATCATGGAGGAACTAGAGGCTGAAGGCAAGTGGGCAAAGGCATTCGCAGCCTCGGAAGACATTCTAGACAAACTTGCCGACGAAGCCCTTGCCGAACTCAAGCAGGGAAGAACAAAGCCTCTGAGCATCAAGGACCTATGACTTCCCGAACTACCGACACCTTCTGGAAATGCTACAAAGGCCTTTCCCAGCAAACGAGAAAGGAGGCACGGAAGGCCTACAAAACCTTCAAGAAAGATCCGTACCATCCCAGCCTTCATTTCAAACGAGTACATTCAACCCGGCCCATCTTTTCCTTGCGCATTACTAAAGACTACCGGGCCTTAGGAATACAGCAGGAAAAGCAGATGATCTGGTTCTGGATTGGTTCTCACGGGGACTATGATAATCTGCTGAAACAATTAATAACCGTATAGCAACCGCATGAACCCGATCGTGTCCCTTGCGGGCCACTCCGGGTTATGCAGGCGTTCGGCAAAACGAGCAGCATAACGCGATCATCTGGCTCCGGTTCGAACCATTCATTGCCAATAACCAAAAACAGAAAGGAAACGAAAGAACCATGAAACCAATGCCACGCCTCTGGCAGTCCATGCTTGCCCTCGCGCTGGCCCTTGTGGTCAGCACCGGGGTGGCGCTCGCACAAACCAAGAAGCCCAACATCCTTGTGATTTGGGGCGACGACATCGGCACTTGGAACATCAGCCACAACAGCCGCGGCATGATGGGCTACCAGACGCCGAACATTGACCGCCTCGGCAAGGAAGGACTCGCCTTCACCGACTATTACGGCCAGCAGAGTTGCACGGCGGGCCGAGCGGCCTTTCTCGGCGGCAATGTCCCCGTCCGCACCGGCATGACCAAGGTCGGTTTGCCCGGCGCCAAGGAAGGCTGGCAGAAGACCGACGTCACCGTTGCCACTGTGCTCAAGGCGCAGGGCTACGCCACCGGCCAGTTCGGCAAAAACCACCAGGGCGACCGCGACGAACACCTGCCCACCCTGCACGGCTTCGATGAGTTCTTCGGCAACCTTTACCACCTCAACGCCCAGGAGGAGCCGGAAAACGAGGATTATCCGCGCGACATGAAACTCGCCAATGGCAAGACCTTCATCGAAACCTACGGCCCCCGCGGCATCATCCGCAGCAAGGCTGACGGCAAGGGCGGCCAGACGATCGAGGACACCGGCCCGCTGACCAAGAAGCGCATGGAGACGATTGACGAAGAAACCCTCGCCGCGGCCAAGGAGTTCATCACGCGCCAAAAGAACGCCGGCCAGCCTTTCTTTTGCTGGTGGAACGGCACACGCATGCACTTCCGCACGCACGTCAAGAAAGAGAACCGTCACCCAGGTAACGACGAATACACCGACGGCATGATCGAGCACGACGGTCACGTGGGCCAGTTGCTCAAACTGCTCGACGAACTCGGCATCGCGAATGACACCCTGGTCATGTATTCGACGGACAACGGCCCCCACTACAACACCTGGCCGGATGCCGGCACCATGCCGTTCCGCAGCGAGAAGAACTCGAACTGGGAAGGCGCGTATCGCGTGCCCTGTTTCGTTCGCTGGCCGGGCCATTTCCCTGCGGGCAAAACGCTCAACGGCATCGTCTCGCACGAGGACTGGCTGCCCACACTCGCCGCCGCCGCCGGCGCCACCGACATCAAGGACAAGCTCGCGCAGGGCGTGGAACTCAACGGCCGCAAATACCGCAACTACGTGGACGGCTACAACCAGCTCGATTACTTCAGCGGCAAGGACGACAAGATCGCCGCGCAACGAATTCATCTACGTGAACGACGACGGCCAGATCGTGGCCATGCGCTACGACGCGTGGAAAGCCGTCTTCCTCGAAAACCGCGGCGTGGCCTTCGGCGTGTGGCGCGAGCCCTTCACCGAGCTACGCGTGCCGCTGCTCTTCAATCTGCGCCGCGATCCCTTCGAGCGCGCCCAGCACAACTCGAACACCTATAACGACTGGTTCCTCGACCGCGCCTTCGTGCTCGTGCCCATGCAACAGATGGCGGGCAAGTTTCTCATGACCATGAAGGACTATCCGCCGAGTCAGACGCCCGGCTCGTTCAACCTGGAGAAGATCCAGAAGATGATCGAGGCCGGCGCGGGGGGGAGATAACGGCGCCATTGAATGCTCAGGCGGGCGCTCCGTTGCGGAGTGCCCCGTCTTGTCTCGAAGGGAATCTTCCGTAAGCAGGGTCACATCTGGGTCGCCACGAACTTCCGAGTGGCTGGACCGGAGAGTTTAGAGTCATGGACGTTTTGATCGCCGAAGTCACTGGAGCGAACGCTGGCGGGCCGCGGACGCGGACGGGGTCGGACCAAGCCATCATAGGGATTGGCTTATGAAATGCTCAGAAAACAGGGCCAATTTTGGGCCTAAACACACATTTTCAGGGTCGCAATTGCTGCTCTAACGGCCAGCTAATCAAGGGCTGGAGCTGAAGCGGGCCACACGTGGGTGCTACACTAGTCGAGGGTACTACCGCCCGCTCGGCTCA
>CAWJQV010000032.1:0-126010 GCA_963844985.1 uncultured delta proteobacterium
TCCCGCCTGCAGGATGGAACGAACCGTCCGGGTAATGGAACTCCAGTTTTTCTGATGATTTACCGGTTCGATCTCCACATCTCCCGCATCGGCGACGACTTTCCCGGAAAGAACCCATTTTCGCCGGTCCGCGTCATAATACCGCTCTTCCTGCGGCTGATAGTTGTACAGCATGGATGCGTCCCTGATGGCCCGCGGCCCGAAACGAGCTCCTGGACGTAAGTGGTACCCTCATCGTAGGGGATCCCTAAGAATACGGCATCCGCCTTCTGTCCTGCCTGCCAAAGAGGATACCCTGCAAATGTGGCAATTCCGGAAAAAGGCCAGCCTCCCTTTGGTAAGGAAAAGGGAGACGGGGGAAACGGCTGGTCCATAGCACCCTCTCGGGATTCATAATTTTCTTTTAATTGTTTTGGTGATCTTTTCGACATTCTCTTGAGAAACTCCCAAACAACTCAACGTTGCCTGGGCCAGGAGGCTTCGACCACCGTTCCCGAGCGCTCTCCGGGCTTGATGAGAAATGCCCCGCCTGAGTCTTCGACGCGTTCTCTCATGCTGGCAAGCCCAAACCCTTCTCTGGGGGCCCTTCGGGATTCTCTGACCGGCAAGGTAAAGCCAATGCCGTCATCCTCAATGGAAAGCCGGATGACATCCCCCGCCTTTTTCAACGATACCCGAACCAGGTTGGCATGACTGTGCCTGGCAACGTTTTGCAAAGCTTCCTGCAAGACTCTGTAAATTACAATCTTTAAATCATCGGGTACATCATTTTCGGCAGTGTCCACCCGAACCACCGTCCCGATGCCAAACAGGGTCTGAAACTCCCGGCACCACCAGGAAATGGCGGCGCTGATGCCAATGTCATCCAAAACCGGGGGACGCAGGTTATTGCAAATGGTTGTGATTTCATCAGCCACCGATTGGATGGCACGGACGGCGGTCTGCAGTGACCCCTTCGCCTCCGACCGCGAACCGGCGTCTATCTGGCTGATGGCCGTCTCGACACCGATGTGGATGGCGCCCAGCAGTTGGCCAATGCTGTCGTGGAGTTCCCGGGATATCCGTTTTCTTTCTGTTTCCTGAGCATTCAGGAGCTTGGAAGCGAGAATTCTGAGGTCCTTCTCCGATTTTTGAAGGGCTTTTCGAATCCCTATCCGCTCCGTGATATCCGTGACAAAGCCTTCAAACGCCAGAACTTCCCCTTGCTCGGAATAGACCCCTATGGATTGCTCCCAAACCCATTTCACCTCTCCCGACGCCGTAATGATGCGATATTCCTCCTGGATCCTCTCCCTGCTGTCGAGACCCTTTCTGGTCGCAGAGCGAAGACGCTCCAGATCCTCCGGGTGAACGATGGAGGTATAATAGTTCGGCTCTTTTTTAGTTAGGTCCGAAGCGCTGTATCCGGTCAATTCCCGGCATCCTTCGCTCACAAAATCGATCGTCCAGTTGCTATCGTTGAGTAGCCGAAAGACCATCCCGGGCAGATTGCTCATAAGGGTCGAAAGCTGGCGCTCGCTCTCATGCAAAGCCTGAATGGCAGCCTGGCCGGAAATCGCAAGCTCGTTCGCCCGGGAAATCGCCGATCGGAGCTCCCTCAGCTCTTTCAGCGGGTCCTTCGCTTTGCCCTTTTTTCCCTTCCTTATTGAATCCACTTCAGCCTTCCTCATTCAGCACTTTTCACATTCAGACCTGTGATGCGCCGCGATTGTTGGTTAACTTGCCCTCAATCACCAACGATTTTGTTGTCTCTTTACTGGATGCGGCCTCAATGGTAAATAGTACAATTGATGTAGATCGCTACGGAAAATGTAGTGATTTTGGCATCATTGGCATCAGGGGGAGTTCTGCGGACGGAAATCGCACGCTCAGCCAAGAATTATGGGCTTGAAAAGGCTGATTTGATCGGCATTGTGGCGGCGATTCTGTCGGTATCCCGCAGCTGGAATGCGCTGCGCTTCAGACTCAAGACGTGCTTCGGGGGCGGCTATGAAAGCCAAATACAGGATTGTCATTGCCGATGATCACACCCTCTTTCGACAAGGGCTGCGAGCCCTCCTGGCCATGCACCCCGAGTTCGAGGTAGTCGGCGAGGCGGAAGACGGACGTTCCGCGGTGAAGTGCGTTGCCGATCACCGGCCGGACCTTGTCTTAATGGATTTGTCAATGCCCAGAATGAACGGCCCTGAAGCAATTCACGAGATTAGGAAGACGTTCCCTAAGATAAAGGTCCTGGTGGTTACAGTGCATCGAACCGAAGAATATGTGGTTGCGTCGCTCCGCTCCGGAGCCAACGGGTATATTCTTAAATACGCCTCACACGAAGAACTGGTCCTGGCCATCACCAGCGTCTTGAAAGGTGAGAACTACCTGAGCCCCAAGATCTCAGGCACGGTCATTGAAGGGTATCTGAGGGGGGAAGGGGTTAAGCAGGAAAAGACCTCCTGGGAGAGCCTCACCTCAAGGGAACGTGAAATTCTGAAGTTGATAGCCGAAGGTCACCGGAACAAAGCGATCGCAGACCACCTCTGCTTGAGCCTGGTGACCGTGAGAACGCACCGCGCCAATATCATGCGGAAGTTGAGTGCTCACAATGTCTCCGACCTGACGGCCCTGGCCATGCAAAGAGGCTTGATCACCGAGTGATGATATAATGAAAAGAAGCGAGGCCCTTTCAGATTTGCAGGATCATCCCGACTTCGTCGCACTTGAAATACTTGGGACACCAACTGCACTCACCCCAGACCTTTACCGGGAGTTCATCCCTTTCCTGAGGTTCGAAGCCGAGAGCTCGAAAAAACTCCTCCGCCATGGTAAAGGCAAATAGCCTCTTTATACCGAGCACTTTGGCCTCTTCCTGCATATACTCGATAATGCTTCTTCCAATTCCGCACTTTTGATATCGCGGATGAATGGCCAGAGACCTCACCTCCGCCAAATCCTCCCAAAGCACGTGCAAACTGCCACAGGCGACGATCGCGGGAGGAGATTCCACGTTCTCCCGCCCGGAGGTTTCTTCGGCAGGACTGATCGCCACCACGAAATCCCGGATGTTTTCATAGATATACTGCGGGCCCCGCGGCAGAAGAAAATGCGAATCGGCGATCATGTTGAGGAGTTCGAGGATTTCATTGACATCGTGAAATACAGGCCTTCCTGATGAGCAACTCTCGCTCCTCGTCAAGACCGTCCCCTCCTCGAAAGCTGGGCTTACGGTTGTTAAGTCGCTCTTCTGACGGGGAGTTATCAGCGTAACTCATGCTTCATTGCCTCTCTTTGATCGCTCGCGCGCTGCCCCCTCGGCCTCAAGTTCAAACATTAGGAACTTGGAAAACCACACCCAATGGGACCGCCTGCCCGGCCCATCGTGACTGTCAACTTAACAGACGCTCTCCGTGGTGTCAAAGCTCAACCCGCACTTTTCATCCCGCTGCGGCTTTGAACAGATGATGAAGCGGCCGGCGTATGCATTAATGAACACTGGCCATGACCGGGTCAAGATAACATACGCAATGAATAGCGGAAAGCTGGAACAAGAAACTCCGGGCTGTATCATGTTGATCAGCCCGGCATCGTAATAGATCCCCCAAAGGATCCCCCTGAACAATTCAAAGAGCATGCTGTAAGGGCACAGCCCCGTTCACGAATGATAGTCCTCCGCGACATGGCGGCCTTCCAGAAGAATGGTCAGTTCCCTCATCTCTTCTCTTTCTTCGAGTGTTAGTGATTCGGCAACCGCCGCGGCCTTTTCCCGTTCTTTAAGCAAGCAATTCATGACACCCTCCATGCATCTTTATATCCAATCATTTCTAATGTTTCAGCCAAAGTCATCGTTTATTCCCATCGTCGTGGTAGGAATTTAAGGCGCAAAACAAGCTTGTCAAGGACGGCCGGCGAGATGCCATGGGCATGGATAGAAAAAGTTGGCTTCCACGCTCGTTGTGCTGGACAAACGAAAATCCATTCTTATAATCGCAGCCACTCTCTCAAAGAGGCGACTTCCGGGGAGGAAAGAGGAGGATAGCAACAGTTGCGCCTGCTCCTGCATCGCCTCTTTGAGAGTCTCCTCTATTTCGTTCACAAGATCTCGCCTCTTATGCTCTGTTACGAACCTCTCCTCCACCATAAAAAACCTAATACCTTTAAGGATCCTTATTATATCGGGAAAGGCTCGCTCGGGGGAGGCACGGAACACCGAGAACTTCGCTCACAGGAGATTCGCGGCATACGCCGAACATCTTGCAGACTCCCCTTCCGACTGGCGAATCTGATCGATATCAAGAACGAAAAACCTCTCAATTCCTACTTCCAAGCACCTCATTTAGCTGCGTTCTCAGCGGTGATCTGGTCTTCAGGGTATAACGAAATTCTTTTTGACCAAAACGTTGCAGAAGGTCAAGGGGGATACAGATCCGGAAATAATAACCGGAACGGTCGAGGAAAAGGTAAGATGCTGCTGCGGGCTTTTTGCTCATTCCCAATCCTCCAATTCGGATGAAGGATTGAAAATGAAGGGTCTCATGCATAACTATACGTAGTTATTACATATTTTTGGTGGAGGCGGCGGGAGTTGAACCCGCGTCCGAAAGCATTCCACTTAAGCCTCTACATGCTTATCCCGTATTTTGCGTGTCACCCTGAAAGGCTCCCACGGGCAGGATCCCGTCAGGGTTAGCCCGCTTGATTTCATCCCCGGCCTCACGGGCGCCTGGCCGGGAACCATCTCACTGAGTCGACGCCCCGCTAGCCCCGTGAGAAGTGGCTAGAAGGACGGCAGTCGCCTATGCGACTGCGGCGTACGCGTAATCGTCTGCGTTTGTCTTTAGACCCTGTCCGTTTTACGAGCAGGCAGGACCTCGGCATGCAACCTAAGCTTCTTTACCCCCGTCGAACCCGTTTCGCCCCCTTTTTTGAAATGTTAACGTTTGTGTTGTCATTCTAGCCCGGTGATGGAGAAAGTCAAGCACTCGCCAAAGTGCCTTCCGTGCCGGTGTCGCTCAGGGCGATTTCCGCAGCCTGAAATCCGCCTTCCAAAGCGGAAAAAATCGGAAAACTCCCTCTGCAAGCCTGCGGCCACCTTGCACATCCCCGCTCGTCCTGCTATTTAACCTACCAGGGATAGGCTCGAAAAGGGCAGCGGCCCATTGAGAGCATGGGGAAGATCCGAGGCAATGCTGCGGGGTGATGAGCCCGGTTTCATCAGCCAGCGAGGTCCAAAGGCAATGACCAAATGGAAAAAGGCAGGAGTATGGCTCGCCGGTATCGTTGCGATGCTGCTCATTCTCTTGTTTTCCCTTGATTTCATCCTTACCCGAACCACTGCCCTTGAACCCTTGAAAGAAGCCGTGCGTGCGAAGCTCTGCGAAGACGGCGCATGCCATATTGACTTCGAAAACCTGGAGGTCTTCCTCTTCCCGGCGCCCCATGCCGTCACCTCCAAAGTGCGGATCGCTTTTCCGGGAAAACTTTCAGGAACCATGGAATCGTTATCAGTATTTCCCAAAATCCTGCCGCTTTTTTCCGGGCGCTTCGAATTGGCAGGACTTCGCCTCATCTCTCCCAAACTGGAAATCACCGTTCCCGATGATTCAAGCACCGATCCTCCAACTGAAGTACTCCCTGCTAAACGCTTGGAAGACTCCCCTGACGCCAATGCCTCCGTTCAATCTTCAGCACCCGGCGCTCAGGACTCCCCCCCGAACAGCGAACGGCAGCCGCAATTGTCCTTTCTTTCGGGGTTCTATGCAACCGCGCTTTCGCTCCTGGGAGCACTGAGCGAAAAGACGCCGGGACTGCACCTCGAGATTGAACACGGGGAGGCGGACATCATTAAGGGAGAAAGCCGTCTGATCATGCTCAAGGAACTTTCAGCGGCGGTTTCAATTCCTCCTGAGATCGCTCCGTTTGAAGATCGATTGCAAGTCGGATCACTGGGAAAAGCTCGCCGTGGAAGGCTGGTTTGATCCCGGGGAGGCAACCGGCAAGGGCCGCGTTGC
This sequence comes from uncultured delta proteobacterium, assembly GCA_963844985.1. Classification (GTDB taxonomy): domain Bacteria; phylum Desulfobacterota; class Syntrophobacteria; order Syntrophobacterales; family Syntrophobacteraceae; genus JADGQM01. The sequence continues at coordinate 5,997 of CAWJQV010000032.1, forward strand.
TCTGACGCATTTCCAGGCGCAACAACTTGCCGCCTATCTTCCACCCACCGTGCCAAGACCGGTGGATGACTCCCCGGTAGACCTCGATCTTACCTTTTCGAGCGAAGGCCCCGGGACCTTGAGTGCAGTCTTTAAAGCCTCCGGCCCGTCGCTGACACTCCAGATAGGACACGAGAAGTCGCTTATCAGGGATCTGTCTCTCGAAGGGGAACTGCACGCCTCGACGGGCAAGATTGAAGTCAGGGTGGCCAGGCTCACGGCAAAAGAGCCGCAGCTGAGCCTCACGGGTACGTTCCTGACCGACTCCCGAATCCCTCAGTCCGGCTACCGCATCGAATGCCGCGACACGAATGCGGCAGCGGTTCGCGAAGTGGCGCTGGCGCTTTTGGGAGAAAGCCCGGTGGTACAGGACATCTTTGAAATCATACGAGGAGGCACGGTCCCCCGGGCGATCTTTGAGGCTCGCGGCGCTTCGCCCGAAGATTTGCAGAAGTCGGAGAGCCTGGTCGTAAACGGCAGTCTTCAGAACGGCGAGGTCTTCATTCCGAAGGTCGATCTGAGAGTAAACGACGTGTTTGGAGACGTTCTCATTTCCCACGACATCCTCGAAGGGAAGAATCTCCACGGACGGGTCGACTCCTCGACGGGCTGCAATGGATCGCTGACCGTGGCTCTGACCAAAGGGGACGGCCCCTTTCACCTGGATATCGAAATCGATGCCGACCTCGCTCAACTCCCTCCCATCCTGAGGCGGGTGGTGGATAACAAGGCCTTCCGGAAAGAGCTGGCAAAGGTTCAAGAGGTCTCCGGCAGGGCGAATGGAAGACTGATTCTGGGTGATACTCTGGAGAAGGTCTCCGCCCGAGTCGAGGTCGGCGAATGGAATCTGAAGGGATTCTATCGAGCGCTTTCCTTTCCCCCTGGACTTGACGGCCGGCTCATTTTTCTACGAAGGATCCACGATCGCCGTTGGATCTCTGCGGGGGAACGCCGGCAAATCGCAGCTGTTTGATGTCTCGGGTTCTCTGGACTGGAGCGGGGGACCTTATCTCCAACTGGCATCCTCCACCCGGGCACGAATCTGCCCTCGATGAGCTCTTCCCATGGCTCACGACCCTTCCCGGGGCAAGCTCCAACCGGTGGAACATCCGATCCCTGGGAGGAACCCTGTGGATCGACTCCCTGGAATTCAAGGGGCTCCTGTCCCGTCCCGACGACTGGCAATTTCTGGCAAATTGCCGGATCGAAGAACTGGAATCCCGTCACAGACCTGCTTCCGGATACGCTGCGCGTGAAGAGCGGGGCGATTGTCGCCACTCCCAAGAACCTGAAGGCCGAAAACTGCAGCACAACTATTCTCGACGCATCGCTGACGGCATCCGGCAAGTTCACCGGATACCTGACAGATCTGAAATCCGCTGATCTCACTTTTCGAGGCGAGATCGGACCGCAATTCAGTGCATGGGCATCGGAGCTCCTTCACCTGCCGCGCGACCTTCGCGTGCGCACCCCCCTGTCGACTACTCAGACCCGCCTCAACTGGGCGAAAAAGGCTTCGACCAGTCTTTCCAGCGTTTTCACCCCGAACGGAGGACCGGAAGTCGCGATAGACCTGGATCTGGGAGCGCAAGAACTTTCCATAAAACAACTTTCCATCAAGGATCAGGAATCAGACGCCGCACTCAACGTCACGATCAAGGAAGGCGAGTTCGGTTTGGGGTTCAGGGGCAACTTGACCGCCGGGACCATGGATAGACTCTTCTCCGGGAATCGGCTGTTCGGCGGATCGGTGGCCGGCGATCTGAGCACCACAGTGAACCTCAAACAACCGGGAAACTCGACGGCTGACGGTCAACTGAAGGTCAAGGACCTCTGGTACGCCCCGAAGCAGGGAGCACTCCTCGCCCTGCAGGATGCCTCGCTGGAGGCCAAAGGAAGCTCCCTGGAAGTCAAGACCGCCAACTTCCGGGTGATGGAGACACCCATGGAATTGACGGGAAGCGTGGCGGTCGCCGACAACCGGCTGCAGCTCGATCTCGATCTTCACGCCGACGGCATCGACTGGAACCAATTGAGGGAAGTCTATCCTCTCTTGAGAATGGAACAGCGACAAACCGGAAGAGCCAGCCAAGCGAGGCGAGAGCTTCGAAGATCTGCCGATCAGGGGAAACCTGAAGATAAATGCCGGATCCTTCATCTACGACCATTACCGATGGAAACCGCTTCGAGCCAATCTTCAGTTCGCCCAGGACGGGATCAATATTCAAGTCACGGAAGCCAAACTGTGCAGCATTCCGACGCCGGCCACAATCATCCCCTCAAATCAGGGCGAGCTTCTCGTGATCAAACTGGATGCCCGCAATCTGGATCTGGATCCCACCCTTTCATGCCTCTGGGACCGACAGGGGATCATCACCGGCTCCTTCAATCTGGAAGGGGAGATAACCGCAAAAATACAGCAGCAGAACATGAATGAGACCATTCAGGGCAATCTGAACCTCGTCGCCTGGAACGGCCGCGTTTACCGGTCAACCGTTCTGGCGAAAATTTTCGACCTCCTCAATTTTACCGAGATCTACCGTGGGCGACTCCCTGACCTGGCAAATGAAGGATGCGCGTACGACTCATTCAGGGTGCGAGCCGCCTTGAAAAACGGTAAAGTGTTGGTGGAAGATGCCGTTTTCGATGGGCGTTGCGCCAAGATGGTCGGGACGGGAGAAATTGACCCGGCAAGCCAAAAGATCGATTTTACGGTCCTGGTGTCACCGCTCAAAACCGTGGACACGGTTGATCCGACATATCCCCCTGGTAGGGAACCTCCTCGGCGGGTCCCTGATCTCCATTCCGGTCAGGGTAAGCGGCGACCTCTCCGATCCAACCGTCATCCCGCTCTCGCCCTCTGCGGTGGGCTCCGGATTGGTCGGCACGATGAAGAGGGTTTTTCAACTTCCCTTTCAGCTGATCCAACCCCTTCAGTAACATCATAGGAGGCCACCATTCAGCGTGGCTGAACTCCCGGCAGCTTTCGACTACGCAGAGAAAGACGCCGTCTGCGGACAATCCACGCACCAGGCATTATCTTCTATCCGTACTGGGGAGATCGGACGCAAATGGACAGAATGACTTTTCGCATAAAGGGCATGTGCTGCGGCGGAAGAGATGGCGCTGCTCAAGAGCACGGTGGGACCGCTTGTCGGCGGAGAAGCCAACCTCGCTTTCGACCTGCTCACCGGCAAGATGACCGTTTTGGCTTCACCCGACGAGGCCGACCGGGAAGCCATCATGGCGGCGGTGGCGGGCACCGGCATGGCAGCGGTGCCGTGGGGCGATGCTTGCGGCGCGGGGACCTGCCCGGTGCATGAGGGTTGGTGGCAGCGTCACGGCAGGCTCTCTTCCTGTCTTGCAAGCGCCGTCTTGATCCTGCTCGGGTTTCTGGTGGACGCCTATCATCGCGGCAGCTTCATCCAAGCCCTGGTTCCGGATGTTGAGCAGGGGTCGGGCTTCTCGCCGGACGTCATGCTGATTTATCTGGGCGCCGTCATTACCGGCGGCTGGTTCATTTTTCCGAGGGCCTGTTTGCCTTGCGAAAACTCAGGCCGGACATGAATCTGCTCATGGTTATCGCCGCCCTCGGCGCCATGGGTCTGGGCCAGTGGCTCGAAGCCGCCTCCGTTACCTGCCTCTTTGCCCTGGCCCTCGTGCTCGAATCCTGGAGTGTCGGTCGCGCCCGGTCGGCGATCAAGGCCCTGGTCGATATTTCTCCCACCACCGCCCGCTTCATTTGCCCGGCAGACGGGGATCTTGAGGAAAAACCCATCGGAGAGGTGCCCGTCGGCGTCACGGTCCTGGTGCGCCCCGGGGAAAAGGTCCCTCTGGACGGTGTCGTTACCAAGGGCGCCACCTCGGTCAATCAGGCGCCGATCACGGGTGAATCCCTCCCCATTTCAAAGCAGGTGGGCGATGAGGTCTATGCGGGCACGATCAATGGCGAGGGAGCCTTTGAATTCCGGACCACCAGACCGGCCTCCGACACCACCCTGGCCCGCATCATTCAGATGGTCGAAGAAGCCCAAGCCCGCCGCGCTCCCGCAGAACAGTGGGTGGAAATCTTTGCCCGCTATTACACCCCGGCCATGATGGTGCTCTCCTTTCTGGTGGCTACGGTCCCGCCGGCTGCCTTCGGTGAGGAATGGACTTCCTGGCTCTACCGGGCGCTCGTTATCCTGGTCATCGCCTGTCCCTGTTCGCTGGTGATTTCAACGCCGGTGAGCATCGTCGCCGGGCTCACTGCCGCCGCCCACCACGGCATCCTTATCAAGGGCGGGGCCTATCTTGAAGCTCCGGCTCACCTGAAGGCCATGGCCTTCGACAAGACCGGGACCCTCACTCACGGACGGCCCCTGGTCCAGAACATTATTCCCATGAACGATCACACCGTGGAAAAGCTGCTGGCCCGGGCGGCGGCCCTCGAATCTCACAGCACCCATCCCGTAGCCCGAGCTATCCTGTCGGCGGCCGAGTCCAGGGGGCTTGAAGTGATCCCGGCGGACAATTTCACCCTCCTTCCGGGGCAGGGGGCCCTCGGCGTTATCGACAACAAGACTTACTGGGTGGGCAGCCATCGTCTGCTCGAGCAATGGAACCATGAGAGCGCCGATCTCCACGCCACGGCCAGTTCGCTTGAAGATGCGGGACACTCGCTGGTGATCATGTGGTGTGAAGACCATGTGTGCGGCCTGATGAGTGTTGCGGACAGCGTGCGTCCCGAGGCCCGGGCCGCAATCACGTCCCTCAAGGCCCTGGGTGTCGACCGCATCGTCATGCTTACGGGTGACAATCAGGGCACTGCGGAACAGGTCGCCGGCCTGGTGGGGATTGACGAATACTATGCCGAACTGCTCCCCGAAGACAAGGTGAGAGTGGTCTGCGGAAATGAAGGCGAGCAGCGGGCACATGGCCATGGTCGGCGACGGCGTGAACGATGCCCCGGCGATGGCGTCGGCAAGCGTAGCATCGCCATGGGGGCGATGGGTTCCGACGCAGCCATCGAGACCGCCGATATCGCCCTCATGTCCGATGACCTCTCGAAGCTCCCCTGGCTGGTCCGCCATTCTCGCAGGACCCTCGGCGTCATCAAACAAAACATCTTTTTTTCACTGGTCGTGAAGCTGGCCTTTATAGGGCTGGCCTTTGCCGGCATGGCCACCCTGTGGGCCGCCATCGCCGCCGACATGGGAGCGTCCCTGCTGGTGATCTTCAATGGCTTGAGACTGCTGCGATCTTCGAAAGAGCGACGCCTTAGCAGGTCTAGAAAGAACGGTCATTCCTCGGCCTCGAGTTCGCTCTGGAGCAGTTCGGCCTTCTCGGGAGAGATTTCGGGATCGGTGTCCTGAAGACGCTTGAGTCCCTGGCGATAGAGTTTAAGACCGTTCTTGGTCTGGAGCTTTTGTTCTTCAAGATTCTTGGGGAGACGGTTCCTGGACCATCGAGAGAGCACTTGCAGTTTGATCTCCTGTTCCATACCCGGGTGAGTGCTCACAAAGTCGACCAGGGTTGACCACTCGAGCGCCGAAGGACCGCCCCATCGCTGGGTCAGCGCAAAAAGACGGTAGCACATAAGGGCCGCTTCACGCTCTTCCTCGGTCTGAAATTGGCGGCCGCTGTAGACTCGCATGGCTTCTCTCCCACCTGACTGGTGAAGGCCAGATAGAACCACCGGAGCAGATAGAAATAGCTTTCACGGCTGATCTCTTTTCCTGCCCAGTACAGAGGGTTGGCCAGGTTCTTGAGATTGAGCGCCCATCGGGCCAGCCGATATAGATGCGGATTGCGCTTCAGAAGCCGCAATACGGGATGCTCATTGATCTTCTGATAGAATTGGTAATAGCGCTGATAATCGCTTAAGCGGCGATTTCCCAGATACTTGAAGGGGACAACCGCACCCAGTCGGCTCAACCTTGCGGTCACACGCCGCACCAATTGGAGCAACTCGGTCAGGGAAGCCTCATATTGAGGGACCGGCGCCGCCGGATGGTAAATTTCAGCGATGGCGGTGACGATGCGAACGGCGCGCCTGCTGAGAGCTTCGATGCTCAGCACCAACTCCGCATCGGGAAGTTGCCAGACCTCCCTTCGGAAACTCTTGATGCAATCCAGGGCCTGCTGGTCCTTTTGATCATACGGCGGAAGGACATCCAGATCGGCCTCATCCTCATATTCCGCTTCCAGAAACCGGGTCCATCTTCGTTTGAGCCACCAGCGCACGAAGAGGATCACCAGCAGGGTGAGAAGCGTGGCAAGGAGGAAGAAAGCGCTGATCCAGTGCTCCTGAAGGAACTCGACGAGGGTGTGCCATCCCAGGGTGGGTATTCATAACGACCACAAGGTAAGACCTGTCAAAACGGAACGGAATCCTTCGCTCCCGCCTCAGCTTTGCGACCGGCAATTTCCTCCGGGCTCGCACCCATCCATCTTTTCAGGCGGGGCAGGGTGTCCGCCTCCCAGGCGGGGCTCAAGCGCTTGGCGAGGAATAATCCGTAGAGCGAATTCATGGCGGATGAGACTTCTTCCAGAAAGTACATTTTCTCCAGGAACTTCCCTTCAGCGTCCTCGTTATCGAAATCGGGAAGTTGCTTGGGAGTCTTGAGGCCCTTGACGGCCCAGAGAAAACTGTCGAGCGTGAGGAAGTACTCGTTATCCTGAATTTTCAGGAACAATTGGAGCTCATCAACGAGCTTCCCCTGTTGCAGGGCCGTCCGCGCTTCATGGAGGGCGTTGGCCTGAGTGGTGCAGATTACCCGTTCCTTACCGTCTGCCGGGAGGGTAAGCACCAGGCGTTCGCCGAGACCGATTTCAGCCTGGCGCCCTTCGGCAATTTCAATGAGGCCGTTGGTATTTTCCGTGAGGAACCAGAGCCAGGTCAAAAATTCATATCCCAGGGGGCGGCCCTCATCCATGGCCTGGGGAGAGCGTGCCGGAACCAGGGAAGCAAGAGCATCCTTCTGGCGTCCGTCCAGCGGCACCAGATGGAGCGCCCAGTGGACATGAAAAAGCGGGACGGGGAAGATGCGGAAATGCTTTTCAAAATGGGTCAGGAAGGCATCGATCATCTTCGTGCCGGTGGCGCCGACGAGCATCCACTTGGCGGACGGGTTCCAAACGACTTCACACCCGGAAGGTTTGGGCATGACCTGGTTCATCAACCAGTCCTGCACGTTTTCCTGGATCTCCTGCCGCTCCTGCCGGGAGGGCCATTTGCCGTTGTTCTTGCTGCGATAGTCCTCAATGCTGCGCCTGACATATTGCTTTTTTATGATCCCGGGGACGCTCCTTTGATCGACGCGAAATTGAAAAGCAACGTACTCACCCTTATGGTAGGAATTGTCGGCAAAGGAGGAATCAAAGAGATCGTCCCAGGACACGAATCCGAGCGCTTGTTCCTGGCCGGCTTCGAGGTCCTCGAAACTTCCCGCTCGCAGTTTTTCATCGACATAGCCCCAGAAATCCCCGCCGACCTCTTCAGGCACATAGAAGCGGACAAAGGTTGCAGAAGCGAGACTGAATACCCATTGAGAAAAGAGCCTTTCGTTTCAAAATTCACCACAGAGGCGCAGAGATCGCTGAAGGAGAGCGGCGGCAAAGCTCGGCATCCCCTGCGACTCAGCGGTGGGGAGAAAACCCGGGCAACCCCGACCGGTCGGATTCCTCCGGGCAGCGGGAAGGCACGCTCCGGGAAACCAACGCTAGTGCCCCGCCGCTTTCGCCCGTTTTGCAGGATGAGCGTGCGACAACTGTTCTTGTCGAAGCAGCTTCTTCCTTTTCTCTCTACGACGGCGACGGCGATCCAGTTCTTTTTTCCTCTCAATCTTCTTGTGCTTAGCCATAACGATCACTCCTCTGATGTGTGTTTACACGGAAAAAATAAAGCCGAGAAAAGATCGGCCGTTCCTTCATCAAAACTGCCCAAATTTCTCAAGCACGAGAAGTCTATCCGATTGTTTGCAGGATAACGAACTCAATAATTCGAATTGTGAAGGAGGAATACCCCCTTTGCAGCGAAAAAACGAGCCGAAAAGGGGGGAATTTCAGAAACCTTGCTACGCGGTCGCCTTCTTCAGGACGCGCTTCCCTTTGGTCAAATCCTCATAGAGAATGATGATCGGACTGGCTACGAAAATGGACGAATACGTTCCGGTAACCATTCCGATCAACAACGCAAAACTGAAATCGTGGATGACCGTTCCGCCGAGGAAGAAGAGGCAAATCACCACAAACAGGATGGTGCCGGAGGTCAGGATGGTGCGGCTCAGGGTTTGATTGATGGCGCCGTTGATCATGTCATGAAAGGGCTGTTTGCGGTCTTTGTGGCGATTCTCGCGGATGCGGTCGAAGACAACGATCGTGTCGTTCAGGGAGAAGCCCGAAAGCATCAAGACGGCGGCGAAGACTTCCAGAGTGAATTCCTTGTTCGTCAGAGCAAAGATGCCCAGGGTAATCAAGATATCGTGAACCAGAGACAACACCGCTCCGAGGGCGTAGGGCAATTTCAGGAACCAGCAGAGCAGTAACAAAGTGATCAAAGCAGCAAAAATCAGGTAAACGACATTCAGACCCATGGCTTCGAGCAGAAAAATTCCGCCCAGCATAAGGCCGCCCATTATGCCACTGATCGCCCACTTGAATTCAAAACGCCCGGAAATATAAATGCTGATAAAGAGGAGGGCGTAGTAAACGGCCTTCAGTGCTTTTTGCCGGAGATCTTCGCCGACCTTGGGGCCGACCATTTCCACCCGCCGCACCGTAGCCTGTCCTTCTCCATAAACCTTGGCAAGCTGCGCTTGAACCTGGTCGGAAAGGCTTTCCAGTTCCGAGGTCATCAGTTCGGCACGGATCAAGTATTCGTTGGCATCTGCAGAACCTATCTGCTGAATCGTACTCTGGGAGATAAGATCTCGCAATGCGGCCCTGATATCATCGGGAGTGGTCGGTTTGTTGAACTGAACCTGGACCAAGGTTCCACCGGCGAAATCGACCCCCATGTTCAGCCCACCCCTCCAGATCATCGCAAATACCCCAAGGAAAATGATGATGCCGGAGAGCAGAAAGGCCTTGTACCGAAATCCCACAAAGTTGATATTGATATCAGGCTTGATCCATTCCATCCCGTTTATCCTTTACGTTTTCAGCAATGTTTCCCAGTTAGCACTTGGCGCTTAGCTCTTGGCTCGTCCCACTAGCCACTATCCACGATCCACTAGTCACAATTAAATGCTCAACGTGCGAACGCGACGCTGGACCAGGAGATAGTCAAAGACCACCCGTGTTACCACAATGGCCGTGTACAGATTGGCAATGAGCCCAATGGAGAGGGTAACGGCAAAGCCCTTCACCGGGCCGGTCCCGAACTGAAAGAGGACGGCGGCCGCAATCAGGCTCGCAATGTTTGCATCCAAAATGGTGATGGTGGCCCTGCTGTACCCGGTCTCAACCGCAGCCCTCGGGGTCTTCCCGAGCCTGAGTTCCTCCCGTATTCGTTCATAAATGAGCACGTTCGCGTCCACGGCAATGGCGATGGTCAGAGCAATACCGGCAATGCCGGGAAGGGTGAGCGTCGCCCCGAAGGCGGCGAGTCCGGCAAGCACCAGAATGATGTTGAGAATCAGGGCGAGATCGGCGATCACGCCGGATAGGCGGTAGTACATAATCATGAAGAGGACGATGCCGATGCCGCCCACGATCGAAGCAAGGATGCCCTTCTGGATTGAATCTTTGCCGAGGGAGGGTCCGACGGTTCGTTGTTCGAGGATCTTCACCGGTGCGGGCAAGGCGCCGGCGCGCAGGACCACGGCCAGATCCCGCGCTTCCTCCATGGTGAAGTTGCCGGTGATGGTGGCCTTGCCGCCGCCAATCTTGTCCTGAATGACCGGGGCGGAATAGACGATGCCATCCAGAACAATTGCCAGGCGCTTCTTGACGTTTTCACCGGTTACCCGCTCAAAGATCTTGGCTCCCTGGGCGTCAAAATCCATCGCCACATAAGGGGTATTGTACTGGGTGTCGATGCGTACTTCGGCATTGGTGATGGCCGCCCCGGTGAGCTGAGTCCGATCCTGCAGGGCAATCTGGGTGTCTCCCGTCCGTGTTTTGCCCGAGGTGGTTTGGCGCATCGGGTAGATTTTTACCCCCGGCGGCAGTTTCCCCTCTTTCGCCGTCTGCGGGTTGACATCTTCGGCCACCAGTTTGAACTCAAGCAGCGCGGTCTTGCCGATCAAGGCGATGGCTCTCTGCGGGTCCTGAATACCGGGAAGCTGAATCAAAATGCGATCGTCGCTTTCCTGGCGGATGTCGGGTTCACTGACGCCGAATTGGTCGATGCGATTGCGAATGGTTTCCAGAGGCCTGGTTTTCTGCCAGCTTACGGATACGCTGCACCTCGCCGTCCTGAAGCGTGAGCGTCACGTTCACGCCGTCGGGAAGGGTTTCTGCTCCCGAAACTTTCAGAGCGGGGAAATTCTTCTCGACCACTTTCGCCAGCTCCGCCTGGACTTCCGGGCTGGCCAACTGAACGTCAATGTTCCACCCTTTGGCTTTCTCCACTTTGACAAAGGGCACCCGTTCCGTGCGCAGAGTTTCCTTGAGATCGTCAGCGAGACGCTCGGCGCTATTCTCCACCGCTTTGTCCGCTTCCACTTCAAGGACGAGATGCATGCCACCCTGGAGATCCAGACCCAGGTGGATCTTTTCCTTCGGCAAGAACTTTTGCCACCAGGCAGGCAAAGACGGACTCAACGTAGGCGTCAGGTAGACCATTCCCACAAGGAAGATCACCACCACCAAAATTTCGCGCCATTTCAAATCTTTCAACTCATATCCTCCTGAGGTTTCCGAGAGCCTGTTCCGAGAGGCAGATCATTCGGACAGAGAAAAATCCCTCATCGTCTTGGAATGCATCAATTGGCAGGAAGGGAGGCCTATGCAGATCGGTCAGGACAGGCCCAGGCCAATTATTCCGTGACCTCTCCTCTGGATACCAGAGCAGCGATGTAGCCACGCTGCACCTTCACCCGCACTTTCTCGGCAATTTCCAGCGTCACCACGGACTCGGTGATCCCGGTGATCTTCCCCTGCAACCCCCCTTGCGTGACGATCACGTCACCTTTTTGCAGGCTGGAAAGCATCGTTCGATGTTCTTTCTGCTTCTTTTGCTGGGGACGAATTAAGAGAAAATAGAAGATCGCGACCATCAATATGAGAGGCACAAAGGCGGCAAGTTGGTTCCTTGCCCCACCAGCATCGCCCCCACCAATCGATCCCATCGCATGTGCCATTCCTACCCAATCCATGTTGTCCTCCATTCGGAACCATACTGACACCAAAGTTATCCAGAATCTGCCTCTCCGTCGAATCACGAAGTGCTTCCACGTCGAAAGCGGTCACTCCCAAACAAATTGAACGGTATATAAACGATATTTTCCTCTGATTGTCAACGAACTAAACGAATACTCAGCATCAGACCCCTGAAGAATGATATAATCGGTTTGCATCGGTCTTCAGGCTGGCCGTTTCGTCTTTTTTCCAAGGAGCAATTTGTGGCTTTCAGCATCCCCCAACTGCAAAAGCAAATCCAGAGGAATTGCGACATTTCCGATGCCAATTACGCTGGCTTGTATTCCCTGTGCGGTCTGCTGCTTCGCCTGCGAGACCTTTACAAATGGGAACAGGGTCTGCCTCCCTGGCAGGAGCCGGAACCCGCCGACCTGCTGGAATGGGTCGACGACCGGGAACAGCATTGGGAGACGATCGCTTCCGGCGAATTGCAGCCGCTTGCCTTGGGGAACGAGTCCTTTGAACCTTTTGATATGGCTGCCATCAACATCAGGCTGCGCCCTTCAGGCCTGGTTTACGGGGCGGGTTACGTGTTGGGCATGAAGCCTTCCTTCTTCCTCGGCGAAGTGACTGAATCCCGCACCCTGGGGGCGTTGCAGGTCGACATCATAGGCCGCGAGCTGGCACGGGACATCTATATGACCCCGGCGATGCGGCAGGGCGATCAGATTTTTGCCAGACACTCGGCCATGCTTTTCTTTCTATGGGACCAGATTCAGGAGATGCGCCCGTCCGCCAGAGACGCACTCAGCTATGCCCTGCAACAGTACGGCCTCGATGCTGAAGCCCTTCGGCGCCGCCCCAAGGAATTGGGGCCGGAACTGCACCACGTGGCCCGGCAGGAGATCGAAACCTGGATTTATCATGAGGTCGGGGAGGTCCATGAGGATGCCTTCGACGGGCAAGTGTGGCATGAGATCGTTTCAACCTACTGCAACAGCCCGATTGAGATCTTTGCCAGGGTCACCAAGGACATCCTTGCCGACACGCACTCAAAAGGCTTGCTGGGCCATCTTATCGGCAACCAAATCCACTCCTCTCTGGGCTTCTATCTCTCTTTTATGAGGCCGTTCACGCGGGCGGTGTTCCCGGAGATCGCTCAAGCCTTTCGGGAATTCAGGCTGAGCGGCGACTGGCGGCTCATTGAAACAGCCCGGGCGCGCGGTCAGGATAAAGCCAAGGACTATGCCCGGCAATTGGCGGCCATCCATGAGGCGGGTCGCGGACATCCCGCGGGATGGGCCAAGGCTCAAATCGTCTCAAGCCTTATCGAGCCCCTGGGCATTACCGGCGCTCTGAAGGAAAGCCCCGACGAGGAGGAATGACGACGAATCCCGGAGACAACCTCGGTGGGCTCAAAAACTATTCTTTCACTACCACTGGAGTTCCAGATATGAGAGCGGACGCAATCGATCTCGAATTCCTGGGCAATCTGGCCAGGAAGGCGGGAAAGGCTATTTTGGAGGTTTATGAAACCGACTTCGAGGTGGAGCGAAAAGAAGACTCCTCCCCTCTCACCCTGGCGGACCAGCGCTCCCATCGGTTGATTGCGGCGGAACTGCAATCGCGATATCCCGATATTCCCGTGCTTTCCGAGGAGGGCAAGGAGGCGCCCTATAACACAAGAAGGGCCTGGCCCTCGTTCTGGCTGGTGGACCCGTTGGACGGCACCAAGGAGTTTGTCAAGCGGAACGGCGAGTTCAGTGTCAATATTGCCTTGATCGAAGGAACGACGCCCGTGATCGGGGTCATCTACCTTCCCGTCCTTGATCTCCTCTATGTTGCCCACATCCGCCAAGGCTGCCGGGAAATCGCACAGGGCAAAGACCGCAGGCTCCGGGTCGGCGATTCCCTCCCGGCAGGCACCGTACGCGTGCTGAAAAGCCGCTCCCACCCTTCCCCCAACCTGGAAGCCTTGCTGGAGATCCTGCCCTCCCATGACTCAGTCACCCGGGGCAGCGCCCTGAAATTCTGCGCCGTTGCCGCCGGTGAAGCCGATTTCTATCCCCGCTTCGGTCCCACCTGGGAATGGGACACGGCGGCAGGCCAGGCGATCGTAACCGCCGCCGGGGGGGTAATGGTTGATCTTAAAGGCAAGCCCTTTACCTATAACAAACCCAACCTCGTGAACGGACCCTTCCTGGTTGCTTCAAGCGGCGCCTGGCTGAAGCAGTCCGGCATTCTTGAAAAGGCCTTGAAACTGGGCTCGCAGGAAACGTTCCGATCATAGACGGCTGTCAAGCGGTCTTTTCCCGGCCTGCCGGCTCCCAGTCGGGAAGCGCCCGGCAGACGGTCAGGGCATGAACTTCCGAGGCCCCGGCGTTTTTCAGCGCTTTGGCACATTCATTGAGCGTCGTCCCGGTGGTATAGACATCATCGATGATGAAAACGCGACGACCTTTGACCGTGCCGGCGTCCTGCACCTGGAAGGCATCTTTGACGTTCCGAAGGCGCTGCTCCCGGTTGAGGCGCGTTTGCGGTTCCGTCCAAACACTCCTGACCAGGACATTGAAATGCACCGGACAACCCATTCTGCGCCCGAAAGCTTTGGCAAGCAGACCCGCCTGGTTGAAGCCTCTCTGCTGAATTCTCCGCACATGGAGGGGGACCGGGAAGATCATGTCGGCGACAGGCCTCGCTTGGCGGAGGCACAGGTTGACAAGCAACTCGGCAAGGGGCGGTACCCAATGGAGCTGACTTCCGAACTTCAATTGATGAATCCGCCTGCGCACGACACCGGCATGATGGGTGGCGGAACGCGCGCTGTCAAAAAGGAACAGGGACTGCAGGCAGTCGCCGCATAAGATGATCGGGGGAAGAGGGGCTCTTGGGGTAGGGACGGCCGCATCGCGGACAGATGGGAGATTCGATCCAGGGAAGTTCATCCCGGCACGGGTCGCACCAGAAACCCTGGTCGCTGTGGAGCCAGATCTTCTGGCAGCCGGCACATTGCCGGGGCAGGAAAAGCTCCAGAAAGGATGCGAGATAGGCCTTCCCGCGCTCAATAATCATGCATCCCTCGTCTCCGGCGGTCGCTCAAATGCCAGCAAACACCATTCGCCGGCAAATCTCACGGTGCGGAGTCTCAAACCTTCTCGCTCAAAAGCAGATTGTACGGCTTCTTTCTGTTCCACCAGGATCCCGCTCAACACCAGGAATGCCGAGTCACTCATTCGCTCCCCCAGGGATTCGGCCATAGCCATCAGCGGCAAAGCCTGGATGTTGGCTATCACCACGTCAAACCGGCTGCGAACCTCGGCCACCGTTCCCGCTTGAAGCACAATGCGGTCCGACACCCCGTTCAGCACAAGATTCCCCCTGGCGACTTCAATGGCCTCAGGATCGTTGTCCACCGCCAGAATACGGTCAAACCCCAGCAAGGCGCCGGCAACGGCGAGAATCCCCGAACCCGTACCGACGTCAAGGAGCGACTTGGAGCAATGATCGGGCTGCCCTTCCGCCCACTCTTCGAGCCACTCCAGGCACAATCTGGTGGTCTCATGATGCCCCGTTCCAAAAGCCTGACCGGGGTCCAAGCGGATGATGCGATCCCCGGGCCGTCGCTTGAATTCCTCCCACGTAGGCGCAACGACCAGACTCTTCCCCACACGGATCGGCTTGAAATCGGCCTTCCACTTCTCCAGCCAATCCTCATCGGGAATCGACTGCAATCGAACAGGCAGGCAGGGTCTCAAGGCCCCATGTTTCCATGAAATCCCGGAGCGTTCGCGCCATCGTCTCCTGTGCGCCGGAAAGAAACCGGTCTTCCTCCAGATAGAAGCGGACCCCCTGCTGAAGGATTTCGACGCCGACACCGAATACTTCCGCTATTTCGGCAGCCAATTCTTCGCCAAGGTCGGGGACACAAAGGACTTCGATGCGCATCCACGTTCGTTTCATCAAATTTCTACCCTCTTTTTCGCCACTCTCAAATAACCGATGAAAAACCTCAAAGGCGCTATCAAAAAGGATAGCCTGCAAGAAGAAATTCTGTCAACTTTATGCGCTCCACCCGCTAAACTGTAAGCGCGGGCTGCGCCTCGAAACCATGGAAACGGGCGAGACATAAGCCTTTGGGCCTTTTTCCGTTCACTGATCACTGACTACTGACCACTGTTCACTGTTTTAACGGGAACCGATCGGTTCCGAAATTGTCTAAATGGACGAAGACCAAGCTCAGGCGGCAGCTAAAGGAACAGGAGTTTTCCTGGATTCGAGCGTTTCTCAACGGCGATGGGAGCGCCTTCGATAAACTGGTGCGCTGCCATCAGGACAAGGTGTTCAACGTCTGCTACCGCATGATGGGAGAGTATGAAGAGGCCGGCGACTGCGCTCAGGAAACCTTTGTCAGGGCTTACCGGGCCCTGAAGGACTTCCGCTTTGAAGCGCGATTTTCCACCTGGATTCTTGCTATTGCCATCAACCTTTGCAGGAACCGGCTCAAGTCTCTGGAACACAGAGTTCAGAGGAGGATGGTGCGCATCGATTCCTTCTCCGAGGCCTCGGAAGGCTTAAGCCGCCTCGAACTCCAAGACCCGGCGCCTGATGCCCTGGCACAACTCACGACCAGAGAACAGGAAGTGATACTGCAAAAGGCCATCGACGGGTTGCCGGAGGATGCCAGGACGGTGACGGTGCTTCGCGACATCGAAGGCCTCTCTTATGAAGAAATCGCCCGCATAACCGGTTATAATCCCGGCACGGTGAAGTCCAAGCTGGCCCGCGCCAGGCAGCAGCTCCGCCGGAAGCTGAAAGGATTGATTTGAGTGGAATGCTCTGAAGTGTCCCTTTTGCTCTCCGAGTATGTGGATGATGAGCTCGATCCCGTCACCAAAGGGCTCGTGGAAGAGCACCTGACGGCGTGCACGGGCTGTGCGGCGGAATTGCGCTCCCTGCAAGCCTACCTCAAGGCCATGGCCGGCATGGAAAAGGTTGGCGCCCCACCGAATTTTCTCGCCGCGGTTCACGCTCGCCTTGAACATCCTTCAACTGCTTGAAAGAATCGTTAAGTGGCTGTTCTACCCATTGAAAATCAAGGTTCCCATGGAGTTGGCGGGAATTGCCCTGGCCACCATTTTGCTCGTTTTTGGCTATCAGACCCCGAGACCGGACAAAGCTCAGAGCCTGCCCCATGTTTCCGGCGAAGTCCGGCAAGCCCCGCTTCCCACGGAAATGAAAGGTGCGGCCCTGGATAAAGCGGTCGTCGGCCGGGCGGCATCGGCGCCAAGGCGGATTGAGCTGACCCTGCTTCTGCCCGCCCCAAAGACCGCACAATCCGAACTCAAACGGCGGCCGTCGGCGACTGCACCGCTATCTGACGGAAAGCTCGAAGCCGGCCGCCAAAAAGCTCATGAACAAATTCCCGGTCAGCCCTCGGCAGTAATGGAAAGTGCTCCTGCGCCACCGATGAACGCCGCCAAAAGGGACGAGTCCCCGGCGCCTCTTGATTCACACCAGGCCTACGAAGTGATTAAGGAATCGGTGACAAGCCTGGGGGGAACGGTGCTCCCGGCGGCACCCCCTACAGGAGCGAGTGAGCGCAAAACCATCCTCGTGCAAATTCCCGCTCGCAGTTATCCCCGCTTTCTGGAGAGCCTGCGCCAGGCAGGGCTGCTCCAGAAAGTTATTGAAAAACCTGTTCAAACCGAGCAGGCAGCAGGGGCCGAGGAACCGCTCGAAGTCCGCATCGAACTCATCCCGCCCGAATAATCCATCTTTTTCTCGAATTGCCGGAACTTTTCTCCCGCCTCTTTGTCCAATGAAGTGAAAGCAACCTGAATCTTCTTGGAGAAGGAGGAAACATCATGGAACAGCAAAACAGCTATAAGAGTCGGTCGGGCCGGCTCAGCGCAGTCAAGGTGACCGTCGCCCTCATGGCTCTGCTCTTGTGGGTAGCCGCTCCCGCTGCCTTCGGCAAGACGCCGTCCCTCGATGACGCCGGCGACCGCCGTCGGAGCCGAGAGGTCGGAGGAAGGCGACAGAACGCTCTCCCCCTATTTCTTTGTTAAGAGTGACGACCCGTCCACCGATCAGCTCCCCTTGAAAGCCACAACGGTGGTTGCGGATATTGCCGGGGTGATTGCCGACGTCAAGGTCACTCAGGTTTACCGGAATGAAGGCCGGAGAGCCCTGGAAGCAATCTACATCTTCCCGGCATCCACCAGAGCCGCCGTCTATGGCATGAAAATGACGATCGGCGAACGGACGATCACGGCCACCATCAAGAAACGTGAAGAGGCGCGTGCCGCTTATGAGCAAGCGAAACAAGAGGGGCGAAGCGCCTCGCTGCTCGAACAGCAGCGCCCCAATGTCTTTCAGATGAATGTGGCCAACATTCTCCCGGGGGATGAAATCAAGACGGAACTTCACTACACGGAACTGATTACCCCCACGTCCGGGACCTATGAATTCGTTTACCCGACGGTGGTGGGCCCCCGCTATTCCAATCAACCGGCAAACACGGCGCCGCCCGCGGAAAGATGGTCGCAAAACCCGTATCTGCACCAGGGCGAACCACCCTCCCTACACCTTCGACATGACAGCTCGCCTGACCCCGGGCGTGCCCATCCAGGAGATGACCTGCACCTCCCATAAAGTGGACATTCGCTATCACGATCGCTCACAGGCCACGGCGAAACTCGGGGCAACCGAAAATTTCGGCGGCAATCGGGATTTCATCCTCCGATACCGACTGGCGGGCGAAGCGATCGAGTCCGGGCTGCTGCTCTACGAGGGTCGGGAGGAAAACTTCTTTCTGCTTTCCGTGCAGCCTCCCCGGCGCTTCGTGCCCAATCAGGTCCCGCCGAGGGAATACATCTTTATCGTCGATGTGTCCGGTTCCATGCACGGCTTTCCGCTCGATATAAGCAAACGCTTGATGCGTGAACTTTTCGCTGGTTTGCGGCCGCGCGACGCCTTTAACGTGCTGCTGTTTTCAGGAGGATCGACACTCCTCGCGCCCCGGTCGCTCCCGGCAACACCCGAAAATGTGCGCCGGGCCATGGACATTATCGAGCGCCAACAGGGCGGGGGCGGCACCGAACTGCTTCCGGCGCTCAAGCAAGCCTTGGCTTTGCCGCATCTGGAAAGGGTCGCTCGCACGGTGGTCATCGCTACCGACGGCTATGTGACGGTGGAACCGGAGGCCTTCGAACTCATTCGCCGGGAACTCGGGAATGCCAACTTCTTTGCCTTCGGCATCGGCTCCAGCGTCAACCGGTTCCTCATCGAGGGCATGGCCCGAGCGGGTTCCGGCGAACCTTTCGTGATTGCCAATCCGGGGCAGGCGGCCATGATTGCGGACCAGTTTCGAGAATACATTCAATCCCCCCTGTTGACCCGGATCAAGCTCGATTTCGGCGCTTTTGAGGTCTACGACGTCGAACCGGCCGGGGTGCCGGATGTTTTTGCCGAACGCCCGGTGACCGTGTTTGGCAAGTGGCGCGGTAAACCAACCGGAAAAATCACCCTTCGGGGTCTCGCCGGGGAGCGCAGCTATGAAAAGACCATCGATGTGGCCGCAACGGAACCCATCTCAGACAATGCGGCCCTCCGCTACCTCTGGGCGCGGACCCGCATCGGGCAACTCGGGGACGACAACCGTCTGCAGGCCGATGACCGCCGCGTTGCCGAGATTACCCGGCTGGCCTTGAACTACGGTCTGCTCACCGCATACACCTCTTTTGTCGCCCTCGACACTCAAGTCCGCCTCACGGACGGGGACGTGACAACCGTCACCCAGCCCCTCCCCCTGCCCGAAGGGGTTTCCGACTATGCCGTGGGGAACGCAGCCATGGCGGCACCCAGGATGCTTTCCGCACCCCTTTCCTCCGCTTCGGAGGCGATGAAGATCCAGGGCGCGAGAATCACCTTCCCCACGCGAAAAGACCGATGCAAAAGGCCTGGTGGCCAAAGGGGAAACTCCGCAGGAAAGCCGGGATGAAGCCGGCGCCCGTTGGAAGCTGAGTATCCGGAAGATCACGGTGAGCGGCGGTGAGTTGTCGGAGCCTTCGGTGCGGAAAACCTTAGAGCAGCATCTCGGTGCGCATGAGGGACCGCTGCCTTCCTTTCCTGACCACTGGGAAGCCTCCGGAACTGGTCATTGAATGGATCATTGATGCCTCCGGCGGCGTCAGCGAAGTGAAGATCCTGTCACCGCAGACGGCGCTCGATGGACTGGAGCTTTGTCTGCGGGCGGTGATCAAGACCTGGACCTTCCCCGCAACCTCCGGGAGTCGAGCGACCAAGGTCTCCGTCTCCTTGTCTCTCGAAGCAGATGGTTCATAGACCATTCACGGAAGGGGGCTCATCTCAAATTCACGGGAAGAGCCCCCATAGAAAGGGCGTGGAGAAAAAAGGTGCATTGTTTCCGGAACCCGGGAGCTTAAGCTCCCCGGGTGATCGCCCTATTTGTGCCTTGAAGACGTTGCAGTGCCCTGTAACCGACTGCTCTGAAACCTCTATGGCGCCATTTCCAATCGGCGACAGCCAGCCACCCGCCAAGGCGGTCGAAAGCCTCGTTGATTTCCGACTCCGGCAGCCGAACGAGATGCGAATATGATTTTCACCCGTCGGGCCAAAAGCCGCACCAGGGATGGTGATCACCTGGGCTTATTGAAGAAGGCTCAGGGCAAAGGTCACGGAGTCAATGCCAGGCGGCTTGTAGCGAGCCACCAGGTAATAGGCCATCTAAGATGCCTGTTCAGCTGCTTTGCGGGTCAGGAAGCGCCACGCGGGCTCGGCGCCGGGAATCTGTCGTTCCACTACGGGAACGTATTCATGAAAAAGGAGGAGGCCTTGAGCGTGTGTCAACGAGTTGTAGGCGTCAAACACGCAACTCTTTGATCATCCTTTTAATCATTGCAGACAGAGGTTTCAGCTCATGAGTGCATATCCAGAAGACCTGCTCGGCATCGATGTCAAAATAATGATGAGCGATAAGATCTCGGAAACCCATGGCCCCCTTCCAGTCGATTTCGGGATATTGTCGAAGAAGCGTGGCGCCGGTGATGCGATCGATATTTTTTAGAGCTTCCCCGATGGCGAGGAAGAGCATGCAGATGCCGTCAAGCTTCTCCATGCCGGCCGACGAGTCGGTGAAGTCGTCAGCGGACCGGATTTGGGCAACACGTTGTGCAATCGTATCGAGAGCATCATCAATCTGGGAGAGCAGGGCCAGGACAAGGTCTTTATCAAACATAGCGCGCGTCTTTTTCTATGCGTTGCCTCAGTAACGGATTCATCCTTTCGCGCACTCGTATGATATCGACGCGTTTGTGAACCCGACCCTCAAGATCTTCCTTAATATGCACCAGCACGAACGGATTGGGGGTCCTGGTCTTGATGCAGATGTCCACATCACTGTCCTCCCGAGCCTCATCCCTTGCAAATGAGCCGAATATGCCAATCTCGAGAATGCCGTACTTCTCCGCGTGATCGCGTTTGAATTCGCGCAAGATGGTGAGGATATCGTCTCTTGTCATAGTTTCGTTCCCCTTACCTGTTCCCTCAACCAGCGGCGGCTGTTTGTTCAGCGGTATTACAGGTCACCAAGCGCCGGGCGGGCTCGGCGCCGGAGATCTGTCGTGCGACTCCTGGAAGGCGTTAGGCGTTCATGAAAATGAAGTAGGACACGCTCAACACCCATCAACGAGTTTCATCAAAGCATTTCCATCATTCGTAGTGGGTCCACATTCTGATGATTTTGATCACCTTCTCCTCGTCATGCACCTGATAGACCAGACGATGTTGAATGTTGATTCTACGCGAGATAGCTCCAGCCAGATCACCGATCAGCCTTTCATGGGGTGGAGGAACCTGATAAGGGCTTTCTTGAATGATGTCCAATAGCTGCTCCACTTTAGGCCGCAGCCCGGCAGCAGAAAGTTTCTTGGCATCCTTTTGAGCTTGCCTAGTGAAGACAAGTTGCCATTTCACCAATCGAGGTCCTTCGCACATTCCTCGATCGGGGTATTCAGTCCTTCTCTGATCGACTCCCGCATTCCAGGAATGGAGAGCAGATACACCGTCTCCTGTAGTGCTCTCCAGTCCTCCTCAGAGACAAGGACAGCATTGGTGCGTTTGCCGGTAATGAGAACAGGCTGATGAGAAGCGGCTGCCTCATCAATTAGACGGTATAGCTTTGATCGAGCCTCACTGGCTGTAAGTGTAGGCATGTCATTCTTCCCTCTTGAACGTGATATCATTCAAGTACGCCATAACGTACGATATGTCAAGTGGGGACTCGCAAGGCTTACGACAAGATTAAGCAGCAGTGGCGATTATTATGCGGAGCTTGGATGGGTGGTCAACCACTGTTGGATGCGGTCGAAAGCCTCATTGATTTCCGACTCCGCGCCCCCGAAGGAGATGCGGATATGGTTTTCGCCGGTCGGGCCGAAGGCTGCTCCCGGGATGGTAATGACCCGCGCTTCGTGAAGCAGGCGGAGGGCAAAGGTCATGGAGTCGATATGCGGCATCTTGTAGCGCGCCATCAGGTAATAGGCCCCCTGCGGTTTCACGTAATCAAAATGATCCGCCAAGCGGTCCAGCCGGTCGCAGACGAGGTCACGACGGCGCTGCAGGGCGGCGCCGATCTCCGCGACACAATCCTGGGGGCCCTGGAGGGCGGCGAGAGCTGCGTGCTGCGAAAGGCTTGGCGCACAGATGGCCACCGCGTCATGGATTTTCATGATTTGATCCAAAACCCCTTCCGCGGCGTAGACGTACCCCACGCGCCAGCCGGTCATGGCGTATTTTTTGGAAAAACTGAAAGTGGCAATGACCCGCTCCGCAAGTTCCGGAAGCGTGGTGAGGCTGAAAGGCAAATGACCGTCATAGACCAGGAAGTCATAGGTTTCATCGCAGATGATAAAGAGATCGTGGGCGATTGCCAGGTCCGCCAGCGCGCGCAAATCGGATGCGGCAAAATTGGCGCCCGTCGGGTTATGGGGATTGCAGAGGATGATCGCCTTGGTCCGTGGGGTCACAGCCCGGCGCATGCCTTCTATATCGAGCTGCCAGTCGGCTTCATGGAGCGGCACAAATACGGGGACCCCTTCGGCCAGCAGCACCTGTTCGATGTGAGAGGCATAGTTGGGTGAGGGCAGAATGACTTCATCGCCCCGATCCACCACGGTGAGGACCGCTGCCGACAGGGCTTCCATGGCTCCGACCGTGATGCAGATTTCCCTGTCGGGAGCAACCGGTCCTCCCGATCTGCCGGCTCAGGTGAGCCGCCACCGCCTCCCGCAACTCAGGCAGACCAGGACCGAGCGTATACTTGCCGGCATCGGGGTCCTCCCTCATCCTCCGATAAACCGCTTCAACAATGTGCGGCGGGGTGGGAAACGACGGAATGCCCTGGCCCAACGATACGCATCCCCCCACCTTGCTGGCAATGAGCGGCATCTCCTTGATGGCGGAAATGTTAATCTGGGCCACCCGACGGCTGATGCCGCGGGTTTGATAGACCTTGCCCGAGGCTACCAGAGCGGAACGCTGGAATGTCATGAATACTCCTGACTAAAAAATTTTGCCGGGATTAAGGATGAGGTTCGGGTCGAAGACACGTTTGAGTTCACGCTGCAGGCGAATGCTTTCGGGTGAGAGTTCGAGGGGAAGCAAGTGCTTTTTGGCAAACCCGATGCCGTGCTCCCCCGAAATGGTGCCGCCCATGGAGAGGACCCGTTTCAGTACGGCCTCGATTCCTTCGTCGATGCGCTGAGCCTGGTCGCGGCTCTCGGCGGTGATATTCAGATGAATATTGCCATCCCCCGCATGTCCGAAAGCATAGATCTTCACCCCGAAGGCCTCAGCCAATGCGGGCAGCGTTTCCACGAACTCGGCGATGCGGCCCAGCGGGACCACAACGTCTTCAGGAATATACACGGAAGAATGCTCTTCGATGCGCACCGATACCTGCCGGCGCACTTCCCACATCTGAGCCCGCCGGTACGAATCGGGAGCCAGGAATACATTCACCGGGTCGTATTCCATACAGACTTCACCCATCTGCTCGATTTCCTTCTCGATCACCCCGGGGGCGCCATCGGTTTCCACGAGCAGGAAGGCTTTGCTCTCCCGAACCCCGTCGAAGGGGAGGAGGTCCCCCACCAGTTCCAGGCATTGATGATCCATGAACTCAATCGCCGATGGAAGATAGCCTGAAGTCAGAAGCGCTGTCACCGCCTGCATCGCCGACGGGAGGCTGGAGAAAGAGGGCCACCAGAGTGGTCACCGCGGGCGGCAGGGGGATGAGTTTCACAATGAGTTTCGTAATAACCCCGAGAGTGCCCTCGGAACCCATCAGCAACTGCGCCAGATCGTAGCCCACCACTCCCTTGCGCGTCCGCACCCCGGCCTGAATGCTCTCACCCGAAGGCAGCACCACTTCCATGCCCAGAATATAGTTGCGCGTCGTCCCGTACTTGACGCATGAAGCCCCTCCGGCATTGGTTGCCGCGTTGCCGCCGATGGAACAGGTGTCGATGCTCGCCGGGTCGGGGGGATAGAAGAGCCCCTTGCTCTGAGCGGCCTTCCTCAGGTCGCCGGTGACCACGCCGGGCTCCACCACGGCAATGAGGTTTTCGGAATCGATGGTGAGGATTCGGTTCATCTTGGCGAGGGAAAGGAGCACCCCGCCTGAGAGCGGGACCGATCCCCCGGTCAATCCCGTGCCCAGGCCGCGAGGGGTTACGGGGAAACAATGCTCGTTGGCCAGGCGCAGGAGTTGCTGCACCTGCTCCGCCGTTGCGGCTTCCACCAGAAGTTCGGGAAGGTGGAAGAGTTCGGTGGCATCCTTGCCGAAGGGCTCGAGCTTTTCGGGGTCGGTGACGACCGCATCCTCGCCGACGGCTTCGCGGATGAGGGCGGCAATCTCCGGAGTAATGGCCGTGTAAAGCGGCAAAGTAGGATTCAACGATCAGATCCTGTACCGTTCAAAACCGGGGAGCCTGAGGCGTTCCTCCAGCAACCGCAGGAACCAGCCGGCGATGGAGACCAGGGCCAGATAGAAAACGCCTGCCATAAGAAAGACTTCCATGTACTTGAAGGTGTGTGACGCCAGAATCTTCGCCTCACCGGTCAGTTCGATGCAGGTGATCATGTAAGCGAGGGACGAATATTTGATGAGATAGATGATCTCATTCCCGCAACCGGGGAGGGCCCGACGAAGCGCCTGGGGCAGGATGACAAATACCACCATCTGCAGTTTGGAAAACCCGAGGGCCTGGGCGGCCAGCATCTGCCCCCGCTTGATGGAAAGCAGCGCACCGCGAATGTATTCGGAGTGATAGGCCCCGCTGCATAAAGAAAAACCGAGGACCGAAGCCCCAAAAGGAGATAGATAGATACCGAAATAAGGCAGGCCGAAATACCAGAAGAATAGCTGCACCACCAAGGGGACGCCGCGAAACAAAACCACGTAAGCGTCCGCCGCTCCGGCGAGGATGCGCCCCCCATAGACCCTCAGGGAGCCGGCCACAATGCCGATGCAAAGACCGCAGACAGCCGATGGCACGATCAGCAGGATGCTGACCTTGAGCCCCTTAAAAAAGGCCGGTAGGACTTCATTCTGAACAAAAAACATCTCGTTCATTCAGCATCAACCACTAGAATGATTCCCCGTAAAGCTCGGTGATCTTTGAGCAAAATTCTCTGGTGCGGGCGCTCACGGCTTCGGAGAAGATCTTTTCAGGGGTGCCCTGTTCCAGGATCTGGCCATCCACCATAAAGACAATTTCGTTCGCCAGGGCCCTGGAAAATCCAATCTGGTGTGTGGCCATGATCATCGTCATGCCATTGGCAACCAAGTCGCGGATGACCGCCAGCACTTCCCCGATCAGTTCAGGATCGAGTGCGGAGGTGGGTTCATCGAGCAACATAACTTTGGGGTCCATTGCCAGGGCTCGAGCAATAGAGACCCGCTGCTTTTGACCTCCCGAGAGTTGCGCCGGGTAGTGGTGGTCGTGTCCCCTGAGCCCCACCTGCTCCAATTCCGCCATGGCCCGCTCACCGGCCTCTTTCCTGCTCATCCCCTTAACGCGGACCAGGGCGATGGTGATATTCTCCCGGGCCGTAAGGTGATCAAAAAGATTGAAGTCCTGAAAAATCATCCCGACTTGCTGGCGGTACCCGTAAAGGTCCCGCTTGCGATGGTGGCTCACCTTCCGGCCTTCGAGCCAGATTTCTCCCTCATCGGGGGTCACCAGGAAGTTGATGCACTGCAGCAGCGTGCTCTTGCCGGCCCCCGAAGGACCGATCAGGACCTTGAGTTGCCCTTTGCTTATGGACAGAGAAACGCCTTTGAGGACCTCTCTCGGACCGAAAGCTTTCTTGATGTTTTCAATTCTCAATATGGGTTCTTGCGACATTGCTTGTTTTTATCACATCCTAATGGTGCACGTACCCGTGGATCCTTACCTTTTCCTCCAGCATTCGCAGCGCTCTGATTCCCAGATAGGTCAAAACCAGGTAGATCAGCCCTGCCATCAGGTACAGCGGCAGGTGTTGATAAGTGCGAGTCGCCACGAAATGCGTTCGAGCCATGATTTCCGGGACCCCGAGGGCAAAGGTGACGGCCGAATCCTTCAGGATGATGGAATATTCATTGGACCAGCCCGGAATGGATAGGCGCAGCGCCTGCGGCAAGATGATATGCAGAATGGCGGTGCGATCACTCATGCCGAGGGCTCGGGCGGCCCTGAACTGGCCCTCCGGCAGGGAAAGGATGGCCCCGCGAAAAATCTGCGATTGATAGGCGGCGCTTATCAGTCCAAGGACGATGACGGCCACGGCGAAGGCGGAAAGATTGATATTCAGCATGGAAAACAAGCCGAAATAAAATAGAAACAGCAACACCAGAAGGGGCACGCCCCGGAAAAACCACACATAGACATCGACCAACCGCCGCAGCAGGGGATTTCCGTAAACCTGCCCGACCGCCAGAGGCACCCCCAGGAGGAGCCCGAGGCCCATTGCCCCCACCACCACCGAGATGGTGACGAGAGAGCCTTCGAGGACATAGGGAAAGGCGTTAATGACAGCCGTCAGACCTTCTGGCATTATGTCCCTGTGCGGCTATGAGCCAACCTAAATCTACTGCTTAGAAAAAAACTGGAAGGCATCGGGACTTCCCCGATGCCTTCCAGGACCTGGCCCGGTGCAAACAGGCGGAATGGCCGGCGATTAGAGCTCGTATTTCTTCTTCAGTTCCTCCCACACAGGAGAGGCCATGATCTTCTTCAGCCCGTCGTTGAACTTGTTGAGCAGCTCAGTGTCCTCTTTGCGGAAGGCGTAGCCGAACTTTTCATCCGGCATACCGAACCCGCCTATGATTTTCACGGTCTTCTTCTTGTTGACGGCATCCTTGGCCGGAGCATCATCCATGGCTGCGGCCACGATGCGGCCGTTGCTCACATCTTCAACAGCCAGGGGCGCTGAATCGTAATAGACCAGCTCGAATTTCTTGCCTTGTTTCTTGATCAGGTTCTCTTCAATCCATTTTGCTTCCGTGGTTCCCCTCTGCACGCCGATCTTGTTTCCGTCCTTCATGGCCGTTTCCGGGGTCAGATTGGAATCGGCTTTTGCCACCAGCACCTGGACAATCTCCCAATAGGGAAGCGAAAAATTGACCTGCTCCTTGCGGGCATCGGTGATACTCATGCCGGAGGCGATCATGTCGATCTTCTTGGCATTGAGGCTGGGAATGATCCCGTCCCAGTCCATCGGCTTATGTTCGACTTTCAGCCCTTTATCCTTGGCAATCCAGTCGACCACGGCAACATCGAACCCGTCCGGTTTTCCGGTCTTATCCACAAACGCAAAAGGAGGAAAATTGGCATCGATGCCATTAACGATAACTTTTTCCTGAGCAATACCCGAAGCAACGTTCCCCGCCAGCAACAACGCACCCACCAACAAAACGAGCCATAGTGCCTTCTTCATAATTCCCGTCTCCTTTTTGACTGTTCACCACCCAAAAACCATTTCCGGATTGGCCAAAACCACACAATGAATCATCCGGGTCGGGTCCGGCAACCTCCGTAACCGACCTCATGGCAGAACCACTGAATAGATACCAGACGATACCATCCGGATCAAGCAGAAACGACTCCCTGCTATATTCCTCAAACCTTTGAAATGCGTAGAAATTAACATCTCGTATCGACTTCCTGTGAAGACTTGCAGGCAATACACTTGATTTCCACCAATGCTCCTCGCGGCAGCCCCTTCACTTCCACAACCGCCCGTGCGGGTTTGTGTCCGGCGAAGCATGCTTCGTAAACACTGTTGAACGAGGCAAACTGGCCCATATCGGTCAGGAACACATCCACCGCAACCACATCAGTGAGCCCACATCCTCCGGCCGTCAGGATCTGGTGCATATTCTGAAGAGCTTGCCGGGCCTGCTCGACCAAACCATCGCCCACGAGCTGGCCGGTCTCAGGCAAAAAGCCGATTTGTCCGCTCACGAACAGCCACTTGTCGGCCTTGATCGCCTGAGAATAAGGCCCAATGGCAGCAGGGGCCGCGTCGGTTTGAATGACTTGATGACCCATTAAATTCCTCCTCAACCGCTGTTGATGTTTTCAAGAAATCGTTATTGTCTTGAATTAGCATTGATTCTATGATTAAGAAACTAATTTTTAAGGCGCTGCATACGGTCGGTCTGGGCCAAACGGACGACAGACTGTGAATCTCTGCTGCTTGGTCTCCAAAAGAAGCGGATGGGAGTGTTTTGGCCCCCTATAAGATCCTAATGTATTCCCACGACACCTATGGCCTCGGGCACATTCGCAGATGTCTGGCCATGGCTTTGAGCCTCAGAAAGAGCCCCGCCAATATTTTGATCATCACCGGTTCGCTCCTGGCCGGCCGTTTCAAGAGCCCCATGAGAATTGATTTCGTGCGCATTCCCGGGATGATCAAGGTGACCAATGAGCAGTATCTTCCTCTTTCCATGAAGCTGGACGCCACAGAAGTCCTGGAAATAAGAAAAAAAATCATTCTGGCAACGGCCATGGCCTTTCAGCCCGATTTTTTTATTGTCGACAAAGCCCCGCTCGGACTGAAACGCGATGTCGTCGATACCCTGCACTGGCTCAAAAGCGACTGCCCGACCTGCACCTCTATCCTGGGCCTCCGCGACATCATGGACGGCGCGGCCTCAACCATCGAGGACTGGCGCGGGAAAGGGGTCTACGATGCGATGGACGAATTATACGACGAGATCTGGGTCTATGGCTGCCGCAGCTTCTACGACCCCATCAAAGAATATGAAATTCCGCCCCACATAGCATCCAAAGTGCACTTCACGGGCTACATTCCGAGAAAGATCCCCTCTCCCGAGGATGTCCGATCAATCCGCAAAGATCTGGGAATAAGAGACGAAGAAAAACTGATTCTGGTCACCACGGGAGGAGGAGGCGACGGCCACCCGCTGATCAATTTATTCCTTTCGGCATTCGACCCCAGCCGGGGCGGGACCCCGAAAGGGATTCGCGTCGCCGTCGTGACCGGTCCCTTTATGCCTTCGAATTGCTGCCAGGACGTAGTGAAGGAGTCCAAGTCCTTCGGCTTTATCACCCTTAAATTCCACCGCCATATGGAAGCGTTGATCGGGGCCGCGCAAGCGGTGGTGAGCATGGGTGGTTACAATACGCTTTGTGAAATTGCCAGCCTGCAGAAACCGTCACTGATTGTGCCGAGAGTCGTGCCTCGTGAAGAACAGTTGATCCGCGCCCAGGTGCTCTGCTCAAAAGGCTTCTGCGATTACCTTGAACCCGCCGAACTGACTCCCGAGATTCTCCATGCGCGGGTCTTGAACCTCCTCAAAAACGGCTCCGCCTATCGCGAGAAAATGGCATCGTTTCCCTTTACCGCCCTCGATTTCATGCGCAAGCGCATCCAGCAGCACATGAAAGGAAAATAGAGGTGACCGGAGGAAACCAGCGACTGGGGATGATCCTCAAGGGCTATCCCCGCATCTCCGAAAGTTTTATCAGCACCGAAATCCTGCTCCTCGAATCCCTTGGCATCCCCATCGACATCTATTCCCTGAGGCAACCGCGGGAGGACTTCTCCCACGACCACATCAAGCAAATCAAGGCCCCCATCACCTACCTGCCTGAATACGTACTGCCCCACTGGCAAGCCCTTCTCAAGAGCAACACCACCCTCCGCAAGCTTCTCGGGAGCCACTACACGCGATGCTTTACGGGAGCCGTGCAGCGTGCCTGGGAGCGGAAGAAGGCGGCCACTCTGCGCCATTTTTTACAGGCGGGTCACCTGGCCGCCACCAGACTCATGCATGATTCGGTGACTCATTTGCACGCCCATTTTTGTCACACTCCGACATCGGTTGCCTATTTTGCCTCGGAGCTGACCGGTCTGCCGTTCAGTTTTACCGCTCACGCCAAGGACATTTATATCTCAGAACCAGAACAGTTGGTGCGAAAGATCAAAAAGGCCCGTTTCGTGGTCACCTGCACCGCATACAATGCCCGCTACCTCAGGAACCTGGCGGAATCCGCGGGGTGCCGGACGCCGCTGCACGTCATCTACCACGGCATCGATCTGAGTTTTTTCAGTTTCGCCCCCGCACGCCCTCCCGGGCCGGCCTATCGCATCCTCTCCATCGGCCGCCTCGTTGCGAAAAAGGGCTATGACACCCTGCTCGAAGCTCTCAAGCTGTTGGACCTGGCCGGCCTCGACTTCCGGTTCATCCACATCGGCGGCGGCGAAATGAAGCCTCAGATTATTGACATGATTCGCGATCTTGAACCTTCGACACCGGGTCACTCTGCTTGGCACCCTTCCCCACAAGGAAGTCATTAACCACTATCGCCAGGCCCACTGTTTCGCTCTGGCTTCAAAGGTGGCGCCCAACGGGGATCGGGATGGGATCCCCAACGTCCTCGTCGAGGCTATGGCCACGGGCGTCCCGGTGGTGGCGACCAAGGTTTCGGCCATTCCCGAACTGGTCGAAAACGGCGCCACGGGGGTGCTGGTTCAACCCGATGATCCCAACGGAATGGCCGAAGCAATCACCGATATCCTGCTGCACCCTGAGAGTTATAAGGGTCACATCCTACGGGCCAGAGCCAGAGTCGAAAAGGACTTTGACAACCAAAACTGCGTGCAGCGACTCCACTCTCTTTTCAGAGACGCACTGCAGGAACATTGAGAGTGCCCGGATGTTTGTTTTCTCACCGCAGAGACGCAGAAGAAGAACCCTTCTTCGTGTTTTTTCGTGTGACTTCGTGGATTGAATCAAGCCTTCGTGTGACTTCGTGGATAGCTTAAAGATTGCCTTCTTCTGCCCCAATAAACCGCTTTCCCACCCTCACCCGTCCGGGGACCTCACAATCGCCCGGGATCTCCACAATGCTTTGAACCATCTGGGGCATGAGTGCCGGGAGATTGTCGCCTGCCGCACCCGCTGGTTTTGGAAATCAACCCGGGGCTGGTCGCAAGCTCTTCCCGGCTTGTTCGAGGCCTACAGGAAGGCACGGGAATTCGAACCCGATCTGTGGCTTACTTATCACAGCTACTACAAGTCCCCCGACATCATGGGACCCTTCATCAGTCAGCTACGGCACATCCCCTATGTCATTTTTCAGCCCATGTACAGCACCAGACGGCGCAAGGCATCCGCAACCCGCGTCGGCTTCACCCTGAACCGTATGGCACTCAAGGCTGCATCCCACACGTTCACCAACAATCTTAATGACCTCGAAGCACTGCGTAGAATTCTACGCTCGGAGTCGATTACCTATCTCCCATCGGGCATCGTTCCGGAGGATTTCCAGCGGGACGAGGCAGCCGGGAAAATGATTCGGAAGCGATTCGCGATCCCCGATACCGCAACGGTGATCATGACGGCCGCCCGCTTCCGACCGGGAGTCAAGTGCGAGAGCCTGGCTTACCTTTTCCGATCGCTGGCACTGCTCAAGACCTCACCGCATGAATTCAGCCTGCTGGTAGTCGGAGACGGCCCCGGGGAAAAGCATCTGCGAGCCTTGGCGGAGGAACTCCTGCCGGGGCGAACCATTTTCACCGGGCCCTTCGCACGCCGGGATATGGTTCAATGCTATTCGGCCGCAGATCTGTTTGCTTTTCCCGGTATCGGCGAATCTCTCGGAATGGTCTATCTGGAGGCTCAGGCATGCGGTTTGCCGGTGGTAGCGCTGGATTCCCCGGGGTTTCCCAGGTCGTGGGCGCCGGCCGGACCGGTCTGCTCGTTCCACGGGACGCGGGAGAAGCCATGGCGGAAGCGATCGGCACCCTCTTGGGCAGTCCGGAAGTGCGACGCAGGTTTGGCCGGGAAGCACTTCGATACGTCAGGGAAGAGCGGGATGCGCGGCGAAACTACCGTCAGCTTTCAGAAAAACTGGTGGAGATCGCAGGCCGTTTTGAGACCGGTCGTCATTCCGACCTCTAATCTCCCATTCCTCCCGAATGCTGAAGTCGGTTGTTCCGTCCCGGGCTTGAATCACCCGGAAGGTCACCTTTTCTCCGTTTACCATGACTTCAACGATGGTTTGCAGCTTGTCGCTGTGGTTGGACCTGACCGGCATTCCCCGCATTTATGTAATATATCCCGGTGACCGCCTCCGGAAACCTTCGCTTCTGGTAGGTATGGGTGTGGGCCGCAAACACGACTCTCACCCTCTCCTCCCTCACGAGCAATTTCCAAAAGGGATCTTCATCGGGATGATCCGGCAGATAGGGCTCATGAAAAGCCACAAAAATGTGGTGAATATGGTCCGGCGCGTTCAAGGCGCCTTCAATCCACTGCAAAGCGGAACCGCCGTCCAACGATTTCCCGAAAGGGGAATACTGATCCAGCACGATCATTCGCGCGTTCTTCCAGTCCGTAAAGTAATTGATATTCTTTTCGTCTTGCAGGTTTATCCGGTGACCGTAGGGAAGCAAAATCTTCCGGAGGATAAACCGAACATCAGCCGGACCATCGTGGTTTCCTCTGACCGGGAAATAGAGCGGCACGCCACTCTTGAAGACATCTCCATAGACAGCGTAATTCTCCTCAATGGGGTCCAGATCTCCACAGGCCATCACCCAATCGAAGGAAGGGAAAGTCTTTCCAGGATTGACCGTTTGCGTTCGGATCTCATTCAGAACATTTCGGTAGGAAGCAGAAGCCGAACGGTTGTCGCCGATCACCGCAAAAGCCCATTCTTCGGCTGCGGCAGAACCGCCCAACAGGACCAGGAAAAGGAGGGCTGCGAGCAATCGGTTGCTTGTCGCCCCGGCAGGCTTTAACCCCTCCGCGATGGTCACCGGAACAGGCCTGCCGGCCCTGCCCCTCCGACTGGGGACTTCAACGCCGTGTGCCTCCAACCTGCATATCTCCTTCGTACTCTTCATGAAACAGTAAGACGCCCCGTTATTGTGACGGCTTTGGGGCCTTCACCAAACACAATCCTTGCAGTATCTCGTTGCTTATCATAATTAAGAAGCGTTAGGGACCCTGAAGCCGCCTTCACATTTTGGTGAGGAAAACGATGCTGTCAGAATGGTTTACCCTGAATCCCCTGGCCCATGCGGCTCTCTTTCTGGTTTCCGGAGCCACTCTGGGGTATTTAACTAACATGTTCCTTACCAGAATGAGAAGGCGCGCAATTGATGTTCCGCCCTCTTTCGCCAAGTCCTCTGCCTTCCGGCGTGTTATGTTGCCACTGGTGCTGACCCTAATGGCCATTTTTGCCGACGACGCCATTGAACTGGCCGGATGGAAATCCCATTTCTGGTGGGATGAATCACTGGCGCTGTTACAGTCCCTGCCGGCAATTGCCTGGACCTGGTTTCTGGTGGCCATTTGCCGATCGTATTTTGTGCGGACGAGCAGTCATCACACGGATGAAGGCAACGTAGTCCACAGTCTGGCCCTGATGAGCAACCTGATTACCGTACTGCTCATCATTGGAGGCTGCTTTTTTCTGCTCCAGATCTGGTCCATTGATCTCAGCCCGCTGCTGGCTTCGGCAGGCCTGGTGACAGTCATCAGCGCTCTTGCCGCGAGGGACGCCCTTTCCGATTTCTTCGGCGGGATTACGATCTTTCTGGATCGCCCTTGTCATATCGGTGACTTCGTTGTGTTGAACACCGGGGAGCGCGGTGAAGTGGTGAATATCGGCATTCGCAGCACCCGAATCCGGACCCGGGACGATGTTTTCGTGTCCATTCCCAATTCCTTGATGGCCAATGCCAAAATCATTAACGAGTCCAGTTTTCTCCCTCAATATCGGGTCCGGTGCCGTTTGGGAGTAGCCTACAACAGCGATTTGTCCGAGGTTGAGAAGGTCCTTCTTGATTCGATCAAGGCCAACCCCCACATGCTTCGGGACCCTGAACCGCGGGTGCGGTTTCGGGCCTTTGGCGACTGGTCGATCGAGGTGGAATTGCTGGTCTGGATCCAGGATCCCCGCGACCGGGGACTGGTTCGGGACGAGATGATTCGGAGCATCCAGCAGGCCGCTCGCGAGGGAAAACTGCAAATACCCTACCCTCAGCAGGAAGTGTCGTATAGAGCGGATAGCGGTAAAGGAACTGCACCTAACCCGCATGACCCCAAGGGGCACAGCGAAGCATGAAAATCCCCCTGCCCGCCTCTGGCAAAAGGGGGTTATGGATTCTCATATAATCCCGCCGCAAATTCCAGACTGATATCAATGGCCCGGGCCGAATGAGTGAGGGCGCCAGCAGCTTACGAAGTCCACGCCGGTTTCGGCAATGGCCCGGATGCGGTCGAGGGTAACCCCCCCTGAAGCTTCGAGAAGACAGCGGCCGGCGTTCAGGGCAACAGCCGCCTTCAGTTCTTCGGGGGAGAAATTATCGAGGAGAATCACGTCCGCTCCTGCTGCTATGGCCGCTTCGAGGTCCTGAAGATTTTCCACTTCCACCTCCACCTTAAGGAGGTGGGAAACCGTCCGCCGAGCCCGCTCAACCGCTTGGCGAACGCCTCCGACGGCGGCGATGTGATTGTCTTTGATGAGCACCCCGTCAAAGAGGCCGAAGCGGTGGTTGGTTCCCCCCCCGTGGCGCACCGCCTCCTTCTCCAGGGTCCGCCAGAGCGGCGTGGTCTTCCGGGTATCCAGCAGTCGGCACGAGGCGCCGGCCATGGCGTCGACCATTTGCCGCGTCAGGGTGGCGATGCCGGAGAGCCGCTGGAGCAGATTGAGGGCGGTGCGTTCACCCTGCAGGAGCGACCGCATACTCCCTTGCAGCATGAAGACCCGGGTGTTTGCCTCGACCCTTTCCCCGTCCTGGAAAAAGCTCGTAATTTCAACGGCCGGGTCGATCAGGTTGAAAACCTTGCGGAACGGTTTCGAACCGGAGAGCACAAACGGCTCCCGCCCCAACACGAAGGCCTCCCCGCTCATTTCGGGGTCAACAACCGCATCGGTGGTCACGTCACCGTTGCCGAGGTCCTCCTGGATAGCCAGCCAAAGCAGAAGATCGGTCCGATCCATGGCTATTTCTTCACCGCAGCGCTCTGCTTCAACGCCTTGATCTTTTCATACTGATGCCGCAGTTTCTCAAGCTTTTCCCCCAACCGCGCCCCCTTCTCCCGCTCGCCTTCGATAACGCTCGCCGGGGCCTTCTGCAGGAAATCCTCATTGGACAGCTTCTTCTTGGTGAAACCGAGCTCTTTTTCCATTTTGGCCAGCTCTTTTTCAAGGCGCCTGGATTCGCTCTCAAAATCCAGGACATCCTCCAGGAGCACGAAAATCTCTACATTCCGGGCGATGGCACCGGCGGCAAGACGGGGTTTTTCGATTTCACCGGCCGAGGCAATCCGAAGCTTGGACAGGCGGCTGAGATCACCGACGATGCCGGCATGATCGTGCAGCAGCTTTTTTTCTGGAACCCCGTCGGTGAAGCAGATGACCTCCACCCGGGTAGCCGGCGGCACGTTCATTTCCCCCCGGATGTTTCTGATGCCGTTGATGACCTCCATGATGAGCGCCATCTGGTCCTCGGCTTCAACGTCCACTCGCTGTTCGCGATAGGCGGGAAATGATGCCCGCATGATGCTGCCCTCGGTGTGGGGCAGTTTTTGCCAGATCTCCTCGGTGACAAAAGGCATGACGGGATGAAGCAGCACCAGAATCTCCTGGAGTACTCCCGTAGCGATTGCTTGCGCCGTCATTTTGGCTGTTTCATCCGCGCCGTAGAAATCCGGCTTGATCATTTCCAGGTACCAGTCACAGTACTCATGCCAGACAAATTGATAAAGCACATGGGCGTACTGATTGAATTGATAGCCCTCGACCGCCTCCCTGACCTCGCCGACCACCCGCTGCAGTCGGCTCAGAATCCACCGGTGCATGAGCTTTTCGGGCTCAGGGGGAAATTCCGGGAGAGCCTTCAAGCCCTCGATATTCATCAACACCAGTCGCGAGGCATTCCAGATTTTATTGATAAAATGCTTATAGCCTTCAATGCGTTCCTCGGAAAGTTTGACGTCTCTTCCCTGGACGGCCAGAGCGGTAAGCGTAAAGCGGAGGGCATCCGTGCCGTACTCATCCATCATGACCAGAGGATCAATCACATTGCCCTTGGACTTGCTCATTTTCTGACCCTGAGTGTCCCGCACCAGGGCGTGCACATAAACGTCGCGGAACGGGACTTCCTTCATGCAATGAAGGCCCATCATCATCATGCGCGCCACCCAGAAGAAGAGGATATCGAAAGCCGTGACCAACACCGAGGTCGGATAAAAGAGCTTCAGCTCCCGGGTCTCCTCGGGCCATCCCATCGTGGAAAAAGGCCAGAGGGCGGAACTGAACCACGTGTCGAGAACGTCGGGGTCCTGATCCAATTCACCCTTGGCGCAGTTCGGGCAGGTTTCGGGTCCTTCCAGGGAGACGATGACCTCCCCGCACTCCCGACAGTACCAGGCGGGGATCCGGTGACCCCACCAGATCTGTCGGCTGATACACCAGTCTTCCAGATTTTCCATCCAGTTGAAGTAGTCCTTTTCCCACTTGACCGGAATAATTCGGGTCCTGCCCTCGCGCACGGCAGCCATCGCCTTCTCGGCCAGCGGCCCGGTTGATACGAACCACTGCAGGGAGAGCGAGGGTTCCACCACATTCTGACACCGGTAGCAGTGACCGACACGGTGTTTGTAATGTTCCACTTTGACCAGGAACCCGCCCTTTTCGAGGTCTTTCACGATGCGCTTGCGGCACGCATACCGGTCCATCCCCGCATAGGGTCCGGCTTCCGCACTCATGGTTCCGTCCTCGTTGATGACCTGCACCAATTCCAACTGATGCTTTCGGGCTACTTCAAAGTCATTGAAATCATGGGCCGGCGTAATTTTGAGAGCTCCCGTGCCAAACTCCCGGTCGACATAGGCATCGGCAATCACCGGAAGGCGTCTTTCCACCAGCGGCAGGACCACTTTTTGACCAATGGCGGATTTGTACCGAGGGTCCTCCGGGTGAACGGCAACCGCAGTGTCACCCAGCATGGTTTCCGGACGGGTTGTGGCCACCACCACCGCCCCTTTGCCACTGACCAGCGGGTAGCGCAGATAATAGAGATGACCGTCGACTTCCTCCCCTTCCACCTCGATATTGGCCAAGGCCGTCATGCAGCGGGGACACCAGTTTATCATCCGCTTGCCGCGGTAAATGAGTCCTTCCTGATAGAGGCTCACAAAAACCTGGCGGACCGCCTGCGACAGGCCCTCGTCCATGGTGAAGCGTTCCCGTTCCCAATCACAGGAAGCCCCCAGACGCTTCAGCTGATTGATAATGATACCGCCGTACTTGTCCTTCCACTTCCAGACGCTTTCCAGGAAAGCCTCCCGCCCGAGCTGGTGCCGACTGAGCCGCTCGGCCGCAAGATGCCGCTCCACCACGTTTTGGGTCGCAATCCCCGCGTGATCGGCGCCGGGGACCCAGAGCACCTCAAATCCCGTCAGGCGTTTATAGCGGCAGAGAATGTCCTGCAGGGTGTTGTTGAGTGCGTGTCCCATGTGCAGTTGACCGGTCACATTGGGAGGCGGGATGACAATACTGAAGGGCGGCTTTTCCCCATCCAGGCCGGCATGAAACAAGCCCTCTTGCTGCCAGTAGGCGTACCAGCGCGGTTCTACTTCATGAAATGCGTATGCTTTGGGCAAATTGCCTTCACTCATGGAAGTGCTCCCTTGTGCTCCATTCAAAGCGGTCGATTACGCTTCGGGCTCGTGGTCGTTTTTCAGCCGATCGATCTCTTCCCTCAAGACCGTGCGCACAATTTCAGGCAACCTGGATGCCACCATTTCCCTCACGGTATCAACCAGCCTGCTCTCTATTTGAGCAACGAAATCATCCAGGGAAATGCTCTCCGCCACAGGCGTTGCAACCGGCAGAGCATCATCAGCCGGCTTCATTTCCTCGGGCACCGGCCCATCCGCACTGCTCGCGGTTTCTTCGAGAGCACCCACAGTGCCTGCCATCAAAGCCCCAAGAGCGGAATCCTCCAGCTTTTCTTTTACGGCATGGGTCTCTTGCGGGGGTTCCGGTGTCGCTTTTCGGTCTTGAAAAAAGGACAATTCCTTCAGGAGGTCGCCCTCAAGGAGGAATTCGTCTTCGGATTCCGTCTTCCGTTCAAAATCCCTGAAGTCCAGACCCGTTTCCGCATCCAGGATTTCCACGTCAAAGGCGAGTTCGTCATTCTCTTCGATGGCATCGGCTCGAGGCTCCACCACCTCTTCCAAGTCGATGATCTCTTCCTCAAGGTCATCCCGTTCGTCGTCAGGTTCTCTGGAAGGACCTGGCGAGGGTTCCTCCCATGGAAAGGATCGCTTTGACTTTCTCATCATGCCCCTCTCGTTGGTATGCTCATCTTCCACCGCGGCGATGCCCAGGATTCTACCCCCTCTCGAGAAAAGGTAAACCCCATTATAAGCCGACACCCATGGGCCGACAGATCACCTTAAGGGGATCAGGAGCCACCGATCCCCGATCATCTTTTGCCACGCGGCATTAGCGCCCCCGATACCACGCCCAAAAATCTTCTGTCAAGGTGCATATTCCCTCTTCGGAGGGTTAGTCCCCGGATCCCTTGCCGCCCTTTTCGACATTGACCTCCATCGCGCCTTTCCGATAGACTGTGAGCGATGAAAAAGACCCTCTACAAGTACCTGATTGCCGAGCAAGTTACTCCCCTGAGTGTGTGCTTCTTCGGGTTGAGCCTGATTCTTGTCACGGGACGTCTTCTCCAGCTCACCCGCTACTTGTTCACCTCTTCGGTGACCTTTGTGCGATCTCCTGGAAATTGTCGCTTTTGCCATGCCCAATCTGGTTCTTTACGCCCTCCCCATGGCCACCCTGGTGGGGGTGCTCCTGGCTTTCGTGCGCCTCAACAGCGACAACGAATTGGTCGCCCTGCGCGCTGCCGGGGTCGGTTTTCACCAGTTTTTGCCGGCGATTCTGTCCCTGCTCGCGGTCACCACTTTGTTCTCTTCTTTCAATGCTCTCTACCTCATGCCTTCAGCTAATCGGGCCTTCGAAATAAAGCTCAAATCCCTTGGCCGCAGCATCCTCCCCGTGCTCTTAAAGGAAGGCACCTTTATCGACACCGTACCCAAGGTGGTCTTCTTCTTCGAATCGGTGGACGCGGCCAACCTCAGGATCGAAGGGGTTTTTGTGGAGGACAGCCGACAGCCGGACATTCGGGCGGCCATCGTCGCCGACCATGCCAAGATTGCCTTCCCCAGCGACGGCAGCCAACTCATGTTCAAGATCTCCAGCGGCGTGATCACGCGTGTTTCAGACGATCTCAAGACCGCTCAGGCGATAGCGTTCAAGGACTACGATCTGGCGCTTTCCCTGAATGAGCTCTTCGGGGAATCGTCCACGTTTAGAAAAGGAAGAAAAGAGATGACTCTCAGTGAGCTCGTGGAGATCATCCGCGAGGGGGGACCCAGCTACGATCTGAGCCTGTCTCTGGAGTTGCATCGCCGATTGGCGCTTCCCTTCAGTTGTCTGCTTCTCGGTCTGGTCGGGGCGCCTTTGGGCGCGATGTTCCGCCAGAGCGGGAGGATGGCCGGTCTTACCATGGGGCTCGGGGTCTTTCTCGCCTACTATATCGCGCTTTCGGCCGGAAAAGGACTGGGGGAGAATGGGCTCATCTCACCTTTTCTTGCGGTTTGGCTTCCGAACTTGTTGACGGCGATTGTATCCGTGTTCCTCTGGGTTAAGGTTCAGCGTGAGATTCCATCCGGGGTCGGAGATATCTGGCGGAGCTTGTATTCCATCCGTGAGCGACTCGGGGCCTATCGTTCGCGAAAACGGCGTAAATCCTGAGATGAAGATCATTCCTCGCTACATTCTCCGTCATTTCTTTCCTGTTTTTGGCCTGGCGCTTTCCGCCATTGTCGGCCTCTACCTGATTATCGATTTCTTTGAGAAAGTGGATAATCTGCTGGAGAAGCACGTACCGGCGGGTGAGATTCTTTCCTACTTTCTTTTGAAAATACCTTTTATTCTAACGCAGGGGATTCCGATGGCCGTGCTTCTCGGGTCGCTGGTTGCCCTGGGGATCCTCAAGCGCAACCGCGAACTGATTGCCCTGGAAACCGCCGGAATCAAGGCAACTACCTATTGTCAGACCCGTTCTGTTT
Source organism: uncultured delta proteobacterium (assembly GCA_963844985.1). GTDB lineage: Bacteria > Desulfobacterota > Syntrophobacteria > Syntrophobacterales > Syntrophobacteraceae > JADGQM01. Next base: position 46,030 of record CAWJQV010000032.1, read on the forward strand.
GCCGCCCTGGCGCTTTCCTTGGGTCACTTTATTGTGGATGAGACCCTCGCCCGCACGATGAACCAGAAAGCGCAACAGATCTGGCAACGGGAGGTCCTCAACCAGAAAGCGTCACTCTCGTGGAGTCATGAGAATGTCTGGTACCACGGGCAAGGTGTGATCTATCAGATACGCTTTTACAACTCGAAAGAGGAAAGCCTCGAAAAGCCCTCGCTCTTTTATCTGGATCCACACTTTAAGCTGACCGAACGTCTGGATGCCAGGCGGATTCACTGGCGGGAAAACCGATGGGTCGCGGAAGACGGACTGACCCTGAGATTCAGTGGCTCCAATATCGAACAGGAGCGGTTTTCCTCACGAGAGCTCAACCTCGCGGAGACTCCCGGGGATTTTTCGCGGCTTGAAACCATTCCGGAGGAATTGAACTGGCTTGATCTCTACCGTTACGCAAAAAAAATCCGCACCGAGGGCTACAACGCCAAACCCTACGAGGTGGAGTTGCAGATGAGATTGGCTATGCCTCTGACCACCTTTATCTTAGCTTTGCTGGGAGTGACCATAGCGTTGAGCCAGGGACTGCACGGCGGCATTGCGGTGGGGGTGGGGATTGCTTTGGTGGTGGTTTCTCTGTATTTCACGGTTATTCATCTCGGCTCGGCCCTGGCCACCGCCGGAATCCTCCCGCCGGTCATCGGGGTCTGGATCGGGAACGTGCTTTTCGCAGCCCTCGCGGGGTATCTCTGGATGGCCAAGGTGCAATGACCATTGGCGCGCACCTTCATGTTTGCAGTCGCCAACCTGAAGACAAGAATCAGCCTGGAGAACAGCACCGGGGATCAAGTCGGGATGCAACCACCATTTCCATGTCGCTCAGACAACAGCAAAAGGCCAGTGCCTAAGAGCCAAGAACCCGTCCCTCACGACGGCAGGCTGGTCTCGATGGCCATGGCTATCTTCTTTTTCAGTTCCGTCAAATCGAAACTCTTCACCACATAAAAATCAGCGGCAATGGACTTCATATCCTCTTTGAAGGTGTCGTAGGCCGTGGATAGGATAACCGGCAAATCGTAGAACCGATTCCTTATGTCCTGGAGCAGGTCGAGACCGTTATAATCGACCATTTTAATATCGAGAACGATCAACGCCGGCTTTTCTTCTTCAATCCTTTCCAGGAGTTTGTAGCCGCTTTCGGCGGTAATGACTTCATAGCCGGCTTCTTTCAGCTCCTCCGAATATAAGAGTCGAATGTGTTCTTCGTCGTCGACGACCAGGATCTTCGGCATCGCATTTCCTCCGTGGGTTGAATATTATTCCCATACCTTAAGGAGATAAGGCTTGGCTTCTTCAAAAGTGGTGCACTCGTTTTCGACATAATCCTCGGCTTGTTGGATCGACATCCGTTCCGTCTTCTTCACAAAAGACAGCACCTTCCCCAGATAGAGGGGCAAGAGGGAATCCAGGAGGACCGCGCGCTGGGACTCCTCCGCACGAGAGTAGGCTTTCGCCATATCAAAGAGGATTTTGGCCCAGGTCTGCGTCGGAAAGGAAAAATGCTGCAAGTCCAGACCTCGAATCTCCTGCAATTTGGGGCAGACCGTCTGATCATAGACGTTCTGCCACATCCCGCGGTACTTATCAAAACCCTCCAGGAACCGCTCATGCAAACGCGCTACGTTGACCTCGGCGGGCACCGGCGTCTCAACTTCGTGGGTGTCGGTGCCGAACAGCAGAGTCGGCTTGCTCCATTTCACCCGATGCCAAAAATCCGCATAGACCGTCATCAGGTCAAAGATGGTGCTGATTACTTGCGGAAACAGGACCGGGAGGTGGGCGTAGGGATCCTTCTTGCGATGGACCTTGGGGGAACCGATCAAGGATTGACAAATGGGCAGACGGGCATTCAAGGCGATGGTGGTCATCCAGATGTCGACGCCGAAGTGCTGCACGGAATCCGTCCACACCGGCGACTTCAGGAACACGTCCACGAGGTCGCCCCGGAAACCGAAATCACCCACATTGGGCTGCCTGACCCGCCGGCCGTAGAGGCAGCGCATCAGGGGGTAGACCAGAGAACTGGTAAGGGTCGCTTCATATTTGTGACGGACGTAGAGCGGACAGACATAACCGGACCCTTTGCGGATGGGCTCTCCGAGGTTTCTGATCCAATGAGGCGCCACATTCCTGATGTCCGCCTCCAGGACCACCACGATGCCGGCTTCCAGTTCCCGGACTTTTTCAAAGAGATTGTGAAGATTGTTCCCTTTTCCCCGCTTTTCGGGCCCCGTTGAAATATAGATCTTGGGCATTTCCGTGGGAGTGGCAGAAAAAGCTCTCTTTGGTGCCGTCTGTCGAATGGTTGTCACAATTGACGATTACACTTTCGATACCCCCGAAATACTCTGCCAGTCCTTTGGCCGCCTGCTTCGTGGTAAAATTGACGGTTTCCGCCTCATCGAGGGTGGGAATGGCCAAGACCATATCAGCTTTGGTGATCCCGCCCGGGTTTTCTTCATAAAAGGCCATGAACAACTCTCCTGGATCACTTGCCGGACGGCTCGCTACTTCTCTTCAAGTATTTGAAAATGTCGGCATCGGTCGACATAATGAAAGAGCTGCCGGGATTGTTGAAGTTCTTGTAGAAATCCAGCGTCCGGTAAAGTTCATAGAACGTGGGGTTTTTACCAAAAGCTTCGGCATAAATGCGAGTGGCCTCAGCATCGGCTTTCCCTCGGATTTCCTGAGATTTCCGGAAGGCTTCCGAGGTGATTTTGGCCATTTCCCGATCCATCTGTCCCAGAATGGCAGCCCTCTCCCCTTCTCCTTCCGAACGGTATTGCGCGGCGATGCGTTTGCGCTCGGAAATCATGCGGTCGAAAACCTTCAGCTGCACGGACTCGACATAATTGATTCGCTTTATCCGAATATCGAGGAGTTCGATTCCAAATTCGGGCAGCAACCGGGAAGCGTCGGCAACCATTTCCCGCGTGATCTTCTCCCGACCTTTGGTGAGATAGTCACTCGCCTCTCCCCCTGGAGGATTGTCTCTGCTCGCCTCGAGCAGCTGAAAATCGGGTATTCCCGCTTCCCGCAGCGTCTGTTTGGCTTCCTCCCAGCCCTCACTGCGCACCAGCTCCACAAGGTCGTTATTGGACACGTGATCGCGGACGACCGAATCGATTATCCCGTCCAAGCGACTGTTGGCCGTGTTAATCGTCCCCACACGCTTCAAAAACAGCAGAGCGTCTTTGATCCGCCATCGCGCCGTACTGTCGACCCAGATGTATTTCTTGTCCTTGGTGGGGATTTGATTGGGGCTGCCGTCCCATTTCATGATCCGTTTCTCAAAGTAGTTGGCTTTTTGAATCAGCGGGATCTTGAAATGGAGGCCCGCTTGGGTGATGGGCTCGCCGATGGGTTTCCCCAGCTGGGTAATGACGACCTGTTCGGTCTCGTTCACCACAAAAAAAGCACTGCTGACAAAAAGTGCCACCACAATGACAACCGGGATGAGGACGCGAATTCCTGAAATCATTATCGGCCCTCCTCGCTCTTGGGGTTCAGGGATCGCGCCGAGGGTGCATCCCCCGGCTTTTTCCGGTCGCCGCCGCCGGATGATATTCGGTTTAAATCGAATAAAGGCAGCATGTTCTTCTGGCTTTCATCGATCACGACCAGATGATCAATGCGCCCGATAAGGTCCGAGGAGGCTTCAAGATACATTCTCCGCCGGGTCACATCGGGCGCTTTTTCGTATTCCGTGAGGATATCAAGAAATCGTCGCACTTCACCCTCGCTCCGGTTAACCCGCTCCAGGGCATAGCCTTCCGCCTGGGTGACGGTCTGGCGCGCTTCACCCATAGCCTTGGGGATCTTCTGATTGTAGGCTTGCTGAGCATCATTGATCATGCGTTCTTGTTCCTGCCGCGCCTCATTGACTTCGTTGAAGGATGCCTTTACCGGGCCCGGAGGGTTGGCATTCTGAAGTTTGACGGTAACAATCTGGAGTCCGGCTTTGTAGACGTCCATGATCTGCTGGATCTCCTGTCGCGCCTTATCGGCAACGGCGGAACGTCCGATCGTGAGGACTTCATCGGCATAGCGATTGCCAACAATCCGGCGAACCACGGATTCCGAAATGTCGTCCAGGGTCCCCTCAACGTCCTGAACCTGGAAAAGATAGTCAACCGGGTCCTGGATCTTGTACTGAACCGTCCACTGAATATCCACAACGTTGAGATCACCGCTGAGCATCATCGATTCATCTTCATAGCCCTTTTCCACAAATCGTGAGCGCACTCCGGGCTGCACCGTGCGATACCCATACTCGCGTTGAAGGACCCGCCCGGTAACCACCTTGCGCACCGTTTCAATGCCAAACGGGATCTTGAAATGAAGCCCCGCATCAGCCGTGTAGATGAATCTTCCGAATCGCTGCACTACCGCTGTTTCCTGCGGCTCAACGGTGTAATAGGAATTCAGTCCGACAAGCAGGAGCAGAACGGCCAGGACCAGGATCCACAAACCCCCGCGCTTGAAAATGGAGAAATCCATGCGGTTCTTGAGGTCGATCAAGAGCCTTTCCAAATCCTGCAGGTTGTTTGGCCCTGAAGTTCTGCGGGGAGGCTTTTCCCAATCCATCTTTCCTCCTGACTGTTGTGGCAAAAAAACCCTCTGCAGCTCCGCAAGGGAACCCGCAGAGAGCCTGGCCTTTCGAGTATTTTCGAAAATGTCCTCAATATCATTCCCGCGGAGGTGGGAATCCAGAATTTTCAAGGCTTTCTGGACCCACGCCCCGGGTCGGGCCAGGGGGTGGCTCTGTGCGGGGGTGACGTAATCAGTGTGCCGGTGCAAAGAGCTCCTTTATCTTGGCAACAGATGGGGATAATTATGGTTTTTTTCTCCTGTGAATGGTCTCCATAACATAGGCGGAAAAGATCAGCAACCCGGCCAATGCCAAGATGGTAAAGATCCCGGCCTTGTTGAAGAAAAATCGCGAGAGCAGGAAGGCAAAGGCCAAACCCATGAGGATTCGCAATCGCCAGGACCCTCAACCGTATTCCCGAAAGGAAATTATTCATCCTCTTACTCTTATCAATTGAACACAGATAATTCAAATAGTTAAGCAGATGCCCGCTTTCCCTTCGAAATCAATTATCCCAAGCATCCTAATGAGACGGATAGTCATTGTCAAGCTTATCGGAACAGAGCGATCAATCTCTCGCTTTATCAGCTGGAGGAAAGCGGGTTTGGTTCTTGCGTTTTGCCTCTTAGTCGAAGTATAACAAAGACCAAAGCACCGCTTTGGAAAGAATGCCTTTGATTACTGCGGATGTCCGGGAAATCATCCAACTGTTCACTTCTGCCGTCACGGAAAACTCTCCCGGTTCGCAGGAATGAAATGATCAAAGGTGCCCATGCCTGAGCATACTTCACTCTAATTATTTGGGAAATCTGAAAAAGGAGGAACAAGATGGCCAGCAGCACTTTCAAGAACATCGCCTTTTGCACGGATTTTTCATCCCATGCGGACGAAGCCTTCACGGTTGCAAAAGATCTCGCCTGGCACTACGGAGCAACCCTGCACATTGTTCATGTCATGGTGAACTTCTCGGTTTCTCCCCCGCTCCATTCAACCTACATGCCCATCGAGTACGACCCCAAATTCGTCGAGCAGGTCACCGCCGCAGCCAGCGAAGCGATCGAGAACCGTTATATCGCTGCGATCAAGGAGAAACAACCCTTTGAAGTTCACCTGCTTTCCGGTTATTCCTCAACAGAAATCCTCAGGCTTGCCAAGGAGAACGACTTTGACCTGATCGTCATGGGTTCCCATGGCTTGACCGGCCTTGCTCACGTCCTCTTCGGCAGCACCGCCGATCGCGTCGTCCGGAAGGCACCGTGTTCGGTGCTCACCGTAAGGAGTTCCGTAGAGGAGAAATGATCCACACCGGATCACCGATTATTTCAGGAGCCGTTCTTTTGCAAAACGCTGCGGAGAGGACCCTCTTGCATGAGTATTGAGAAGCCCGTTCTGGTCACCGGGTGCGCCGGCTTCATCGGCTTTCACCTTGCCCTTCGCCTTCTCCGCACAGAGCAGCCGGTTGTTGGGATCGACAGTGTCAACGAATATTACGACGTCAGCTTGAAATGGAATCGCCTGAGGCAGCTGCAGGAGTTCGCCAACTTCGAGTTCCATCAGGTGAACCTTGAGAATCGCCGCCAAATGGAAGCACTTTTCGGAAAATACGATCTTTGACGTCGTGGTCCATCTGGCAGCCCAGGCCGGGGTGCGGTACTCTCTCGTCAATCCCTATGCTTACATAGACAGCAACCTTGCCGGCTTCATGACCATTTTGGAAGGATGCCGGCAGCAACCGGTGAGGCACCTGGTCTTTGCCTCCTCCAGTTCCGTATACGGCGCCAATACCGGAATGCCATTCTCCGTGCATCAGAATGTCGACCACCCGGTTTCCCTTTATGCCGCCACCAAGAAGGCCAATGAACTGATGGCGCACACCTATGCCCATCTCTACGGACTCCCCTGCACCGGGCTGCGCTTTTTTACCGTCTATGGGCCATGGGGAAGACCGGACATGGCGGCCTTTCTCTTTACCCGGGCGATCCTTGCCGGAGAACCCATTCAGGTCTTTAATTACGGCGAGATGAAGCGGGACTTCACTTACATCGATGACATCATCGAAGGGGTCGTGAGGATCATGGGCGCACCCCCCGAGCCCGACCCCGGATGGACCGGCGCCGCCCCCGATCCCGGAACCAGCTATGCCCCCTATCGCGTATACAATATCGGCAATAACCACCCGGTAAGGCTCATGGACTTCATCAAGGTTCTTGAAGATTGCCTCGGAAGAACGGCGCAAAAAGAGTTGATGGCCATGCAGCCGGGCGACGTGCCCGAAACCTACGCCGACATCGGCGATCTGGTGCGGGATTTCGGCTTCAGCCCCAAAACGCCGCTCGAAGTCGGATTGGCACGTTTCGTCGAGTGGTACCGTCAGTATCACCAAGTGTGATGCGACTGAAGAATCGAAGGCTGACGTTGCACTTCTTGAATTCCCCTTGATATCATCCGGCACGCCCGGAGAATCATCGTTTATGGTCTGGCAAAGGAGCACGAACATGACAGGAGGACCCGAACCACTCATCCAGCGTCCGGCTTGGAAGGCGCTCGAAGCCCACTTCAAGCAGGTCCGCGAGCTGCATCTGCGCAAGCTGTTTTCCGATGACCCCAAGCGCGGCGAGCGCCTGACGGCCGAGGCTGTTGGCATCTTCCTGGATTACTCGAAGAATCGCGTTACCGATGAAACCGTCAAGCTCCTTCTCCAGTTGGCTGAGGAATCAGGCCTGCGCGCGCGCATAGACGCCATGTTCCGCGGGGAGAAGATCAATCTCACCGAGAATCGTGCCGTTCTGCACGTCGCCCTGCGCGCCCCGAGAGGGGCGACGATCCTGGTAGACGGCGAGAACGTGGTGCCCCGGGTCCACGCTGTGCTCGACAAGATGGCAGACTTTTCCAACCGCGTTCGGAGCGGCGTGTGGAAAGGTCACACCGGCAAGACTATCCGAAACGTCGTCAACATCGGCATCGGGGGCTCCGACCTGGGGCCGGTGATGGCCTACGAGGCACTCAAGCACTACAGCCAACGTGCCATGACCTTCCGGTTCGTTTCCAACATCGACGCCACCGACTTTGCCGAAGCCGTTCACGACCTCGACCCGGCGGAGACTCTCTTCATCGTCTCATCGAAAACCTTCACGACGCTGGAGACGATGACCAATGCCCAAACAGCGCGCGAGTGGCTGCTCAACGGGCTGGGCGGAGAGGTCAAGGCCGTGGCCAGGCATTTCGTCGCCGTCTCGACCAATGCCGCGAAGGTGTCCGAGTTCGGCATCGATACCGCCAACATGTTCGAGTTCTGGGACTGGGTGGGCGGGCGCTACTCCATGGACTCGGCGATCGGCCTTTCGACCATGCTGGCCATCGGCCCGGAAAACTTCCACGCCCTGCTCGACGGCTTTCACCAGATGGACGAACACTTCCGCACCGCCCCGTTCGAGCGCAATCTGCCGGTGCTCATGGGCCTCCTGGCCGTCTGGTACAGCGAATTTCTTCGGCGCCCAGACCGTTGCGGTGCTGCCGTACGAGCAGTATTTGAAACGATTCCCGGCATACCTTCAGCAGTTGACCATGGAAAGCAACGGCAAACGGGTCACGCTCGACGGGACCCAGGTGGATTACCCGACCAGCCCCATCTACTGGGGCGAGCCGGGCACCAACGGCCAGCATTCCTTCTACCAGCTGATCCATCAAGGAACGAGACTCATTCCCTGTGACTTCATCGCCTTCGTCGACCCGCTTAACCCCCTTGGCCGGCACCATGACATGCTCCTGGCCAATGTCTTCGCTCAGGCCGAGGCGCTGGCCTTCGGCAAGACGCCCGAGGAGGTTGAGGCCGAAGGTACGGAGAACTGGCTCGTGCCCCATCGGGTCTTCGAGGGCAACCGTCCGTCCAGCACGATCCTCGTTCAGCGGCTCACGCCGGAAACGCTCGGCAAGCTGGTCGCCCTCTACGAACACTCCGTTTTCACCCAGGGGGCCATCTGGCACATCGACTCGTTCGATCAGTGGGGTGTCGAACTGGGCAAGGTGCTGGCCCAGCGCATCACCCCGGAACTGGAGAGCAAAGAAGAGCCCTCCCTCCGCCATGACAGTTCAACTGCCAATCTCATCCGTCGCTACCGGCGACTCAAGGAGACACGATGAGCAATGGGAACGACGGAAAGGTCCACGAATAATGGTGACTGATATCTTTCATGACCTAAAAGGTGAGAGCGACCGCCGCTGCAGAATGAACGGGGGGTTCAAGACCGTTGGAAAAAGATGTTTGAAGCCGGGGTCCTACCATTCATAAAAAAGCTCCACCTGATTGAGCGGTTCACAACCCCCGGCAGTAATGCGCACCAAGTTTTCGAGCCTCACCCCACCGTAGCCCGGCAGATAGATGCCGGGTTCGATGGTAACCACCATGTTCTCTTCCAGAACCGTCCCTTTCAGCTTTCTCAGCCCCGGTTTTTCATGGACCGCCAGGCCCACGCCATGCCCGAGGCCATGCCCGAAGTAATCCCCGTATCCGGCTTTGGTGATCAGGCCACGGGCCACTCCGTCGACTGCAACGGAATCCCTGCCCGCTCGAATGAAATCTTGCGCAGCCATTTGCGCTTCCCGAACGATCCGGTAGATCTCCTGCAGTTTTTTATCAGGAGTCCCGGCAATCCAGGTTCTGGTCATGTCGGAGCAGTAATGCCCGAGCTTTGAGCCCAAGTCCAGGATCACCGGCTCGCCTGCATTGATCTTGCGCTCGGTCGGCACCGCGTGGGGCAATGCCGCATTGGGCCCGCCGGCAACGATAGGGGGAAAGGAAACCGCCTCGGCGCCGCCTTCTCTGATGCTGCGCTCGATCTCCCAGGCTACTTCCTTTTCGGTCTTTCCGGGGCGCAGGGTTTCCCAGACCCAAACCAGCGCCTTTTCGGTCAGATCAAGGGAGGCCCGGATCTTCACAACCTCCTCGGGCTCCTTCACCAGTCTCATACGCTCCACAAGGTCTTCCGCGTGAGCCATGGTTGCCGTGGGACGGGAACTCTTAAGGGCTTCCTCAACCTCGCGATAGCGGCTCACAGTCAAATAGTGGGGCTCCACTGCCAGGGCTGAAATCGAAAGCTCCGAAAAAAGTTCGGTCAGAGTCTGACCAAGCCCATCGGAATAGAGCAGGACCTGAAAATCGGGAGCTTCGGTTTCAGCCTCCTCGCGATAGCGAAAATCCGTCAGCAGGACCTGTTTTGAGTCGGTGATCACAAGGTACCCGGAACTCTCGGTCAGCTGCAGATCTTCCGCTCCGTAGCCGCTGAGATAATAGCGGTTTTCGGGAACCGCCACCAGAAGGGCATCGATGCGCTCTTCTTCGAGCATACTGCGAAGGCGACGCAAACGCCGTTCATAGAGTTCTCTTGCCATCCGCACCTCTTTTCTGGAGTATTCTGCCAAATGGACCCGGTCGAGACACCGGCAAAGCCACGCTGCCGTGAAAATTCTATACCAAAAACCGACGGAAATGAAATGTTGTAGATATTGTTGGGGATTCTTTCGAGAAATGTTATGGTTTCATCCGTAAATTAAAGCCCATAAGAAAGGACATACCCGGAATGCATGCACGGATGCTGGTTTTAAGATTTCCCAAGGATATTGTGGACAAGCCCATCATTACCTACCTGGTCCGAGACTTCAACTTGACCTTCAACATCCTGAAGGCCCAGATTTACCCCCGCAAAGAGGGCATGCTCGTGATGGAGCTGCGCGGCGATCTCGGCGATTATGAGCGAGGTATCGATTATCTGAAGGAGGATGGGGTTGAAGTTGAACCCGTTGCACAGGGAATTCGTCGCGATGATGAACGCTGTTATCAATGCGGCGCCTGCACCGCGGTTTGCCCCAGTGGTGCACTGCATATCGAAAGGCCGGAAATGGATGTTCTTTTCGAATCGGAACAATGCATTGCGTGCGAACTTTGCGTCAAAACCTGTCCTTCCAGGGCGATGATCGTGACCTTTGACAAGGCCCTGATCGGCTAGATGACGATCTGAAGCGGGACCTGTTGCCGGAACCCGGACCTCTGCGGACACAAACGCCCATTTAGGACCCTGATTTTTGACTCAAACACAACAGTTATTGCATAACGAACGCAGAATTTCGAATGGTGAACTTTCTCCTATGACCGCGACCGTGGCCCTGGAAACCCTGGGGTGCAAAGTAAACCAGTACGAATCCTCGTACTTCCGGGAAATTCTCAAGGAAGCGGGCCACCGACTGGTCTCTTTTCGAGATCACGCCGACATCTACGTGGTTCACGGCTGCGCCGTGACTTCCAGGGCGGCTTTCCAGACCAGGCAGCTGCTCCGGAGAGCCCGGCGCATAAACCCTGAGGCGACCATTGTCGCTGCAGGGTGCCAGGCACAACTCGAACCGGAGCGTATTGCCGAAGAGCGACTGGCAACACATATTCTGGACAACCTCAGCAAGTTTGATCTGGCTTCCTGGCTGCAGTTTCCCGGCAGCCTGTCGCACCCCCTGCGACCCGCCGCCACCGCGGCGCATCAGTTCGGTCCCTTCAGACCCCTGGCCGTCAACGGCATGCATTCCGGACGCGCCCGCGCTTTTCTCAAGGTCCAGGACGGCTGTGACGCGTTTTGCTCTTACTGTGTCGTTCCCAACCTCCGCGGCCGCAGCCGGAGCCTCCCGGCGGACGAAGTTCGCCTGCAGCTGGACCGGTTTTTAAATCACGGCTACCAGGAAGTCGTGCTGACCGGCATCCACCTGGGTCAATGGGGCAGAGACCTCGCTCCCGGCCAGAACTTCGAAGCCCTCCTGACGAGTTTGAATCAGGGACCGTTGCCCTATCGCATCCGGTTGAGCTCCCTTGAACCGGGGGAATGTAATGCGCCTCTGCTTGAACGACTCGCCCGCTGGGAATGGGTTTGCCCCCATTTCCATGTTCCCCTGCAGAGCGGGGACGAGCAGATCCTCGGGCAGATGCGGCGTCCCTACACCCCCCGTCAGTATGCCGAAGTCGTTCGGGCGCTCCACCACCTTTTTCCGCATGCGGCCCTGGGAGCGGATGTGATGGCCGGTTTCCCGGGGGAAACGGAAAAGCAGTTTGCCAATACCTATCAGCTGATCGACCAGCTCCCGTTGACTTACCTCCACGCCTTTCCCTTTTCACCGCGGCCGGGGACCCATGCGGCTTCCATACCCCACCGGGTTTCGAGTCAGGAATTGAAACGCCGGGTTCATCTGCTCAATGATTTGAGCAGGAAAAAAAGCTGGCCTTTCAGAAGGGCCTTTTGGGACAATGTGTCGAGGTCCTGGCTGAGGCCCAAATCGGCGACGGCTGGTGGCGAGGAACTTCGGAGAATTACCTGCGGGTGGTCTTTCCGGCCCCGGGTCCCCTGCCGCAGGGATTTATCGCCAGAGTAAGACTCGTCGAGCTCACGGAAAAGGGTCTGATCGGAGAAACCTGCGGCTATTTCCCTTCAAAAAGAAAGAACTTGACCAGTCTGGGATCAGGTGGATGGTCCGGGAAAAATGGGTTCATTTCCCGGGCGTACTCCTGCAAAAGTGGAGCAAGATAGGCCCCGGCAAGGTCCCGCTGTCGCGCTTCGGGTATTATCCGTTCCACCCGGGCATGGATAGCACTGCTCCAGGGCTTCGGGTCCAAGGAGGCCAAATATCTCCGGCCACTTTTCCACCTCGATCGGCGCCACCTCCCAGCCTCCGCTGCTCAGGGAATGCGCGGCTGCCGTCCAGATCATGACCCCAAGGGTGACGTCCTCGAGCCTCCGGATTTGTCCCTGCTGCCACAGCCTCTCGCCCAGTTCCGCCGGTTCCACTCCCAGGTCCTGAAAAATCGGCCCCAAAGCGGAGAGCACGTCAAGGAAGTGCTTCGCCTGAGACAGGTCCCGTTGCTCTCTGAAAAAGTCTTCTGTCGGGAGTGACCCGGGATCGGGACCGGGACGCACGAGCCGCGGCGTCTTCTGCGTCAGCAGCTCCGCTGCTTCCATCCAATCGGCATCGAGACATTTGATGCCCGTTCGGCCATCGCGACAACCACCCGCGCTGGATCTCCTTCTGCAGACGGCCTTTAAGCCGGGATATTTGAGTGTGGGCCAGGCGGAACAGATGCTCCAGGAAGACCTCCTCGATGATCTTCACGGTGTTCTCCGAACTGCCGCGACTCAGCAGATCAAGCCCCAAATTCACATAAGCCGCCATCTTTCCCACCGCAAACCGCAGCACCTCGGGTTCGTCCGGAAGCAACCGATCGGCAACGACCACCTTGTTGGCAAGGGAAGCCAGTTCCAGGCCAAGCGTGTCGATCACGCGGGCATCCCGGATCTTCCCCAAAGCCCTGGGCAAAAGGTCATTTTCCGGGAGCATGGCCAGCGCGAACGACGGAGTCGAGGCGGCGTCCGGATCCGGCGCAGCCACATCCTTACCGTGTCCGATTTGTTTCGGGCTTAAGGCACGATAGATTTCTGCTGCATTATGGAAATCAGGAATGGCCTGATCCTCAAGACGTGCCCGACGAAAGCGAGAGGCATCTTCCTCGATGCTCGGTCTCGAAAGCCCAGATGACGTGGTTCAGCAGTTCCCGGTAAAAACCGGAATGCACTTCAAAAATGAGATTCAGCAAGCGGCGGATGAAATCTTCGAACTGGAGATACCGCGTCTCCCAGTAGTATTGGTCGTCCAGAGTGTGCTTGGGCAGTTGTTCCGTCGCTTCGAGCGGATCGATGTCCTCGGGGGTAAGCGCCACGAAAATCCACTTCTTAAAGAGTGTCACCAGCAGCTCAAAATCAGCCTGGTAAAGCCACGCCAGGAGCTTCTCCTCACTGGCGGACGCCAATCTTTCCAGCCATTGCAGGGCCTTTGCCGGTTGGACATCATCCTTATCAAACCATTCCAGATCGAAAAGATGAATGAGCTGTTCGGTCTGCCCCAGAGCCAGGAGCGGCACGGCATCTTCGGGGCCGATTTCTTTGACGAAAAAGAAGAAGTCCTGCACGGGAAGCGCTGCCACCAGAGCTTCCGCATCCGTGTGCGCCAGTACGGCAGCCAGCCTCTTTTTGGCGGGAAGCCGCATAAGATATTGGCCCAATTCCCGAGGGGCAAGTTCTGAGAGATCGCGTGTCTCGATACTGGGAAAGCTTTCCGTCATTGAGTCTCCATCGGTCTTATGGCCCTCCGTCCGGGGTGGGCTCTGTCATATAGTAATTCTCTTGCTTTATCTTAACCAAGACATTATTTAAATTGGAAGAAATATGCAATCCCCGACAAGAAACCACACCGAAGGCAAGCAGAGGATGGGAAAACGGGTGATACGAATGCCGGGGTTCCAAGAGTTTTCGACAGGAGCAACACGATGCTGATCATAGAGGATCTGCAAGTCGAACTTGCAGGGAAGACCATACTCAGACATATCGATCTTGAGATAAAAAAATGTCACGGGGGTTGAGTGAGGAAGAAGCCACGGCAACCATCGTTCGCGGCTTCCTCAACGTGGACATTCCCGGACTGCCGCCGCAGTTGAAGGCCGAAATTGATAAAGCCATTGAAATGAGCGAGAAAGATGTGATGTGATCATTCTAGACAAGTCAAAGCAAGAATTCGGAGGATGCGCTATGAAACAGGTTCTGTCCCTTTTGGTGGCTGGTACGCTTATTTTGGCTCTTATTGCGGGGCAACCGTGCGGCGCCCAGGAGAACGCTCCTCCCTCTCCTGTCTACCGCCAAACCGATTCGACCCCGACCGTCCATTCGGATCCCCCGCGGGGAATTGATTATCGCCGACGTGCTGATCATGCGCCCGCTCGGGATCGCGGCTTGCATCGTCGGCCTGGCCGGAGCCGTTGTGGCCTGGCCGTTTGCCGCCATAACCAACAGCTGCGATCGAGTCTGCAAGCAGTTGATCATTGTACCCTATAAATACACCTTTGAGCGGCCGCTGGGGCAAATGGAATACGAAGACGCCCCGAACACTTCCTTTTAAACGCGGGGTTGGGCCGCAGGCTCAGATTGATAACGGAGCGTTACTGACTCCCGCAGGCACCATTTCCAAATGCAGACTCACACAAGAATGTGACCCCATGCCTGACGCTGCCTTCCGATGGCAATCGGAATCCGGGGGAAGTGCCCGGATAAGGGATTTCATCGGCCTGACGAAATGTCTTCGGACTCCTGTTTCCGGGCTACTGAAGTAAGGCTTCAGGCAGCATGGCGACCTCACAGCGGTTTCCTCAAGAAGCTTTGGAAGGATAGCCCTAACGGGAGGCATCGCAACGGGCAAGAGCACTGTTGCGAAGCTCTTTGCCGCTCTCGGAGCGACCGTTTTGGATGCCGATCAGACGGCCCGAAAGGTGGTGCAGCCGGGAACTCCCTGCTGGCAAAAACTCCGGGATTATCTTGGACCGGCCTACTTTGACGAGAATGGGGCTTTAAGACGCAGGAAACTGCGGGAAGAAATCATCCGGAACAGGCAGTGCCGATTAACCGTGAACGCTATTCTCCACCCCGCCATCCTGGAGGAGATGGATCGGGAATGGCGAACGCTTTCAAGGCGTCGGCCCGAACAAATGGTTATTTTTGACATTCCCCTTCTGTTTGAAGGTGATTTGGGCGATCGTTTCGATGCGATTATTCTGGTCTATACTTCGCGTGAGATCCAGATCAACCGGTTGATGGAACGCGACGGCATCAGCCGGGAGGAAGCTGAAGAAACCCTCACCATGCAGTTGCCAATCGAAACCAAAAGAACCGCATCCCACTTGGTCATAGACAACAGCCGAGACCTCGCTCACACCCGGCGGCAAGTCCAAGCGGCCTGGGACAAACTCAGTCATCAGGGCTCTTTATAGATCTCTATCTGAGTCTTCCCGCGTTCATCCTCAAGCCATGTCTGCCAGAGAATACCCTGTTTTTCATCGAGCAGGCGCTTGGCGATTTCCGGTCGCTCTTTCTCGAGACCCTCGTCAGGAGCTTTCCGCCCGAGGAGTTGCATTACCGCATAGCGGTTCGCCAACATCAGAGGAGCTTCGGGAAAGGGTTGGGATTCATCGAGTTCGAACAACCTGTTGCGCGATTCTCCCTGCAGTGCCGTCAGGTCCTTGTCGGGCGAGTTCCTGGAAAACCACTCGCTCTTCTTGACCTCCAGCTTTGCCTGGCGCCCGGCCTGTTCGAGGCTCTTTAGTTCCCGCGCCTTCGCCAATACCTCCGAGGCGTTCTTCTGGGCCAGAGTGCGGGCCTGTTCCGATCTGTAGTCCTTCTCCACGCGCTCTTTCGCTTTTTCGAGTGGAATCCCCTGAGGGGGCTGGATCGCACCAACCTGAGCAACCAGGAATCCCTTGGGGACTTCAAAGACATCGCTGATAGCCTTTTCGGGGAGGGCAAAGAGCTTGTTCATACTCTGAGTTGGGGCGCCTCCCACCTCGGACAAGGCCTCTTTCTGAGAAACCCAAGCCCCTGTTGCCGTCAGCGGCAGTTTCATGGCCTGGGCAGCTTTCCCGATATCCTTCTGGGCATAGGCCATATCCGCAAAATCACGTGCTCTGCGATGGGCCGTATCGCGTGTGATCTCCTCCCTCAACTTCGCTTCGATCTCAGCCCTGGCCTCGTCCAGGGACGTTGCTTTCGCAGGGTGCACCTCGGCCACCCGGATGATGTGGAAGCCGTAAGGGGTGCGGACCAATTCGCTGATTTCCCCCGGTTTGAGACTGAACGCGGCTTCGGAAAAGGCCGGCACCATGCGCCCGCGGGCAAAAAACCCCAGATCCCCGCCATTGTCACCCACCGTCGGGTCCTGGGAATATTTCTTGGCAAGTTCCGAAAAGTCGCTACCCGCCTTAGCCTCGCTCAGGACTTTCTCGGCTTCCCCTCGCGCCTTGGCAACGTCAGCTTCAGGGGCGTCTTCCTTGACACTGAAAAGTATGTGCTGCGCGCGAACCTCCTGCTCCTTGTTGTAATCCGTTCTATGGTCTTCATAATAGTCTTTGATTTGATTCTCGGTCACCTTCACTTCGGGCAGGTAGGATTGCGGATCAAAAAGCACGTACAATAGCTGTCTCTTCTCCGGGTCCTTGTAGCGATCCTGACGCTGCTGGTAAAAAGCCTCGAGGGCTGCTTCATCGACCTTCACTTCCGCCTCAAGGGCCTTGGGATCAAAGAGCAGGTAGGCCGCCTGAATAAGGGTGCTGTTCAGCAGGAACTCCGCTTGGATTTCCGCCTCCGTTACCGTGGCGCGTCGCTTGATAAACGCTTCCACCTTCTGCACCGTCAAATCCTGGCCCATTTGCTGCTCAAAGGTTTCAGGAGAAAGGCGATTTTGGCGCAAAATGAAATCGTAACGCTTTTTATCAAACTTGCCCTCGGTCTGGAACACCGGGAATTCAATGACTTTTTGCTGGATTTCCTGACTGGTCGCGGTTAGCCCCATCCCCTGGGCGGCTTGGGAGATAAGGCGACGATCGACCAACATGGTCAGGGCCTGCTTTTTGAGATTCATCTGGCGCACCAGATCTTCCGAGAAGGAACCACGCATCTGCTGCCGGTACATCTCGATAAGCTGATTGTAGTATTGGTTATACTCTGCAATCGACACGTAGTAATCGCCAACCCGGGCCATCTGGCCCTCCTGGCGTGTCTTATAAGAATATCCCCCCCAGAAGATGAAAACGATTACGATCAGGAATAGAGCAACCTTGATGAGCCAGGATTTTGCGTGTTTCCTTACGAGATCTAACATGGGTTAGATTTTCCTCCTTTGTGACTATGCTGTTTCCACGGGACTGGTATGACGGCGCGCAAGGGTGATGTAAAAAATTGCCCCCAGACAGGGGAGCGTAGCCACCACCAAAAACCAGACGATCTTCTTCTTGGTGCTTGAGAACCGACGTTTCGGGATGTCCAGAATCGCCCAGAAGGTAGGCACCATCGGGAGAAGCAAAACGGCCACCACAAACAATATCTTGAACGGCATAATCAGTCCTCAGTATCCGAACTGCGGAGAGCGCGCAAAGCTGCCGTCCGCTCCTCTACCTGCTGGGCTTTTTGCGTCAGATGGTCGATCAGGGCGTTCCGCTTTTCCTCCCACACTCGGTCCAATTCCAGCATGAGTGACTCTATAATCTTTTGTGCATGCCGCTGCAACAATTTCTTGTAGCGCTTGTAGAAACGAAATCCCAGCAGGACATTGGAGCAGGAAATAGCTCCCCAAAGCGGCAAAGCCTTGGGGACTGAACAGGGTCTGGAGCAGGGCCAAAACCAGACCGAGCAGTCCGCGCCAACTTGGACGGTCGAAGAGATCTTGCAGCCCGGCGCCACTGCCCAGGGCAAAGAGCAGGAACACGAACAAGACCAGGTAAGCGCTATACTGGACTGCCCGGAAACCCCTGAAAGACGGACCCCAGTGAATTTCGAGAGACTTTGCCGCAACGCCCTGCAGCCGCTGCAAAAGCTCCTGCCATTCCGCACCGGCATCAAAGAGGGTCGTGCCGTAATTTCCGATTGATGCTGGAAGTCCCCGGTGAAGGACTTGATAGACCATTCGATTCCCCACACGCTCCAGTTCCTGCTGCAGGGGCAGAACGGCCCCTTGCCTGAAAAGGAGATCCGCGCTATCCCGCTGCTCTTCGGAACGCTCGGTCAATCGCCTCCAATCCCGCACCAGCGAAGCGATGCCGGAACCAACCCCCACCAGCGCCCGGGGATGCATCGGCCGATGCAGGAATTCCTCGGGTTTTCGGTCCAGTGCCCGCTGGAACGCATCATGCCCGATCCGACGCCATTCGGGCCGCCGGTTCTGCAGTTCAAGGGCCAAATCCATGAGCACCCCGTGTAACACGTTGAGGCTCACGACCTCTTTCTCCAAAACCTCCGTAAGCCGCCTTGCCTCGACATCCAGGTTGGCTGCTTTGATGCCCCTCATTTCTTTGGCATCACGCAGTCGAAAAATCTGATGGTGGAAATTCCATAAATGGTTCCAAGGGGATGCCGTGCTTGCGTCGCAACCCTCACGCGCGGATACGGCATAAATTACGGGCTCGGGAATGCCGTTTTCTCTCAGAGTGTCGGCTAAATCTTGCCATGACCGTATCCAATTGCGAATGGCCGGTCCCTGGTTCACCGTTCCGAAAAAACAGATCCACCTTGTTCAGAACGAAGTAATAATTCCGCCTCGCTTTGGGGACCTGCCGCAGAAAAGCGTAAAATCTTTCATCTGCATATTTTTCCGGGGTGGCAACCCATACCAGGATATCCAGATGCTCCAGGAATTGTATTACCTGTTCCCGGTGTCCCGTAAGAAGACTGTCGAAGTCGGGAAGATCGCAGAGGAGTATGTGCCGGACTGTTTCGGCTTGGTGGCTAATTTCGCGGTGGGGATAGGGACTGCTGGTGATGCTGTCCGGCAAGGGCGTCGCTGCATGGTGGTAGATCAACGCCTGATCGGTATGGGGGCGGCGGTGACTGGTGGCGGCGATGGGAGCGCAAGCAAGCGCATTCATCAGGCTCGACTTGCCCACGCCGGTTCCCCCCACGAGGCCAACCACCAGAGAGCTTTCGGCAAGCGCATCGAACTTGCGGAGCAGGTTGAAGGATTCCCCGAGCAACCGCTCCTTTTCTTCGCCGGACAGGGAAAGAAAATCACCCTGATGGAGCAGGGTCTGGAAGCGACGGAGATCATTTTGCAGTTCTTGGGAAGAACGCACTATTCTTCTGCCTCAGAAAAGATGGTTTGCCTTCCTTAAGCTTCGATGTTCCTCATCACCGCGGTCAGTTCCTGCAACATCTGTGGAGAAACCATCAGCGATCGGAGACCCTCAGCATAGCTCTTGCACTGTAACCGCAGGGGAGCGGCAATTGCTTCCTGGTAGTGTTGACCAAGATCTCGCACTATCTTTTGCAGCTCGTGATAGGCGAACAAATCAACGGCGCCCTTGGTCACAAAGGGTGCAACCGCCGTATTCAGGACGGCTTCCAAAAGGCTGATACCGCCTCCAATCGCCGTTTCGAGGGCAATGATCAAGCCGCCCCAAAGGATGGACGTGGAATAGATTCCCAGCTCCTTGCTTTTTGGAATACCCCGGGCCAGACGCTGAAAAGTCTCCTCCAGCCATGACATAAGGCGATCTTGCTCTTCCTGCATCTGCCGTTGGATCTCTTCACTCGTAAGCGTGAGGCTGGAATCGCGCAGTCTGTGATAGAGTGTCGAGGCTTCGTCGTGTGGCGAGAGTTTCTCCAAAACCGAACGGTTAAAGCCTTCAACCGCAGCTTCAATCATTCTCAGATCGGCTTTCCGGAAGATCTCATCGAGTTCGCGCCCGGAGGCAGGCGTCGTTTCCTCCGGCCAAAGACCGAGAGCCCGAAAAGGCATGCGTATAACCTGTGAGAGGAAACGCCTTGGGGTTGCCAACAGGTCGTACTTGCTGAAATGCTTCCCGATTTCCCGCTGAATATGGGTTCGACTTTCCTTTGTGAAACGCTCCTCCTGCGCTGCAAGGAGCTTTTGGCAGGCGACCTCACAGAAGAGCTCAAGCTGTTCCAGCCATTTTGAAGCGGCTTCCTCTTCCTCTCTCAAAAGACCAAGGAGCAGTCGGATCTCGCTTTTTGCCTGCTCCGCCGCTCTCCGCCTCTCTTTCCGAATGACAACAGGCGCTTGAACCCTCTCCAGACTCTGGAGGAGAGTTTCTCGAAAATGGATGAAGGTTGCCGCGCTCGAGAGCGACACGGAGGGATTGCGCAGCATATGTGGCAGAATCCAAAGGCGGTCGGGGCTCACTTTGAGCCCCTGCCCATGGAGCGCGTCGAGCACGTCGTCAGCCGCAAGCCCGCCTTCAGCCTTGTTCAACAGGAGAAAGTACGGCTTTTCTCCCAGATGAATGCGCGCGAGGAAACGAAACGGGACTTCATCGGCGTATTTCTCCTGGCTCGCCACAAAAATGACCGAGTCCGCAAGAAGTTGAAGATCGTCCACCATTTGCCGGTTCTTGAGCTCGAGGCTGTCGAGGTCCGGGGTATCAACGATAACAAGATGCGAGAGTTCCTCGCAATCGTGATCAAGTATCAACAACTGGCCCGGAGCCCCCGAATATCCTGAAGGCGGGGCCCGGTCGATCGATGACCCGCTGAATCCCGGCAGCGGCAAAGGGAAAATCCTTTTCGATGGGGGTGTTCTTGTGGGCATAGACCAGCGGACCGCTTGTCTTGGGTCGTTCGACACCGGTCTCGCTGAGCGTTTTCCCGATGACGGCATTGAAGAGCGTGGACTTTCCCGTTCCCGTTCCACCAATGAACACGACCCAGAGAAAATCCCTTGAACTCTTGTATGAGAGCACCGCAAGTTGGACGGGAATTTGTGCCGCCAGTTCCCGGATCTTCAATGCTGAAGGGGTTAAACCGGGCCATTTGAGGCCCTTCCACAAGGCGATTTCCATTTCCTTCACAAACTGTCATCCGTTCCAAATAGCATCGGAATGCGACACCACCCATCCCCAACGGCGCCGCAATGCCTTTGCGAAAGCGTAATTTTTTATTTTATTTTAATTTCCAGCCAATGGGAAGACCGGTCTGTTCGGAAAAAGTCCGCAAAAACATCGGGCTTGAACAACACGGGTTTGACAGGATTCCCTTTCGCATACTATAGGTTAAAGATGGAATGCGCGAGGCCAAGCGCATGGGGATGTGAATTTTCTGGAGACAATCATCACTACAGGCTGAATGACGGGTGTGACAAAAATTTTCATCTCGGAAATAAGCCCCAACCAGGACGTGACAAGTGCTTTCGTCGTCGCTGAAAAGCAATTGCGGACAGCAAGGAACGGGACGCCTTTCCTGAGCTTGAAGCTGACGGACAAATCCGGCCAAATCACCGGACGGATCTGGGAACGGGCAGAGGAACGGGCTCAAGCGATCGCTCCAGGATCGGTGGTTCGGGTTCGCGGAAGAAGTGAACTCTACCGCGATGAGTTGCAGCTTCAGATCAACGACCTTTCACCCCTCTCTTTGGACGAAATCGACCGGGCGGACTTCCTGCCGGTTTCCCCGAAGAGTATTGAAGACCTTTTTCAAAGGCTCAAAGAGCTGACTTCAACAATCAAGAAGGGCGCTCTGCAGAGGCTGACGAGACATATCCTGAGCGACACGCACCTCATGGATCGGTTCAAAACGGCTCCCGCAGCCAAATCCATGCACCACGCCTATCTGGGAGGACTCCTTGAACACTCGGTGGCGGTGACAGAATTGGTATCGCTCATCGCCGCTCATTATCCCGACTTGAATCGCGACCTCCTCGTCGTGGGGGCAATCCTTCACGATGTCGGCAAAGTGGACGAATTTGTCTACGATTTGAAGATCGATTACTCGCATTCCGGCCGGCTTTTGGGTCACATGGTTCTGGGGGTTCAGATTCTGGATGAGAAAATCCGCTCGCTTCGGAGCTTTCCTTCCGAAGAAGCGATCCTGTTGAGTCACCTGATTCTCAGCCACCACGGTGAGGAAGCTATGGGGGCGGTGCGGTTGCCCATGACGCGCGAAGCTTTCGTTTTGCACTTCGCAGATGATTTGGATGCCAAGATGAACAGCGTGACCCGCATCCTCGCTGATTCCAAGACCGGGGATGAAGCGTGGACGGCATATCAGCCGCTCTTCGAGCGCTTTTTCTTCCGGGGTTTTCCTCTGCCTGCGGAAGCCAAGACCCCGGCCCCACCGGACAGCGGCAACAAGCAAGGTGTGCAACTGCGAATCTGGTCCGGAGAGGGGAACCCCGAAGACAGACGATGAGCATTTGTCCCTTCACCACAAGTGAAAACCACGTTGCGTGATGACTGCTGAACAGCTGGTCACTGATCACCGGACCCGGATGAGGATCGAATGGCTCTTGAAAATGTTTTCGGGCAGGAGCGGGCAAAGCGGTTCTTGAGGCAATTGCAGCGCCTCGGGAAGCTCCCCCATGCCCTGCTCTTCAGCGGCATGGCAGGAGTCGGCAAAGTGACCCTTGCCCGTGAATTTGCCAAAGCTCCTCAACTGCCTGAATCCACAAGATTTTGATGCCTGTGACTGCTGCGCTTCATGCCTGAAAATAAGAGATGGGCATCATCCCGACCTGGTGTGGGTCAAGAGCGACGGGGCCACCATCAAATTGGACCAGGTCCGCAATCTGAAGCAGCGCCTCTCTTTCCGACCTTTTGAGGGCAAGTGGCGCATCGTGATCATTGAAGATGCACAGGACCTGAGGGAGGAAGCAGGGAATGCCCTGTTGAAGCTCCTGGAAGAGCCTCCCAAACAGAACTTGTTTGTATTGACCGCCCTTGAACCTCAGATGCTTCTCCCCACCATAGTTTCCCGGTGCTGTCATGTGCGCCTGCAGCCCCTCGAACAGGTTTGGATTGAGCGTTATTTGCTTGAAACGCAAGGCTTGTCATCCTCCCGGGCACAGGAAGTTGCTGTTATGGCGGACGGCAGCCTGGATCGCGCCAAGTGGCTGGCGGAACCTTCCCGGGTTGCCCAGATGAATGAAGTTCTGGAAAATGTCTCGCGCCTCAAGGGCCTTCCCATGATCGACTTCTTCCCGCTGACGGCCCAGTGGGCCAAGGGAAGTGCGGACTTGGAGCAAGACCTGGAATGTATTAAACTTTGGATACGGGACCTGGCGCTTTCCCGTTTGTTTACGGACTATGCTCCGATGCTCCGGACCAGTGAGCATGTTTTGAGGAGTGCTCGAAAGGTCACGGTTGAAACGCTGTTGTCGTTGTTTGCCGAGATTGAGAACGCACATTTGCTTCTTCGACAAAACGCCAATAAGCAGCTCACCCTGGAGGGTGTCTGTTTGGCCATAAAGGAAAATCTCTATGGAGAGAGTCGTAGGAATTCGCTTTCGCAGCGGAGGAAAGATCTATCATTTTGATCCCGGTGGACTTTCGCTGAAGCGAGGGGATTATGTCATTGTCAAGACCGAGCAGGGACTCGGCTTTGGCCACGTCGCTGAAGGTCCAACTCCGAAAGATCCTCGCGTTCACCCTGCAGAGACCAAGAAGATCGATCATATGGCACTGCCGGAGGACATTCAGAGGCATCAGGAAAATCTCGAATTCGAACAGGATGCCAGGGGCTATTGTGTAGAACGGATCGCTACTCATGAACTGGCGATGAACCTGGTCGATGTGGAATATTTTTACGACCGCAGCAAGATTATTTTTTTCTTTACCGCAGATGGCCGTGTCGATTTTCGCGAACTGCTCAAAGACCTTGTCCGCAGGCTGCGAACACGCGTGGAACTGCGGCAAATCGGAATTCGAAATCAGGCAAAAATGGTCGGCGGCCTCGGCGGTTGCGGTCGCCCCCTGTGCTGCGCGTCCTTTCTCAAGAATTTCCATGCCGTTTCTATAAAAATGGCCAAAGAACAGAACCTGAGCCTGAATCCGACCAAGATCTCCGGGGCCTGCGGACGACTGATGTGCTGCCTGCAATACGAGCACGATACCTATCGTGAGCTGAAAAAAGACATGCCCAAACTGGGCAAGAAAATCGAAATTCCTGAAGGGCGCGGCAAGGTTGTGCGACAAAACGTATTGCAGAGGTCTGTTACGGTGCAATTGGAGGATGGCAGGGAAATAGAAAAGACTCTGGATCCGCTTCCCGAAAAAGTTGGCTGAATACGCCGAAATCGAAGGATGAAATCATTGTGAATCACTTTTACATCACCACGCCCATCTATTACGTGAACGCCGAACCGCACATCGGCCATGCCTACACGACCATCGTCGCGGACGTCATGAATCGATTCCACCGCCTGTTGGGATACAGGACCTTCTTCCTGACCGGGACCGACGAACACGGGGACAAGATTGTTCAGGCGGCGCGGGAAGCCGGAATGGACCCGAAGAGCTACGCCGACCGCATCAGCCAGCTCTTTCGAAGCGCGTGGCCGACTCTGAATGTCAAGAATGACTACTTCATTCGCACCACCGACCCGGAACACGTCAAAGTGGTGCGTTTTCTCCTGCAGAAGGTCTTCGACTCGGGAGACATCTACTTCAGCCATTACAAAGGGCTCTATTGCGTCGGCTGTGAACGGTTTTACACGGAACGCGAACTGGTCGACGGAAAATGTCCCGATCACGACAAGCCGCCGATCGAACGCGAAGAGGCCAACTATTTTTTTCGCATGGGCAAGTACCAGGAATGGCTCATCGATTATATCGAAGCTCACCCCGATTTCATCCGTCCGGAGCGCTACCGCAATGAAGTCATGTCCTTCCTCCGCGACCCCCTGGAAGACCTCTGTATTTCGCGCCCGAAAGAAAGGCTGAGCTGGGGCATTCCTCTTCCCTTCGATGAAAACTATGTGACCTATGTGTGGTTCGATGCGCTTATTAACTATGTGTCGGCCCTGGGATATCCCGAAGGCCCCCTTTACCATGAATTTTGGCCGTCGGTTCAGCACACCATCGCCAAGGATATTCTCAAGCCGCATGGCATCTATTGGCCCACGATCATTAAAGCGGCCGGTTTTCCGCTCTTTCGGCATTTGAACGTCCACGGGTACTGGAAAATTGATGAAGGCAAGATGAGCAAGAGCAAGGGCACGGTGGTGCGGCCTCTGGACCTGGTTTCCAAGTACGGGGTGGATGCGTTCCGCTATTTCCTGCTGCGCGAGATGGTTTTCGGTCTTGATGCCAATTTCAGCGAAGAAGCCCTGGTGCAGCGACTCAACGCCGATCTCGCCAACGACCTGGGCAATCTCTTCAGTCGCACCCTCGCCATGACGGACAAGTACTTCGCCGGAAGGGTCCCGCCGTTCACACCCGACACCGACGATCTCGATTTTGAACTGAAGAAGCAACTCGAGGATTCTATCGGGACGGTGGTTGCCGAAGTCCCGAAATATGGTTTCCATAAAGCACTTATGGCAATCTGGGAATGCCTCAATGCCGCCAACCGCTACGTCGACCGAGTCGGACCGTGGAACCTTGCCAAAGATCCATCCCGGCACGGCCGTCTGCAAACCGTCATCCGCACCCTGCTGGAAGTAAACAAGGTCACGGCGGTGCTGATCGCCCCCTTCATGCCGGAAACGGCTGAAAAGATCCTGGACCGCCTGGGGTGTCCGAAGCCGGCCCTGGATTTGAGGCTGGATGAAGACGGGCGCTGGGGAACGCTCGAAGACGGTAAGGCCGTGAGCAAGGGGGAGGCCCTCTTCCCGAGAATCGACCCCAAGGAACAGGGGGTGAAAGAGAGCGTTCCGGCTGCTCAAAAAACCAAAGAGCAGGATGTTCTGCTCCCCTTCGAACGGTTCAAGGAGCTCGACCTGCGGGTGGGCGTGGTGAAACATGCGGCGAGAATCCCCAAGTCAAAGAAGCTGCTGCTCCTTACGATCGATATAGGAGAAGATCGGCAGGTGGTTGCTGGAATCGGCCAGACCCACGCCCCCGAGGACATCATTGGAAAGCAGGTCGTGCTGGTGGCCAATCTTCAACCGGCAAAGCTGATGGGCCATGAATCCCACGGGATGATCCTCGCCGCCCACGACGGCGAATCTCTCCGCCTCCTGACCACGGAGCAGGGGGTGACGCCGGGTGCGCGCGTTTCCTGATCGGCGGCGCCCCATCAAGTCACGAGCGCTGAAGCGCTAACTGTGGAAAATGCGATAGAGCGGCTGCAAGAAAGCGCCAGGTCGGCATTTACGGCGGAGGAGAGACTTGTTGCCCTTTTGAAACGGGAGGGGCTTCTTTCATGATCCGACTCAAGGTTTTCATAAGCTCCGTTCAAAAGGAGCTGATCGAGGAACGGGCGGCTTTGGGAGGGTTGTTGGCGACAGACCCCTTCCTCGCCTTCAGCACCGTCCCCCGGTTGTTTGAGGAGTATCCTGCATCGCTTCGGCCAAACAAGCAGGCCTATCTTGACCTCCTGCGCACTTGTCATGTCTACCTTTTGATCATTGGGAAGGAATACGGTCAGCCATTGGCCGACGGTCTTTCCGCCACGCATCAGGAATATCGACTCGCTCAGGAACTCAGGCTTCCGACGCTCGTCTGTGTAGAAGGCGATGCGGGGTTCGAGCGTGAAGAGAAGGAAAAAGCCTTTCTGCAGGAGGTCCGGAGAGACGGTCACACATACAGCCGTTTTGGGTCCCTGGAGGAGCTTCTCAAAAAGGCGAGGGCACGGTTGACAGAATATATCGAGAGGACGTTTGAAACCGAGCCCACGTCACAGCAAAACGAACAAGCCCGCGAGGCGATTCGATGTGCTGCCGACTTCGAACGTCAAAGAGTTCGTGTGCTCTCTTTGGCCGACCTCGACCCTGCTTTGGTCGGGGAAGTGGTGGCTGCCGCGGAGGACAGGCCTCCCGAAAAACTGACTGGCGAAGTGATCGTGCAAGCTCTGGTTTCACGCGGCTACCTTTGGTTTGACCCCATGGAGAGCCTTTATCGTCCAACCGCCGCCGCCGTATTGCTCATGGCGAGATCTCCGTCCAAGGTCTTTCCCCAGGCCCGCATCCAGCTCGATGCTTATCCGGGCGACAAACGCGATGCCCGGCCTCTTGATAGCGTTCTCGTGGATGCGCCGCTCTCTTCGGCCATCGAGCAGTCTGTGGCTTTCATCCGGCGCAATACCGCCCATCCCCTTAAGATTGAAGGCCTTCGTCGAGTGACTGCCGAGGCGTTTCCCCAGGAAGCCCTCCGGGAGGCCATTGTGAATGCTGTTGCCCACCGCGATTACGAGAATGCCGGTGTGAAGATAACAGTGGAGGTCTTCGCCGACCGTGTGGTCTTTTCCAGCCCCGGCCTTCCGCCGGGTAATCAGAGAATCGAGCGCATCGGGCGCGGTGAAGGACGGTCCAAAGCGCGCAACCCCCTTGTGGTTCAGGGATTGACCTGGCTCGAATTCATGGAAGAGCGTGGAAGTGGCATCCGGCGGATGCGGGACGTTATGAGACGGCAGGGGCTTGACTTGCCTCGATTTGCTCTCATCGAAGATGAATTCACCGTTACCCTGCCGGGCGCACGGAAGTCGCTCGAAGCGCCTCTTAAGGCAACCGAGGGCGACCCTGCAGAGTGTGGCTACTTCTTCGACCCGGCGCTGAGCGACAACCAGAATGCCGCATTGAGAGCCACACAGGAGAGAGGCCATATCTCGACCGCATGGTGCGTCCAGAACCTTGGCATCTCCAGAGACACCGCCTGGCGGATGCTGGAGGACCTCAAGGAAAAAGGGTACCTGGAGCAAACAGGCACCGGGCGCGGTACACGCTACATCACTAAAATCCTTCTTGAATGCAGAGAAGCTCAGCGCGATCAGGCGCAAATCAGGCGCAAATCAGGCGCAAGTCAGGCGCAAATCAGGCGCAACATTATACCTTCGGGCGCAAGTCGGACGAAACCGGACGGAAAGCCGACCAAGCCATGATCCAGCGCATCTCCCAACAACAGCTCGAATCCTACCTCTGGGGAGCGGCCGTGCTCCTGCGCGGGACCATCGACGCCGGCGACTACAAGCAGTTCATCTTCCCGCTGCTCTTCTACAAACGCCCATGCGATGTCTTTGGCGAGGAAACCAAGACTGAGCTAGCAGAACCCGGCGGAGACGTCGAATTTGCCGCCTACGGCGGGATGTCCGTCTCTCCGGCCAAGAATGCAATCTCATGACCTCCTCCATCGCCCGGGTGAACTGCTTTCTCCGTGGCATCGAGGATTTTCAAATCGTCCGGGGAGACACCCTCTCCGAGCCGAAATTCGTGCAGGGTGACCGCCTCATGCGC
This sequence comes from uncultured delta proteobacterium, assembly GCA_963844985.1. GTDB lineage: Bacteria > Desulfobacterota > Syntrophobacteria > Syntrophobacterales > Syntrophobacteraceae > JADGQM01. The sequence continues at coordinate 74,405 of CAWJQV010000032.1, forward strand.
TTCGACGTGATGCCTGGCCAATCCGCCTTATTCCATCAAGCAGTGGGATCGCGACGCCTTCGCCTCCGACCCTTGGGGGCGCAACCTCTGCGGCACCCCGCCCCGGGGCCGAGCCGATTACGCCTTCTGGCAGCACACGAGCCAAGGCGAGCGCCTCGTGCAGAAGGAACTCCGCCGCACACTGCCCAAATACAAGCTCCACACCGATCAGGAGTTGTTCGACAAAGCGTATGGCCACATCCGCCAGTATTACTGAGCACGGCGCTCTCGGATGGCAGGCAGTGTGTCGCAGGGAAAGGCAAGCGGATACTCATGACCCGAGGGGCTATCAGCGGTTTTCCGCTAATAGAGGAAAGATGTCACTTTATTCGGCGCCAGCGGGCGGCGAAGAAACCGTCCGTCCCGTGAAGGTGCGGCCATGATCTGAAAAAACTCCCGTCAACCATCTGTCGGCAGCTTTCAGGGAGAAATGCGGCGATCGATTCCAATTCCCAGCCTTCATGCCGTTCGCCGAACTCATCGGCAACTCTTTGGTTTTCTTCTGAAAAAATCGTGCAGGTGGCATAGACCAAAACTCCGCCCGGCTTCACAAAAAGCGACGCATGGTCCAATAGTTGTTTTTGAAGCTGTGAGAAGCGATAGGGGTCTTTGAGATGGCGCCGCCATTTGATGTCGGGTTTTCGCCGCAGGGTCCCAAACCCGCTGCAGGGCGCATCGAGAAGCACCCGGTCAAAACTTCCCAACCGCTCGGGCCGGAGATCCAAGGCATCGCCGGTAATGGTCCCGATGATGTCAAGGTGTTGTCTTCGAGCGTTCTGCCTCAGTTCTTCAAGCTTCCAGGGCGACTGATCGACGGCCACGATCTCTCCCTCATTTCTCATCAGGCCGGCAACATGGGTGGACTTGCCCCCAAATCCGGCGCAGATATCCAGAATGCGCTCGCCGGGATGGGGGTCGAGAAGCAGGGAGATGAGCTGAGAGGCCTCATCCTGGACCTGGATCCATCCCTTCTCAAAGATGGATAGTGCAGCGATGTTCTGGCGGATCCCGGTCACCCGAACGGCATCCTCCAGATAGGGTGAAGGTTCCGCCTTCAGACCTTGGCCGACGAGGGATTCCATGAGCGTCGCCGTAGCGATTCTATGGGCGTTGACGCGCAATACCAGGGGAGCGATGGTGTTATTGGCCTGACAGAGCGATCGGGTTTCCTCCAGGCCAAATTCATCCAGGCATCTGCGCACAAACCAGCGCGGATGTGAGGTGGTAATCGCCAAATGCTCAGCCGGATCGGCTTCCGGTGACGGCCATTCCCACTTATCCCCGCGGCGGACGGCTTCGCGCAGGAGGGCATTCACAAAACCGACCAAATGAGGCGGCTGGGTCGATTTGGCGATCTTTACGGCTTCGTTTACGGCGGCATGGTCGGGAACGCGGCTGAGATAAAGCATCTGGTAGAGTGCCAGACGCAGCAACATGCGGATTTCCGGTTTGATTTTGGAGGGCTCAACTCTGCTCAGCTGGTCGATGTGCCAATCCAGAAGGCCCCGCCAGCGCAATACGCCGTAGACCAATTCGGTCAGCAGGGCGCGATCCTCCTCCTTGAAATCCGTATGACGCTGCAGGGCGATACTGATGAGCCGATCGGGAAAGAATGCCTGTTTTTCGAGGTTCAGGAGGATCTGATAAGCCGCACGCCTGGCGTTGATCATGATCCTTCCCGTTTCATGGAGGCGATTTCTCGAAGCACCGAATCAACGCGATCGAGGGCAACCCGGGTATTCAGACAGGGACCAAAAGGCCGTTCGTTGAAAATCCCGTAAACGGGGAGTGGGGTGGTGTCTTGAATGCCGCTGGTCAAATCCCGTTCACAGGCGACGGCGATGATCAGATCCGGTCGTCTTTCAATGACGATACGGCGGGCAATGGTCCCCCCGGTAGCCACGGCAAGGTCCACTCCGTAGCGGACGGACAAGTCCAGCAAATCCTTAATCGGACACTTGCCGCACTGTTTGCAGTTCTCCACCCGATGAGTGACTTTCACCGTGCATTCGCTGTCCTGCAGACAGTGGGGCATGAGCAGCAGGATTCGGCGGGGAGGACGACCGTTTCGACATTGCGCCATGACCAGTTCGTTATTCACGGCCACAAAGGCATGCTGCACCTCCTCGCGCCGCAGCCCGACGAGTTTGCCCACCACCGTCAGGATGGGAAGCAGAAACCTTGGTAGACATGCTGCGAAGCGGTCGCGAAAACGGAACGTCATGGCCAAGAAGCGTGACCAATATCAGCAGCGCGAGGGCCAGCAGCACCCCGCCCCCCAGGGCCGCGATGACGATTCCCATGATCAGGGGGAGATGAGCATTGATTCGGGCGAACCCGTAATAAGGAACGATGTAGAAAACGATGAGGATTGTCGCGACGATTATTGCCGTCAGCCCGAGAAGGCCGACCAGGATGACTTTCGCCGGCTGTTTGGATGATTCCAAATGATCTGTCCGGTTGTGCGTCATAAAAACCCCGGCCCGGAAGTCATGTCATAGAGAGCGTCCGTGGCGGGTTCCGATCACTCCAATAACGAGCCGGCCGGCATCGCATGCCCGCGGAGGAATTCGGCTGCGGGCAGTCGGCGTTGGCCCTCCAATTGCAGTTCACCCACAACCAGACCTTGACCATCACCCCCCAAGACCACCAGACCTCTTTCCATGCCCCCGACGATCTCCCCCGCCCGGCCTTCACCTTTCCATGACAGGAGGGCAGCTTGGAAAAACTTCACCCGCTGCCCCTGAAAAAACCCGTACGCGCCGGGCAACGGATCAAACGCGCGGATCGTGTTAACAATCCGAAATGCAGGCTCATGCCACTGCAGACGCCCTTCAGCCTTAGCAACGGGAGGAGCATAAGTCGCCAGTGAATCATCCTGAGCAACAGGGACGACGCGGCGTGCTTTCCAATCCCTCAAAGTCTTTAGAAGCAGCTCCGCTCCCATGTCGGCCATTCTATGATACAACCTGCCGAAAGTTTCGTCATCGGCAAGCAGCAGTTCCTGCTGCGACAGCACCGGGCCGGTGTCCATCCCCGCATCCAGCAGCATAATGCTGATCCCGGTCCGGTTCTCACCGGCAAGAAGGCAACGCTGAAGCGGCGCCGCCCCTCGATAGGCAGGCAACAGCGACCCGTGAACGTTTATGGCACCGAGGGCAAACAAATCGAGAAAGGCCTGGGGCAGAATCTGACCATATGCCACGACCACGGCACAGTCGGCGCCGTAGGAATGGATATGCTCAATCGCTTCTCCTTCCCTAATCCGTTGGGGTTGATATACCGGGATCCCGGCTGATTCTGCGAAAACCTTGACCGGTGGAGCGCCGAGCTTCTTGCCCCGCCCGCTGCGGCGATCCGGCTGGGTAACGACGAGAAGGACCGGGGCTTTTACACTCGTCAACGCCTTGAGCGAAGGTACGGCAAACTCCGGTGTTCCCATGAAAATCAGGCGGGGCAATTCCGATTCTATTGATTCGCCTCCCGCTGCTTTTTCTTCCATCTTCTTATGAAGATATCCCTGGAAATGGACCCGATTCGATCGATGAACAATTTGCCGTCCAGATGGTCCATCTCATGCTGCAAAGCTATTGCAAGCAGGCCCGAAGCTTGAATTTCCACCGGGTTCTGATGCTCGTCGAATCCTCTCACGGTAACTTGATTGAATCGCTTAACGTTCGAAAAGAACTCCGGGACACTCAGGCATCCCTCCTCATAAACAATCTCGCCCTCGGCGGCAACGATTTGAGGATTGACCAGGACGATAAGTCCCTGTTCGCAATCGGGTCTTTGGAGGTCGATGACCAGCACCCGCTGTGAAATGCCTATCTGATTTGCCGCCAAGCCTATACCGGGCGCATTATACATGGTCTCTGCCATGTCTTCTATCAATTTGCAGAGACTTCCATCAAATGCTTTTACCGGGGAAGCCTTCACCCTCAAAATCTGGTCGGGGTAGGTACAAATATCTAACAACGCCATCCGCTTTTCCTTTGGTAAGCAGGGACATCGCTTGCCTGACTGCAGTCAACCGGCCGCAAACCGGGCATGTAAGACGAGCCACAATATTTTTTCAGGTTTTTTATTTTAAGCACAGCCGGGTTTCTTTTCAACAGAGTCCCCTTCTTTCCCAACGGGCAGTTGAAAAACCATCTCCGTGCGTCCTCCTGCCGAAGCCTGTCCCTGCGTGTTTTGGGCGGAGGGCGGAGGTCCGGCATGAAGGGACCCCACCCATGATCGAACGGGAAACGGTAACTACCACCACCGAAAGGCCGCAATCCGCCAGGGTGGTGAACGTACCGCCCTCAAGTTAATAATTGCATAGCGCCGTTGCTTGTGATAGTAAGGACAAACCCTTGTCACTGCATAAACAAAGGAGGATGATCAATGAATTGGCCGTGGGTAGTGGGAATCTTTATTCTGTCGATTGTTCCGGCAATTGTTGGTGGGGGACTTTTCTTTTCGATCTTTGAGAAGTGGGCGGCGGTGATTGTCTGGGAGATTATCCTTTTCTGTATCCTGCTTTTGGTTGTCACCAAGGGAGTAAAGAAAGGGACACCGGCGCACTAGCACACGTCCGGTGATTCTTGGCTATTGGTTGCCATTTGCTGGCTAATTCACTGCTCGCTTTTCAACATTCGCCCGTTGCTACGGGCTCTCGGGCAACAGCCGTTCGTGCACGTGCGCGGACAATGCTGCGGGTTTTCGCAGCTTACCGGGAGCGAAGTGATGGAGTGCAAGAAAGAACAAAACCTTCAGGACTGCAACTGCAGTTACGAACCGTGTGCCAGAAAGGGCATCTGCTGCGAGTGTCTGCAATATCACCTGAAGGCACGCCAACTTCCAGGCTGTTGCTTTCCGCGAGATGCCGAAAGAACTTACGACCGGTCTTTCGAGCATTTCGCTCGTCTGGTTAAAGAAAAGAAGGTTTGACGTTGCCGGCGGCATTCGCCTCGTGCAATTCTCTGAGCCGTCGCGGCACCCCCCACAGGTTCATGAGCCTTTTCGTGCCCCCCGGTACGAGGTGCGCCCAGTCTTCCCCGAGGAACATCCTCTTTCGAATGTCACTGGCACTCAGCCCTTTCTGTGAGGGTTCTTTTGTCCAGAGTAATTCCGTCTTGAGTCCCACCGCCCTGAACTGATCGAGTTTTCGCCTTCCCCACTCATCGTAGATGGTAAGGTAAAAGGTGGCGTGCAGAGGCAAATAATGCCGGTAAAGCTCCGGCAAATTGATAGGGAAAGGAACAACCGAGAAATCCGCATGGTCCACGCCGGCTTCAAGGAGGACCTCGCGGACCAGGGTATAGCGTTCGAAATAGGTGAGCGGGTTGGCCAGGGGGCTGCTCCGGTCGGGGTCGGCAGGATCGTCTCTGGTCAGCACCGGGTCGGGATTGGTGATTCCCACAATCAGGTGGCGGCAGCGCGACTTCCCGGCCAGAAGATAGCTCAGGTGGTCGTTATGCAGGATCTGGAAGCGACCGTGAATCACGCCCGCACTCATCCGTCAAGCTGGTCTCCTCCAATTTCTCACCGCAGCCTCATCCCCTCTCCCGATCTCCGCGTCTCGGCGTTTCAGTCTGTCGGAAGGCACAAAGCAGGCGTTTCAGTATTACCACATTCGAGTGGAGGGCAAGGTAGAAAAGCGCCATTAGAGGCGCAACCTGCCAGAGGGGAGTAAGGAGCCCGGAGAGCGCAATGACCGAGACTCTGGTGCCTTTGCTTGCCAGTGAAGGCTTCCCGAGGTCAATCCCCAGGCTCTCGGCACGGGCGCTGGAATAGCTGATGAGACCGCTGCCGATCATGGCGAAAGCTCCCACCAGGAGCAACCCCCACAGCGAGCCGACAACCTCGGACCTTGCCAGGTAGACCACCAGCCCAATGACCAAGGCTCCGTCGGTGTAGCGATCGACGACGGAATCCAGGAAGGCGCCGGCTCGGCTCTCTCTTCCCGTGAGCCGGGCGAGCTGACCGTCCACCCCATCCAGAATCTGCGAGGAAGCTGCCATCAGACCGGCAAGAGGTGCCAATCCCAAAGCGAATATCAGCCCCGCCGAGATCCCCAGAACGGCTGAGGCCAGAGTCACCATCCATGGGTGGATCCGGCTCACCGATGCGAGTCTTGGCGCGATCCGGGCAGAGAGTCGGCATTTGATCCATTTGAGGATAAAGCGGTCGGTCGGTTTGGTTTTCCAATCGCATGGCGAGAGGGCCTCAGGCATAACGGCAAACCCTTTTTATCCACGAATAGACACGAAGAATGACCACCAAGACACACCAAGGAACATAGACCCTAAACCACTTCATGTCACCTCGTTTTTCTTCGTGGGACTTCGTGGATAGGAAAGGAAAAAACCTTGACACTTCACTACAGATCTTTATAGTTAGAGGCTTTAATAAACTGGCGAAGGGAACTTATGCGCATACGGGTTGACGAAATCCCCGAATCCGGGAGGTTTCTCCATTTTCACTGGGATGACGCCCGTCTCAGGCAGTATTTGCCCGAAGAAGACCCCTTTGAGTTCAAGCTGGTTCGTCCGGTGAATGTGGACCTCGAAATCCAGAAGCGGTCGGATCACATTCGCGTCCAGGGGAGCCTCAAGGGTGCGCTTCAGGTCAACTGCCACCGGTGCTTGAGCGCATTTCTCCGGCCCCTGGAAGAAACCGTTGATGTCTTTCTGGTCGAAGGAGAGGAACCGGAACCTTCCGAAGAACTTGAGTTGGACCCGAGCAACCTGGATTACGAGTTTTTTGATGGAGTCATCATCGAAATCGATCAACTGGTAGCCGAACAAGTCTTTCTCTCTTTGCCGGTGAAAATCCTTTGTTCGGAGAATTGCCTCGGGCTTTGCCCTCGTTGCGGGGCCAACCGCAACGAAGAGCCCTGCCAATGCGAAACATATGCCGGCAGTTCGCCTTTTTCCGCTCTCGAAGCGATCAAGGGTCGTCTCGCCGGCACCAAAGAGGACTGAGGTTTCTGCGGGCGCAGCGAAACAGCGCCCTTATTTTCATAACAAGCGCGAATAACCCGCGCTCCTTTCAGGAGATTAGTAGATGGGGGTACCAAAAAGGAAAACTTCCAAGTCGCGACGGGACAAAAGAAATGCCCACAGAGCCGTTGACGGACCATCTCTGTCGCGTTGCCCGCAGTGCAATGAAATGCGCCTTCCTCACCGGGTTTGTCCGGGATGCGGTTATTATCGCGACCGTTTGGTGTTGGAGCTCGACGAAGAATAGGCCCCTCGCTCCACCGGCAAAAGGTCTTTAGCTATGAGGATAGCGGTAGATGCCATGGGCGGGGACCATGCACCGGAAGCGCCGGTTCAAGGGTCGCTCCTGGCGCTGTCGCAATGTCCGGCCGAACTGCTCCTGATCGGCGACGAAAAGCAACTTCCTGAAATCCTCGGCCGCTCGGCGGAGTCCTCCTCAATTCGCGTGGTGCACGCTTCCGAGGTGATCGGCATGGGCGAGGCAGGCCCGGTGGCGATCCGCAAGAAGCGCGGGGCATCCTTGAGTGTTGCCATGCGTCTCCTGGCTGAAGGCGAAGTCGATGCCGTGGTGAGCGCCGGCAACAGTGCGGCCATTGTCGCCACCGCCAAGCACCTCGTCGGTCTTGTTCCGGGGCTTCGGCGCCCGGCCATGGCGGTCCCGCTTCCAACTCCCAGCGGCAGGGTGCTGCTGATCGACGCCGGGGCTCAGGCGGAAGCGAACACCATTCATCTGGCACAGTCTGCAGCGCTCGCCCATGCCTATCTTAAGGTCACACAGGACCTGGATCATCCTCGCGATCGGGCTGCTCAATATCGGCCAGGAACCGTCGAAAGGCATGCGGGTCATTCAGCGTGCGTTTGCTCTTCTGGAGCGCTCCAACCTTCGCTTTGTGGGCAATGTCGAGCCTCAGGACCTCTTCACCGACCGGACCGATGCCGCCGTTTGCGACGGGTTCGTGGGAAATCTGCTCCTGAAAATGTACGAAGGACTGTTGGAAACTCTTTTGCGGTTCCTCGAAACGAACTCGGATGACCCTGAGGAAACTACCCGGGAGGGACTCCGCCTGCTCCTTCAGCGCTTTCGGGCCAGTTACGATTATCAGAATGTCGGAGGCGCGCCCCTGCTCGGTGTGCGCGGGACCGTGGTGGTCGCCCACGGTCGTTCCCGGGCACAGGCCATTGCCAGTGCGATTCTTCTGGCATCGCAATTGACGCAATGCCGGGTCTACGAGCGCATCTCGACGGAACTCGAAAAGGACGGCATTCTGGATGACCTGAAACACGGCAACACAGCGCTGATGCTGGAACAATTGAGGAACAGGTGGGGATTTATGCAAAAACAGAATCCGGAAGGCAGAAGTCGGAAGGCGGATGACCGGATTGAAGAGTGACCCCTTTCCCTCTTTATTCAGAAGCTGCTTATGTTCGTCCGGTTTTCTGAGCTAAGGGGAGAATGGCATAAAGGAGAGCATGTCGGTGGACTATTTTTTGACAGAAGAACAAAAGATGATTCAGGAACTGGCGCAACAGATAGCCAAAGAAAAAATTCGGCCGGTGCGCGCCCAGTTGGACCAGCAGGATGAGTTCCCCTGGGAGATTTTGAGGGTGCTTGCCCAATCCGACCTTTGTGGTCTCTATATTCCCGAAGCTTATGGAGGAATGGGGGGAGGGATTTTTGAGAACTGCCTGGCCGTCGAACAACTGGCAACCGCCTGCATCGGCGTGGCAACTTCCTTTGCAGCCAGCGGTTTGGGGGCTTATCCGATTCTTCTCTACGCCAACGACGAGCAAAAAGAGCACTATCTTCCCGACATTGCCAGCGGCAAACGCCTGGCTGCTTTCGGCCTGACCGAATCGGGAGCCGGCAGCGACGTTTCCGGCATCAAGACCACGGCGGTTCGCGATGGCGACCATTACGTCCTGAACGGCACCAAACAGTGGATCACCAGCGGCGGGGAAGCGGAGATTTACTCCGTCCTGGCCATAACCGACCGCGCCAAAGGCCCGCGCGGAGCCAGTTTCTTTATCCTGGAAAAAGGGGACCCGGGATTCAGTTTCGGCAAGAAAGAGAAGAAACTGGGCATCCGGGCTTCGGCCACCCGCGAACTCATTTTCCAGGACTGCCGGATTCCCAAGGATCGCGTGATCGGCCGCGAGGGCATGGGCTTTATCATCGCCATGAAGACCTTTGACAAATCCCGGCCCGGAATCGGGGCTCTTGGAGTGGGACTGGCGCAGGGGGCCATGGACATCGCCGTGGAGTATGCTCGCAAGCGCGAGCAGTTCGGCAAACCGATCATCAGCTTCCAGGCCATCCAGCATAAACTGGCTGACATGGCGATCAAGATCGAAGCCTCCCGGGCCCTCATCTATGCCGCCGCCCGATACATGGACACCGACCCTCCCGATGCCAGCAAAATCGCAGCCATCTGCAAGGTATTCCCGACCGATGTGGCCATGCAGGTTGCCACCGAAGCGGTGCAGGTGCTTGGCGGCTATGGCTATATGCAGGACTATCCGGTGGAAAAGATGATGCGCGACGCCAAGATCCTCCAGATTTACGAGGGCACCAACGAAATCCAGCGCAACATCATCGGCCAGGAACTGAACAAAGAATACGGCCGAATGAAAGAGACCTTTTTTTAGGGACTTGAGTCAAGACAGGGAACTATCTATGCACATTGTCGTCTGTATCAAACAGGTGCCCGACGCCAAGAACGTCCGGATTGACCCCGACACGCACACGCTCGTGCGGCAGGGAGTGGAGTCCATCGTCAATCCCTTCGACCTTTTTGCGGTCGAAGCGGCCTTGAAAATCAAGGATGCCCTTGGCGCTCGCGTAACCGTATTGACCATGGGGCCGCCCCAGGCCGATGAGGCGCTCCGCGAGACCCTTTCACGGGGTGTCGATGATGCCGTTTTATTGAGCGACCGCGCCTTCGCAGGCTCCGACACGTGGGCAACCTCCACCACCCTAGCCAGTGCCATTCGCAAATTGGGTGATGTCGACCTTGTCCTCTGCGGCAAACAGGCCATCGATGGCGATACGGCGCAGGTGGGGCCGGAAATGGCGACGCTCCTCGACCTCCCTTACGCCACCTTTGTCAAAAAAATCGAGACCCTCGATGACGGGCACTTGAAAGTGACCCGGCAAACCGACGAAGGGATGGAAATCTGGAAACTTCCCATGCCGGCCTTGATTACGGTGATCAAGGAGGTTGGAGAGCCGCGGCTGCCCTCACTGAGGCACAAGATGCGGGCAAAAAAGGCAGACATCCCCGTGTGGGGCGTCAACGATCTTGGGCTGGACCCAAGCGCGGTGGGGCTTTCCGGATCCTACACCCAGGTTGTTCGCGTCTTCAGCCCGCCGCGCCGGGGAGATCGGATCCTTCTCCAGGGAACCATCGAGGAACAAGTGGAGCAACTTTATCGTTACCTCAAGGAAGCGAAGGTACCAGGAATATGAAAGCGCTTGTCGATCGCCGCAAGTGTACGCTCTGCGCCGTTTGTGTCGATGTCTGTCCATTCGCGGCCATCACCGTGGGTGAAACCGTCATTGACATTTCCGATGAGTGCACGCTGTGCGGCATGTGTGTGGACACCTGTGAATTTGGAGCTCTCTCACTCCCCGAAGTGGGCACCGGACCGGCGGCGGACCTGGCTGCCTATAAGGGCATCTGGGTTTTTGCCGAATGGCGTGAGGGAACCGTCCATCGCGTAAGCCACGAACTGCTCAGCGCGGGGCGCATCCTGGCAGACAAACTCGGAGTGCCCCTTGCCGCCGTGCTGCTCGGACACAGTCTGAATGAAGACGCTTCAAGGGAACTCGTCGCCTACGGCGCCGACACGGTCTATGTGGTGGACCGCCCGGAGCTGGCCCACTTCGCCGACGACACCTATGCCAACGTGCTCGTTCAATTGATTCGACAGAAAAAGCCGGAAGTTCTCCTTGCCGGAGCCACCAGCATCGGGACGTTCTTTCATTCCCCGGGTGGCCGCTTCTCTCCAAACCGGTCTCACCGCCGACTGCACCGAACTCGATGTCAGCGACGAGGGGCTGTTGCTTCAAACCCGTCCGGCTTTCGGCGGAAATGTCATGGCAACCATCATCTGCCCCAATAAGAGACCGCAGATGGCCACGGTCCGCCCCAAAGTGATGAAGCCCGTCAGGCAGCCGGATCACAAGGGCGAAATCATTCCGGTTTCCGTTTCCGAGGCCTGTTTCAAGAGCCGCATCGAAGTGCTGGAAGTGATACCCGAAAAGGATCAAACCGCCAAGCTCACCGAAGCCGATGCCATTGTCTCCGGGGGACGAGGCCTTCAAAAACCCGAAAACTTCGCCCTTGTCGAAGAACTGGCACAGCTCATCAAGGCAGCGGTCGGCGCCTCACGCGGGGCGGTGGAAGAAGGCTGGATAACGCCCTCTCATCAGGTCGGCCAGACCGGCCGCACGGTTTCCCCGTCTCTCTACATGGCGGTGGGCATCGCCGGAGCCATCCAGCACCTGGTGGGAATGCAGAGCTCCAAAACCATCGTAGCGGTCAACAAGGATCCCCTGGCCCCGATTTTCGATGTGGCCACCTACGGGGTCGTTGCCGATCTCTTTGAATTCATCCCGGCGTTGGTAAGAAAAATCAAACAAGAACGCGGAGATTGAGAAAAGCAGGAATGAGGCATGAGTAAAGAACGGGTAGTAGTTATTACCGGAGCAAGTCGGGGTATCGGGCGAGGGATTGCTGTGGCCCTGGCAGGGCCCGGGTGCGCTGTCGTCATCAATTACAGCACCAGTCCCGACGCGGCGCAGGAGACCGCATCCGCGGTCGAAGCCAAAGGCGCTACGCCCTTTCTGTGCCGCTTCGACGTCGCGGACGCGGATGCCGTCAAAGAGGCCTTCAAAGAGATTGCCAAAACGCACAGCCGGGTCGATGTGCTGGTCAACAATGCCGGAATCAACGCGGGACAACTTGCTCGCCTTGATGAAAGCCGACGAGTGGGACGCGGTCATCGACACCAACCTCAAAGGGGCGTTTCTCTGTTCGCAGGCGGTCGTCAAAATGATGATGCGTCAGAAACATGGCCGTATCATCAACGTCACCTCGGTTGTCGGGGTCATCGGGAATGGGGGGCAGTGCAACTATTCCGCCGCCAAAGCCGGTCTTATCGGGCTCACTCGCTCGCTGGCCCGCGAACTCATTTCCCGCAATATTACGGTTAACGCCGTCGCGCCCGGGTTCATCGAAACCGATATGACGCACCGGTTGCCCGAAAAGGTCAGAGAGGAGCTTCTCCATCAAATCCCCGCAGCCCGTTACGGAACCGTGGACGAGGTGGCGGCGGCGGTGAAGTTCCTTGCTTCGGACGAGGCCGGGTACATAACCGGCCAGGTAATCCATGTCAATGGCGGCATGTTCATGGGCTAAATGGGGAGGATTTAATGGAATTGAACAAGCGGCGGCGGGCGGTCATTACGGGAATCGGTCTGGTTTCCCCACTGGGAATGGGGGTCGAGGAAAACTGGAATAACCTCATGCAAGGCAAATCCGGCATAGGGCCCATTACCCGTTTCGACCCGGGCAATTTTGCGACCCGCATCGCCGGGGAAGTGAAGGACTTCCATCCGGAAGATTTCATCTCCAGAAAAGAACTGCGCAAGATGGACCTCTTTCTGCAGTTCGCTCTTGCCGCTGCTCGCCTGAGCCTGGACGACAGCGGCCTGCAGATGACTCCTGAGCTGTCCGAGCGCGCGGGAGTCATTATGGGTTGTGGATTGGGCGGTATAACCACGATTGAGGAGACGCACCGACTGCTCCTCGACTCCGGTCCACGAAAGGTGAGTCCCTTTTTTATTCCGATGATCATCAGCAACATGGCACCGGGGCTTATTTCCATTTATCACGGCCTGAAGGGACCGAACTTTTCCGTGCAGACCGCCTGTGCGGCAGGCACCCACGCCATCGGCCAGGCCTTTCACATGATTCGCGAGGGCATCGCCGACGTCATGCTCAGCGGAGGGGTTGAAGCGACCATCACCGCTCTGGGCATCGCCGGGTTCAATGCCATGCGCGCCCTTTCCACCCAAAATGACGAGCCGCAAAAGGCTTCCCGGCCATTCGACCTGCATCGTGACGGATTTGTGATGGGAGAGGGAAGCGCGATCCTGGTCCTCGAAGAAATGCATCGAGCCCTGGAGCGAGGGGCCAGGATTTACGGGGAAGTGATCGGTTTCGGCGCTTCGGGAGATGCCTTCCACATGGCGGCCCCGGCACCGGATGGAGAAGGCGCCGCCCGCTGCATGGAGAATGCGCTGCGGGATGCCCGCATCCAGCCGCACGATGTCGATTATATCAATGCCCACGGCACTTCGACCGACCTCAATGATAAGTATGAGACCCAGGCTATTAAAAAGGTCTTCGGTGCTCATGCTGCAAGGATTGGAGTCAGTTCCACGAAGTCCATGACCGGCCACCTCTTGGGGGCCGCCGGCGGGGTCGAAGGCGCGTACACGGCGCTTGCCGTCGACCGGCAGATCATGCCCCCGACCATCAACTACGAGTACCCGGACCCCGAATGCGACCTCGATTATGTACCGAATCAGGCTCGACCCGCACCGATCCGTGTCGCCCTGTCCAATTCCTTCGGTTTTGGCGGAACGAACGGGACCCTGGTTTTCAGGGAGTGGACCGGGGCCTGATGCTGCAGAGAGGATTTCGGTTGGCATGGCAGGCTGGAAAGCCTGCCCCACATGCTTGATTATCTATTGAAGTATTGTTGTGCTGTATCGAGGCGGTTATGAAAATAGTGATCGGATGTGACCATGCCGGCTTGGAGTTGAAAGAGCTCATCGCAGCCCATCTCAAGGCGTTGCATCATGAGGTGGAAGATATCGGAACCTACAGCTCGGAATCCGTAGACTACCCGTATTATGCAGCAAAAGTGGCGAGGGCCGTAGCGGCAGGCGAACATGACCGGGGGATACTCGTTTGCGGGAGTGGCCTGGGAATGTGTATGGCGGCCAATCGCTTTCCGGGAGCTCGTGCCGTGCATGTCTGCGAACCCTATGCTGCCAGGATGAGCCGACGGCACAATGACAGCAATATTCTTTGCCTCGGAGGCCGTTTTATTGGTCGTGATCTGGCGTTTGAAGTGGTCGATGTGTGGCTTGATGAAATCTTTGAAGGAGGACGCCATCAGCGGCGGGTGGATCTGATCGATCGTCTGACCCAAGGTGAGCCATTCTCTCCACCCGGTAAGTGAAAACTTTTGGATCCCAGTATGGTGCATATGAAAGGGTGACCATGTCGCAACTCGATATCGTAGATCCTGAAATCGCTCATGTAATCCGCGAAGAGGCGAAACGCCAGCAGGGGAAACTCGAGCTCATCGCTTCCGAGAATTTTGTGAGCGAGGCGGTTATGGAGGCCCAGGGTTCGGTGCTGACGAACAAGTATGCCGAAGGGTATCCGGGCAGGAGGTATTATGGCGGCTGCGAGTTCGTGGACGTCGCCGAGAGATTGGCTCAGGAGCGGGCCCGCCGGCTGTTCCAGGCTGAATATGTGAATGTGCAGCCGCACTCGGGATCGCAGGCCAATATGGCCGTTTATTTTGCGGTCCTTCAGCCCGGAGATACTATCCTGGGAATGAATCTGAGTCAGGGGGGCCATTTGACCCACGGGAGTCCGGCCAGCTTTTCGGGCCGACTGTTCCGGGTGGTCTCCTATGGGGTTCTGCGGGATACCGAGACAATCGACTACGACCAAGTAGCCCAAACGGCTCGAGAGCACCGGCCCAGGATTATTATTGCCGGGGCCAGCGCTTACCCGCGGGTCATCGACTTCCAGCGGTTTCGCGAAATCGCCGATGAAGTCGGGGCCTATCTGATGGTGGATATGGCTCATATCGCGGGACTGGTGGCAGCGGGAGTCCACCCTAGTCCGGTTCCGTATGCCGATTTCACCACTTCCACAACACACAAGACTCTTCGCGGGCCGCGCGGAGGATTGATTCTTTCCCATGAGCAGTACTCAAAGATTCTGGATAGCCAGATCTTTCCCGGGATTCAGGGGGGACCCCTCATGCACACCATCGCGGCCAAAGCCGTGGCTTTCCAGGAAGCGCTGCAACCCGCATTCCGCAAATATCAGCAGGGCATCGTGGAAAACAGCCAGGCCCTCGCCGTCGAACTGAGAAACCTGGGATTCCGGTTGGTTTCCGGCGGAACCGACAATCATCTCCTGCTGGTGGATCTCTCCCCCATGGGGTTGACCGGAAAAGTTGCCGAAGAAACGCTGGATCGAGGCGGAATTACCGTCAACAAGAACGCCATCCCCTTTGATGTGCAGAAGCCCAGTGTCACCAGCGGGATCCGCATCGGCACTCCGGCAGTGACCACGAGGGGCATGGGTCCCGACAACATGGCCACCATCGCTGGCTTCATCCATCGCGGTTTGCAGGCCTTGGGGGACGAAGCGGCCCTGAATGCCCTGAGAGCAGAGGTAGCGGAATTCTGCTCCTCATTTCCCCTTCACCAGTAGCTTTTGGCTCTTAGCCCCAACTATGTCCGATCGTGACCGAACTTTCATGAAAGAGGCCCTGCGGCTGGCGGCCAAAGGCCGGGGACGGACCCGCCCCAATCCCATGGTGGGCGCCGTCGTCGTCGCAGGAGACGCGATTCTGGGGAGGGGCTACCATGAGCGTGCGGGGGGACCGCACGCCGAGGTCAACGCCCTCCGGGATGCCGGGGAGAAAGCCTCCGGGGCAACCCTTTATGTCACTCTTGAACCATGCAACCACTATGGAAGAACCCCCCCATGCTCCATGGCGGTGGCGGACAGCGGCATCCGCCGGGTGGTTGTGGGTATGGCCGACCCCAATCCCCATGTCGCGGGGGGTGGTGCGGCCTACCTGCTCGATCGCGGTATCACGGTGGAGATGGGAATCCTCGAGCGCCCATGCCGCCTGCTCAATCAGGCCTTCATCAAGCACAGCGCCACCGGTCTTCCCCTGGTGACTCTAAAGATTGCAGCTACCCTGGACGGCCGCATTGCCACCCGCACGGGAGACTCCCGCTGGATCAGCAATGAGCGGTCCAGGCGATTCGTCCACGAGTTGCGTTGCAACTCCGACGGTATTCTGGTCGGCATCGACACCGCCCTCACCGACGACCCTCAACTCACCGCCCGCCCGGGCAGAAGGCCACCCTGCCGCCAGCCGGTTCGCATCGTGCTCGACAGCAGGCTCAGACTGGAGCCATCCAGTCAACTCGTCAGGACCGCTCACGAAGTCCCGGTGTGGGTGGCCTGTACGGAAAACGCACCGCGAAAGAAGGAATTGGAACTGAGCGCAGCCGGCGTGGTGGTGCTCAGGTCGGCGGGAGAGAGCGGGCAAGTCGATCTTCCCGGCTTGCTGAAGGAATGCGGCAAACACGGTCTCACCAGCCTTCTGGTGGAAGGAGGAAGCAGGGTTGCAGGGGCCTTCCTCGAGCAGCATCTGGCGGACGATTTTTATTTTTTCTTTGCCCCCAAGATCCTGGGGGACCCGGAGGCTGTTTCCATGATCCGGGGGCTTCCCCGGACCGAAATGGCTGACGCACTGCCGGTCTATGATCTGCGGATCAGAAGGTTCGGGGCTGATGTGATGCTTTCAGGACGATTGCGCCAGGAGATTTATTGAGATGGAGCCGGCATGTTCACAGGATTGATTCAGGGCAAGGGGACTCTGCTTCGGACTGAACGCCGCGGCCCGGACGCCGGAATGGTTATTCAGGCTCATTTTACCCAGGAAGCACTGACCCTCGGGGAGAGTATTGCGGTGGACGGAGCCTGTCTGACCGTGGTTTCGTTTCAAGGAAATGTCTTTACCGTTGATGTTTCGACCGAAACCCTGAGTCGCACCACGCTCGGGCAGAAAACCGCCGGGCAGCCACGTCAACCTGGAGCGAGCCCTGCGGATGGGGGATCGACTGGGGGGGCACCTGGTGACCGGACATGTCGATGGGATGGGGATTCTGAAAGATCGCAGCCAGGAAGGGCGATCCTGGCGACTGGTTTTCACGTCGCCGCCGGATCTGGATCATTTCATCATCGAAAAAGGCTCCATCGCCATCAACGGCATCAGTTTGACTGTAAACGCTTGCAGTGAAGGTTTTTTCGATGTCAACATCGTGCCTCACACCTTTTCGGAAACCACCATCGGTAACGTGAAGATCGGGGAGGCCGTCAACCTCGAGACGGATTTGCTCGGGAAATATGTCGAAAAGATGCTCCGGGGTTTTTTGAAGACCAACGAAAACGGCCGTCGAATCAGGCCGCATTGATACCGCTTTCCTTCAGAAACATGGGTTTCTCTAGAGATCTTCCGGAAAATGCCAAGATTGGGCAGTCTGCCCTGCCATCTCATTATCTGTCAGCATTTTCCAGGCACCTTGAGAAGTGTCGGGGTTAATGTTATAGGGGACAGCGAGACATAAAGCGTCCGGCAGGATTCGCTTCGGTCATTTCCGATTTTGAAAAGGAGCAATAAAGACATGCCTTTGGCAACTATTCCCGAGGCTCTTGACGACATTCGCCAGGGCAAGATGGTCATTTTGGTGGATGATGAAGACCGTGAAAATGAAGGCGACCTCTACATCGCCGCGGAGAAAGCGACACCTGAAGCGATCAACTTCATGGCAAGGTACGGTCGCGGGCTCATCTGCCTCACCTTGACCCATGACTGGGTAGAGCGGCTGCGGCTCCCGATGATGGTCTCACAGAACCGGTCGAAATTTGAAACCGCGTTTACGGTCTCCATTGAAGCGCGACTGGGGGTCACCACCGGAATCAGTGCCGCGGACCGGGCCAGGACGATCCTGACCGCCATTGCCGACAACGTCAAACCCGATGATCTGGTCAGTCCCGGACATGTTTTCCCCATCCGGGCCCGCAAGGGCGGGGTGCTGGTCCGCACCGGGCAAACGGAAGGATCGGTGGACCTCTCCCGGCTGGCGGGTTTGAAACCGGCCGGCGTCATCTGTGAAGTCATGAAAGACGACGGCACCATGGCACGCATGCCTGATCTGGAGAAGTTTGCGGAAGAATTCGACCTCAAGATTGTCACCATAGCGGATCTTATCCATTACCGGATGCAGAACGAGATTTTTGTTCATCGAGCCGCTACGGCCAAACTCCCCACGTCCTCCGGCGGCGAATTCCGGGTAATCGCCTACACCAATGACATCGACGACTACACTCATCTCGCCCTGGTGAAGGGCGAAATGAACCCGGATGAGGAGATTCTGGTGAGGGTGCATTCCGAATGCCTTACCGGAGATGTGTTCGGTTCACTGCGGTGCGACTGCGGCGGTCAACTGCGGGCGGCCATGCTGCGCATCGGCAGAGAAGGAAAGGGCGTTATTCTCTATATGCGCAACCATGAAGGCCGAGGGATCGGGCTTTTGAGCAAAATCAAAGCCTATGATCTGCAGGAACAGGGAATGGATACGGTCGAAGCGAACCAGGCACTGGGGCTTCAGGCGGACCTTCGAGATTACGGCATCGGCGCCCAGATGCTGGTCGACCTGGGGATCAAGAAGATGCGCCTCATGACCAATAACCCCACTAAGATCGTAGGCCTTCAGGGTTATGGGATCAGCATTGTCGAGCGAGTCCCGCTGGAAATCCCGCCCAATGAATGCAATATCGATTACCTGACGGCAAAGTGCACCAAAATGGGACATTTGTTGAGCTGCGTTTAAACTTACAGGGAGCGGGGCGCGAATCACAGATTGGTGATGGCGGACGGCAAATTGCGAAATTGCTCACAGGAGGGGTGAAGAATATGAAGATCTACGAAGGCAAACTGCTGGCACACGACCTTCGCTTTGGAATCATTGTCAGCCGTTTTAACGACTTCATTTGCGATCGCCTGCTCGGAGGGGCGCTCGACGCGCTCCGGCGCAACGGTGCAGAAGATCATAACATTGATGTCTTCAAGGTGCCCGGGGCTTTCGAGATTCCGCTCATGGCCAAAAAAGTCGCCGGCTTGGCGCGGTATGACGCGGTGATCTGCCTCGGAGCGGTCATCCGCGGGGCCACGCCTCATTTCGACTATGTGGCCAGTGAGGTATCCAAGGGGATTGCCAGCGTGAGCCTTGAAACCAGCACTCCCATCGCCTTTGGGGTTCTCACTACCGACACCATTGAACAGGCGATTGAGCGAGCCGGCACGAAGTCGGGAAATAAGGGATGGGACGCGGCCCTTGCCGCCATTGAGATGGCAAATCTTGCCAAACAGCTCGCCTCCTGAAATTCGGAAGCAAGGCTCTCCGGGGTCACAAAAGAGAATGTAATCCCCCCTGCCCTCCTTCAAAAAAGACGGGAAAAGAAAACCCCCTTGGGCAAAGGGGGCAAGGGGAGATTTCATACAAGGATTTTGAGAAACTGCAAATGGGCCAGCGCAGACGTTCCCGCGAAATTGCACTCCAGATACTGTACCGCATCGATGTGACTGAGTCCGCCCCCGAGGAAGCGATTTCCCTACACTATGAACTCGTGACCCTCGGCGAAGACCATGAAGTACAGGCATCACCTTCGGTGCGGCCGTTTGCCGAACTGCTGGTCCGCGGAGTTTATCTGCATCGAGCGGAAATCGATCAGATCATTGTCTCGGCATCCGAACATTGGCGACTCGACCGCATGTCCCTCGTTGATCGCAACATTTTGCGCATAGCCCTCTTCGAAATGCTCCATTGCCCCGACGTTCCTCCCAAGGTGTCCATAAACGAAGCGATCGATATCGGGAAGAAGTTTGGCAGCGAGGACTCCGGAGCCTTCATCAACGGCGTCCTGGATCATATCCTGGGCAAGTTGCAGAAGGCGGGTCAGACCACCGAACTCTCCGAGACGCAGCACTGAGGAACCAGGACCGCGCATCATGCCGATGAAAAGACAAACCGGGGAAAAACAGCCTGGATAAAGGCTTTCGCCGGCATGACGGAGTGAATTCGGACACCCATTTGTGTGTGTGCTACTCAGTCTCGGGTATTGCCCTACTTCGGGAACTCGAGGGCCACCGTCTCACCATCCGCGTCCTGCTCCAGGCTGACCGTCACCTCAAAGCTGCTGTCGCGAATGGCTATGGCCAGAGGGATCTTCCCTCCCTCTCCCTCAATGTGGGTGATTTCCCTCATCACATCGAGGACCTTCCCGCCCACTTCACCGCCGGGGGAAGGCAACCCTGATTTGCGGTACTTGGCAATAACCTGTATCTTTCCATCCTTTCCCTTGCTTATCGTGATCTTTTTGGCATTCGCGTTGATTCCATGCAGCACGGAGAGCGCCACCCACTTGAGCGCCCCTTCCTCTTTGTCCGCCTCCGCGGGCAACATCGACATTTCTTTCAGGTAATCCGTGGTTGCATAACAATTGCAGAGATCCAAGACCTTCAAATGCAAGCTGCGTTTATCCTTCATTGTCATTCCTCTCCTTCTTTGCTGAGAATAACCCAAACCCGCTCACGCCCGCACTTTGCCTTCACCTCATGAGACCCAGGCGGCGGCGCAATCCGAGCGGCAACAGCTTGAGTGCCGCATGGTGGCGTCTGACAGCAGAACACAAACTGCCGGAGCGGGCTATTGCCACCCGCTCCTGGCAATTCCTGACAAATTATTGGAAAATACCTGAATGCTGCGCGTCGATGGGATCAGGGGCGAATCGGACTGGACCGAGAAAGCGTTTGATTAGGCATCAATATGAGAATTCCTTGGCCGGCAGAGCCGCAAACGGCCGGCTATTTCTTATCCGACTTGTAGCTCTCCTGGAACACCTGCGGGTTGATGTTGCCGGAACCGGGGCCTCCACATTCAGGAATATAGCAGCTGACGTCAACGAATTCGCAGGACTCCTTACAGGAAGGGCATTTTTCCGGCGGGACCGCCACATCAATGGTATTGCCGCACTTATTGCACTTAAAAACAGCCATCTCCTTGCTCCTTTCGAAAATCGATGTTCACAAAAGAATTGCGCGATGCTTTTCACTCCCCATACTCTTGCCCACAGTAAGCAATATAACGTGGTGCATGTCAAGAATCAACCCGCAGAGAGAACTTGTCCCCTTGACAGATATTCTCGGATTCCCTATCCAAGGTAATGAGGACCCGATTACTTGCCGTCGCTTTCCGTTTATCGTTGCCGAGCCTCCCCCGGTTGATTGCGAAAAGGAGGTGCGCGAAAAAAGATCCTCCATAAATCAGAGGCTTCGTTTCCGGACACCATTGAAGAGCCGATACCCAACAGCCAAGGACTGAGATTCAGCAACAGAGGAGGGCTAAGCCATGAACATCGTGCAACCGCAAATGATTCAGGAGCTTGCAGAGCGGAGGATTCGAGACGGTTCTCCCGTCTTGAGCGTCTATCTGAACCTGGATGCTACGGATCCCTTGAATCGCCGCAGCAACTGCAAGGCGGCCCTCGACCGAATGTTGAAGGATATCGAGTCACAGATCGACGATGAAACAAAGTTAAAGCACTTCCGCGAAGACGCCGAATGGGTTCGCCAGAAAGTGGAATTTCGCCTGCCGAAAGGGAAGAGTCTCCTGCTCTTCTGTGATGTTTCCGAATCGTTTTACTACGAAGAGGACCTGCCGGTTCGCATGGCCACACAAGCCTGGTTTGGCAACACCCCCTATACTCGGCCGCTTCTTGAAACCATGGGCGAATACGAGCGCTATGGTGTGGTGCTCGTCGATCGTGAGCGAGCGCGCTTCTTTGTGATCTTCATGGGGGTTATCGAAGAAGTGTCCGATGTATTCCAGGACCCTCCGGTGAAGCATCGCAGTACTGCGGGAAGCGATCACATGCGCTCGCAGATGATCTTTCAGCGACGGGCGGCAACCTGGAGCAACTGGTTTCTCAAAGACGTTTCCGATATCCTGCACGATCTCATCAAACGACTCCACATCGACCGCATTCTGCTGGCCGGGTCCGGAAGATATCACTGCGGAATTACAACGCCTTCTGCCTAAGGCGGTGGCGCCGAGGATGGTTGACCGAGTAAGGATTTCCGCCACGGCAAAAGCCAATGAAGTGCTTGACCTCTGCTTTCCTTTCATCGAAAAGCTGGAACGCGATCAGGAAATGAATCTGGTTCAAAACCTCGTGACCAGCGCCCGGAAGACCGACCCCGTGGTGAAGAAAGCCGTATTGGGCCTCAATGCCACCCTTGATGCGGTCAACCAGGGCCGCGTGCACCGGTTGCTTTATCCATCGGGTGTGAAGCTGGGAGGGTATCGATGTCCCGGCTGCGATGCCCTGCTGGATCAGGCGCCCGGGGACAGGAACTGTCCCTATTGCTCGAAGCTGCTCGAAACGGTCGAAGACATGCTCTGGCTGGCGTCCGAGCGCGTCCTGGAAATGGGCGGAAAAAGCGAGGAGGTCAGAGGGGCGGAAGCGCGCCGGCAACTGGATGAAGCAGGCAAAATCGGGGCCTTCCTGCGCTAGCGCAAAGAGTTGCGAGTAAAGGGTCACTCGTCACTCGCAAGCGCCCCGCCATTGTGCAGGGTCTGCAGGTGGCAATAGAGTCCGTGTTGCTCCATCAGGGCATCATGGGTTCCCTGTTCCACGATGCGGCCATGATCCATGACCAGGATACGGTCGGCGCGCCGGATGGTGGACAGGCGATGGGCGATGACAATGCTCGTTCGATCGGTGAGGGCAGCCTGGATGGCCTGTTCGATGAGCATCTCCGTTTCCGTGTCGACATTGGCGGTAGCCTCATCCAGAACCAGGATGCGAGGGTTTCGGGCAAACACCCGAGCCAGCGCCAGGAGTTGTTTCTGTCCCGCCGAGAGGTCCATGGCTCCTTCCCCGATCCTGGTTTCGAGCCCCTCGGGAAGTCGTTGGACCCATCCGGAAAGCTGCGAGAGCCGGACGATTTCCTCCAGCTCTGCTTCCGGCAGTTCCCGATCCAGCAGTATATTTTCTCTAACCGTGCCGGGAACGATGAAAACGTCCTGCATTACCAATCCTATTTGTTCTCTCAGCCAGTTGGGGTCAAGGCTGCGCAGGTCCACACCGTCCAGGCTGATGGACCCCGAGCAGGGATCGTAAAATCGTTCCAGAAGGTTGATCAGCGTCGTCTTCCCGGATCCGGTCGCACCCACAATCGCCAGCGTCTCACCCGCACGAGTCTCGAAAGAAAGGTCTCTGATGACCGGGCGATCCGGTTCGTACGCAAAATTCACCCGGGCAAAAGCTATCTCACCCCGGACCCTTCCGGGCACCACCGGATGATCCCTGGTCGGCAGGATGTCTCTGGTTTCCAGGAGCTGAAAAATCCGCTCCGCCGAAGCCATGGCCGACTGCACAATGGAGTACTTCTGGGAAAGTTCCCTCACGGGTTGAAAAAAAAGCCTCATGTACGCGATGAACGCTGCCAGGACTCCTATCGTCATGTGGTCCTGCAGGATTTCCTTGCCTCCATACCAGATGATCACGGCCAGGGATACGGAACTCATGACTTCGATAAGAGGAATGAAAATGCCGAAGATCCAGATCTGATAATACGCCGCCTGATAATACCGGTCATTCAGCTCCACGAATCTGCGCTGGGTATCCTTTTCCCTCAAAAAGAGCTGGATGACGGAAACCCCCGAAACCGCCTCCTGGAGGAAGGCATTGATCGCCGCCAGGTGAGTGCGCAGCCGCCTGAAGGCATCCCGGCTCAAGCGGCCGAACCCGGTGGTGATCACCAGCATGACCGGAAAAGTCGCACAGAGCAGCAAGGCGAGGCGCCAGTTCATCCAGTAAAGGATGGCGAGAATACCGAAGAGGCGAACGCCGTCGTTAAAAAGCGTGATAATGACCGAAGTGAACATTTCATACATGTTCTGGATGTCGTTGGTGAGGCGCGTGACGAGCCTCCCCACCGGGTGCGCGTTGAAGAAAGTCAGGTTGAGGCTCAGCACATGGGTGAAGAGGCGCCGGCGGATGGCCTGCATGATGTTCTGGCCGGTCCACTCCAGGGCAATGACTTGGAGGAAATTGGCGATGAAGCCAATGAGGATCACCGCCAGAAAGACTGCCGCGAGCCCGGTCAGCCCCGACACCCGCTCCTCCGTACCGAGGTCGGCGCCGATGATATATCGGTCCATCCCCTCCTGAATCAGGCGCGGCAGCATGAGGCTGGTCGCCGTGACGATGAAGGAAAGCAGGACGGCCGTCGCCACCCACCGCCACTGGGGCACCACGAACCCGATGAGACGACGCCAGAGCCGGGCGTCACCTATCTGGCCGACATGATCGTCTTCAAAATAGCCGTAGTCATGCTGCATGAGAGGCCTCGTCCCGCATGCTCTGCTGCCGATAGATGGTCGCGTAAAAGGGGCTCGCCTCAAGGAGCTCCGCGTGACTGCCGCGGGCGACAAAGCGACCGCGCTCCATAACCAGTATTTCCTGGGCATCGGCCAGAGGCGCAATCCGATGGGAAACGATGATGCAGGTGCGTCCTTTGAGAAAGCCGGCAATGGAGCGAATGATGGCGTGCTCGGTCTCCATGTCCACCGCCGAAAGGCCGTCGTCGATAATGATGATGGGACGATCGAGCAGCAGGGCGCGGGCGATGGCCAACCGCTGCCGCTGGCCGCCCGACAGTTTCACGCCGCGCTCCCCGATTCTGGTCTGATAGCCATCCTTCATCGCCATGATCTCATCGTGGATGGCGGCCGCTCGCGCCACTGCTTCAATCTCCTCCGGCGCGGCATCCGGTTTGCCCATGGTGATGTTGAAGGCAACGGTGTCGGAAAAGAGGATCACCTCCTGGGGTACATAGGCGATCATTTCTCGAATCGCCGCAAGGGGGAGCTCGTTCACATCGCGGCCATCGACAAAAAGGGAGCCTGTCCGGAACCGGGTAGAGCCTGGCAAGCAGGTGGCACAGGGTGGTTTTTCCCGAACCGGTCCTTCCCACCACGCCGAGAAAGCGACCCTCATGGACCTCCAAATTGATGTCGCGGAGGGCGGCCCGGCTCTGCCCGGGGTAAGTGAAAGAAAGGTTGCGAATCTGAATCCTACCCCTCAAGGCAGCCATCGACGGCGAGGCGGGCGGGTCCTGCAGGTTCGGCTTTTCGTCAAAGAGGGCCTGGATCCTGCCCAGAGAAGTCATACCCCGCTGAAAGAGATCCGCCACCCAGCCAACCGCCATCATCGGCCAGGTCATGAGCAGCAGGTAATTGATGAAAGCTACAAAATCACCCAGGGTGATGATCCCCTCTATCGCCATCCGGCCTCCAAAGACAAGGACCAACAGGAGACTGGCGTTGCCGATGAATCCGGAGACGGGAAAGAGGGCGCCGTAGACAAAGGACAATCTGAGGTTGTGATGAACATACGTCCGGCCCATGCTTATCAAAGCGCTCGCTCTGGGGCTTCTCCTGATTGTAAGCCTTGATCAGCCGCATGGCCGAGAAAGTGGAACGGGCGAATTCGGTCAGGGCTGAAAACTGTTCCTGGACCTTCCTGAAACGCCGATGCAAACGCGCGGACAGATAGCGGGTCATCAATGCCAGGAGCGGCATCGGCGCGACGGCGATAACGGTAAGCCAAGGATCGATATAGGCCATAAAAGCAATGGCAGCGACGCCCATAAAGGCGGCGTCCACAAATGCCACAAGGCCCATACCGGTTGCCAGCTGCACCGAGGAAAGGTCATTGGTGGCGAGCGCCATGATCTCCCCGGCCGTCCGGCGCTGAAAAAACGCCCGGTCCAGGGTCAAAATATGAGCGAACATGCGGCCCCGGAGGTCTGTTTCCAATGCCCGAGAAAAACCCAGGAGCCACTTGCGCCAGAAGAAACGCAGAACGGCGATAGCCAGGGCCAGGAGGATATATGACGGCGCCTGATATCAGCAGGCTGGACGGGGTTGCCGAGCCCGACTGCAAGGCATCGACCGCCGCCTTGATCACACGGGGGATCACCAACTGCAGGAAATCCACCGCCACAAGGGCCAGGAACCCTGCCGAAACCCGCAAGGCATAGCGTTTGAAATAGGGGCGAATGAGAGCGACGGCACCCCACGAATGATTCTGCTTGATGGTTCGCTACCTCCGTAGTGTTAGCCAGGCAGTAGGCAGTAAGCAGTAAGAAGCCAAAAGCTAAGAGCAAAACGCCAAGAGCCAATTGCCAACAGCTAAGAGCTAAGAGCCGATTGCCAACTCTCTCCCCGCCCGGTACGCTTCTTCCAGATATTGCGGGTGTTCCAGGACGTCTCCTTCATGGTCCAGGTTGCGATAAAGCAGAGTCCGCCAGAGTTCCATGTCGAGAACTTCGAAGAAATAACGAATGCTGAGTAACGCTCCGTCGAAAAGGCGCTTCCCGCCGGTAGCACCGGCAGAGAGGAACAGCCCCTTGCGCTTGAATTCCTTTTGACCGAAGGGGAGCTTTTCGATCCAGTGTTTTTTCACCCACAGGGACTGGCATCGATCCATAAGGATCTTGGTTTGAGCGCTCACCGCATAGAAAAAAATCGGCGAGGCCAGCATCAGGCCCCGGCAAGCCAAGAGTTGATCGTAGACCTGCTGAAAATCGTCCTGAATGACGCACCGGCCGGTTTCTTTGCAGCCATAAATTTCAAGGCAGGGAGCCATTCTGAGGTCGCGAAGCACAATCTCATCGACTTCCGCCCCGGCATCACGGGCCCCATCCACAGCCTTTTCAGCAGCAGCGAGGTATTGCCCCGGCGTCGCGGGCTTCCGTAAACAGCAAGGATACTCATTTTCGAAGACACCCTGAAGAATGCTCCCTCATGAGGAGCCACAGCCTTATCATTGGTTGATCAGAGTGGACCAATAAAGGTTTGCAACATAACACAACTGATGTATCGTGAGAACCTTCGGATGAGTTTTTCCCGCTGATGAAGCTGCAAGGAGGCACGGCACGATGGAAGCCTATTACGACCCGGACGATTTGGGGAAGTTTCAGGAAATCGCTGAGGAAGCACCGGAACTCGGTGCGAAATTCTTCGACTATTACCAGGCGGTCTTCAAGGAGGGAGAGCTCACCGAACGGGAAAAGGCGCTCATCGCGCTGGCCGTCGCCCACACCGTTCAGTGCCCCTATTGCATTGACGCCTACACCCGGACCTGCCTCGAAAAGGGCTCAAATCTGGCGGAAATGACCGAAGCCGTTCATGTCGCCTCCGCCATCAGGGGCGGTGCCGCGCTCATCCACGGCATCCAGATGCGCAAAATCGCCCGAAAGCTCTCCATGTAGTAAAGAGTTGCAAGAGTATAAGACCCGTGGCCAGGGGGAAAACGCTCAAGTCGGAGCCATTGCGTCACAACTGAGCAAGAGCGGCAAAGGATTGCCGATTAAGCCGGCTGAGCTCCCGATATCTCGTTGAACTTATCCAGGAATCCGCCCCCTTCCACGGATCGGTCAAATTCTTCCAGCCATTTTGTGACATACTCCCTGTCGAAACGGGGATTCTTGAGGATTATCGAACAAACATCCTCCAGGTCTCTTGCTCTTCCGGCAAAGACCTTGTGGATAATGACATCTTCCACCGAGGCAAACAGCACCGGGGTATCCGCAAGGGATATCGGGTTTGCCCGAGCAAGGGCTTGCCTTTCGTACGGGGTAAAGGAAAAGATAAAATCGACGCGTATCCCGCTTCCAGGATCTTTCACCGGCAAAACCCAGGTCTTTTCCACGAACGGTCTGTAGTCCTCTGGAAGGATCTTGAGGCCAATAGCGTCGCTCATGGCAGTCACGTCGTCCAGCCTTTCGGTGCTGACTCCAAGCGTAATGTCGATATCTTTGGTCAACCTGGGAGTACCATAGAGAAGAACCGCCTGCCCTCCGATGATCATGTAGGGAATATCAACAGCTTTGAGTGCCCTGGCAATCCTGACCAGCAACTCTTCAAACATGGTTGAGGATCCTGGCCAGCCGGACATCCACCTCGATCCCTTCCAGGGGATCTTCCAACGGCAATACGCCGAGCATCAGCCCCTCTCTCCACATCGCTTCAAAGAGGGCTAAAGATTCAGGATAAGTTAGCTTTTCATTTCTAGTCTGTTCTTTTTCGAACTCGTGCAGCAGTTTCGCATCCCTTATCATGACCCGATCCTTTTCCCGAGCGATCTGCTAGAAGCTGAAGAAGACCTTCTGCAGGACCTTGGGGGTGATCCCGACGAAGTCGAGATACATGGTGAGTCCGCCCATGAAGAACGGCCAGCCGGCTCCCAGGATCATGGCCAGGTCGACGTCACGGGAACTGGCCACGACTTTCTCGTGTAAAATGAGGTCGGTCTCGCGGGCAAGATTGCTCAAAACCCGCTCCTGGATTTCTTCCGGATGGAAATCCTTCCGGCCGCTCTTCACCCAGAGCCTCTCAACTTCAGGATCGAGCTGCTTCTTTTTGCCGTCGCGCAGGTAGAAGACCGCCTTTTTGGCTTCCACAAGCCTCTTCAGGTTGGTATTGAGCGGAAACCGCTCGGGCCCGAAAGCCTGATGGAGGGTTTCGGTAACGTGGTAGAGCAACCGGCAAACCGACCAGGTCCAGGAGTTCGAACGGCGCCATGGGAAGCCCGAGAGCCAGAAGCGCGGCATCGACCTGCTGGAATGAAGCCCCCTCGTCGACCAGGCTGAGGCAGTCCACCAGCATTTTGACCAGCAGCCGGTTCACCAGAAAGGCCGGGGAATCCTTCACCAGAATGCCGGTCTTCCGCAATTTGGCCGCGAGGTCGAAAGCCGTTGCCAGCGTCGATTCGTTCGTCTTTTCCGCACGGATGACCTCGACGAGAGGCATAACCGCCACCGGGTTGAAGAAATGGAAGCCGACCACCCGTTCCGGATTTTTGAGATTACCGGCCATCTCGGTGACATTCAGAGACGAGGTGTTGGTGGCTATGACGGCATCGGGCCCGAAGTACTGCTCGACTTCGGAAAAAACTTGCTGTTTGACCGGCATGCTTTCGAAAACCGCTTCGATGACAAAGTCGCAGTCGGCAAAATCCCGGTAGTCAACCGTACCCTTGAGGAGGCCCGCCAGATAGCGGGCCTTCCCCTCACTCACCCGTCCCTTTTCCACCAGTTTGGCGAATTCCTGCCGGACATAAGTGCAGCCCTTTTCGACCAGTTCCCGGCTGACGTCCTTCATGACCACCGGCACCTCCAGGCGAAGAATAAAGAGTTGGGCCAGTTGGGACGCCATAAGCCCGGCGCCGACAACTCCCACCTTGGTGATGGCCTTGCGTTCGATTTCCGGCGAAATTTGCCGTTTCTTGGCATAGCGATTGACGAGATCGAAAGAGTAGATGGAGGCCTTGCACTGTCGGGATTTGATGAGGTCCCCCAGGGCCTTGTTTTCTTCTTCAAAACCGGTTTCAACATCCCCCTCCAAGGCTCCGGCAATGAGTTCCAGGGCCCGGTAGGGCGCCGGGGCTGCCCCATGGACCCGGCCGTCGACGAAGGCTCGCGCCTGCTCGATCAGGCCCCCCAACCCGACGAGCTCACGGGAGCGCGTTCCACAACCGCCTTTCCGGCGATGATATCGATCAAAAACTGCAGGGATTCATCCAGAAATTCGGCACCGTCAAAGAGCCGGTCGGCAAGCCCCAATTCGAAGGCCGCCGGGCCGTTGATCATGCGGTTCTGGTTCAAAGCGTTGAAGATGATGAGCTGAAGGGCCTTCTCGGGACCGATCAGCTTGGGGCGTCAGGGTGGACCCACCCCAGCCCGGGATAAGGCCCAGGAAACATTCCGGGAAGCCGATGGCCTGGACACTGCGATGGACCGTGCGATAGCGGCAGTAGAGCGCAATCTCCAACCCTCCGCCCAGAGCCACGCCGTTGATGGCCGCCAAGGTGGGGTAGGGCAAATCCATGATCCGTTTCATCACCGTGTGGCCGAGACGCCCGATCTGATAGCCCTGTTCGAAGGTCGTGATAAAGGGCACTTCGGTGAGGTCGGCGCCCGCGGCAAAGATATAGGGTTTACCCGTGAGCATCAGCCCTCGAACGTCCGGTTCCCGCGAGATGACATCCAGAGTCTCGCCGAGAGAATGCATGGCAGCTTCACCAAAAGTGTTGGGACGCTTGTAGTCCTGACCGTTGTCCATGGTCACGAGGGCAATCTTTCCCACCGCAGATTGGTAGAATCGGTTGTGGAAACGGGTAATTGGTTCAGCCATGGTTCATCTCCTTGAGAGCAGTGACTAGTGGTCAGTGGCTAGTGGTCGGTGGTCGGCCAATCGCGTCCATTGCCAAGAGCCAAGAGCTAAGAGCCATCCTTCAGGTTTTCCCAGATCGCCGATCCCCCCTGACCCAGGCCGACGCACAGCGCGGCAAGGCCATATCGCACCTCGGGGCGGGAGGCAAAAAGGTGCATCAGGTGCATCACCAGGCGCGGCCCCGAGGCCGCCAGGGGATGGCCGAAGGCAATGGCTCCTCCAAGCCGATTGAGCCGCTCGTCATCCGGCAGCTTCAACCCGAATTCCTTCATAAACACCAGGCACTGCACGGCAAAAGCTTCATTCAGTTCAATCAGGCCCATGTCCGCCATGGCCAGCCCGGTTTGGGCAAAGAGCTTCTTCGTCGAAGGAATCGGCCCGTAGCCCATGATTTCCGGCCTCACTCCGGCGTAGGCATATCCCACCAGGCGCATCCTGGGGACCACACCCAACTCCCGCGCCCGCTCTTCGCTCATGAGCAACAGGCCGCACGCGCCGTCGTTCAGCCCGGAAGCGTTGCCCGCCGTCACCCGGCCCTGTGCCCGAAAGGGGGCTTTGAGGTCTTGCAGGCCTTCCATGGTGGTCTCCGGTCGGGGCTGCTGGTCCCGGTCGGCCACCATCCAGCCTTCCCTGGTATAGACCGTCATGGGAACGATCATTTCCTGAATTTTGCCTTCGCGGTAGGCCAAAACGGCCTTTTTTTGCGACTGAAGGGCGTAGGCGTCGGCCATCTCCTTGGTGATGTCGGGGTACAGGTCGTGAAGGTTTTCCGCAGTCTTGCCCATCGACAGGGCATCCTCGGAAACCAGCCGGTCGGCAAGAAAGCGCGGGTTCGGGTCGGCGGTGGCGCCCATCGGGTGGTGGCTCATGTGCTCGACACCGCCGGCAATGGCCACGTCACAGGCGCCGAGCGCAATTTCCGAGGCGGCCGCGGTGACCGCCGTCAAACCGCCGGCACACATGCGATCGATGGAGAACCCCGCACAGCTTTCAGGCAATCCGGCGAGCAAAGCGCTGGTGCGCCCGAGGGTCAGCCCCTGGTCGCCCTCCTGGGTGGTGGCCCCCCAAACATTTTCCTCAACCATGCTTCGGGGTCACCTGCGGGTTGCGCCGCAGCAACTCGCGAATCACCTTCACCACGAGGTCGTCGGCCCGCGTCAGCCAGAAGTAGCCCTTCTCGCCTGCCCTTCCAAAAGCCGTACGCACCCCATCCACAACCACCACATCCCTCGCCTTCATGAAAACCCCCCTCAGCTCTTGGCTCTTGGCTCTTAGCTCTTGGCTCTTGGCTCGTTACTTGTCACTTGTCACTCGTCACTCGTTACTGTCACTCGTCACTCATCACTGTTCACGGCCCTCCTACAGCGTAAACCCGTACTCCGGAATCTCGAGCGCCGATTTGTCGTTGTTCATGATCGCCCGCGCCCGGCCGTGGGCAAGGGTCAGGACCTGGTTGATGAAGAAGCGCGCCGAAGCAATCTTACCGAAATAAAAGGCCGCGCTCCGGTTGCTCGTCAGGATCTCCTGCCGGGTCTTGTCATCCCCGGCGCGGTGATCCCGGTAGATTTCCTGGAGCTTCCGATCCGCGATGTGAGCCTGCCAGAGGAGCAGAAAGCCCATCGTCGCGTCGCCGCACAGGTCCAGGTAGGGTTTGGCATAGAGGAGCGGCACATGGAACTCGTCGGTCATCCCCTTCAGGGCAAAGAACTTGGTCACCTGGATGACGCTTTCCTGAGCCTCTTCATAGATCGCCACCAGTTCCCGCAAGTTAAAATTGTTCCGGATTTTTTCAAAGATTTCCGTCATCGAGGAGAGCGCGTTCTTGAAGAACTGGCCGCGCTTCAGGGTCAGCTTTCGGCCGACCAGGTCGAGGGCCTGAATGCCGTTGGTTCCTTCATAGATGGAGGCGATCTTGCAGTCGCGGAGCAACTGTTCGACGGGATACTCGGTTACGTAACCGTACCCCCCGTAGACTTGAATCGCCGTCTCGCAGACCCGAAAGCCCAGGTCGCTCCCGACCGCCTTGCAGATCGGGATCAGGAGTTCCACATGTCCCTGAAAGCGCTCTCTTTCTTCATCCGATTGGGCGGCGCGCACCCGGTCGATGCAATAGGCCGCCAGGTAGAGCAGGGCTCGCATCCCCTCGGTGCTGCTCTTCATGAACATGAGCATCCGTCGCACATCCGGGTGGTGGATGATCGGGACCCGCGGCGCCTCGGCATCCTTCATCCGCTCGACCGGGGCCCCCTGCAGCCGTTCCTTTGAGTATTGGAGCGCGTGCAGATAGGCGGTGCTCGCCTGGGCCAGGCCCTGCATGCCGACAAACAGACGCGCCTCATTCATCATTTCGAACATGATCCGCATGCCGCTGTTTTCCCGACCCAGCAGATAGCCGATGCAGGCGCCGTTTTCGCCAAAGCTGAGGGAACAGGTGGCGGAGCCGTGGATGCCCATTTTGTGCTCGATCCCGGTGCACGTGACGTCATTGTCGACGAGGGCGCCGTCGTCATCGCAGCGAAGCCGGGGCACGACAAAAATGGAAATGCCCCGGGCGCCTTTGGGGGCCCCGTCGATGCGAGCGAGCACCATATGGACGATGTTTGCGGTCAGATCGTGCATGCCCGACGAGATGAAGATTTTTTGCCCGGATATTCTATAGGCCCCGTTGTCCAGGCGCACGGCGCGCGTGCGCAGGCTCCCGACATCGCTTCCCGCCTGCGGTTCGGTCATGCACATGGTGCCCGCCCACTCGCCGGCGAAGAGTTTGTGCATGTAGCGTTCCTGCAGTTGCGGGGAACCGAATTCCTGGAGCAAGCGGGCGGCGCCGTGGGTGAGTCCCGGGTACATGAACAGGGACCAGTTGGCCGCCCCGAATAACTCGATGCAGGCATTGGCAATAACCAGCGGAAACCCCTGCCCGCCCACCTCGGGAGGATCGCTTATGGCCAACCACTCGCCTTCGCAGTAGCGCTGATAAGCCCGGTGAAAGGATTCCGGGACCTTGACCTCACCCGCTTCGAACCGGCACCCCTGCCGGTCACCGTCCCGGTTGGTCGGGTAGAATTCCTTCTCGGCCAGCTTCTCGGCTTCCTGCAGCGCCATATCGAAAAGGTCCTGAGAAAAACTGCCGTACTTCGGATATTTGCACAGCTCCTCAATGCGCAACTGTTCGTGAAGGACAAACTTTACGTCGCGTTCATCGACAAGCAGTTTCATGGTCAATCCTTTCCTTTGATCGATAGAAGTGTGTCAGTGCCCGTGGGCCTTTCCTTGTCAATCCAACCAAAGGTCGCTGAGTTTGATCTCGATCTCGGCAAACGGCTCAGCCCGCACGGTATCATCCTCTTCCTCCGGATAGTGCTGATCCGCCGAGGTCCCGTGCAACCGGCGCAACAAGACCCGACCCGATAAAGCTTGCCTTTCGGGCGCATGTTTCTGATTGTATAGAACTCATATTACGACATCAAGTTCTTTGGGCAGCGCGGCATTTTCATCATATGCGGAGGCTCATCCCCTCCGCAGGGTCAAGGGAGCCCGGAGTTCGGCGCCGGGGAAACAGGTTCTTCGGGAAGACCCGCCTCGCTTCGAAGATGCTTCAGGAATGCGATGCAAAGCGGGGAAGACTGCCGGTTTTTCCGCTGCACCAGGTAAAAGGAGCGGGTGATCGAGACGCCCTCGAGCTCGATTCGGGCGATGGTCCCGCGCTGGATGTCTTCGACTACCGCATGGGACGATAGAATCGAAACCCCGATGCGCGCTTTGATCCCCTGGCGGATGGCCTCGGTCGAACCCATTTCGGCGACCACGTGGAGCCGCGCGGGGTTGAAGCCGTGCGCTTCCAGGGCCCGGGCCATGACCCGACGCGTCCCGGACCCTCGCTCCCTCAGGATAAACGGTTCCTTCGCCAGATCCTCCAGAGTGGCCGCCCGTCCGCCTGCCCAGGGATGCCCCGGATGCACGGCGAGCACGAGTTCATCGGAAAAAACTTCTTCCAGGACAATGCGGCGATCGTCCCACGGGGCCCCGATCAGCCCGGCCTCAAGACCGCCGTCGATGATTCGTTCGACCACTTCGGCACTGTCGGAGATGTGGAGCGTGATCTGAATGGCGGGGTAGCGGGCCTTAAAAGAGCCGATGAGCCCCGGCAGGATGTAAGTGCCCGGAATGGTGCTCGCCCCGATGGTCAAATGGCCGGAAAGGGTGCCCTTGTAACGGTCGATGGCCTGGAGGGCTTCATCGCGCAGCCGGATGATGTCGCGTGCGTACTGATAGAGGATTTTGCCAGCCGATGTCGGGAGCACCTCGCGGCCGAGCCGGTCCACGAGCTTCTCGCCCACCAGCTCTTCCAGCGCTCGAATGTGCTCACTGACCGTGGGCTGAGTCAGGAAGACGGCATCGGCAGCCCTGGTGAAACTTTGCATCTCGACGACCTTGCAGAACACTTCCAGGCGGTGAATGTCCATTCGGATTATTCCTTGACCGGCTTCAGTTCAAGCCGGTGATAAAGCGCTGTTCAATTTCCTCCAGCCGGGAAGCCGAATCCTCCCAGTCGCGGGTCAGCTCCCCGATCTTTTGTTGCCCCTGTTGATAAGCTTTCTGCAGATCCTGGACCGTGTTTCCGTTTTGGTAGGTCGCGGGATCTGCCAAGCGCGTGGTAAGGGAATCCAGGAGTTCCTGCGCCGTCTCCAACTCGGCCTCGATCTCCTCCAGGCGATCCTGGATCGGTTTCTTGATCCGGAAGAGCTGGTTTCTCCGTTCCGCCTCCAACCGTTTCCGACCCTGGTCCTTGCGCAGCGGGGCGGGATCGGTTCTTGCCTCCTCTTCCTGAGCCGCTGATCGACCGGACGGCGTCTCCAGCCGCTGTTTCCAGATTTCCTGATAGTCCGTGTAGTTTCCCGGAAAGAGATGGATCCGGCCGGAGTCCACAACCAGGGTCTTGTTTGCGATCCGATTGATGAAATGCCGGTCGTGGCTGATGAAGCAAATGGTGCCGGAAAACGTTTCCAGGGCTCCTTCCAGGACTTCCCGCGAGGTGATATCCAGATGGTTCGTGGGTTCGTCGAGGAGCAGGAAATTGGGGCGCTGAAGGAGCAGCTTGCAGAGAATCAGGCGGGCTTTCTCGCCGCCGCTCAGGACCGAAACCTTCTTCTGCACGTCTTCCCCGCTGAAAAGAAAAGCGCCGAGCATTCCGCGGAGCTGCGTCTGGGTCATCTCCCCTGCAACCGAGGACGCTTCTTCGAGCACCGTCCATTCCGGCCGCAGCTGTTCCCACTGGTATTGCGCGTAATACCCCAGGACCGTCTGATGCCCCGGCAAACGCTCCCCGCCGGAGATCGCTTCGGTACCGGCAAGAATTTTCAACAGCGTGCTCTTCCCCGCGCCGTTCCTCCCCAAAAAGGCGATGTGATCGCCGCGCTCGATCACCAGGTCGATCCCGTCGTAAACCACCGTTTCGCCGTAAGCTTTCCAAACCTGCCGCAGTTCCATCGTCCTCTTGCCCGACCGCGGAGGTTCCGGAAAGGTGAAATGAATTCGGGCATCCTGGACCGGGGCTTCAATCCGTTCGATCTTCTCCAACTGCCGCATGCGGCTCTGGGCCTGTCGGGCGCGGTCCTTGCGCACGCGATTGCGCTCGATGAAGCGCTCCATCTGCCGGATGCGCTCCTGCTGGTTCTTGAATGAGGCCTGCTGAATCCGGCGCCGCAGGATTTTTTCCTCGAGGTAGTCGTTGTAGTTCCCGGCGTATTCATGCAGCTGGGCCTGTTCCAGTTCTAAAATGCGGGTCACCACCCGGTTGAGAAAGGCGCGGTCGTGAGAAACGAGCACGATGGCCGAAGAACTGCCCAGCAGGTACTCCTCCAGCCAGAGCAGCGACTCCAGGTCGAGATGGTTGGTGGGTTCATCGAGGAGCAGAAGGTCGGGTTCGGACAGCAGCAGCCGAGCCAGCTCCAGGCGCATGGCCCAGCCTCCGCTCAAAGTCGAGACCGGCCGGTTCATTTGCTCGTTATCGAAACCGAGCCCGGCAAGGATGCGGCAGGCCCGCGCTTCCAGGTCGTAGCCCCCCAGATGCTCCAGCTTTTCCAGCAGGTGTGACTGGCGCCGTGCCAGTTCGCCGGCGCTTTCCTCGTCGTTCTCCTTCCCCAACGATTCCTGCAGCAGCCTCAGCCCCGCCTGAACGGCATTCAGTTCCTCATGGACATCCATGGCATAAGAAAGCACCGTTTTGTCCGCGTGCGGCGTCCATTCCTGGGGCAGGTATCCCAAGCGCATGGCCTTGGGTTTGCTCACCGTGCCGCTGTCCGGTTCCATGTCCCCCAGCATGATGTGGAAAAGGGTCGTCTTGCCGGACCCGTTCGACCCGATCAGCCCGATCCGCTCCCCGGGCTCGATGTGGAACGAAACGTCGCGGAAAAGCTCCTTTTTACCCAAAAGCTTGCTGACTCCCTGGACCGCGATCACTGAAGCGAAACTCCTAACTGCTGATTTTTGTTTTCTCCGCCATCTTTGCTCTGAAAAGGTCCGCGTTGCGGGTCCCGAGTTCCGAGTTGCGGGATCGAAAGCCGCCTGCCATCCACTTCAGGGCCTTTCCCATCAACCTGAGAGGTCGAATCAGGAAGTAGAGCGGGAAGACGAAGGCGTAAGACGGCACGAGGCCGAGCTCGAAGGCATTGGGAATGAGAAGGGCGCCCAGAAGCCCCTTAACCCGGTCGCCGGGGTTCAGCATGGTCCGGATGAAAAAGAAATTGACCTCCGGCTCGCCGTCTTCAAGGTGACCCCCCTCGGTCTCGCCGAAGAGGCTGTCTCGCACCCGAGCCGCAAGGGCCGGCACGGCCCGATCGCCCATTGTGCGCTCGGCAACGTCCCCGGGAAGGGGCGCGCCCAGGAGTTCATTTGCCAGAAGAAGCCCGAGCCCCAGCATCCTTTTGCAGCCGGACTGCTCCGCCCGGTCGATCACATCGTCCCACCGCAATGAGCAACAGTTGCGGGTCAGCTCGGCAACATCGCAGATCCAGGCCAGCCGCTCCCAACGGTGCTTCGCCCCATGAGCGCAGAGAAAGATGAGCAGTTCCTCGGGAGCGAGCGAGAGGATGGGTCGACCTTCGAGCGCGATCGTTTGGCAGCGCTCCCATGAGCGTTCTGAAACGGCGGCAAATGAGTAATAGGGGTAATCCAGGGCCCAGTGGACTTCGAAAAGGACCGGTCGATCGCGGTGCGCAAAGGCGCGTTCGAAGTGGAAACGCAGAAAGCGCGGTTCCTGGTCCCGCGGCAACTCCAGGCTCGGGTGATAACCGTTTTCAGTGAAGATGGTCCTCACTTTCGCGACATCACGGGCACGCACCAGGAGGTCGAGGTCACCGAAGCTCCGGAGGGCAAGGTCCCCGTATGCGTAGACCGCCAGCGAAGGACCTTTGATGGGGATGGATCGGACCCCGCTCGTCTCGAGTAAATCGATGATCCGATGCAGTTCCCTCGTCAGCATGATATTGTGCCCCAGGTTGGCGGCGTAGTTGAGGCGAAGCTTGTGGAAGGCCCGTTCCGGGACGGCATCCGGAAATCTCGTTCTGAGCGTTCGGTAGACCAGGGGCAAGACGCCCTGGCGGCCCGCCGACTCGATGAAGGAGGCCCAGTCGATGCCTCCCCTCAGCAGGGAGCGCATACGCTCGGCGCCCCGGTCATCGACAAGAGTGCGCGCCGAACAAAGCATCAGTTCATCTTCAGGTCGCAACGCCCGCATCCTTCCTCTAAACAACATTCCGCAGAGTGGTATATTACAAAACCCGCTCCAGAGCAACGCGCTTCGCCACTGTCATTCGGGCTGCTGTCGTCATGTGGTGTCGATGGAGAGTGCTTCCCAAAGCGGCTTCTACAAGAACCGACCCCGTTTGACACAAGGAAAAAGAGGGCGGGAACATCACCGATTAAAGCCTTTCCGATGACCTCCAAAACGTGATAAAGAAGGCCTTGTTTGCACATGAGAGAACATGGTGGAAATCAAGGAACGTGATAATGGCTAATGGCCGGTTGCAAGCAGTGATCTTCGACTGCGACGGGGTGCTGGTAGACACCGAACCGCTCCATTACCGGGCGTTTCAGACAGTGCTCGGCCCGCTCGGACTGGGGCATTCCTATGAACACTATCTCGAATATTACATCGGCTTCGATGATCGGGATGCTTTCCTGGAAGCCTTTCGGGAGGCGGGTCGGGCGCTCGACGGGGACGCCCTCACCCACCTCATTCACGCCAAAGAAAAAGTACTTCACGGAATGATAAAAGTGGGCATCCCGAGCTTTCCAGGGGTGGTCGCTCTGGTGCGTGACCTTGCGGCCCACCGGGTCCCGCTGGCGGTGGCATCGGGGGCCCTTCGCCGGGAAGTGGAGGCGTTTGTCCATGGCCTGGGATTAACAGGGCATTTTCCCGTGATCGTTGCGGCCGACGACGTCCAACGGAGCAAGCCCGACCCCGAAACTTACGTCAAGGCGCTCGATCGGCTGCGTTTGGATTTCTCGCAGGACGCCCTCGACCCCGACTCTTGCCTGGCCATTGAAGACACACCGGCGGGGATCCAGGCGGCGAAAGGTGCGGGGCTCTTCGTCATTGGGGTGACCAACTCCTTCCCTGCGGACCAACTGAAGGGGGCCGATCACGTCGTCGCAAGCCTGGCAGAGCTCGGTTTTTCTACCTTGGCCCAATTGATTCAGAAACAAAATTCACCGCAGAGACTCAGAGAACACGAAGAAAACCAGTACTTACATAAGATTTCTTGATAACCCATCAAGAATTTGCGCGCTAGCAGTGCAGAAGAAAGTGGCTGTCCACCGGAAACTTCCAGGTTATCTGTATGAATCTAGTCGGCAGAATTAATTCGCCAACTGTGGAAAGCTCAGGCTCCCCCCTTCTGCAAAGGGGGGCCGGGGGCGCTTTGAAAGAATGCTCGTCCAAAAATCCCCCTGAATTCCCCTTTGGAAAAGGGGGACTTGTAAACGCTTTAGCGAGCAAGCAAACAGACCCCCGCTCACTTGTACTCACCAGGACCAAGGCGGTGACATTCTTTTTGCTGATGGTGCTGACCCTGCTCATCTGGCAGGGGCCCGCCCGGGCCGCCGATGCACCGTCGGCCCTTCCCCTGCAGCCGCTGAGTCTGAACGATGCCATTGAATTTGCGGTCGCTCACAATCGCGGCTACCTGGCGGCCAAACAGGAGGTGGAATCCGTCGCGCAACAGGTCAAACAGGCGCGGGCCGATTTCTTCCCCAAAGTGGACCTCAGTTACCTTTTCAGGAATTGGAGGGATGACCCCTATGCGGTTTTTGACGATATGCAGTTTCAAATTGCCCCTCAGTCCGTGAATCGATGGGACCTCCAGCTCAATCAGCCCATATTCACGGGCTTCGCCCTGAGTTCCCAGCTGAACATTTCCAAGATGAACCTGAAGATGGCCGAAAACCGCCGGGAAGAGACCCGTCTCAATACCGTGCGCGATGTCGAGCGCGCGTTCTGGAATGTCCTGCTCGGCCAGAAACTGCTCCAGGTGGCCAGGGACAACGTGAGCAGCCTCGAAGTACAGCGCCGAAACGCCCAGGCCAATTTCGACCAGGGCTTTGTCGCGCAGAATGACGTGCTCAAGGCCGACGTCGTCCTGGCCCAAGCCCGACAGCGGGAGAGGACCGCCGGCAAACAGCTTACAATCCTCAGATCGAGGCTGAATCAGATCCTCGATATCGACCTCCAGACCGCTCTGACCCTCTTCGAGGGAGAAATCCGTTTGCAGGAAGCCCCGCCCCTGGAGCGCCTCAATTCCCTGGCGGATGAAAGGCGTCCCGAGTACCTTTCCATCCAGACCGCCATCCGGCAGGCCGAGGAGGGCATCACGGCGGCCCGCAGTCGCTACTATCCGCGACTTTCCGGGTATGCCATGTACTACCGGGACGGAGACAATTTCGTGGCCAACAACAACCCCTTCTCCAACGATCACAATGCAGCCGTCGGCCTGCGCGTCGACTGGAACTGGTTCGAAGGCGGCAAGACGGATGCCATGGCAAAGGAATTCAAGTATCGTCAGAAGGCCCTGGAAGAAAAGCGCAGCGAACTGAAGCAACAGATTCACCTGCAGGTGGAAGATTCCTTCGAGCAGCTCGGGGTGGCCAGAGAAAACCTCTCTACGGCACAAGCGGCTCTGAAGCAGGCTGAGGAAAACGAGCGCATGACCACAATCCAGTACCGGGAACAGCTGGTGATTTTCCTCGAAGTTCTGAACGCCCAGGTGCTGCTGTCCCAGTCACGCGTGGATTATTACGAGGCGCTTTACGGGTTCAAGCTGGCCTGGGCGGACCTGGAAAGGGCCGTCGGAGGGCCTTTTCTGGATGACGCTGTTCCCCCGAAAACGCCCAGGGCCCAGGGCAAGCAGCCCAAGTGAGGGAATCCGCTCCTGGTGGTTTTATGGAAATGGCTGCTGCCTGGTCGGGGATAAACCTTCCCCTTGCACCAATAGGCAGAGGGGTTCATTGTAACGTTCTTAATTCCACGACCGCCGCAGTGAACCGACAGCATGAATACGAAGCAACAGGCTTTCTTCGATCATGACCGAGAATACCATGCCGGCTTCTGAACCGCCGAACAACCGGCGCATTCAGGGCCATCATCTCAAATGGTTTGCCATCGGTCTGGGGACGTTTCTTCTGCTCGGTACGGCCTACTGGTGGTCTTTCATGCGGAACCGTATCAGCACCGACAACGCTTATGTCAAGGCGGACACGGCCCAACTCGGCAGCCGGGTGCCGGGAACGGTCCTCCGGCTCTTCGTGGAGAACGACTTTCCGGTGGAAACCGGGCAGGTTCTGCTGGAACTCGATCCGGCCGACTACCGGGTGGCCTTGGAAAAGGCCCGGGCGCAGCTGGCTCAGGACGAAGCGGAACTGCTCGGCGCAGAGGTGGCTATAGCCCAGATCGATCAACAGACGGCAGCCCAGGTCCTGGCCGCGGAGGCCTTTTTCCAAGCCGCCCGGGACAACGAACAGGAGGCTCGCCACCGGATTGACGAACTGGAGAATCGGCAAGCAGCCGCTTCCGCCGACCTGTCGCTGACGAAGAAGGATTTCGAGCGCTTCGAGAACCTCTACCGTCAGGGAGCGGCCCCCGAGCGCCAGCAGGACCAGGCACGAAACGCTTTCAATAAAGCCAAGGCGCAGTCGGGAGCAACCGATGCCCAAAGGGCGGCCGCGCGTGCGGCGCTGGCGGCTGCGACCGAAAGCGTGGGGCGCGCCAGGGCCCAGTTGGATGTCGCCCAGAGCGAGCGCTACAACGTTCAGATTCAACGCTACCGGGTTTCGGCCCTCAAGGGCAAGCGCGACAAATCAAAAGCCGACGTGGAAGCCGCTCAGCTCAATCTTTCCTACTGCACCATCACCGCACCGATCAACGGGGTGATCGCTCAGAAGAGCATCCAGGTGGGTGACCGCATCCAGCCGGGACAGGCCCTGATGGCTGTGGTGCCCCTTCAGGACATCTACGTGGAAGCGAACTTCAAGGAAACGCAACTCACGAACGTCCGCCTGGGCCAACCGGCGAAAATCGAAGCCGATGTCTACCCCGGCTACGCCTTTCGGGGCCGAGTGACCGGGGTGCGCGCGGGAACCGGTGCCGCCTTCTCCCTGCTCCCGGCAGAAAACGCCACCGGGAACTGGATTAAGGTGGTGCAGCGGGTCCCGGTCAAGATTCAGTTTGACGGGCCGTTACCCCCGGATCATCCCCTCGCAGTGGGAATGTCCCTCACGGTTACCGTCGACACTGCGGACAAGAAGGGCAGCATGCTCATGCCTCTGGTGAGCAGTAGCAGTAAGGAGTAGGGAGTAGGGAGTAGGGAGTAAGCAGCAAGACCGCGGTCTTCCGCGTCATTCCGGCGAACACCCGAATCCAGGAAAATAGCCAGGATACCCGTTTCTGAATGAAATCCCCCCACCCTTCCTTTGCCAAAGGGGGGTTTGATTCTTTGTGATTTGCCAAGTCAGGGGGGTTCGCACTCCCGACGAACCGAATTCGGAGCGTATTCTATTGTGCAGGGCCTGCTGCAAGCTCCTCAGTGCCCAATCCCTACCCTTACTCCTTACTGCTTACTCCTTACTGCTTACTCCTTACTGCTTACTGCTTACTCCTTACTTTCTTCACCTTCAGCATGGCGGCATCGAGGCGCCCTTCGGTGGAAGCCAGTTCGGTTTCCACTTGCGCCCACAGCTCCGTGCGCAGTTCAGGGGGAGAAGCGGCCAATAATCCCTGCAGTTCTCTGGCCTTCTGCGTAAGCCGCGAGAGCAGTTGTTCGGCTTGCGGTGCCGCGGCCTCCATCGGGGCTACCCCTGCCCGGA
Source organism: uncultured delta proteobacterium (assembly GCA_963844985.1). Classification (GTDB taxonomy): domain Bacteria; phylum Desulfobacterota; class Syntrophobacteria; order Syntrophobacterales; family Syntrophobacteraceae; genus JADGQM01. The sequence continues at coordinate 116,990 of CAWJQV010000032.1, forward strand.
TGGGGCCAAGGGGGATCACTTCCCCGATGGCGGGGACGTGCGTCGAAAACCCGAAGCGGCCAGTCACCAGACCAGCAAAGGTTTCACTGACGTTCGGCTCCCCGTGGATCACATAGACCTGCATTTTCGGATTTTGAAAATGACTGAGCCAGTCGAGCAGCAGTGCCTGATCCGCATGCGCGGAAAAGCCGCCGATAGTAAAGACCTTCGCCCGCACCACGATATTTTCGCCGTACAGCTTGACCATCCGCTCACCATCGACAAGCCTGCGGCCCAGGGTGCCCGCCGCCTGAAAACCGACGATCACCAGGGAGACGCCACTGCGCCAGAGATTGTGTTTCAGGTGATGTCTGATGCGTCCGGCGGTGCACATGCCGTTGCCGGCGATGATGATGGCCGGCCCATCGGTGCGGTTGATCGCCATGGATTCCTCGGCGCTCCGGGTCAGGACCAGCTGGGGAAAGGCAAATGGGTCGCGACCGCTGTTCACGATCGCCGCGGCGGCTTCATCGTAGTCATCCCGCATCCGCCGGAAGATCTCGGTTGCCGCAATGGCGAGGGGGCTGTCCACGTAGACCGGCATCGACGGGATGAGCCCGTCGCGGAAGAACTCCCCGAGCACATAGAGGAGTTCCTGAGTCCGCTCGACAGCGAAGGCGGGAATGATCACCTTCTCACGATGCTTATAGCTGTAGAGAATGGCTTCAAGGAGCTCCGCACGGCTTTCCTCAAGGGACTTATGGTTGCGGTCCCCGTAAGTCGATTCAACCAGGAGCGTGTCGGCGGCGAAGATCGACTGCGGGTCCTGGACAATAAGCTGGTCCTTATTGCCCAGGTCCCCCGAGAAAACCACCTTATGTTCCGCGGAAGGCGAACCCGTCCAGATTTCCAGAATCGACGACCCCAGGATGTGGCCGGCATTACGGAAGCAGACGCCCAGGCGGGTATCCACGCGAATCAGCTCATCTCTTGGAACGACTTCCAGGAGCGGGAAACAGGCCTCGGCATCGGCAACGGTATAAAGGGGTGCGATCTCGGGGTTGCCTCTGCGGCGGTTTTTGCGAGTCTGGAGCTCGGCTTCCACTTCCTGAATGTGCGCCGAATCCAGGAGCAGGATTTTGGTGAGTTCGGCAGTGGGCAGAGTGGTATAGATTTTTCCGCGAAACCCGTCCCGTACCAGTTTGGGCAAACGGCCGCAGTGATCGATGTGGGCATGAGTGAGGAAGAGCGCGGACACCTCACCGGGATGAAACCCCCACGGCTCCCGGTTGCGCCTTTCCATTTCCTTCCCGCCCTGGAAAAGCCCGCAGTCGATCAGATACTTCTTCCCGTTATCGAGCAGGAAGCAGGAACCGGTAACACAGCGCGCAGCGCCATAGCAAGTAATCTCCATAAGGCCACCTCTTCTCTTTGTTCCGACCACCGGGTCACTGTCACCCCAGGCTCCGAATTTCTCCTCCCCCTCGATGGGGGAGGCCGGGTGGGGGTGAGAACGTCATTGCAAGCACTTGATAACCCCCCCCCTCACCTGGGTATTCGGACGGGCATGTCCGCCCGATTTCCGGTCTCCAACGCCTCGGCGAGAGCGACGAATTCCTGCGCACTGAGGGTTTCGGGCCTTCTTCGGGGATCGATGCCGGTCATTCGAAAAGCATTCTGAAAGGTTGTCGCATCTATCCCGGCAAAGCCTTTCAAGCTGTTTGAAAGGGTCTTTCGACGCTGCTGGAAGCTCGTGTTGACGAGGTTCCGCAGATAAGCAAAGGAAGGACCGCCCGAAGCAGGCAAGTCCCTGAAAGCAATTGAAACGACCAGTGAATCTACCGCGGGAGGAGGGTAAAACTGCCCGGGCCCGACGACGAAGAGCGACTGCACCCGGGCATAGACCCCAAGCAGGACCGAGAGGACCCCGTATTCCTTGCCTCCCGGGTCGGCCGCCAGCCGCGCGCCCACCTCCTTCTGCACCATGAGCACCGCCCGTTTGATCCAGTTCCGCGACTCAAGCAGCCGAAAAACGAGTGGAGAACTGATGTTGTAGGGCAGATTTCCCATCACCACAAGGCCCTGCCCTTCCCTTTCGGCGAGGGAATGGAAGTCGAAACGCAAGATGTCCTGCCGATGAAATGAAGCCTTGGCATCGGGGTCGGCCAGGTCGGTTTCCAGGAAAGCCGCCAGGTCGCGGTCCAATTCCACCAGGTGCAACCGCGCGACCCGGGGCAGGATAAACCGGGTGAGCGCCCCCAGACCGGGCCCGACCTCCACCACCACGTCCGAAGGGCAAAGCTCCGCGCACGCCACGATCCGCTCAGCCGTTTGGGGTTGCGTCAGAAAGTGCTGCCCGAAACGCTTCCTGGGGCTCGCGCCGTGGCCGCGAAAATATTCCCGGGGATTAATGAACATCAGTTGGCTCTTGGACTCTTGGCTCTTAGCTGTTGCGCGCTTGGCTGCTGCAAGCGGGCGGAGTCTCTTGCGTCGTCTGCGTGCATGACATTTGACGTCCCCCGTTGCCAAGGCTGAGCCAGCCTGTGAGCCTGACCCTCTCATACCCGGCGAGCTCCCTTCTACCGACCTATACTGACCCCCGGTCACCAGCCCACAGTTCCCAGTCACTCTTCACTCGCACTCGTAACTCGTCACTTGTCACTTGTCACTTGTCAGAGCCACCTCGAAAAAGCATCCAATTCCAGCGGATGGGGGCAGAATCCCGACCGTTTCCAGACCGTGTAAGCGGCGGCGGCAATCATCACGGCATTGTCGGTGCAGTAGCGGAGCGACGGCAGGTGCAAGTTGATGCGATGGTAGGCGGCTTCCTCCTGCAGGCGGTGACGCAGGCGCGAGTTCGCCGCAACTCCTCCCACCACCGCCACGTTCTTCAGGCCGCAGAGGTTGGCCGCCTTGACGGTTTTCTCGACCAGGACATCGACGACGGCTTCCTGAAAGCTCGCCACCAGGTCTTCCAGGCGGTAGGGAGCGGCCCCGCCGGAATGACAGGGGCTCCCGAACCGACGCACGAAGTTCGCCACCGCGGTTTTGATGCCACTGAAGCTGAATTCCAGTGAATCCTGGTTGATGGTGGCCTTGGGGAATTGAAAGGCTTGAGGGTTCCCCCTGGCAGCCAGCCGATCGATCACCACCCCGCCGGGATATCCCAGATCCAATAATTTGGCCACCTTGTCAAAGGCCTCCCCGGCAGCATCGTCCCGTGTGGACCCCAGAGAGCGGCTCTGTCCCTCGGGGTCAACCCGGTAGAGAGCCGTATGGCCGCCGGAAACCACCAGACATATGAAAGGTTCGGCAATCGGTTCGCGCCCGAGAAAGGCAGCGTGCATGTGCCCTTCCAGATGATTCACGGCAATCAGGGGGCGATCGAGGGCATAGGCGAGGGCCTTGGCGGCGCTGAGTCCCACCAAAAGGGCTCCGACCAGCCCGGGACCCTGAGTCACGGCAACGGCGTCGAGCCGGCTGCGGGTTGTTCCGGCTTCATCGAGCGCCCGGGCAATGACCGGCAGGATTGCCTCCACGTGTTTTCGGGAAGCAAGCTCCGGCACCACTCCGCCGTAAGGACTGTGCAGGGCGATCTGACTCGCAATGACATCGGAGCGGATGCGGGCGCCGTCTTCCACCACCGCCGCCGCCGTTTCATCGCAGGAGGTTTCAATTCCAAGAATCAGCATCACGTCTTCCAATATTTCGTTCTGATGGCCTCCGGTCGAAGAAGTGCATCAAAACCAAAGGCAAACTCAACCGCCCTCCGGACTTCATGCATACGGCGCTCCGACAGGTGTGATATGAACGCACCCAGTTTTGATTTTTGAACGGTTTGAATGTTATCCAGATTTATTGCACAATCTGCGACCAGACCATCGGCCTGAGAGAGCACAACTTCGGTAGGGATTCCTCTGATCGTGCTCGTAATCGGGGCAACAGTGAGAGCGGTGAGAAAGGCAATGGCAGAATTGCGAGTGAGGATGACAACCGGACGGCGCTTGTCGGGTTCCTTGAAGGTGTACCAGTATACATCCCCCTGAATCATGCGTCCCCCCATGCCTGTTCCGCTTGCCACACATCAAACTCACCGGGTTGCACAGGGTTTTTCGCATAGCCCTGTGCATGCTGTTGTTCAAGTTTCTCTATGGCATGCCGGCGAAGTGCAAGCTGCAAGGCTCCGCGAATGAATGCTGAACGGCTGGTCTTTAGATCCTGAGAGACCTGATCCACTTCTTCCAGCAAAGACTCGTCGATTGTCATCTGGATCGTTTTCATTTGCACCCTCCTCTGTGGATTCTTATCCCTATAGTAATCCATAGAATAGTATTGATCAAGCAGGACTCAGCTCTCGCAGACGGCTATTGGGCGCCGACGCTGCTGGAACGCCGACGGATGAGGATGTTGAGGGCTTTGCGGCATTTCGCGCATGTTGCGATCGGGCGTTGTCTTCTTTCTTGAGAGTTGGTAAAAGGCGGACTTGAACATTCGCTCCCGTTTGACCATAGTCAGGGGTTATGAGGGCAATGAAAAAGCGACGTCAAATTCCAAGTCAAAAAGCGAAGGCAGCCGGGGCCGCCGAGCGACAGCCGGCTGTTTCGCAGAGCAAAATGGTCGAAGAAATCCCTCCCCGCACCGGCGGTGCAGCCGCCTCATGGGGAACTGCCCGAAGATGGCTGGTGCTTCAGATACTGGCCCTGGTGTGCGTGGTTGCGGTGGGCTTGTGGGTACGTCTGGAGGACCTGGCTCTGTGGGAGAAGGAGCCCGGCAAGGCCTTCTACAACGGCCAGCCCTTGCTCACCGCCCTCGACGGCCTCTTCTATCTGACCCTTGCCCGCGATCTGGTTGAAGGAACCTATCTTCCGACCGACGAAATGAGGGCCGTACCGGATTATCCTCCGCGGCCGCAGCCCCCGCCGCTCATCTCCTCGCTTACCGCTGCCGTGGCCAAAGTGTTTTCTCTTTCCCTGAATTGGGTCGCCGTGCTCATGCCGGCGGTCCTCGGCGTCTTGGTGTTTCTGCCGATTTACGGGCTCGGGCGGTTCTTCGGGGGTCCTCTGATGGGCGTCGTCGCTGCTCTTATGAGTGTCCTCTTCCCTTACTACGTGTATCGGAGCGGACTCGGGTGGCTTGACACGGACTGTCTGAACGTGACCTTCGCCACGGCGGCCGCCTATTTTTTCCTCAAATTTGGAGTCACCTCCGGGACCCGTCGCTACTATTATTTTCTTGGAGGAATGGTCACCTATGGCCTGTTTTTGTGGTGGTGGGACCAGACGCCTCACGTGGTGACAGCCATCTGCATGGTGCCGCTGGCGGTAGCTGTCGTTTTCTTCTACCGTCCTCCTGCCCGGGAGCGCTGGATGTTTTTCGGTGTGCTCTTTTCGGGCCTGCTGGTGTTGTTTCTCTGGAAGGGCAGCTCTCTGGCGTCACAGTTTGTCCACGTCATCCAATCCCAGTTCAGCTATATCTCCAAAGAGACCGCCGGCCCCTTTCCCAACATCGGCGTCTCCATCAGCGAACAGGTCAAACCGTCCTTCGAAACCATGGTTGCCCTGTCCAGCGGCAATTTCATCGTCTTTGCGGTTGTCCTTTGCGGCCTCGCCGCGCTGTTTTGGCGGCACTGGAAAGAGACCCTGTTTCTCTCCGTGCTCTTTCTTCTCTCCACGTTTGCCTTCCTCTTTGCGAGGCGGTTTGCGATTTTCTGCGTGCCGGTGGCGGCACTGGGTATTGCTTCGTTCGTCAACGAGATGTGGGCTTTGCGAGGCCGATTCGCCATTTTGAAATATCTCACTCCGGTGGTGGTCGTTTTTTTGGCCTGGATGCTCATCGAAATCAACCGGGCTCAGGTCTACTGGCCCAAGGAACGCCCGATTCTCGTCTCGGGGCTGGACCTCGCCGCCCAGAAGACCCCTCGGGATGCGGTCATCTGGGCCTGGTGGGACCATGGTTACACCATCCCTTACTGGGCCAGGCGGGCTTCGGTCAATGACGGTTCGGTCCACTCCGGGGAGCGCACCGTTTTTAACGGCCTCCCCCTGGCGACCGACGACGAGCGGCTGGCCGCCAACTTCATGCACTTCTGGGTTGCCCGGGGAATGGCGGGCATGGATAAGGTCTATCGGGCCATGGGCGATGATCAGGCGAAGGGTTATGCCTTTGTCAAAGAAGTCCTCTCGGCCGGGCCACAACAGGCGCGCGGCATTCTGAACGACGCTCGCCTCCCCGCCCAGCCGGGTCTTGAAACCACCGAGGATTGGCTGGAGTTCTTCTTCCCTTCCCATCCGCGACCGGTTTATCTCTTTGTCGATGATCTGCTCACTCGGACCAGCTATTGGTGGTTCTGGTTCGGCAGCTGGGATATGCAGAAGCATGACGGATTTCATGCGGATTACCGGATCATCCAGGATATGCGGGAGGAAAACGGGCGACTCAGGGCCAGGGACGGCACCGACATTGACCTGCGTACCGGCAACGCCACGATAGGAGGCCAGGTCATCCCCCTCCAGGAACTTGCCGTTTGGGATGGGGAGAAAAGCCAGACCAGGCGCTTCAACTCCCAGAGCGGCGCCGCGTTTGAGTTGTCCGTTCCGAATCGTCTGGGGGTTTTGATGCACAAGAACGTGGCGCCCTCGGTTTTTAACAAACTCTTCCTGCGCCAGTCGTTTTCGCCGGAATACTTCAGCCCCGTGTTCTCAAAAACCCCATGGTATCAACTCTGGGAGGTTCGGGGGGATTCCTGGAAAAAATGACGAAAATCCAGATTTCCGCTATTGTGCGCTCTTTTGATCCGCTGAGAGAGGGATGTTCTCCCGGATGCCGGAGATGATTTCTATGATGGTCTTCCGCTGAGGAGAGCCCGGATAGAGATCGAGCGCCTTGCTGAAAGCACTCGCCGCTTCCTCCAATTGATTCGCCTCCATGAGGAAAAACCCCAGCCCCGCCCACGCCTTGGCATAATCGGGGTCTACGGCCAGTGCCCGCTGTGCCGATGCTATGGCTTGCTCGGTTTCGTTGCCATCACGAAGATACCAGGCCTTGAGCAGGTGCGCATCGGCCACGTCGGGCTGAAGCTCAAGGGCATAGTCGATGGACTTTTCACCGAACTCCCGAAGACCTGAGGGCAAGTTTTCACGCCGCAGCTTATAGGCAAGTGCCATGGCGGCGTTGAAGCGGGAGAAGGGAGAGGATATGAACTTCTCCTTCATGGCTTCCTTGGCCACCTGCGCTTGGTTGAGCTCATCCTCCCTTTTCATTCCCGCCAGTAAACGAACGGTTTCCATGTCCTCCGGGTTTTCGGCTGATGCCAGCGTCAGCAACTTCCTGGCTTCCTCCCGCTCACCTCGCTCAAGGAAAGCCTTTGCAATCCAAGTCCTGACGGGAAGCTCCCCGGGATCATAGACGCCATCGCCATCGAGATCCACCTGCGTATTTGCTGCATTCTTGCAGGATCTGTCCGAGCATTCCTTCAACGAGCATCAGATCAACTGCGTCCCGACCTAATCGTTGGGCAAACGTCAAGGATTTCAAAGTTGTGTCATACGCTTTATCCAGTCGCCCCAACTTCAGGTATGCCTCGGCAATATTCAAGTGCAGTTTCGGCATAGCTATCGCGTTGAGTCGATTCGGGCAATTCTCTGCTAGCTCCTCCCCCGTTCGGCTGCTTCCAGGTGATTTCCGAGCCCATTCAGGGAGCCCACGATAGCGTTTGCGGCGACCACATATTGTTCATGATGTTCCTGCCCCAAGCGCGATGGCCGATTCGGCTTCACTAATCGCCCGCATCATAGAAGCCGGTCTTGCCATAAGCCACTGCGAGGTTCGCATGAGCTCGCGGATGGTGGGTGCTTTGAGAACGGCATCCAGATGGATGGTGATATTGTTTCTCCAGGCCTCGTTCCGGGAAAAAGTCAGAAGCTCAGTCCGGACACCAACATGGCAAAGACACAGCAAGTAATGATCTTGAAATCCCTCGTCGTTCTTTCTGGCGAGAAAGAATTGCAAAGCACCAACCAGCGCACAAGTAAAAGAAAGAGAGAATCCAACCGACGGAAGATACAGCCTATGTTCAAAAATTAGCTCCAAAGGGACAATGCTGGACTCGATTAGGAGATTCAAAAAGAACCAGACCAGCCCATAAGTGATAAGCGGGTATTTTTTTCGGTAACGGATGGTTAACCACCCCAGAAGAGAAGAGAAGGCCGCGGCCAGGAGTGTAGTGGGGGGATTTATCAGCGACGTGGAAACCACGACATCATGTTCGATAGACATCCGCGAAGGGGCCGGCCAGAGGAGGAGTGATATATACCATACGACAATCCGCGTTTCCGTGAGGAGACGTTCGACCATCGTGAAGTGCCTTCCGGCATATCCCACCGTGAGGTCCTGAAGCATCTTGACGGCGAGGAAAACAAGGCATAACAGGAGGATGAGCAAGACGACCCGGACAAGCTTACGACTCGTGACTAGACGCTTCCCAATATAGCGATGCAGATCCGGGGTGAAAAACCAGACTTCCGTAACCACTATCATGACCGGTAGCATCAATGAATTCTCTTTCGATAGAAATGCACCGACGGCCGCAATGGAACATGCCACATAAAAGGGGAAAACCTTGCCAAGGTTTCCCCCTTGAATCTGCCTTCTGCGCCCTAGTGCGTAGAAGGCAATCGAGGTGATAAAGAACAGGGCCTGAATCGATGCCATTCGCTGCACCAGATAGGTCACCGCATTGGTTTGAACCGGATGAAGCGCCCACAAGCCTGCAACGAAAGCGGCAAACAGGGAATTGGAGATTCTTTTGGACGAAGAGTCATTTTCTCCCCGAAGCCTGCAAAAGATTAAAAACCAACAAAATGACTGCCAGCAGGCACAAGGCGTGGATCACGGTGTTGGTGAGATGAAAAGGGACAATACTGCCATTCCCAATCCTATGATCAAAAGAAAAAGAGATCATTGGTATCCAGCGTGCCCAGCCAAACATGGTCTTAGAAAGCAGAACAAGAGATGAAATTGACCATTCTTTGATACTTAAACTCT
>CAWJQV010000033.1:0-96151 GCA_963844985.1 uncultured delta proteobacterium
TCCCCTTTGTACATCTCCCCGAGGAGGATAGTAAGGTTCTCGGTCTTCGCACGCTTCCTTCTGTCTTCAATGGCCTGATGCATGATCTTGTCGGGGCTGAGCCAGGGTTCAGGATGCATCATATAAGAGGCTAAAGAACTCGCGGTGTCTTTCTCCCTAAAGGCTATCCGGTCCATGACGTCCAGAAGAACGGCCACGGTGTGCTTGCAGCCGTCTCCGGGATACGGGCAGTCGCAGGAATAGTCGACATCGCCGTTGGTGAATTGAAGTTCGATGGTGTAATCGCCGTAGCTGCCGTCCACTTCATAGACAAAAGAGCCTTTCTCCCGGTCGGCTTCCTTACAGCAATAGGCGCCATTCTCAAAAAGTCGCTCACCCCGGCGATAGATGGTTCGACTATCAGCCACATGGTCTCGTATGAAATCCTTGGTCAATACCAGCATGAGATCTCTCCCACAGTCTATTCGATTAGAGGGTTGGCCCGGGGCGCCCGGCGACGGCGCCGACGGCCAGGTTCAGCAGCGACAGCAGCACACTCCCGAGGATAGCGGAACCGAATCCCCGCAGGTGGATGCCGGGAACGAGTGCGGCCACCAACGAGAGCATGAGCGCGTTGACGACGAGCAGGAACAGCCCGAAGGTCACGATCGTGAGCGGGAAGGTGAGAAGCACCATGAGAGGCCGCAGGAAGGAATTGACGAAACCGAGGAGAAGGGCGCCGACGAATGCGGAGCCCCAGCCGTCCACCTGCAACCCGGGAACGATGCTGGAAACGAGCAAGAGGAGCGCGGAAGTGATACGAGAGGGCCAGAAATTCGATCATCATGAGTAAAACTCCTTTTGATAAATCTCCCTGCCAGGTCGCGTCTCTCTGTTCCTGCGCGTAGGGCGTTCACCGTGCGCTCCTCCAAATCCCGGAGCGCGGCACTGATTTTGACCGGGTAGGTATCTCCGCAAGCAATATCCCGATAACGCAGGGGAAGTGTTTCCCGTTCCTTTGCAAACCGATCGCGGATGGTATCGAGGGCTTCAAGGGGCGCACCAGGCTGCCTTCACTGATGACGACGTCGAGCAGGGGTTCTCCGCCCGCATGGTCTTCTCCCTCCAGAGCGAGAAGGTCTTCCGCCATCCTGCCGTTTTGATCATAGTAGCGGAACACCTGTTTTTTCCCCACCCAGGTCTTCTTGCCGCTGCTCAGTTTGAGCACCGGTCGGCCGTCGTATTCCACCAGCTTGTAGACAATATCGAAGTAGGGCGCATCGGCGGAAACCCCCATGCGCGTGCCCACGGCAAAGAGATCGATTTCGGCCCCCGCATCCAGCAGTTCCTTCAGGCGAAATTCATCGAGGCTGCCGCTCACCAGGATCTTCACGTCATCAAAGCCGGCATCATTCAAGATGCTTCTCACCTGGCGGCTGAGCTGCACCAGATCGCCGCTGTCCAGCCTCACGCCCCGCACTTTCTTGCCTTCGGCAGCCAGGATGCGGGCGACTTCGACGGCCTTCCCGGCGCCGCACAAGGTGTCGTAGGTGTCAATGAGGAGCACCACATTGTCGGGAAAGGCCCGTGCAAAGGCCAGGAAGGAATCCATCTCGCTGTTGAAGCTGGTTATGTAGGAATGGGCCATGGTGCCGAAAACGGGGATGCCGTAGAGCTTACCGGCAAGCATGTTGCTGGTCCCGAGAAAACCGGCGAGATAGCTGGCGCGGGCCACCTTCACGCCGGCATCGACACCCTGGGTCCGCCTGAAGGAAAAGTCGATGAGGCCCTTTCCCCGAGCCGCGTGAACGCAGCGGGCGGCTTTGGAGGCAATGAGCGTTTCCATCTGAACCACATTGAGCACCAGGGTTTCCAGGATCTGCGCCTCGATGATCGGGGCCGTTACCTCGAGAATCGGTTCCTGAGCGAAAAAAATGCGACCTTCCGGGATGGCCCTGACCGTCCCGGTGAAACGAAATGCCCGGAGATATTCCAGGAAGGCCGGCTTAAAGATCCCGGTTGAGGCGATATAGTCAATGGCCGAAGCACTGAACCGCAGATGCGGGATGAATTCTTTCAGGTGCTCCACCCCGGCCGCCACGAAATAGGCGCGATGGGGGGGATAATCCCTGATGAACAGGCTGAAGGTGGCCTCTGCGCACATTCCTTCCCCCAGATAACTGGCTGCCATGGTCAGTTCGTAGAGGTCGGTGAGGAGCTCGGGTTCATACTCTTTCCAGATCGTCATGCTTGGCCTTTCGGTCAAAGGGTGCTGCGGTGAACAACAGCGTCCTGAAAGATCAGAAAAGTTCTCGAAAGCATTTCTTAGACGGCAGCTTCAACGAGTCGCGCGCCATAGACCCGCTTCATTCGCTTCAGGGCAAAATCATGGAATTCGGGATCGAAGTCGGCGACCGCATCGACCGGGATAACCACGGCGTAGTCGTGGTTTCGCAGGTCTCCTGCGGTATCCATGACACAGATGGAGGTGCACACGCCGCTGATCCAGATTTCGTCAGGCTTGAAGGATGCCAGCACCGCTTCCAGATCGTTGCCGAAGAGCGCACTGAAGCGAGTCTTGTCCACAACCAGACTCGCTTCCGGCGGAGTCAGTTCCGGAATAATCTGAGCTCCCCAACTGTCCCTCACGGCATGCGCCGAGAAGAGCTCGAATTCCTTGTCATCGGCAGCATGGGCGTCGCGAAGGTAGACTATGGGTTCTTTTTCGGCTGCAAACCGGTCCACCAGAGAGCGGATGACGGGGATGATTTTTCTGGCTTCATCCCCGCAATAGAGTGCTCCCTTCGGATCCATAAAATCATTCAGCATATCGATTACCAGGAGAAGTTTTTGAGCCATATGCTTCCTCCATCCCTGAATCCCTTCACGACCCGTGGGTCTGCAACAAAACATGGCGACAATCCTCGCTAACCCCCGTATGGCTTTAATCTCATTAAGAGTTTATCAAAAAACGGTTTCTCTTTGTAACTGGTTGTTACTATAATTTTAGTCTAATCGTTCTCGGTGGTGAGAGAGACCTATGAAGTTCGAGCGAATCACCGTATTCACTCGGGACGAATACCGGGAGGCACAGGAACCTTACGGTTTTGAATGGCGCCATAAGCGATTTGAGATTGCGCGTATCCTTGACCGATGGTACGAAGGCTATCTTGATTCGACGCGCATGCCGCTCCGCTATTTCAAGGTAGAAACAAGCGACGGCGAGGAATACATCCTGCGTTTTCATGAACTCTTCCAGGCCTGGAGTCTGCTGGTGCCGGATCGGCTCAGGGAAGATGCCCCGGCAATGGATGACTGATATGCCTTCGTTCCCGATCTATGCGAGAGCGCAGGGGACTTTGCTCGCAGGCTGACAGGGGAACGCTTTGGTGAGGAGGAATTCTTGATCAGGATAGCGGTGATCGATGGTCAAGGCGGCGGCATCGGCGCAACCATCATCAAGAGAATCAGGGAAGTGTTCGGCGAAACAATCGAACTGTGGGCGCTCGGCACCAATGCCATCGCCACGTCACAGATGATGAAGGCCGGCGCCAACCGCGGGGCCACCGGAGAAAATGCCGTCTGCCACTGTGTCGAACAGGTTGATGCCATCATCGGCCCGATTTCCATCCTGGTCTGCAACGCCATGATGGGCGAGGTCACGCCGAGGATGGTCCAGGCCATCGGGTCCTCACCGGCACGCAAGTTCGTGCTGCCCCTGACCCAGGAACCGCTCGTGGTTGTCGGAACGGTCAGAGAACCGCTGCCGCACCTCGTGGAAAAACTGGTCTCCGAGCATCTCCCTGCGCTCCTGTCCCGGGAGTTGACCCGATAATGTCTTTAGATTTCACAACTCCGACCCCGCATCTGATTCTGGGAGGCGCCAAGAGCGGCAAGAGCGCTCATGCGGAAAAGCTTGTTGCCGCCTACCCGGGCCCCCACATCTATGTCGCTACCGCCCAGGTGCTGGACGAGGAAATGGCGGACCGGGTTCAAGTCCACCGGAAGCGAAGAATGCTCTCGTGGGAGACCGTCGAATGTCCCGTCGAACTCGTGAAAACCCTTGCCGAATTCCAGGGGCGAAAGCAAGCCGTGCTGGTTGACTGCCTGACCCTCTGGCTCACCAATCTTTTGCTTCAGACTCCGCGGAAACCCCCGGAAGCGGCAGTGAAGGACCTGGCGGATTTCCTGCCGAGTGTCGACTACCCTCTGTTTCTGGTTTCCAATGAGGTCGGTGGCGGGATTGTTCCGGATAATGCCCTGGCGAGACGGTTTCGAGACCTGGCGGGCATTGCCAACCAGCAGATGGCGGCGGCCTGCCGTGCGGTGACCCTGGTGGTCGCCGGGCTTCCCCTTCGTCTGAAATGAAGGGCTCATGATGGCGGCCATTCCCATTCACCCTGATGGCCTCACTGGAAAATACTGATGTGGAAGCATTTTACCCTGGCGGTTTCGTTCCTTACCCTGGTGCGCCTGCCCTGCACCCCCTCGGACGACATAACCCCAGCGGATCTCGCCGGAAGTTTTCTCTGGTATCCTGCGGTCGGATTGCTGCTCGGGGCGTGCCTGGTTGCCGCGGCATCCCTCCTTCAAACCGGGCCGCCCCTCTTGATCGCCGTCCTGCTGACGGCCCTGCTGGCCATCCTGACGCGCGGCCTCCACCTCGACGGGCTTGCTGATCTGGCCGACGGCATCGGCGGCGGCTATACTCCCGAGCGGCGCCTGGAAATCATGAAGGACAGCCGGACCGGGGCCTTTGGCGCCCTGGCGCTGATCTTTGCCGTGCTGCTCAAGAGTGCGGCGCTGTACACTCTGGTGCTTGCCCACTGCTGGTCCGCTCTCCTCCTGGCGCCGGTGATGAGCCGCTTCGCCATGGTGCTCGGGGCTTACCAGATGCCCCATGCTCGAAGCTCCGGGGGATTGGCCAGGCCCTTCCTGGACCATATGGATATGCAGCAGTTGTTGGGGGCTTTTTTGCTGTCGCTCACGTTTCTTGCCCTCTTCAGTATCAAGTACGCGGTCTTCTATTTGGTTCTCGCCATGGCGTGCGCGGGCTTGCTGAGGTTCCTGGCCCGCCGCTGGTTGGGGGGAATGACCGGAGACGTGCTCGGCGCTCTCAACGAAATCACCGAGATCGTCCTGCTGGCGGTTTCCGCGTGCTGTTTTTGTGGTTAGGCCGATTAGGGGTAGGAAAGATCACCAGAAAAAGTCACCTTCAGATTATATCGGAATTTGCATTTTCTTTCTACGAAGAGACACGAAGATTCATGAATTATGGGTGGTTGGGTTCTTCTTCGTGTTTTTTCGTGTGACTTCGTGGATTAATCTGATTGATGAGTAAGATTGGCGCCAAGTGGAGTTTGAAGCCATGTCGAAAGTAGAGCGGACGCACGTGCAGGTCCTGCAATTGCTCAAGGAAAAGAAGGGGAGCTACGTTTCCGGCGCCGGTTTGGCTTCCCGCTTACAGTTGAGTCGAACGAGCGTCTGGAAACATATTCAAAGCCTCAGGTCCTTGGGCTATGAGATTACCAGTCATCCGAAAGAAGGTTACGCCCTGACGCAAATTCCGGACCTGCTCATTCCCGAGGAAATCGTCCCGCACCTCGAGACTTCATGGCTGGCCGGCGTCTATCGCCACACCCTGCAGGTCGGCTCAACCAATGACGAAGCCCTGCTCCTGGCAGCGCAGGGAGCGGAGCATGGCACGGTGGTGGTCGCCGAAGCACAAACGCGGGGCCGAGGCCGTCTGCAAAGGTCATGGCTGTCTCCTGCCGGGTGCGGCATTTACCTCTCGATTATTCTCAGGAGCCCTCTGCCCGTGCCGGAAGCCCCTCAGACCGCGATGGTGGCCGCCCTGGCGCTGGTGAAGGTCCTCGGGGAAACCTACGGGCTTCCGGCGTCCATCAAGTGGCCCAATGATGTCCTGATCGAGGGGAAAAAAGTTGCGGGAATCCTGGCCGACATGCAGTCGGATCAGGACTACACGCGCTTTATGGTGATCGGCATCGGCATCAACGCCAACCACAAGGAGATTGATCTGGCAGGGCCTTTTCGCTACCCCGCAACCTCGCTTGCCGTGGAACTCGGAGCACCGGTCCGGCGCCAGGAGTTGCTGCTGCACTTTCTTCATCGCCTGGAGAAGGAGTTCGATCGTTTTCTAAGGGACGGCT
The DNA here is from genome assembly GCA_963844985.1 of uncultured delta proteobacterium. Classification (GTDB taxonomy): domain Bacteria; phylum Desulfobacterota; class Syntrophobacteria; order Syntrophobacterales; family Syntrophobacteraceae; genus JADGQM01. The sequence continues at coordinate 6,150 of CAWJQV010000033.1, forward strand.
TCGGTGCCGTCCTCCCCGAATTTGAAAAGGCTTCGGCGATCATCGGCAGGCAATTGCAGATCCAGTCCGGAAAGGAGGAATTGTCGGGAATGGCTTTGGGATTTACCCCCGAAGGAGCGCTCCGACTCCTCAAGGGAGACGGAAGGGAGGAAAAAATCTGGGTGGGGGACGTGCTTCGCGTGGAGGGGCGCTACTAGACCGGTCTCTTTGCCCGTCCGACCGGCCGCAACGTCCTGAAGTCTACACGCCCCGAGCTCGCTCGTTCGCTTCCTGCCTGCGTTTGCATTCAATGCACAGGGTCGTCACCGGCCGGGCCTTGAGGCGATCTATGCCGATCTCGTCACCACAGGATTCACAAAGACCGAAAGTCCCATCTTCCATGCGCTGCAGGGCCTCGCGGATTTTCATGATGAGCTTCCGCTCTCGATCTCTGATCCGCAGCATGAAATTACGGTCCGATTCCAACGTTGCACGATCCGTTGGGTCGGGGAAGGTCTCCTCCGTATCGGTCATCCCTGCCACGGTCTTTTCGGCTTCAACGAAGAGCTCGTCCAGTCTCCTGCTCAGAATATCTTTAAACAAGGCCTTTGTATCTTTGTCCATGCGGCATCCTCCGTGGATTTTTCAAAGCTAGTTGGCTAACACACTCGTGCGCAAGAGTAAAGTAAAAACCGCTGTCCGAAACTTGCTAACGATGCTGATAAGTTCCACTTCTGCCACCGCTCTTGAAAGTCAATTGCACGTCGGTGATCTTCATCTGCCGATCAACCGCTTTGCACATGTCGTAGATCGTAAGCGCTGCGTGCGTCACGGCAACCAGCGCTTCCATTTCGACCCCGGTCCGATCCCGGGTCTTGACCTGAGAACCGATCAGGATTTGGCTTCGATGCCCGGTCTGTTGAGAAATCAATTTTGATGTCGGTCAGCTGAATGGGGTGACAAAGCGGGATCAGGTCGGCGGTTTTTTTGGCGGCGAGGATGCCTGCCAGTCGCGCAGCCTCAAAAACGTTTCCCTTCGGCATCTTCAGGTCAAGGATGCGATCGAGGGTCTCCCGGGTAAGGATGACGACCGCTTCAGCCCTGGCTTCCCGATGGGTTACTTCTTTCTCGCCGACATCCACCATGCGCAAGCGGCCTTCAGCATCGATATGGGTAAATTCATGTTCGCTCTCGGTCATGATCTGGAAGTCCTTTGCGGATTCGTCGTCTGCCGGCATCCCTGAGGCGAAAGCGGTTCACCGGAGGGGCCGGGGAAGACATGTCAGGAAGTCCTCGCGGCCCCGGGACTGTTGGTCCCGTCAACAACGTGCAGAATGATAATCAGGTCACCCGGGGGAATCTGCGGGTTCCAGCGGTCCCCCTCGCCCCTGATGCGCAGTCGGGTTCCCTGCTCACAGCCCGGAGGGACCCGAACGTTCAGCACGCACGATTCCTCCACTTCGCCCCTGCCGTGGCATTTCAGGCACGCCGAGGAAGGGAGCCCGGTGCCGTTTCCCATGCACATCAGGGCAAAAAACGCATCGCTGGAAGACGATCTCCTCAAGGGTGCCCTTGATGGCGGCGCTTCGAGGGATCTGGAGGTCGAAGCGCAGGTCATTCCTTCCCGATTGCACCGGGCGATTAAAATCAACACCGAAGAGTTCGCTCAAAACCTCTTCAAAGGTGCGGGACCTGGTTCGCTGCGGTCCCGGATGTCGCGGTTGACGGCGGGTGCGAGTCTTCGGCCTGGCATGAGGGCGGCGGGTTTTGTCATATTTGCCTCGTCTGGACGGATCGATGAGGTTTTCGTAGGCCTCGAGCGCTTCGCGAAAACGCTCCGAGGCAAAGGGATCATCGGGGTTGCGGTCGGGATGCCAGCGGAGGGCCAATAGCCGGAAGGCCCTTTTGATTTCATCCTCGCTCGCGCGAACCGATACGCCCAGGATTTTGTAATAGCAGGTTGCCAATTGGGGGACGCCCTTTATGTTTTTATATTCGAGAGTGCTGTTATCTCCAGCTTTTCACAATCTACGATTTTCATACCTCTTTGGACCGCCACACTGACGGTTGGCACAGAAATCCCCAACCGGCCAGCCAGATCGGTCAGCGACATTCCCAATTCCTTTACCGCCCAAAAACATAAGAGGCTGCGGGCTCTTACGCTTTGTCTCTCCTTGCCTGGTCCGACCATAGCCCGCAACGGAATCGCTGTCAACACGGATACCCATTGCACCAATTGCTCAAATCCAACACCTCTGGCGGCCAATGCATATTTCTGCTGAAGCCGCTCTTTCGCTCTTGATAGTACATCCTCGACAAAATCACTATCGCCCAACATGCGCTCATCGCTCTTCTGATGGATGCCGACTTTGCGCATGCCTTCAATTGCCTGCCACCCACCCGCACTGCGAAGCAGTCCACCCCCGATGAGATCCAGACGCCTGCCTTGATCCATTCCCTTTTCCACAAATGCACGATAACTCTGCCGGGCGGATGGAACGTGATCGGCAAAAAGCTTGAGGACGGATTCAGTCTCCTGCCAATCGTTTTGACTGTTTCCCATCAGATAGCCATGGCCGCAGTATGGATATCGATCCAGTTCTTCAAGGGTTTTGATTATCCCCGCCCGCAGAGGATTGAGGTGAATGTAGCGCACCAGTTCCCTGAGATAGACATCTTCCTGACAAAGAATTGATTTGTAGCGGTTTTGAAACAGATGGCCGCTTCTGTGGTGGCGTCGATTGAAGCTTCCGGCATAACCGCTCAACAACCGACGCATGACGGTAGCCACGGGAACATTGCCGGTTTTGAGCAATAGATGAAAATGGTTGGGGATCAGTGCCCAGGCATAACACCGCGTTTGGCTCTGTGTGACAATCTTGCCCAGGCGATGCAGGAAATCATCACGATCCCTTTCCTCATAGAAAATCTCCCGGCGCTCCATACCGCGCGCAATGATGTGGTGCAGCGCCCCTGGCGCATCTATTCTGGCTTGTCTTGGCATGATGCTCTTCTATCATGTTCAATATCATGAGTAAACATAAAATATAAAGGGCGTCCCCTCTTTTGACTACAGCAAAACACTTCAGCTTAATCTCGAATCCAAATTCCAGCAGGTCTCGTTGCTATCCTCTCTTTTTTATGTCAATAATAGCTCTGGTTTTAACAACTTCCTCATTTCAGAAGGCTATTTCTTTGATTGCCAAGACCTACACCTGCAGCCTGCTCGGTATCGATGCCCTGCTCGTGGAAGTGGAAGTGGACCTGTCCCCCGGCCTGCCCTACTTCGCCACAGTCGGGCTTCCCGACAATATCGTGCGGGAGAGCAAGGATCGGGTCAAAACGGCCCTCCAAAACAGCGGCTATTCCTTTCCCATGGAACGGATCACCGTCAATCTGGCTCCGGCCCATCTGAAAAAGGAAGGAGCCGGGTTTCGATCTGCCCATCGCCGTCGGGATTCTGGCGGCCATGGGCCTGCTCGATAGGCAGATGGCCGAACAGGTGATTCTGGTCGGCGAGCTCTCTCTCGACGGCCGCGTCAAGCCGGTCACCGGCAGTTTGCCGATGGCCATTCACGCCCAAAAAAGCGGCTATCGACCAGATGATTCTGCCGCTGGATAATGCTCTGGAAGCGGCGGTGGCGGATGACCTGCAGGTGCTGCCCGTAAAGCATCTGGCCGAGGTGGTGAACTTTCTCAACGGCTCCAGAACCATCGCTCCCGTTCGCATCGATCGGGAAGCGATCTGGAATGCGGTCCTCACCGAAGCCATGGACTTTGAAGAAGTCAAAGGCCAGGAACAGACCAAGCGAGGGCTTGAGGTGGCTGCTGCGGGCGGCCACAATGTCCTGATGATCGGTCCCCCGGGAGCCGGGAAAACGATGCTTTCTCAGCGACTCCCCGGGATCCTGCCGCTGCTGAGTTATGAAGAAGCTCTCGAAACCTCCAAGGTTTTCAGCGCCGCCGGGTTGCTGAACAACCAGCCGCTCCTGGTCCAGCGGCCTTTTCGGGCTCCCCATCACACCATTTCCGACGCCGGACTGATCGGCGGCGGCCACATCCCGCGCCCCGGCGAAGTGAGCCTCGCCCACAACGGGGTGCTCTTCCTTGACGAATTCCCGGAATTCCGCCGCAATATTCTGGATCTGCTGAGACAGCCCCTCGAAGACGGGCAGGTGACCATTGCCCGCGCCACCATCTCTTTGACTTATCCCGCTCGCTTCATGCTCGTGGCGGCCATGAATCCCTGTCCCTGCGGGTACTGGGGAAGTCATGACCGCCCCTGCAAATGCGGGACCCACCAGATGCAGCGCTACCGGGGCCGGGTTTCAGGGCCGATTCTGGACCGCATCGACCTGCACATCGAAGTGCCGGCCGTTCGCTACGACGATCTGCGCTCAACCGATCCGGCCGAAGCCTCCGCCGCCATCAGGGAACGCGTGATTGCCGCCAGGAAGCGCCAACTCGAACGCTACACCGGAGATGGCATCTATTCCAACGCCCTCATGAGACCCCGGCATATCAAGAAGTACTGCCACCTGGACGATACGGGCGAGCAACTCCTGGCCGGTGCGGTCCGGCAATTGGGACTGAGCGCCCGCGCCTACCACCGGATACTCAAGGTCGCCCGAACCATTGCCGATCTGGACCACCAGAAGGATATTGCACCACACCACCTTCTGGAAGCCATCCAGTACAGGTCGCTGGATCGAAGCATGTTTTAACCTGCGGAATGTCCCTAAGTAGAAGGTAAATGAGCGAAGAAATGAAACCGCCGAGTCTCAAAGAAATCGAGGCAATCCTGCGAGCGCGGTGTGATGAAATGGCTCGCAACTACGGCATTACAGAAATCGGTGTCTTCGGTTCATGCATCCGTGGGTAAGCGAACGGTGAAAGCGATATCGACATCCTTGTTGCGTTCGACCAACCGGTGGGCTTCTTTCGGTTTCTGGAGATCGAGGAGCAACTGAGCGAATGGCTTGGCGCGAAAGTCGACCTGGTTACGAGGGCGGCGCTCAAGCCGCACATCGGTCGCAGCATTCTCAGCGAGGCTGTGATGCTATGAAGCGCGACTATCGCGATTACCTCCAAGACCTACTGACAGCCATCGACGATTCAGCCGAAGTCACCAAGGACATGGCCTTCGATGTGTTCGCCCGGGACCGCAAGACCATCAATGCCGTGGTGCGTAGCCTGGAAGTGCTCGGGGAAGCCGCCAAGCGCATCCCCGACGATCTGCGGCCTAAACACCCGCTGTTCCGTGGAAGTACATGGCAGAAATGCGCGACAAGCTCATCCATGAGTATTTCGGGGTCGATCTGAGCGTGGTTTGGGCAGTTGTAAAGAACGAATTGCCGCCACTCCGGTCCGAAATCGAGCGCCTGGCGACAATGCCGGATGAATAGAGAAGCCCTTGGCTGGATGGACCCATGGAAAAACCGCTCGGCGCCATTCCTGCTGATCCCGGATCCCGATGAGATAAGACCCAGATGCAAACAGAAAAACGGCTCATTTCATAAAGATTGACGCGACATTTTAAATAGGGTAGAGATCAGACGAACTTTGGCAAAACGCCCGCTGGTCCGGAAGGGTCCGTGCCATCGAATGGTATCTCGAGTTCGCAATCGGGACGTTTTTCGAGACGATGCTTATCAGCGGGATCATCGGTTCTTTGATAACGAGTGGGTTCAGGTATCCGTAAGCGAGAGGATTCAAAAGGGAAGACGGTGAAAGTCCGTCGCGGTCCCGCCGCTGTAAACGGGGACGAAAGCCATGATGACCACTGTCACGCAGCGGGCGTGATGGGAAGGTGTGGCGAGTAGAACGATCCGTGAGTCAGAAAACCTGCCTGGGCCTTCAGGGTTTCTCAATTGAGGAATAGTCTTTTTTTATTCCGGGGAACGTGGGATTTCCCTGACGAGAAAGGATCAAGTGAACTGGGTGCAGTCCTTGTGGTCCTGCCGTTGCGGGATTCAAGGGCTTTTTTTTTGAGTGCTCAGGAATGATGCAGGGAAGAGGTTTTGCTCTTCCTGGTGGCCTCCGGGGCAGAACGGTTCGCCGGAATGAAGCGAACATGAATTTGCAGGAGGCTCACATGACTGGGGATTGCATGTCAACATCAAATCCTCACCCCGGTGAGGCGGCCGGCCGGCCGGGCCTGGTTCAGGCCGGGCGCGAGATCGAGGAAAAAAGCTTTGGCATTATCGATGCCGAGATGGGGGACCATCCATTTGCCCCCGATCACTGGCAGGTCGTGCGGCGGGTGATTCACACCACGGGCGATTTTGACTATGCCGACTTGATGCGCTTTGACCCGCACGCAATATCTTCCGGGGTGACCGCCTTGCGGCAGGGCGCCACGATTTTTACGGACACCCGCATGATCCGGACGGGCCTTTCGCCTTGGCGTTTGCAGTGGTTTGGAAACCGTGTGGTCACGCCGCCCGCGGAACCGGAGAGTCAACAATGGGCGGAGGCCATGGGAACGACACGATCGGTGGCCGCTTTTCGGCATTACTCAAAGCAGCTGGCCGGCGGGATCGCAGCCGTCGGCAACTCCCCGACGGCGCTCTTTGAACTCCTGCGCATGATTCGTGAAGACGGCGTGCGACCGGCTCTCATTATCGGCGCGCCGGTCGGGTTCGTGCAGGCCGCGGAATCGAAGGACGCCCTCCGGGAACTGAAAGGGCCGCCCGCGATCACGGTTTTGGGTCGCAAGGGGGGGAGCGCTGTGGCCGTGGCCATATTGCACGCCCTCCTGGAACTCGCCAGAACACACACAGATTAAGGTGACAGGTTATGCTCGGCACGTTGTACGGGATCGGCGTTGGACCTGGTGACCCGGAACTGCTCACGCTGAAAGCAGTGAAAGCCCTGAAGGGCGTGGAACATGTTTTCGCTGCGGCATCCACCAAGAACGACTACAGCTTGGCCCACGAAATCGTGCGGTCCCATCTTCCTCCCAATACCCCCCTCGACCAGCTCGCCTTTCCCATGACTTTCGATCCCAACCACCTCGAAGACGCGTGGCTGGCCAACTGTGAAAAGGTCGTGGAGATCCTCAAGCAGGGGAAAAATGCCGCCTTTCTGACGCTGGGTGATCCCTTGACCTTCAGCACCTTCATCTATCTCATGCGAAAGATCCGCAGGCGCTTGCCGGAGGTCACGATCACGGTAGTTCCCGGGATCACCGCTTTTCAGGCTGCCGCGGCCTGTGCCCTGGTGCCTCTCGCCGAAGGTGAAGAGGTGATTACGATCATCTCCGGGGCCAAGGGTGCCGGTCGTTTGAAGGACGTCATCGAGGTCTCGGACAGCGTCGTGCTCATGAAGACCTACAAACATCTTCCCCAGATCCTGGACCAGATTGCCGAGGTCGGGTTACAGGACAACTGCTGCTTTATCAGTCGCTGTGGCCTGGAGGGCGAGATTATCGAACAGGATTTTGATCGCCTGTCCCAATTCAAACAGCCCCATTATCTCTCCCTGATGATTGTCAAGAAGCGCGGCCTCGAACCGAAGGAGGGAGAAGCAAAGGTCTGATAATGTGGTTCGGGCTGCTCCTGCTGATTGTCGTGACCGCGTTTATAACCTCCGGAATCGGCCCTCTTGAGATTTCGTACAAGACCGTCTTGCAGTTATGGCTCTCGCCCGTTTATCCCGACTGGGCGGCGGGGGTCGATGATACGGTGCGCTATATCGTCATCAACGTGCGCCTGGCGAGAATTGTGCTCGCCCTGACCGTAGGCGGTGCGCTGGCTCTGGCAGGGGCGGTTTACCAGGGGGTGCTCCTCAACCCGCTGGCCGATCCTTTTACCTTGGGCGTCTCGAGCGGCGCGGCCTTTGGGGCTTCTCTGGCGATCATTGCCGGAGTCGGCGGCATTCACCTCCTGGGGATCAGTGCGCTGCCCGTGGCCGCTTTTGCCGGAGCGCTGACCGCCCTCTATCTCGTCTATCTCCTCGGACGCATGGACGGGCGGATCCATGTGACCACTCTGGTGCTCGCCGGAATCATCGTTTCCACCTTTCTATCCGCATGCATCAGTCTCCTCAAGAGCCTCAATGAAGATTCCGTGTCGACGATTGTCTTCTGGATCATGGGGAGCTTCTCGGGCAAGAGCTGGACCCATGTGCTTCTGGTTTTGCCTTACCTGGTGTTGGGTGGCGGCGTGATTTTCTGGTACACGCGGGAGCTGGACATTCTCAGCCTGGGCGACATCCAGGCCCAGCATCTCGGCGTTGACGTGCCGCGCATGCGTCTCTTTTTGCTCCTGGCGTCATCACTGCTCACGGCCGCAGCGGTTGCGGTGAGCGGCGTCATTGGTTTCGTGGGGCTTGTCGTTCCCCACCTGGTGCGGTCTGGGAATCGGGCCTCGCCACCGGCGACTGCTTCCCGCCGTGCTCCTGTTGGGAGGCTTGCTGTTGCTCATTGCCGACACCATCGCCAGGAGCCTTCTCACCACCGGTGAAGAGCTTCCGGTGGGAGTGGTAACCGCGATTTTAGGAGGACCGTTCTTTTGTTATCTGCTGCTCCATCGAAAGAAATACCTGCAGCTTTAATTCGGGTGGCAGACCTTTGGTGCGGGTACCCCGGCCACGATGTCTTGCGAGGGCTTTCCTTCGCCGTCCGGAAAGGTGAATTCATAGGGATCCTGGGGCCCAACGGTTCCGGGAAAACCACTCTGCTCCTTGCCTTGAGTGGCATCCTGCCGATCCGGGGCGGAGAAATCGAGGTCCTGGGTTCCCCCCTCGGGCGACTCAGACACAAGGAACGAGCACGGCACATGGCGGTGGTGACCCAGGAACCGGATGTGCGCCTCCCGTTTACCTGCGAAGAGGTTGTCCGGATGGGGCGCTATCCCCATCAGAAACGCTGGCGGCTGGACAGCATTGAGGATGCCGAGGCAGTCCGGCGGGCGATGTTCCTGACGGACACGGGGGTGCTTGCCGAACGCCTGATCACGGCGGTGAGCGGAGGCGAGAAACAACGGGTGATCATGGCCAAAACCCTGGCCCAGGAAGGGACGGTCTTGCTCCTCGATGAGGCCACGTCCGCCATGGACATCCATCGCAAATTGCAGACTTTCAAAGTTTTGGAGCAGTTGCACCTGGAGAACGGCTTGACGGTCCTCGCCGTGATGCACGATGTCAACCTGGCTGCCATGTTTTGCGAGCGGATTATTTTTCTGAAGGAAGGGCTTGTGGTGGCCGACGGTGCGCCCGCTTCCGTCCTGATTCCGGAAATCCTGGAAGAAGTCTATCAAACCAAGGTGCTGATTCAGGAAGTGCCCAATACACGGAAACTTCAGGTGGTTTTTATGCCTTAACGGCAGGCCTGCGAACTCAGGATAAGGGTCCTAAATGGCCATACTCAGCATTCGGCGCCCGCTACTCGGCGCACCGTACTCTCTGTGCCCTAAACTGCTGCTGGTATTGATGATCTTCGGAATTCCGGCAATCGTTGCGCCCGGCACGGTGTTTTCGATTCAGATTACCGACGACTTGGGTCACGAGATCTTACTCCGGGAACCGGCGAAGCGCATCATCCCGCTCTACGGTGCCTTTGCGGAAATGCTCTTTGCCATCGGCGCCGGAAAAGAAGTGGTGGCGCGCACCCAGGCGGACCAATTCCCTCCCGGAATCATCAATTTACCCTCCGTGGGAACGCACATGCGCCCCAACGTGGAGATGATCATCGGCCTCAAGCCCGATCTGGTGGTGCAGAGCGCCAGTCGCTGGGAGGCTGCCTCGGAGATGGGGCGGGTGCAAGACGCGGGGATTCCGGTGGCGGTTTTCTCCCCCAACACCTTCGAAGAGATTTTCGCGACCATGGAACGTTTGGCGGTTCTGGCCGGCAGGCAGGAGCAAGGGCGAAACGAGGTGGCCCGGTTGCGGGATCGGTTGGCCGCGGTGCGAAATCAGCTGCAGTCGGTTAAGGAACATCTGAAAGTGTTTTTCGAGGTGAGGGCCGAACCGCTCACCGCCGCGGGCAGAGGGTCCATCGTCCAGGAGATCATTGCGGCGGCGGGTGCGGAAAATGTGATCAAGAGCGAAAAAGCGATTTTAAAGTATAATTTTGAAGCTCTGATCGTGGCCGATCCTGATGTTTACATCGTCCAGCGCGGTCCCATGAGCCGCAATCCGCTTCCTCCCGGAAAACGGCCCCATTTCGAGCAACTGCGGTCCGTCCGCAAAGGGAAGGTTGTCTTTGTTGACGAACACCTCTATTCACGCCCCGGTCCGCGGTCCGTCGAAGCGGTCGAGCAATTGGCGCGCGAGTTGTATCCGGAACTGATTCAACGATAGGTATCCCGTTAGCCGGCTGCAGCCGGGTTTGCGCCTGCGATTTGGCTTGTCCCGCGAGAAGCGACGTCCTGCCCGCCGGCCAAAAGCACATGCCCCGTGCGGCCACGCCGACTGAGCAGGGTGGTTTGGTTGCGAGCGCGGTTAGGGTTTGAATCCCACACTCGGTATGAACGATCGACGCCTTACTGGTTCCGGAAGGATGGGCACGTACCCCATGTCCTGGTGTCAGAACCAGCAAGGCGCCGGGATGGGAGAAAAGCATGTCTTGTTGGGACGGACCAGCGGCCTTCTTTAGGGCCGGGCAGTCCGTGCCCTGACGTCAGGAACCATCGTGATGCCGTCCACCACCATGCGCGTAAAAGCACCCGTGGCAGCGCATCTGCCGTAGCCTGTGGCGTTACCCAGGCCGGCGAAAGCACCGATCACACCGGTAGCCGTACCCGCACAGGGAATCGGGTACCCGACACCCGCGGTGGCGTTGAATTGGATTTCCACACCGTATTTTACGCCCTTGGTCAGGGTTATGGGAGTGGTCAGCGCCACCGTGTAATATCCCGGTTCCTTGCAGGCGACGGTCTTGGTGGCCTTGAGGTTGGATACGTTGATGCTGGTCGTGCCGGACACCGTACCCCAGATTTTGATCGTGTGAGACTTGTTGGCAAAGGGGTTGTAGAACTCCACGTGGGTCAGTTTTTCCCCGGTATTGCGAGTAGTGAACACCGTTAGGCCGTATGCGGTGGTGCCGCCGCATCCGATATTGTAGATCCAGCCGGGCAGGTCTTCCATGTAGAGGTTCTCCTTGGCGTTGTACGCCCGGGTGGAAAGGTAGTACATGGCGTCGGAACCCACCTTGGCGGAGCCGTAGGTGAGCCAGAAGTAGCCGCCCATCGAATTGAAGGCGCCCCAGCTGTTTTTGATGAGCCAGGCGCCCTTCCCCGTGCCGGTCGGCCAGGCTTTGTTGTCGTCCCAGCCGATGATCAGCACCTCGTGATTGGTATTGCCGCCGTAGCCGGGATAATGATAGATGGTGTTGCCCGAATACCAGTGGGCTCCGCCAGGCGACTCGGCGTAGTAAGCGGTAACGATCGGGCCTTTCGTATAGACGGCGTTCTTCATCACGGTGGTGTCGTTGCTGATCCAGCGGGTGCCGTTTATCCGGCGAAAGGGCAAGGGCCGGGTGGCGGTGCATTTGGGATTGGCGTAAGCAGCCGAAGAATTATACGGGTCATTGGCTTCCGTCAGGACGCCCTTTGGGATATGCAAGGTGGAGCTTCTTTTCACCAGGCCCGTCAGGTAGGAAGTGGCCGTGAATGTGTTGCCGCCCCCGCAGCGGGTCCAGGTCCAGGGCCAATGGCAATACTTGTTGGCGCCACTGTCCCTGATGTCGATCATGTTGTTTTCTGACAGGTCAATGCTGGCGGTATGGGAAACCAACCTCCTGTAATTGGACTCGATAGCCCCTATGTTCCCGAAGGCCCAGCAACTGCCGCAGGGTCCCTGGTCTTTCACCGGGGTCACGGCGTTGTAGCCCGGACTGCTGCGCCAGTCGTAGGATGTCGGCAGGCCCAGAGGCGAAACTGTAGCCAGCTCAAGCTCCGGGTTCAAGGCTTGCAGGTCTACCGGGGGCGGCATGTAACCCAGAGGATAGCCCTCGGCAGTCATTCCCGAATAGGTTCCTTCGAGGTAACCGCTCACAAAGGCCTCAAATTCGGGGTTTAATGGAGCCGCCTCGAATTCCGAGCCCAAGGCGCTGTTGACCCCGGTCATGAAGAGCAACAATACCGCGGCAATCGCTATTAATGATTTAAGAGTTCTCATAGCTCTTCTCCTTTTGGGTTTTTCTCGATTTAACAGTCGGGTTAAAGCCCTCAACCAAATCCAAAGCCAAAATCTTCACTTTCAGATGACTTCAGGACTAAAGCGACCTTCCCTGCCTCCTTTCTTTTTTGGGTTCAGTTCGAATCGGCATGCCGGTCCTGGGCCTTTCTTCGGCTCATGAACCATACTTGCTTTTGGCTACGCAATCACCCGCAGGTCTTCGTCCCTTCTACCCTTGTGACCCCCTTTCACTGTTGCCTAACGGGACCCTCAAGCATGAGTCCAAACTGGCGCTGCAAAAGGATTCGCGACTTGGATGTGCGATATCGGTGGCAATTTGATAAAGAGCTAAGATTAACTTTGTTATTTTCTATCACATTTATTGCGGTAGTGCAAGCTAAAACTGAACCGCTGGCGGGAAAATGGCCCGGACTCAGAATAGCCATGCGGAACGATACCGGAGCTCAAGATCACAATTGCTCTTCTCGGAGAAGTCGTCTAGAAATTGCACCTCACGTCATTTAGAGATTGACATTTCTACGGGATAGTGAAGCATGAATCCTTCGTTTGAGATATGCTCTCCTTGGCATTCGTGTTCCCGGTGGATCAGCGACATCGGATGTCTTGGTGCTCCGAAGACAGCCAACGGGGCTGCCGTCTGTAAGCCTCTGAATGCCAATGAGAAGCTGACCCGTATGCAATTCTACAATCCTTAAGAATGATGCCTAGAACAAAGAGTCGTCTTCGCGGCGGTTTCAGCACAGGAACTGCGGTTGCAGGGGCGGCGCGGGCTGCGCTGCGGTTCCTGCTCACGGGAGAGGTTTCGACGGTCGTCGCCGTGCGCCTGCCCTCGGGGATTTTCTTTCCGGTTCCCGTCAAGGAGCTTCACGCGGAGGGCGATGGCGTGCGGGCCGGCGTCATCAAGGATGCCGGCGACGATCCCGACGTGACTCACAACGCTGAGTTCCAGGTTTTTGTCCGGTGGAGATCGGGTTCAGCTCGGAAACCCTTGCCCGCGTCGCTCCTGATGCCGGATCACCTGTCCGATGGCGCACCATTGTCAGGCATCTGCCTGGTTGCCGGGGAAGGGGTCGGGACCGCAACCAAAGCCGGGCTCCCGGTGAAAATCGGGGAGCCTGCGGTAAATCCGGTTCCCAGGATGATGCTGGTCGAGAATCTTGCGGAAGAGCTCCTGGTCGGCAAGGTTTCCGAAACCCTCCCGCGGTGTGCAGGTGAACTTCCCTGTGATAAAATGAGCTCGCATGTTTTCCTGCCCTTCCCTTCCCGGGCCCATTCCTTGAACGGTCTCGTTCTGGACGTTGAGGTCCGGGTGCCGCGAGGGGTTGAACTGGCCCGTCACACCCTGAATCCCCGTTTGGGAATCATGGGGGGGATTTCCATCCTGGGGACGACCGGTCTGGTCAAGCCATTCTCCCATGAGGCTTACAGGGAGACCATTCAGGCTGAGCTTTCCGTGGCGACGGCGAACGGCTGCAAAGCAACGGTTTTCAGCACCGGGGGAAAGAGTGAACGGTTTGCCAGAAACATGCTGCAGGATTGGCCGGAAGAAGCGTTTGTTCAGATTGCCGATTTTTTTGCCTTCGCCCTCGATGAAGCTCGCCAAAGGGGATTTGAAAAGGTAGTGTTGAGCGTGTTCTTCGGCAAAGCGGTGAAGATGGCGCAAGGGCATCCTTACACCCACGCTCACCGGGTCCCGCTGGATCTCGGTCCGTTGGCGGAGCAGGCACGGCAGGCGGGATATTCGGCATCCTTTTGTCAAAGCCTTGCGGGAGCCAACACGGCTCGAGAAGCACTGGAGCTGATCAGGGCCAAGGGGGCCGAAGATTTGATCCGGGCCGTGGCTCAAGGGGTTCTCGAACAAGCGTCACGGATGGTCGGCTAAGACGACGGCGATGCGACTGTTATTGTTTGACTATGAAGGGAGCCTGTTACTGGACCTGGAAGGCAGATGAAGAAAGCAACCAAGCCTGACCCGATGGAATGGCGCTCGCCCACCGTAATCCTGGTCGGACTGGGGACGGGAAGAGACGATCTCAGCGTCAAGGTGCTGCAATGGCTGGAGCGCGCCGAGGTCCTTGCCGGGGGGAAACGCCACCTCGATTCGTTTTCGGAATTCGGCGGCGAAAAAATCCTCCTGGAAGGGCCTCTCGAAAACTTCTTCGAACGCCTGAGGATGGTCTCCGAACGAAAGAGAACGGCCGTTCTCGCTTCAGGTGACCCCTTCTTCTTCGGGATTGGGCGTCGTCTGACAAAGGCACTGGGAAAGGAGCGCGTGATCGCCTTCCCTAATATCACGAGCGTGCAGGCGCTTTTTGCCGGGTTGGGGGAAAGCTGGGAACAGCTAAAAGTCCTGAGCCTTCATGGCGGCGTGCGGACACCGGAGTCTCCCGATTGGCTTCACGCGGTCCGGTCCTGCTCAAGAGTCGCCCTCCTGACCGATCCTCAGCACCACCCCGGCTGGGTTGCGCGGCAGCTGCTCGATGCCGGATTGGGTGACCGTTCGCTCATCGTTGCGGAAGACCTGGGGCTCCCCGGTGAGAACATCCAGCACCTGGCGCCGGCGGAAGCCATGGGCCGGGACTTTTCTCCATTGAATCTCGTCGTCATCTCATCCCTGCCTGCCGTTGATCCAATTGGCGGGGCCGATGCGGCGGGGCGGGAGCTTCCCGTTTTCGGGCTTCCCGATTCAGCCTTCGAACACGAAGCCGGCATGATTACGAAGATGGAGGTTCGTGCCGTGGTGCTGGCTCATCTGCAGCTTAGACCCGGCCTCGTCATGTGGGACTTGGGCGCGGGCAGCGGTTCCGTCAGTATCGAGGCCGCTCGCATGACTCGACTGAAACAGGTCGTCGCCGTGGAGAAAAATCGCAGCCGCCACGAAGCCCTGCTGCGGAATGTGAAGAACCTTGGCTGTCCTGAGATTCAAGTGCTATGCGGGACGGCTCGCGACCTGATCGACCGGCTTCCCGACCCGGATCGCGTGTTCATCGGCGGCAGCGGCGGGGAACTCCGGGAATTGCTGCAGCAGGTGGCAGAGCGGCTGCGAGCCGACGGCCGCGTGGTGCAAACGGCGGTTACCCTCGATACCCTGGAAACCGTCGCTTCGTTCTGGCGCAGCAAGCCCTTTGAAATCAGCATTACTCAATTGCAGGTCAACCGTTCGGCGGCGATTTCGGAAAGCCTGCGGTTCGAAGCCCTGAATCCGGTTTTCATTGTGAGTGCATGGTCAAAGACATGAACCATCCCATTTTCTTTGTCGGGGCCGGTCCCGGCGACCCGGAACTGATCACGGTCAAGGGCCGGCGGCTGTTGGCGGAAGCGGACCGGATTGTCTATACGGGTTCTCTCGTGCCGGAGTCCCTTCTTCAGGAGAGGAAGCCCACCGCCAAGATTTACAGCAGCGCCTCCCTGTCTCTCCCGGAAACGCATGAACTGCTGCGGGAAGGCTATCTCTCGGGTGAGCGCGTCGTGCGTCTGCACACCGGAGACCCCAGCCTCTACGGGGCGATTCAGGAGCAAATGCACCTGCTGGACCGGGAGGCCATTCCTTATGAGGTGGTTCCCGGCGTGTCGGCAGTCTTTGCGGCGGCGGCCGCCCTCAAACAGGAACTGACCCTGCCGGAAGTCTCGCAGACGGTGATTCTGACGCGCATGGCGGGGCGCACCCCCGTGCCCGAAGCAGAGCGACTGGGTTCGCTGGCCTGCCATCATGCCACCCTGGTGATTTACCTCAGTGTTCAGCAGATCGAACAGGTGGTGGACGAGGTCGCGCCCGGTTACAGCCCTGATACCCCGGTCGTCGTGGCCCATCGGGTGGGTTGGCCGGATCAGGGTTTCGTCTGCGGCAGCCTCGCCGACATTGCTGCCAAGGTCAAAGCTGCCGGCATTCGGAGCCAGGCCATTATCATGATCGGGGAGGTGTTTGGCGCACGCGGCGGGAAAGAGTTGAAGAAATCGAAACTCTACGATGAAGCTTTTGAACATGGGTTCCGCAAGGCAAAGCATACGTCTTGACTCCCCGCTCTCTATGAAAAGCGGGGGAGAATGAAAAGAAAGAGACAGGGCAGTCGCGTTCCCGGGAAGATGGAGGGAGAGGTCGTGAGAGAAGGGGTTTCGGGTCTGGTGAGGATGGTTTTGGCGGCCGTGTTTCTGGGCATGGCTCTTACAGGGTATGCGCAGGCGGAGGTTGGAGATCGGGCCGAGGGGGCCTGCGCCGTCACTTGCTACGCGGGGGTTTCGGCCTACTGGACCCTTCCCGGGCAGCCGGTGCAGTTCACCTCGGTGGCCGTCCCTGCGGGGTGTGCGAGCCCCGTCCAGTACCTCTGGGCTTTCGGAGACGGGGCCTCTTCCACAGCCCAGAACCCCGCGCACTCCTACCCGGATCCCGGCTTCTGCGGCAAGGATTTCGACTGGACCGTCACCGTCAGCCGCCGACGGTGCCACCTGCACCCGGTCCGGGCGCGTGAACGTCGCCAATACCAATTTCGGCTGCTCCGCCGCCGCCCCCTACACCCCGGGCCCTCCGCCCCTCACCGTCAACTTCACGGGGACATCCACCTGCTCGGACTATGGCTACAACGGTTGGACTTTCGGAGACGGGGCCACCGCCGCGGGGATGAGCGCCAGCCACACCTACACCCAGGGCGGTGTCTACAAGTGGACCTTCTCCACCTGGTCCTATGCCCTGGGCGACTGCTGGAGCTGCGGGAACGCCGGGGACATCATCGTCCTGTCCAACTGCATCCAGGTGGGCGACCTCTCCATCTGCGGGCAAAGCCTGAGCAAGGATCCGACGCAGAACATCTACACCCTGTCGGGGGATGTGACCGCCAACGGGTCGCTCTTTTTCACCGCCGATGCCGTCTTCACCGGCGACCCGGCCGCGAGCCTCGGGACCCTCACCACCGACGGGGAAGTCTTCGTCAAGCTGAAGCACGATTCGAAGGAGACGCTCCTGAAGGGCCCCGGCCTCTCCTTCGATGTCGACGGGGCTGCCGGGACCCTCACGCCCAAGCTCAACGGGGTCCAGTGGGAGGCGTCCCTGGCGGGCTTGCCCTTCTGGGTCTCGGGGACTCCCATCACCCTCGGGGCCGACGGCGTCAAGATCGAGCCGACCCTCTACATCGGGAACGCAGCTCTCACCCTGGCCTCCTTCAAGGGGACCATCCTGTATGTCCCCGGAGGCGACAAACAGCTCCTGGGGTTTGAGCTCATCGAAGGCCAGCTTTCTCCCGGCATCCAGTTCTTCGGCATGTCCGGTGTCTACGATCCGGACAGCGACATCTTCACCGGCAACGTATCCGTGGGCTTTCCCTTCATGGGCACCTGGTCTGTGAGTGCCACCATCCGGATCAAGCCCTCCTGCTCGCCGGACGGGGCGGGGCTGAACGGCTGCGACATCGCCATCGGCCTCCCCGACCCGATTCCCCTCGGCACGACGGGCCTCGGGGTGGCCGGTTTCACCCTGAAGGTGGACAACATCTGCGACATTCCCAAGTTCTTCATCTTCATCGGGGGCGACCTGGGCATCGCGGAAGTTCCCGGTGAGGTCTTCACGCTGAGTCAGATGGGCGTGGGATATCAGCGCCCCTACCTCATGGTCCTGGAGGGCGGTACCGCGAACCTGCTGGGCTTCCCCGTGGGAAGCCTCTCGGGCCGCATCAGCTTCAAGCCCCAATTCGCAGGGGTCACTTTCAAGGGGTGGACCAACTTTGCGGGCATCTACCAATCCAACGTGAACGGATTTCTGAGCGCATCAAAGAAGACCATCGCCGGCGGCAGCAAGGGGACGCTCCAGATTCCCGACTTTTCCTGCTCATGGTACAACCCAGCCTGCCGCGCGGTGAAGACGGCACTCACCTCGGCCGTGACCCTGCCGCTCACCCTCAACGCCGTGGACATGGACATGTTCATCGGTCCCGGTCAGAGCGGCTGGCAGGGGATGTTCCGCGGGATGCAAAAGATCGGCCCCCTCAGCCTGGCCGTGGTGCTGCAATATGCGGGTGAGGAATTCGACCTCCTCGTGGGCCCGAACTACGCCGATGTCATCGGTTTGGGGGTGGCGAAATCCGCCCTCGCGACCGCCTCCGGCGAGCGGAGCTTCACGCTCGCAACGTCCCAGCCCCAGGCCCTTTTCGCCGTCGCAGCCAATGCCGAGTCTTCGGCGCTGCCCGCCATCTACCTGAAGACCCCCCTGGGCGCAACCATCACCCCTTCCAACGTGGGGAGCTACCCGGGCGTTCATTACGCGGCGGACAACACCCTCAAAGTGGCCCTCTTCCGCGTGGATGAGGCCGTTGCGGGGACCTGGACGCTGGGTGTGACAAACCTCGCGGAGTCCGACGTGACCTTCCAATGCCTTGCCCCCGCTGCCGCCCCGACCACGACTTTCACCGCCGTCAGCCCGACTGCCGCCGACGTCAGCATTCAGGCTTCCGTCCGTCCCGCCTCGTCGATCACAAAGGTCTCCTTCTTCGTTTCGGACGAGGCTGACGGCGGGATGGGCGAGCCCGTCGCCGAAAACCTTTCCGCCGCGTCGGGAACCGTCTCCGCCACCTGGAATACCCAGGGCCTGACCGGAGGGACCTACTACCTCTTCGCGCGCACCGACGACGGCAAGAACCCGCCCGTGGTCACCTATTACGCCAACCCCGTGCAAATCGGCTCCGGAGCTATAAAGCCTCCGACCAACCTCACCGGGTCTTTCTCCGACACGGTCTGCCAGGTCCAGTGGACGGCATCGCCCAGTTCCGGGGTGAAGGGCTATCGCATCCTCTACACCGACAACCTGGCCCTGCCGGGTTACGCCTTCAGCGTGACCGCTCCGACGGGCACCAGTGCCCGGGTGGAGGGGCTTCAGGCCGGTGGTGGCTATCGGTTTGCCGTGGTCGCCTACGACGGCGCCGGCAACGAATCCGTGCCCTCGAATCCCTGGTATACGGGCACTGCTCCGCCCCAGAACGTGCGCCAACTCCAAAGTGCCATCCCCGTGAGCGGTTCCGTGGCCCAGGGCGCCTGGAAGTTCTTCCGAATCACCGTCCCGGTCGAGTCCGTTTCCCTGGAGGTATCCACCGGCACCGCCTCGGGCAATGTCGATCTCTACCTCAAGAAGGGCTCCAAACCCGGCGCCTCGGACTATGACTATCGCTCCAACGGTGCCACCGGTTCGGAGAAAATCACCGTGACCTCGGCGAGCACCCCGCGACCTCTGAGCGACGGTGAGTGGTACCTGGGCGTTTACGGCAAGCAGAAAGCGACCTTCTCGGTCGGCGCCACGACCTCCGGCGGGAGCCCTGCACCCTCACCTGCACGGCCGCCGTACCCTTGTCGGCCACACCAGCCTCCCCGGTCTCCTTCCAGGGCAGCGCTGCCACCCAGGAACTGCCCGGATGCCGTCGCCTACACCTGGACCTTCGGCGACAAGAGCTCCGTCCGTGACCAGTCAGAATCCCTCCCACACCTACACCGCCGAAGGCACTTACACGTGGACGCTCACGGCCGTATCGGGGAGCACGGGCTGCGTCCAGTCAGGGAGCATCGTCATCAGCAGTACGGTCCCGACGGTCCCCGGAGCGCCGACCATAGGCACAGCCACGGCCGGGAATGCCAGGGCGACGGTCACCTTCACCCCGCCGGCTTCCGACGGCGGGAGCCCGATCACCGGGTATACGGTAACCTCGAGCCCGGGGGGAAAGACCGGTAAAGGGGCGTCCAGTCCGATCACCGTAACGGGCTTGACGAATGGCACGGCCTACACCTTCACCGTGAGAGCCACCAATGCGGTGGGCAAAGGCCCGGCTTCGGCGGCATCGAACAGCGTCACGCCTGCGGGAGTCCCCGGAGCGCCGACCATAGGCAAAGCCACGGCCGGCAACGCCCAGGCAACGGTCGCCTTCACCCCGCCGGCTTCCGACGGCGGGAGTCCGATCACCGGGTATACCGCAACCTCGAGCCCGGGGGGAAAAACCGGTGAAGGGGCGTCAAGCCCGATCACCGTAACGGGCTTGACCAATGGCACGGCCTACACCTTCACCGTGAAGGCCGCCAATGCGGTGGGTAAGGGCCCGGCGTCGGCGGCATCGAACAGCGTCACGCCTGCGGGAGTCCCCGGAGCGCCGACCATAGGCAAAGCCACGGCCGGCAATGGCCAGGCGACGGTCGCCTTCACCCCGCCGGCTTCCGACGGCGGGAGCCCGATCACCGGGTATACCGCAACCTCGAACCCCGGGGGAAAAACCGGTGCCGGGGCGTCAAGTCCAATCACCGTAACGGGCTTGACCAATGGCACGGCCTACACTTTCACCGTAAGGCCACCAATGCGGTGGGCACAGGCCCGGAATCGGCCGCATCGAACAGCGTCACGCCAGGTGGCGAATACGGCTGGCGTTCCGAGACGAGGATGCCGACAGGCACCTAATGGGCCGGATCGGCGGTGGCGAACAGCAAGCTTTATGTCATCGGGGGTTCCGGTCACGGGGACAAGATCAGCGTTTACAACCCTTCGGCCAAGACCTGGACCCAAAAAACCGTCGGCTCGATGGGTTTTCTACTGCGGGCGGCAACCCTCTCGAATATGATCTATATCTTCGACACTACCGATCCCGGGGACCCCGGCTGGATCTATAATCCGACGACCAAAATCTTGGCCCCCATGGGTGGGACCCCGCCGAATCTCGAATGGACGAGCGAGCCTGCCGTATACAACGGTAAGATTTACTTCTTCGGGGGATATGGCCCGCTGAAGACAAACGTGGGAGTTCGATCCATCGACCTTGGTTTTTACGCAAAAAGCCGACATGCCGACCGGCGGTTACGGGTCGTCTACCGCCGTTTTGAACGGAAAGATATACGTCATAGGCGGCAATTATCGCAACAACAAGATAGAAATCTACAATCCGAAGACCGATACCTGGGCGCCCTCGCTCTCCTTTTCCAGCCTGAAGCTCTGGGGGTGGGACACCGCCGCGCCCCTGGGCGGCAAGATCGCCATCGTCGAGGCCACAAAGGGGAGCACCTTCCTCTTTGATCCAGCCACCAAAAAACTGACCGCCCAGCAGACCATGCCGAGGGTCCACGGGGGAAACCTGACCGGTGAAGTCCTGGGTGGGCGCCTCTATGTGGCCGGCGGGGAAATTGGACCGAGGCTCCTCGATTCGTTCGGACCGGAATCGGCAACCACCGGCATCACGGCGGGGTCCCCCATGTCCGAAGAGGAGTTGCTGGAAGCCCCCGAACCGGATTGCCGGGCTGTCGAGGCGGAGCATCTGCGCCGTGTGGAGGAGATTTCACAAGAAGCTGCCGCTGCCCGGTGAACCGCCGGATAGCCGGATCGGGGAAGGGAAGGACCACTTAATCGGGGTGTGAAGATGACCCTTTACCGGTGACCCCCGCAAACGACGGGAACAGCCGACGGAAAGGAATCAGGCCACGGAGCACGCGGTATCCGGCACGCAGCACCGCCCTGCAGCGGTAATTGCCGTCACGGGGAATGGGGTGAACCTGGCTTTGCAGATCCAGGCCGGCCTTCCTGAATGTGTCTGCTATGTCCCCAAGCGGCATCGTTTTGCCCTGGCCTTGGGGGCTGTGGGGTTCGACCGCCTGGGAACCGTGGTCCCGGATTTGTGGCGCCGTTTTGGGGCTCTGGTCTTCATCATGGCGACCGGGATCGTGGTTCGCCAAATTGCACCGCTGCTGAAGCACAAGACGCAGGACCCGGCGGTGGTGGTCCTGGATGAACGAGGACGATTCGTCATCAGCCTGGTTTCCGGTCATCTGGGGGGAGCCAATCGCCTTGCCGAAGCCGTTGCGCGCATTACCGGAGGCCAGGCGGTCATCACGACGGCTTCGGATGTCCAAAACCGGCCGGCAATCGATCTCATCGCCCAAGAACTGGGGCTCGAAATCGAGAACCCCGAAATGCTCAGCCCTGTGGCACGCCGGCTTCTCGAATATGAAAAGGTTTGGATCGTTGACCCGGAAGCCAGGCTTGGGCCATACCTCAAAGATGAAGAGAACGTGGTTTGGTCTGGAGAAGAGGCCGTTGCCTCCGGTCGCCATGAAGCGGGGGCGGGCATCTGGGTTTCCGACCGTCTGGCCCCTGAAGGTCTGCCGTGTTTGTTGCTGCGTCCTCGGAACCTCGTCGTGGGGATTGGCTGCAATCGAGGCACACCGGCCGATGAGGTCCTCGCTTTAGTGCACGCGGCGTTTTGCCGGGAGCGTCTGTCCCTCGTGTCGATCAGGAATCTGGCCAGCGTCGACATCAAATCCGATGAAAGCGGGATTCTCGAAGCGGGGAGGCTTCTGGGAAGGCCTGTCCATTTCTATTCGCGTCAGGATATTGCAGAGGTGGCCGTGCCGACCCCGTCGCCAACGGTACGGGCCCACATAGGAGTCGAGAGTGTATGCGAAGCGACCGCTCTCCTGAGTGCTCGAAGCAGCGAACTCATCATCGCGAAACAAAAAACCGCCAATGTGACCCTGGCCGTCGCCCGGGTCGGCTTTCCATCGTAAGTCTGGGTCCGGGTGCACGTTCGTTGATGGCCCCGCAGGCGCTCGAGGCGCTCCGGGCGGCGGAAGTGATCGTCGGCTACAAGACCTACCTGGACCTCATTCCCGATTTATTGGAGGGCAAAAAGACCTTTGCCAGCGGCATGCGGAAGGAGGTGGAGCGCTGTCAGGCGGCCATCGATTATGCTCTGCAAGGGTGTCATGTGGCGGTGGTCTCGAGCGGTGATGCCGGTATTTACGGGATGGCGGGCCTGGTATTCGATCTCTGTCATGAGCGGGACCTGCACCTTTCAAGGGCTGCGGGTGAGCCTGAACCGGGGGCGGATTTTTCGGTGGAAGTGATTCCCGGAGTCGCCGCCCTCAATGCGGCCGCCTCCCTGGTGGGGGCCCCCCTGATGCATGATTTTGCGGCGATAAGCCTGAGCGACCACCTCACCCCCTGGGAAGTGATCGAAAAGCGTCTCACGGCTGCGGCGTCGGCGGATTTTGTGCTGGCAATTTACAATCCGCGAAGCAAGTCCCGCCCCCGCTTGCTCGAAAAGGCCCGGAAGATCCTGTTGGAATACCGCTCCCCCGATACTCCGGTGGCCCTTGTCCGCTCCGCCACGCGCCCCCTGCAATGGACCTCGCTTACGACGCTGGCCGGCATCCCTTTTGAAGAAGTTGACATGCAGTCAATCCTTCTTGTGGGAAACAGCAACACGTACGTCTGGAAAGGATGGATGGTCACCCCCCGAGGCTACCTTCAAAAGTACCCGGTGCACCGTGATGATTGAAGGACGGTGGAGCGCAGCCATATCTCAGATCGAGACGGAGCGCGGTCTCTATTGCCTGAAGGTTATTCCTGCTGCGTCGTTACTTCCGGCTTTTCCTGCCGTTCCTGCACCAGTTTTTTTCGTGCGCCCAGGAAAGGCTTCAGCATCACCAGGATCCCCAACGCAAAGCCGATGGCGGCTGATATTCCAAGGAGAGTAGAAATGGAATGAGTCCACTTTATGGGCTGTATAACATACAGATTGAGTTCAAACGGTTGCTCGATACTGAAGGTATGAAGATTTTGCCAAATGAATGCGCCGACCAGACCCAGGATGACAACGGTGACAATCAGTTTAACGAATCTCATGTGCGCTCTCCTTCTTGAAATAGGGTAACAGCTTCTCGTAAGTCTGCTTCAAATGCTCGGGAATACTCCTGACATCGCCGAGGACGGTTAGAAAATTGGTGTCTCCCTGCCACCTCGGCACCACATGAACATGAAGATGAGCTTCCACCCCCGCCCCTGCCGCACTTCCCAGGTTGAGGCCGATGTTGAAACCGTTCGGGTGCATTATGTGACTGATGATCCGTGTCGATTTTTGCAGCCATTCCATGATTTGAGCCGTTTCTTCCGGAGAGAGCTCTTCCAGACCCGCCACATGCCTCCACGGCGCAATCAACAGGTGGCCGTTATTATATGGGAATTTGTTCATCATTACCATAACCAAGGGGCCACGATACAAAATAAGCCGCTCTTCGTCCGAATGCCCGTTGCCGTCCGAACAGAAGATGCAGTACGGCTCCCGCTTACCCAATATATACTCCATTCGCCAGGGAGCCCAGAGATTCTCCATCATTCCACCTTATAAGACGATAATTTCGCCCCGCAGCTGATGATCGACATGAACCACTCCGACACTGCCTTGAATCGGCCCGCGCCCACTGAAGACCGATCCCGGGTTGAACCAGAAGAGGCCGTGTTCTTCCATCTGCAAAGGCTGATGGGTGTGTCCAAAGAAGACGGCGTGGACGTCAGTGAACTGAGTTTTCAACCGGCTCCGAAGATCGCGTGCCGACCCCCACCCGTGGATGATACCGATGCGAAAGCCATTGACCTGAAGCACCCTCTTCACCGGGAGCCGGCCGTGGACGTGGTGATCATCCATGTTGCCCGCGACGGCCTGCAACGGATACTGCTCAAGATAATCAAGAACGACGGCCCGCGTCCAATCCCCCAGATGAACCACCATGTCGGCATCATGGCAATACTTTTCGCAGACCGCTCGAAACTGATCGGTCACATCACTGAGATGAGTATCGGACATTACCACAAGTTTCATGTTTTCCGGAACACCACCGGTTGCAGATTCCCTTCGCCGGGGAAAGCCCCCGAGCCCACCGCAGGCTAATATAGCAACCCATTGAAAAATCACAACATGTTTTTCAGTTGCCGAGTGAGCCGGTAAAGTAGAGTATGGCGCAGTGACAGGCAATTCGCGGATGAAGTGAATTTCTTTTCCGACAGTGGAGCATGGGGTATGGACTATTACCTCGAGCATTACGGGTATATTGCCGTCTTTGTCGGCACCATCATCGAAGGGGGAACCTTGCTCACCATGGCCGGGTTTATGGCCCATCAAGGCTATATGCAGCTGGTCCCGTGGGTCATCCTGGCGGGTTTCGTCGGTAATTCCGCCGAATCGCTGATATCGTATTTCCTCGGTTACCGTTATGGTGCGGCCCTGGTGGCAAAACACCCCGCATGGAAGCCGCGTTTGGATAGAGTCAACCGCTGGATGCTGCGTTATCGGGTGCTGGTGGTCATCTGGTACCGGTTCCTGGCAGGCTTTCGCACCGGTGTAGGCTTTAAACATCTCCTCGAAGCACGAAACCCGCAGCCCCGTCCCCACCCATCCCGAGCGAAGAGTGGTCGCAACCTCGGCGATCTCGGCCCCCTTGCGGACGGCCTCTTCTCCTTTTTTCAAGACCAGCGAGGTGACTTCCTTTGAGAGATAATACTCCCCGCAATTCTCACACACATCGGCAGGGACCTGTTTGATGATCACGATCGTTTCCCCTCGCTGCAGAGTGGCCGCAACCTGCCCCGCATGAGTCTCACCCTGCCGGCATGGAAGGCATCTCATGGCGATCTCCTCTTTCGAAAACCCGGCAACCAGAGCCCCGGATCCGGGAGGTAAACGGTAATCACACAGCAGATTCCGGTTTCTGCATCCACACCAAGAACTACATGCACGGTTTGATCGCCAACGCGGCCCGGGAGCAATGCGCTTGGAAATGGCTTGTCGTCCGGATACTCACTAATCAGCTCGCCGTTTCCCCCGCCTTTCCGATCCGCAGGCCCGCCCGGACAGACGAGGGACTCGCCCGCCACCTGCCCGCGGTCACAGGCCTATTTCCCCTTGCGCCCAACTGTTTCCACGACTAAACTGGCCTCGAATTGCACAACCGCATGGCGTTGACCATTGATTTGCCTGAAGGCATCCGATCGGCTCCCCGCCGGCTCTATCGCCGGGGAGGAACGCATAACGATAGAAAGACACGTGTTCTAAGGTCCGGGATGAACCGCTCGCCGGCAAACCGGGGTCTCCTCCCAGCCTGCTCAATCCGGGCGGTGCATGCATTGGTCCGGGACCGACTCCCGGGAAGAACCATCGCATGGGGCGCCTGCTTTGGAGGAGAGGCTTCCGGTGGCTCGGTCCGGGTTGCGCGACGACTCATGAAGCCGACGATCCCGGCCTTTCCCGCCTCGCCGGAACAGGGTTTGCCGCCATGGACCTGCTCCGCGGTTTCCAGGTTTCGCCCATATACCTTGAGAACATGGAAAATGGGGCGGTACTTTTTGCATATTTTGAGTCTTAACATCAGAATAGATGGAATATCGGTCCCCCTATAGGGGTGATACCAAGAAAAATTTTTCACCTAATCAAAATGTTAGGCCACGTCTTGACGCCCTTGAACAGACATGCCGGTCGTACTCCGGTTGTGGGGTATGGCCAATAGCTGTTACGCCGAGCGATGCTTGTCGCTATCGCTGCGCTAGCTGGATGCTTCACTATTCCTCAGTATCCTTCGACACTGCCCGCTCTCGCGGAGGTCGACACGACGCTTGAGGCATGCCCATCTATTGCCGGAACCTACTTCGATGGTGGAGCGGCGGTTGCACCGGACGGGCGAGTCCTCGGAGCGGTATCGTTAACGGCACTTCTACATGCACAGGCCAAGAAGGTCGAGAGGGCAGACGTGGTCAGGATTAGAGGGCCGGTAGGCGACATTGTAGAGATCGCCTCCTTCCAGGGACTACGGCGAATAGCCGAATGGCAACAAGCTAAGGTCACGAAGGAAACTTACCTTGCCAGAGGCGATCGTGTAGTGGCGGAGACCTATCTATGCCAAGATGGTTTCGTTCGCCTTGGCCGGGCATACGGCATCGGAGCCGCTGGCGTGCCTGGGCTGCTCGTGATAGGCGTTAAGAGCGATTCCTCTGGCTCCGAAAAGCCACAGATGGCTCGCTGATTGTGCTTCATACGAATTGGGAGTACGCAACGATCAACCTGGTCCTTCCCGTGGGCGGCGTCGACAAGATCTGGTATCGATTCGTGCCTGCTGCGCTGCCGGCATCGTGAAGGGAACCGCTAAAGTTTATTTTTGGGCGAGATGCAGAGGCTTGCGCTTAGTTCACTGCGTGAGATGCATGCGCATCGTTCGAGAAGAAAGACAGGGAGGATGTGTTCTATGCAAGAACTTCCGAGACTCGACAAGAAATTTCTGTCTGTTTCTGCGTTAGACGATATCGAGGAAGAAAAGAGATATTGGCATGGTAAAGGAGTCCAAGAACGACTCGTGGCTATTGAGGTGGCTCGGAGGATGGTATATGGAAAGGATCGAACTTCATCCAGACTTCAAAGACTTCTTGAGACTTCTAAACTCCTACGGGGTTGAGTACTTGCTTGTGGGCGGCCACGCAGCCACGCCGGGCCTATAAGTCGGCATTCCCCGGAGTTCCTTGGCGGCCTTTTTGCGGCCCCTTCGAAGCCCGGAGGAACTTCGGACGCCGCCGTGCTAAACCGCAACCAGTTCCAGATTGCCCCAGATGCCGATCTTGTCTTCGGCGACGATTAGGGCGCCTTCGATGAGCGGGATGGTCGGTGCCAGTTCCAGGGCGCTGTTGATGTCGCGAGGGGTTTTAACCAAATTGCCGAGGGCCGTGGCGGCGGCATCCGCCAGGGCGGCGTCGCGGGAGACAACCGTTACCGCATCGGCTTTGCCGAAGCTCAGGGAAGGTCCCACGGTACCCGAAGAGGTGCAGATGCCGAGCGGGAAGCGGTCCGCCGTGAAACGGAGGGCGATGTTGCCGGTGAAGGGGGAATCCGGACCGGCAAAGACCCCCACGGTGACGTCTTCCTGCAGGTTCAGGTAACAGTCGCCGCCGTTTTCGACAATTATCACCGGGGTCAGAGGGCTTAAGGTGATCCCCACCGCCTGGGCGATCGCTCCGGCCACTGCCGCCATGGGGCCCACTCCGGCCTGCTGCGCGGCGTGCAGCATCCGACGCACCAGGGGGGGCGCCAGAGGATCGTCGGGGAGAGGGCTCAGGGAGTGCAAAAAGTCGGGGAATCGGGAAATATATTCTTCCAGCTGCCGGCGGCAATTGAGAACGCCCGCCAGGGCTTCCTTTTCCAGCGAACGTTTGGCCCTGATCCAGAGATCGGTCTCGCGGTATCGGGTTTGAAAAGAGACCCAGCCTTCCTTGTCCTGGTGCTGATAGCGATAGAACCGATGGGTCTCTTTATAAATTGTGGCGGGGTCGCGGCTTCCTTTCATCGTGCATCATTGGCGGGTTGGAGAACCCGCCCTCCAAAAAGCCCTCTTTTCCCCATAATTATTCCCACTCGATGGTGCTGGGTGGTTTCGAGGAGATATCGTAAACGACGCGATTCACGCCCTTGACTTCGTTAATGATGCGATTGGAAATCCTCTGGAGCAACTCATAAGGCAGTCTCGCCCAGTCAGCGGTCATGGCATCCAGGCTCTCCACCACGCGGACCGCAATCACCTGATCGTAGGTCCGTTCGTCCCCCATGACACCGACCGACTGCACCGGCAGGAGCA
Source organism: uncultured delta proteobacterium (assembly GCA_963844985.1). Lineage (GTDB taxonomy): Bacteria > Desulfobacterota > Syntrophobacteria > Syntrophobacterales > Syntrophobacteraceae > JADGQM01. The sequence continues at coordinate 34,662 of CAWJQV010000033.1, forward strand.
CGGCGAAGGCCTGCCAGACCCGATCGTACCACCCTGAAGCCTCCATTTCTTCGAGAATAATCAGGTCGGCTTCGCGGAGGATTTCGAGCTCCTCGGGACGGACCTCCCCGATGAGGCGAATGGCGAGGCCGGGTCCGGGGAAGGGGTGACGCATGACCACCTGTTCGGGCAAACCCAATTCGCGGCCGACCAGCCGCACCTCGTCTTTGAACAGCTCCCGCAGGGGCTCGATGAGCTCGAACTGCATTTTCTCCGGCAGGCCGCCCACGTTGTGGTGAGTCTTGATGGTGGCCGACGGGCCTTTGAAGGATACGCTTTCGATCACATCCGGGTAGAGGGTTCCCTGGGCGAGATATTTGACGTTGGGGATGCGGACGGCTTCCTGTTCGAAGAGTTCAATGAAGAGGTTGCCGATGATCTTGCGCTTTTGCTCAGGGTCGGTAACGCCCCGGAGGCGCTCCAAAAAGCGCTCGGAAGCGTCCACATAGATGAGGTTCAGCTCGAAGTGGTCCTGAAAGATGCGGCGGACGCTCTCCGCCTCCCCGCTGCGCAGCAGGCCGTTGTTGACAAAAATACAGTGGAGGCGCGAGCCGATGGCCTTGTGCAGGAGGACGGCAACGACCGAGGAATCGACGCCGCCGCTCAAAGCGCAGATCACCTGATGCGGGCCGACCCGCTCCTGCATCCCGTGAATGGCCGTGTCAACAAAGGACTTCATCGTCCAGGTGGGGCGGCAGTGACAAATGCGAAACAGAAAGTTTTCCAGGACCGTTCGACCGCATGGCGTATGAACGACTTCCGGATGGAACTGAACGCCGTAAAAGCTGCGGTCCGGATCGGCCATGGCGGCCACCGGGGAATTCTCGCTGCAGGCAAGCGCCCGGAAGCCCGGGGGAAGGTCGAGGATGCGATCCCCGTGGCTCATCCACACCCGCACCCCTTTGCTCTCCAAATCTCCGAAAAGCTTCCCGGGGTGTTCCAGATCAATGGTTGCCGGGCCGTATTCCCGTCGGTCCGCCTTTTCTACCGTGCCTCCGAGCTGCAGAGACATGAGCTGCATGCCGTAGCAGATGCCCAGAATCGGGACCCCTAGGCTGAAGAGGGCAAGGTCGGAGAAGGGGGCCTCGGGGTCGTGGACGCTGGCGGGGCTGCCGGAGAGGATGATGCCCTTGGGCCGGTAACCCCTGATCTTCTCCAGCGGCATGTTAAAGGGGTGAATTTCGCAGTAGACGTGGCTTTCCCTGACCCTCCTGGCGATCAGTTGGGTCGTCTGGGAGCCGAAGTCCAGGATCAGAACGCGTTCTTCATGAAGATGATCGGAACTCATGAGAGGATTCCTGTTTGATTGTAACTATCTCAGGTCGACCTGATAATTGGGGGCTTCCTTTGTAATAATGACATCGTGCACGTGGCTTTCGCGGAGGCCGGCACTGGTGACGCGGACCATTCGGGCCTTCTCGCGAAGTTCTTTCAGGTCCCGGCATCCCAGGTATCCCATGCCGGAGCGGAGTCCCCCGATCATCTGGTGAACGCTGGCGGCGATGGAACCCCGGTAGGGCACTTTTCCTTCGATCCCTTCGGGAACCAGTTTCCCGGGCTCAACCGTCTCATCCTGGTAGTACCGATCCCGGCTGCCTTCCTTCATGGCTCCCAGGGACCCCATCCCGCGGTACACCTTGTAGCTGCGTCCCTGGAAGAGGATCGTTTCCCCCGGACTTTCGTCGGTTCCGGCAAAAAGGCCTCCTATCATGACGCAGTCCGCTCCGGCCGCCAGGGCCTTGACGATGTCCCCGCTGTATTTGATGCCGCCGTCCGAAATGATGGGTATGCCGTGGTCTCTCGCAACCTTGGCACACTCCAGGATGGCCGTCACCTGGGGCACGCCGACTCCGGCCACGATTCGGGTGGTGCAGATCGAACCCGGCCCCACGCCTATTTTGATGGCGTCAGCGCCGGCCTTGATCAGGCTCTCCGCCCCTTGTGCCGTGGCCACGTTGCCGGCAGCGACCTGGATTTCCGGATACTCGGCTTTGATGCGCTCCACCGTTTTCAGAACGTTGCGCGAATGCCCGTGAGCGCTGTCCACCGCGATAACATCCACGCCGGCATTCTGGAGGGCCCTGACCCGTTCCAGCACGTCCTGGCTGACGCCGACCGCGGCCCCCACCCGCAGTCGACCCAGTTGGTCCTTGCAGGCGTTGGGATACTTGATGATTTTCATAATGTCCTTGATGGTGATGAGTCCCATCAGCCGTCCTGCTTCATCGACCACCAGGAGTTTTTCGATGCGGTTCTTGTGGAGGAGCCGCTTCGATTCTTCCAGGGAAATCCCGAGAGGGGCGGTCACCAGGTTATCCTTGGTCATGACTTCGGAAACCTTGAGCAGCATATTGGTCTCAAAGCGGAGATCGCGGTTCGTGATGATCCCGACCAGTTGACCGCTCTTCACCACCGGGACCCCCGAGATGTGGTATCGGTCCATCAGGTCGAGGACGTCGGAAATGCTCTGATCGGGCTCCACCGTCACCGGGTCCACGACCATGCCGCTCTCCGATTTTTTTACCTTATTAACCTCCTGGGCCTGGCGCTCGATCGACATGTTGCGGTGAATGAACCCAAGGCCTCCCTCCCGCGCCAGACTGATCGCGGTGTCCGCTTCGGTGACCGTGTCCATGGCCGCGCTGGTAAGGGGAATCCGCAAAGGGATTTCCCGGGTCAGCATGGTTGCCACGGAGGTTTCCTTGGGCAAAACCTCGGAATAGTCCGGGAGGAGAGAAATATCATCGAAGGTGAGCGCTTCCGGGATTTGTTTTGTTGTGTCTACCATAGGTTTTTTCCACCTTTAGCTGGAAAATAGTGGTCAATGCCCGGCGGTCGATGACCGCCAAGCTACCAAGAGCTAAGAACCGGACATCGGGAACCGGGTTTCCTACGTTTCCGGTAAACGCAAGGTTAACGAGGATGCCAGTCCCGGTGGCCGGCCGTGGGCCTTCTCAATCAGGGCCAGCACAAGCCCTTCAAGGAGGCCGCTGTCAACCACGGTGAGGGCGGACTGGCGCAGTTCGCGCAGCAATTCGCGAACAATCAAGGCACCCCCCAGGATGATCCCTTCGCGACCTTTTTCCAGCCCCGCAAGCTGCCGTCGCTCGGCCCGGGGCATTGCAGAAAGGAGGTCGATCAGGGGGGTCAGCCAGGTTTCGGTCAGGATGAGTCCGTTGACCCGGGAAGGGTTGTAAGCGTTCAGTTTCAACTGCATGGCCGCCAGGGTCGTAACCGTTCCGGCCGTTCCCGCCAGTTGCAGGGCCCGGGATGGCATGTTGAGTTTCTTAAGCAAGGTCCTCAAGGGCTGCAAGCTCGAATGCAAAGCGTCCCGGATGGCTTCCACGGCACGGTCCGTGGAGGGCCTATCGGGGGGATCTCCGGGCAGGAACTGCTCGGTGATGGTGGCCGCACCGATGAAGACGCTGGTACTCCACAACTGTTCGCCGCGGGAAGTGTCGATGAGGAGCAATTCGGTGCTGCTGCCCCCGAGGTCGAAAGAAAGGACAAAACGCTCTTTCTTCGGCAGTCCGCTCAAGATGCCTTTGGCCGCAAGAAATGCTTCAGCCTCCTCCGATAGGATGGAAGGAGCAATCCCGGCAGCCGCCTCCGCTCTTTCCAGGAACTCGCCGGCGTTGCGGGCGCGGCGAATCACTCCCGTGGCGCCGCAGTTAACCGCCTGGACCCGATTGCAGTGGATGAGCAAAGCAAATTCCTTGAGGACCTTGATGCTCGCCAGGATGCTCACCTCCCCGAGGGTTTCGCCCCTGGAAAAGTTGTCGGCCAGCCGGGTGATGCGCCGGCCCGCGCCGATCGGGATGACTTCGCCTCCCGGTGTCAGCTGGACGATGAGCAGACGAATGGTGTGGGAGCCGATGTCCACCGACGCGAACCTTGAATCTTCCGGGGCGTCATCCAACGCGGGGTTCCTTTTCTTGTCTTGACAACCCATTTTTCATACGAGTATTGTCCAGACGTGTGGTTTTGCCCTCAGACCAAGCCTGAGAATCTTTTTTCATTGGTTCCGTAAATTATGTCAAGACCTCCATCGAGAAAAAGATAAAATTGTATGTGTTGAGAGATTCCCTAAGAGTGTCGAGGAAGCTCACTCATAACTTTCAGCCAGAAAGGGATTGCTCATGATTCTGGAGATCAACCCCCAGCACCCGGAACCGAGAAAGATCAAGCAAGTGGCCGAGGTTTTGGCGAACGGAGGCATCATTGCCTACCCTACCGACACCTATTACGGCATCGGCTGCGATCTTTTTAACAAGGCATCCATTGAAAAGATATATCAACTGAAACGCCGATCCCATGTGGAACCATTCAGCTTTATCTGCAGCGATCTGAAAAATATCAGCGAGTATGCCCAGGTCACCAACTATGCCTACAAAACCATGAAGCGACTGCTGCCCGGCCCTTATACCTTTGTCCTGGAGGGTTCGCGTTTGGTTCCGAAGATCATGCTGACCAAGCGCCATACCCTCGGGATTCGAGTACCCGACAACGCCATATGCCTGGCCATCGTCCAGGACCTGGGGCATCCCGTCATTACCACCAGTGCCACCAATCCCGAGACCAAGGCTATTCTCTCGACACCTCAGGAAATTAAGGAGAAGCTCGGGCACGCCATAGATCTCATCATCGATGGCGGGGCCGTACCCGGTAAACCTTCAAGCGTCATTTCTCTTATTGGCGACACTCCCGAAGTCTTGAGGGAAGGCAGCGGGGACGTGAGCATTTTCAAGACCTGACGGAGGCCCTTTCAAACTCACCGCAGAGGCGCCGAGATCGCCGGGAGATTTCCATCCGGTCGGCTCAGCGTCCTCTGCGCCTCCATACTGCAGAAGGAACGGCTCCAACCGCAAAACGCGACTCCGTGGCGGCACTTCCGCGCGGAATCATGGCAGGTACGGCGCCTGATAACGCAGGAAGTTCGAAGACCCGTTCACATAACCGGCTATCTGTTCGCTCATTTCGCTGCCAATGAGGAAATCCAACAGCGAGCGCTTCTTTTTCTTCACATAGATGAGGTCCGGTTCTCCCTCGATTTTACCCAATACGGCTGAGGCGTTCACGGCATCCTCGAAGTTGCCCAATTCGTCCACCAGTCCCATCTGCTGAGCGGCTTCGCCCATGATGATCCGGCCGTCGGCAACCTTGCGCACATCTTCCTCAGCCATACTGCGCCCGCGGGCAACGTCCCGAATGAACTGGCGATGGGCTTGATCCATGGTTTCCTGAAGGAGGTCTTTCTCCTCTTGGGTCATTTCCCGGTCGGGATTACCGGTATCTTTGAAGCGACCGCTCTTGATGACGGTTGCACTGATACCGAGCTTGTCGAGCAGCCCTCGAAGGTCGGGGAAGTAGCTGATCACCCCGATGCTTCCGGTAATGGTACCCGGGTTGGCGACAATCCGATTGGCAGCCGAAGCGATGTAATAGCCTCCGGAGGCTGCAATCCCCCCCAGGGAGGCCACCACCGGCTTTTCGTCAATGGTTCGGCGGATTTCCCGGTAAAGCTCCTGCGAAGCGCCAATGCCGCCCCCCGGAGATTCAATTCTTACGAGGATGGCTTTGACGTTAGGGTCTTTGCGAAATTCCCGTAACGCTTTCAGGGAATCCTGGACGTTCTCGATCACCCCGCGAACTTCGATCACCCCGATGCGGTTGGGCCCGGCAAAATACTGGTCGGGGATCAGCAGCCAGATCAAGCAGGCGACGACAACCAAGAAAAACAGGCTGATCAGGAACAAGAAGAAACGTCTCATAAGCATCTCCAAAAGTAATCACCCGGCCTTACGCAGGAGAGCATAAGCCGGGTGAACATGTTTCAGAGGACAGCCGGGGGCAGCTTAATGGGCTTTGTCGGCCGGTTGAGCATTAGTTGCCCGGGCTTCCATCTCTTCCTTCAACAACTCGCCAAGGTTGGACGTTGCCGCTTTGGCATTGTCGACATAGTCTTCATAGTTGGACCGTTCTTCCTGTTCCTGGACCTTCTTGATGGAAAGGCCGATCTTGCGGTCCTTGGGAGAAATGTTGATCACCTTGGCGTTGACTTTGTCGCCGGCCTTGTATTGGCCAACCGGGGACTTGATTTTCTCCTTGCTGATTTCGGAAACATGCACCAAACCTTCAATGCCCTCTTCAAGTTCGACGAAGAGTCCGAAGTCCGTGACATTGGTGACCGGGCCGGCGATCACGGCACCCAGCGGATAGCGCTCCGGGATGCTTTCCCAGGGGTCCGGCTCGAGCTGTTTGATCCCCAGCGAGAAGCGTTCATTTTCGCGGTCAATGTTGAGGACGATGGCCTGCACTTCCTGGTTCTTCTTGTAAACTTCCGAGGGGTGCTTGATGCGTTTGGTCCAGGAAATATCGGAAATGTGCACCAGGCCGTCGATGCCCTCATCGATGCCGATGAAAACGCCGAAATCGGTGATATTTTTGATTTTTCCGGCAATGGTTGTGCCCACCGGGTACTTCTGAGCGATGATATCCCAGGGGTTGGGTTCGAGCTGCTTCATGCCCAGCGAAATGCGCTTGTTGTCCGGATTGATGCTGAGCACCACCGCTTCGACTTCATCACCGACACTGAGCACCTTCGAGGGGTGGCGGATCTTTTTGGTCCACGACATCTCGGACACGTGAATCAGGCCTTCCACGCCCTCTTCAATCTCCACAAATGCCCCGTAGTCGGTCAGACTGACCACGCGACCGTTCACCTGAGTCCCCACCGGGTATTTTTCCTGGGCCTTCGTCCACGGGTCGGGCACCAACTGTTTCAATCCCAGGGAGACCCGTTCATTGTCCCGGTCGAAGCTGAGCACCATGACTTTGATCTTGTCCCCCATCTGGAACAATTCGGAAGGATGCCCCACGCGGCCCCAGCTCATATCGGTGATGTGGAGCAACCCGTCAATGCCGCCCAGGTCCACAAATACACCGTAATCCGTAATATTCTTAACGACCCCCTCGACAATCTTGTTATCCTCGAGATTGGCGAGCGTCTGATACTTCAGGTGTTCGCGTTCTTTTTCAAGGATGGCGCGCCGCGAGAGCACCACATTGCGGCGTTTCTTATTATATTTCAAAATCTTGAAGGGGAAAACCTGGCCGAGCAGCGACTCCAGATTACGGATTGGCCTCAGATCCACCTGGGAACCCGGAAGGAAGGCCTGCACTCCGATATCGACGGCAAGGCCACCCTTGACCTTGGACACCACCTTCCCCTCGATAATCCCGTCGTCGTTGTAAATTTTGCTGATATCGTCCCAGATCTTTATTTTTGCCGCTTTTTCCTTGGAGAGGTGAATGGTGCCGTCGTCGTCGTCCTGGAACTCCAGCAGAACATCGACCTCGTCGCCGACCAGCGCCCTTATGTCACCTTGTTCATCCCTGAACTCGGTCACCGAGATCTGGCCTTCGGACTTGTAGCCGATGTCGACCATGACGAAATCGTCACTGACCTGGACGATTCGCCCCCGAATAACCTCTCCCTCCTGGATATTTTGAAAACTCTGATCGTAGAGCACCTGCATTGAGTCGATGTCTTCAAGATCGGTTTCAAACACACCCTCTTCGGTCTGCGGTGGTTCAGATCCTTCAATTTGAACCATCTCTTCCTGTTTCATTTCATCCTTGTCAACCATTGAATTAGTTACCCCCTTGTCCGATTTTGGCCCTTGCCAGTTTTATTAATACACTACAATAACAAAATATAATGCCTGCAACAATGTGAAAGTTGCCGTTCAAGCCCGAATGAGTCCCTCTTTTTCCGCTGATTCCCGGCGGACCATCGCCAAGAGATGCGCCACCACCTCGGTTATCTTCATATCAGACGTATCCACGACGAAAACGCCCGGCGTCGCCCTCAGGGGGGCGAGCGCTCTTTGCTCATCCGCCTCGTCTCGAGCCCTTATCTGCGCCTCGAGATCGGCGTAACGGGCATCGACACCCATACTGCGATATTCCAGGAGGCGCCTTTCCGTTCGCGTTTTCAGGCTCGCCGTGAGGAAGACTCTGACGGGTGCGTCCGGAAAAACGACCGTGGTCATATCCCGGCCCTCCGCCACAATGCGGCCCCTTTCGCCCAACTGCCTCTGGCAGCGGGTCAGGTAGTCTCTCACGCATTTGTACTGCGAGATGCGCGAGGCATGCCCGGCCATCTCGGGCCGGCGAAGCTCCTCGCCGAGGCTACTTTTCCCGGTAGAGGATGCTCAGGATGCCGTCTTCGATCGCGAAACGAAGGCGTAGAAATTCAAGGCGCCGGGAAATCCCGCTTTCGTCTTCGAGATTGAGGTCCTCTGCCATGGCCGCCCACGCCACTGCTCGATACATGGCCCCGGTGTCAAGATAGGTGTACTCGAGGTGTGCGGCCAGCAGCTTGCACACGGTGCTCTTGCCGGCCCCAGCGGGACCGTCTATGGCAATGATCATGCCCGTGTTCAACGCGTCACCGGCAGTTCCCGGAGGGTGTCGGCGAGGGCCCTGACAAATCTCTCGTTTTCCTCCGGCAAGCCCGCATTGATCCGAATATATCCTGGCATGCCATAGGAATTCATGGGACGGATGATAACCCCGCGGCGGAGCATCGCCTCGTAAATCGTCTTGGCGTCGGTCGGAACTTCGATGAGGAAAAAATTCGCCTGAGTGGGCACGCAGCTCAAGCCCATACGACCGATTTCCCGGTACAGATAGGCCAGGCCCTCGGCAACCGTGCTCCGGGTTCGGTGCAGAAATTCCTCATCGTCAATGGCCGCCAGCGCCGCGACCTGGGACAGGGTGCCGGTATTGAAGGGCTGCCTGACCCGATGCAGGTAATCCGCTATGGCAGGCTGCATCACCCCGTAGCCGATCCGCAATCCGGCGAGTCCATGAGCCTTGGAAAAGGTCCTTGCGACAATCACATAAGGTCCCGGTCGGTGAATATAGTCAAATCCCCGGGGGGTATCGCCGGCCTCGGCAAATTCGATGTAGGCCTCGTCCAGAACCACCACCATATGGGGCGGAACAGCTTCGAGGAAGGAATCGAAGTCCGCTTTCCTGATGGTCGTTCCGGTGGGGTTGTTGGGGTTGTTTATGAAAATGATTTTCGTTCGGGGGGTAATGACATTTGACGATTTGTGCCAGGTCGATGGTAAAGTCCACGAGCGGAACGGGCAACGATTTTCCGCCCATCGCCTGGACCGCCAACTTGTAAACCAGGAACGAAGGCGCCGGCAAAATGACCTCATCCTGCGGGAGCAGGAAAGTGCGAATGGCAAGATCGATGATCTCGTTGGAGCCGTTGCCGAGAACGATGCCCTCAAAAGGCAGATTGAATTTCTCACTCAGCCGCCTTCTCAGGTAATAACCACTGCCGTCGGGGTAGCGATGAAGGCCGCCGAGCGAGGCGTGCATTGCGGCCACCGCCTTGGGGGAGGGGCCCAGGGGGTTTTCATTGCTGGCCAGTTTTATCGAGCCGGAAATACCGTATTCCCTTTCCAGTTCCTCCAGTGGCTTGCCCGGCGGATAGGGAACCAACCCCGCAATGTGCTCCGGTATACTGAATTTAATGGTGTCTGCAGATGAGGTTTTGGACATTTAAGACAATAACAGCCCCTTCTTCTCAAAACTTTCCGTTCCCTATATTCAATTGACTTTGAAAAAGCAACGCCTTTCTGCGCCTGGCGAGAGAAAACTTTCCGGTTTTCGTCTTGTTTTGCAGGGCCGGCTATAATACTATTCAAATGATCCGGAAAACGACAATCCCGGTCGCCCGTGACCGGGGGGATGCCCGAATCGTGACGGTGGCCCTTCCCGTGGCTTGCCGGGGTCTTGGGGTTGCGATGTCGGATGTTGTTGCATGCCGTGAAAGATTTTCACCACTATGGGGTGATTTACCCGTTGAGTGAGGCCAGGTTTTGCCATGAGTATCAGTCCCGAGATAAGTGACCCCGAGGAAGAAGAACGGACTCCAGACGGAGAAGATCAAGAAACTCAATTGCCGGTCGCGGCCCCGGTGGATCGTTCCCACCTGGTTTCGCTGGATCCCTTTCGACTCTATCTCGACGAAATCAAGCGGTATCCGCTTCTGAGCCGCGAGGAAGAGCGGGAGTTGTCGATAAGATATCGGGAGAAACACGACACCGAGGCAGGGTACAAGCTCATCACCGCCAACCTCAGGCTGGTCGTAAAAATCGCCATGGATTTCCAGCGCTACTGGATGCAAAACCTCATGGATTTGATCCAGGAGGGAAACGTCGGTCTGATGCAGGCGGTGAAAAAATTCGATCCCTACCGGGGCTACAAGTTTTCCTACTATGCCTCTTTCTGGATCAAGGCCTATATCATCAAGTTTATCATGGACAACTGGAAACTGGTCAAGATCGGCACCACGCAAGCCCAGCGCAAGCTTTTCTTTAATCTGAGAAAGGAGAAGGAACGCCTGGAAGCCCAGGGCATTGAAGCTTCTCCCAAGTTGCTGAGCCACCGCCTGGATGTCAAAGAAACGGAAATCATTGAAATGGACCAGCGCCTGAACAGCTGGGAAATATCGCTGGACAGCCCGCTGAAGGAAGGTTCGGAAGACACGCACAAGTCCTTCCTCCCCTCCGACGATCTGCCGGTGGACGATCAACTTGCAGATCAGGAGGCCAAAGCCATTCTTCACGAAAAACTGATGCTCTTCCGCGAACAATTGAAGGGCAAGGAAGCGGTCATCTTCGACAACCGTCTGCTCACGGATGAGCCCATGACGCTCCAGGAGATTGGCGACCGCTTCGGCATCAGTCGCGAACGGGTCCGCCAGCTCGAGAGCCGTCTCAAGAAGAACCTGAAGGCTTACCTGGAGGAGGAGATTGCCGATATCGATTTGCTGCAGGAGAGCCTGATCGACATGTGATCCGCTCCCTTCAAAAAGAAAGGGCGCCTGAGACGGCGCCCTGAATTCAAGCCTGCTGGGATTCAGCCAGTTCCTTTTTGTGCTGATGGCGTCTCCGGGCGCGGCGCGGTGGCCGCGGCTGCAGAAAATCCACTCTGATGTATTCGTGTCTGTTCACAAACGAAACAAAGACCCGATCCATCTTGAGTTCCTCCTGCACCAGAGTGCGTATCAGGGCAAGGTCTGAGTACTTGCTGATCCCATGTTTTCTGTAGTCCTCAGTTTTGATGTAAAGAGACATCAGACACCCTCTCCCCTCGGATAGAGCTGAAAAAGCCCCTTCTGGAAACTGGTTTCTTGGCTAGATCGCTCTTCCCATTCACCCTTAAAACGGTTTCATATTAACACGCCCCGGTCAATTGTCAAAATTATATTCATGGCTATTCCCCGGGCATAAATGGTAGAATTGAGCTCTTTAAGAAGGCTGCGGAGGCTTGTCCTTTGTGCCGGGAGGGGGCAGCGGGAAGTGGGCGATGACTGAGATTATCCAGGGTTGCGTTGACCGGATTACCTTTACCAACGAGGAAGACGGCTACAGCGTGCTCAAGGTGAAGGTCCCCGGGCGCAAGGATGCCGTCAATGTGGTTGGCAATTTCGTCTCCGTAACACCCGGTGAAGAGCTGCGCATGGAGGGTTCCTGGGGATTCCACACGCGCTTTGGCGAGCAGTTCAAAGTCGATCGCTACGAAACCACGGTGCCCGATTCCATCCAGGGAATCGGCAAGTATCTGGGATCGGGACTGATCAAAGGGATCGGGCCGGTCATGGCCAAGCGCATCGTCGGTCGCTTTGGAACGAGTACCCTTGAGGTCATCGATAACGATTCGGAACGTCTTCTTGAGATCGACGGCATCGGCAGGTACCGCCTCGACCAGATTCGCAAGGCCTGGGAGGACCAGAAAGACATCCGGGAGCTCATGATTTTTCTCCGCGGCCATGGTGTCAGCGCCGCCTTTGCCGCACGTATCTTCAAGTTTTACGGCAAATCCTCACTCGAGATCGTTAAGGAAAATCCCTATCGCCTCGCCATGGATGTGCCGGGGATAGGGTTTCTCACCGCCGACCGAATTGCCCGGCAGCTGGGTATCCCCCCGGAATCGCCGCTGAGGGCGGAAGGGGGCCTCACCTACGTCGTGCACCAGGCTGCGGATGAGGGGCATGTCTGCGTCCCTCAAGGCTGGCTCCTGGAGAAGTGTCAGGACCTCCTGGAAATACCCCGGACCATCCTCGATCAAGCCCTGGCACGCCAGATTGCCGAGCAGCGCCTGGTCAAGGAAAAGCTGCCTTCGGAAGCCGCGGCGAACTTCGAGGACCTTGAGGCCGTGTACCTTCGAGGGTATTACCTGGCGGAGACGCAGGCGGCCAGGCGCCTGATGCATCTGGCCGCGTTTCTTCCCCTTCAGACCAAACTGAACCCGGAAAAAGCGGTCACCTGGCTGCGGGGGAAGCTTCCCTTCAAGCTCGCGCCCCTGCAGGAGCAGGCGGTGAGGATGGCGCTGACGGAAAAGATCTTGATCATCACCGGCGGGCCGGGGACCGGGAAAACCACCCTCATCCGCGCGGTCCTGGCGGTTTTTCGACAGATGGATGCCCGCATCTGCCTGGCCGCGCCCACCGGACGGGCAGCCAAACGCTTGAGCGAGGCCACCCGCCACCCGGCCGCCACGCTTCATCGGCTGCTTGAGTACAGCCCGCATCTGGGCGGTTTTCAGCGCAATGAGCAGCGGCCGCTCACGGCGGACCTGGTGATCGTCGATGAAGCCTCGATGCTGGATGTGCTCCTGATGCACCACCTCCTTAAAGCCATTCCCAGCCAGGCGACTCTGGTCCTCGTCGGAGATGTCGACCAATTGCCCGCCGTAGGTCCCGGCAATGTGCTCCTGGATACGATCGCGAGTCAAACCTTCGCGGTGGTCAGACTCACCGAGATTTTCAGGCAGGCCCGGCAGAGCCAGATCGTTACCAATGCCCATTTGGTGCGGGAGGGCCTGTTTCCGCGCCTGCGGACGGACCCGGAGGGTCCTCAGGATTTCTATTTCATCGAAAAGGATGAGCCTGAAGACGTTTTGGAGATTATACTGAAGGTCTGTGCGAATCGTATTCCGGCGCGGTTTGGCCTCGATCCCATCGAGGATATTCAGGTGCTTACGCCGATGAATCGGGGAATTATCGGCGCTCAGAGGCTGAACCAGGAACTGCAGCAGGCCTTGAACCCTCGACCGCCGTCCTTCGAAAGGGGCGGTTTTGCTTTTCGCGTCGACGACAAGGTCATGCAGATTCGCAACAATTATGACAAGGACGTATTCAACGGGGATATCGGGCGCATTCGCAAGATCGATAGGGAAAACCAGGAAGTCGGTGTAGAGGTGGACGGGCGGGTCGTGGCCTACGATTTTTCGGAACTGGATGAACTCGTGCCGGCTTACGCGATCACGATTCATAAGGCGCAAGGCAGCGAATATCCCGCGGTGGTCTTTCCCTTGTCGACCCAGCACTATATGATGCTGCAGCGGAACCTGCTTTACACCGCCATGACCCGGGCCAGGAAACTGGCGGTAATTGTGGGAAGTAAGAAAGCACTTGCCATTGCCGTGCGCAACAACCGGGTCCAGAAGCGGTTTACGCTGCTGCGGGAGCGCCTCATGGGACTTCTCGAAGCACGCCGATGAGCGGGAGATTGTTCTTGTATGCACCATGACCTTATTTTTTCCCAAGAGAGATCGGCTGATGCCTTTGCCACTTCAAGATCCATATCATCGCCGGATTGATTACCTTCGGCTCTCGGTCACCGACCGCTGCAACCTGCGATGCACGTACTGCATGCCGAAAGAGGGCGTCCCTCGGCTCGGTCACGAGGATATTCTGAACTACGAGGAAATCATTCGCCTGGCAAGGGTTGTGACCCGCATGGGGATTACCAAGATCAGGATCACCGGCGGAGAACCTCTGGTCAGGAAAGATATCCTCTTCCTCTGTGCCAACATCGCCGCTACTCCGGGCCTGGAGAGCCTCAGCATTACCACCAATGGTCTGTTCTTGGCGCAGTATGTCAGAGGCCTCTTTGTCGCCGGGATCAAACGCATCAATGTCAGCTTGGACACGCTTAAGCCCGAAAAGTATGCCGCCATCACCCGGCGGGACGCTTTCGAGCAGGTGTGGCAGGGGATTCGGGCGGCCCAGGAAACCGGGTTCGCTCCCATAAAGCTCAATGCCGTGGTCATGCGGGGCGTAAACGACGACGAAATCGAGGATCTGGCCTGTTTGACCTATCACTACCCGTTTGAAGTGCGATTCATCGAATTCATGCCTTTTCAGTCAGAGGAGGGTCAGGATCGATTTGTTTCTGCGGAAGAGATTCTCGAGCACCTTGCGCGCGTGGCGCCGCTGCTCAAGACCGTGAGCAGCAGTGGCAACGGGCCGGCCCGCCACTACCGTTTTGCGAATGCCCCGGGAAAGATCGGGATCATCAGTCCCATCAGCGAGCATTTCTGTCAGACCTGCAACCGGCTGCGCGTTACCGCCGATGGTAAACTGCGCACCTGTCTTTTTTCGGCGGAAGAGACCGACATCAAGACGCCGCTCCGCCGGGGCGCTTCCGACAAGGAAATCATGGAAGTGATTCAGTCGGCGATCAAGCGCAAGCCCGAACGGCATGAGTTGGACCATCGGGTTCTTCGCAAGTGCATCAGTCGGCCCATGGTCAAGATCGGGGGCTAGTGCTTAACGGCATCAGTCATTGACAAGTCGAATACAACGTCACCCCGGGTTGCTGATCTACTCGGTTGACGGGGCCTTGCTTTTCTGACATGGTGAATTCCTCTCCATATCTTCCTGATACCGGTGTCTGATATCGGTTCGAGTGACCGATCGAGTGGCGTTAAGAGCAAAGAAGAGCGGTGCGTTTGGTTGGAAAGCAGGCATCAACCCATCACAAGGAGGAGTCCCCATGCTAAAGAAAGTGACGTTCATCGGTTTAGTGCTGTTGCTTTGTGCCGGATTGGCTCTGGCGGCGGAACCAAAGAAGGGTGGGACGCTCGTCTTCGGGCGCAGCAGCGACAGTGTCGGCCTGGATCCCGCCTACGAAACCGACGGCAACTCATTCATGGTTTGCGACAGCGTCTACGAAGCCCTGGTCGAGTATGCCGACGAGTCTACCGCCATCGAACCCGGACTGGCCGAGTCCTGGGACATTTCGCCGGATGGCAAGACCTACACGTTTCGTCTCCGAAAGGGTGTCAAGTTCCATGACGGGACCCCCTTCAACGCCGATGCCGTGGTCTTTTCCATCGGTCGCATGATGAAAAACAGGAATGTCAAATTCGTGGGCAAGGGATGGGAGATTCCGCCGCAGGAGCGCCCGGCGGAATACTGGGTTTCCATGGAAATGGACGATACCGTGGACAGCATCGAGGCGAAGGATGACTACACGGTGGTGTTCAAGCTCAAGAAGGTCAACGCCCCTTTCCTGGCCAACCTGGGCATGGACTTTGCCGACATCATCAGCCCCACCGCGTTTGTGAAAAACCCCAAGGAATTTGTGCGCAACCCCGTCGGCACGGGCCCGTTCAAATTTGTCAAATGGATCAAAGACGACCAGATCGTGCTTGAGAAGTTCCCGGACTACTGGAACAAGACCGGCGGCCCATACCTGGACAAGGTGGTCTTCCGCGCCATTCCCGAGAACTCGGTGCGTTTTCTGGAGCTGAAGACCGGGAGCATCCAGATCTGCGTGTTTCCCAACGCCGCGGACATTCCACTGGCCAAACAGGACCCCAACCTGAAGCTCATCTCCCAGCCCGGTATGAACATCGGCTATCTCGGCTTCAACCTCACCAAACCCCTCTGGCAGAACGTGCATCTGCGCCGCGCCGTCGTTCACGCCATCAACCGCAAGGCGATCGTGGACAACATCTATCAGGGCATGGGCACGGTGGCCAAGAACCCGATTCCACCGACCATGTGGAGCTACAACAACAGCATCGAGGATTTTCCCTTCAGCCAGGAAATGGCCAAAAAGGAGTTGCAGGAGGCGGGATTTCCCGAAGGCAAGGGCTTGCCGGAGATAACGCTCTGGTCCATGCCGGTCGCCCGGCCCTATAATCCGGAGGGACTCAAAGTCGGCATCGCGATGATTTCCGATCTCGCCAAGGTCGGCATCAATGCCCGGATTGTCAGCTACGAATGGGGGACCTATCTCAAGCGTCAGCGCGAACAACCCGAGGACATGGACCTCTTTCAGTTGGGTTGGACCGGGGACAACGGCGACCCGGACAATTTTCTTGCCGTGCTCTTTGACGGCCTCGCCTCGCCGGCCGTCCGGACCCAGTGGAAGAACGAACAGTACCACAAGCTGATGCTGGACGGGAGAGAGACGATCGATCAGAAAAAGCGGACCGAGATCTACCAAAAGGCCCAGCAGATGATCCACGATGAGGTCCCGGTGATTTGTGTGGCTCATTCTACGGTCATCGCCCCGGTCCAGAAGAAGGTGATGGATTTCAAGCTCCATCCGACGAGTTCCATGCGCCTGAGAAACGTGTGGCTGGACTGATTGCGTCAAGCTGACCTTAGAATCGCAGTGAGGGAGACGCGGGGATTGGGAGCCCGGGATATTCTGTCTCCGCGTCCCCGTGTCTCGCTATCTCCGCGCCTCCGCGTTGTGCAGCCGCTGCGTCGCCGCACCGTGGCACAGGATCACCCATGCTTGCTTATATTGTCAGGCGCATCTTGATTTTGATCCCGACCCTCCTCGGGGTGTCCGTCATTGTCTTCCTGATGCTCCACATCACCCCCGGAGACCCGGCGGAGCTGTTGCTGGGCGAGCGGGCCACGGAGGCGAGCCTGCAGGCGATGCGGGAACACCTGGGCCTCAACAGACCCCTTTATGTCCAATACCAGATGTTTCTTGAGCGACTCCTTCAGGGGGACCTCGGCGAAACCATCTGGACTCGCCAGCAGGTCTGGACCGAGGTGAAACAGCGATTCCCGGCCACTATCGAGCTTTCGTTCGCGGCCATGATGATCAGCTGTTTTTTCGGGATGCTTTTTGGAATTATCTCGGCGACCAAACAATATTCCATCTTCGATTACATCAGCATGCTCGGTGCCTTGATCGGGGTCAGTATGCCCATTTTCTGGCTGGGTTTGGTGCTCATGCTGATCTTTTCCCTGCATCTCGGCTGGCTTCCGGTCTCCGGGAGATTGACCATCGGGGTTGACCTCGACACCGTCACCAACTTTTATGTTCTGGATGCCGTCCTGACCCGCAACTGGGCGGCCCTCAGGGACGCCCTGTGGCACCTCACCCTGCCGGCCGTAACCCTGAGCACCATTCCCCTGGCCATTGTCGCCCGCATGACCCGCTCCAGTATGCTCGATGTGCTGCGCCAGGATTATATCAAGACGGCCAAAGCGAAGGGGTTGTCGCAAAGGATGGTGATTTTCAAGCATGCCCTGCGCAACGCGCTCATTCCGGTGGTTACAACCATCGGCCTGCAATTCGGCATTTTGCTCGGCGGCGCCATCCTTACCGAAACCATTTTCGCCTGGCCCGGCGTGGGCAAATGGATGTACGACGCGGTCAGCCAGCGGGATTACATGGTCATCCAGGGGGGCACGCTTTTCATTGCCGCCATCTTTGTGGCTGATCAACCTCGTCGTGGACGTTCTTTACGCGGTTATCAACCCAAGAATCAGCGTCAAATAGGCCTCTTTTTCGGCCCGAGGAATCATGAAAAGAGCCAAGTCCAATAATGGCCCCGAAGACCGGCACCCGTTCTTCGAGCAGCTGGATCAGCTGCTGCGCAACAAAACGGCCGTCGGCGGACTGGTCATCATCATCATCTTCCTGATCTGTGCTCTTTTTGCTCCCTTGCTGAGCCCGCACAATCCGGTGGACGCCTCGCTCTACGATCAGCTGAAGCCGCCCGCCTGGGATGAGACCGGGACTCTCAGCCACATCTTCGGGACCGATGATCTCGGCCGCGACATTCTTTCCCGCATCATTTACGGCGCTCGGGTGTCGCTGACCGTGGCCGTCGTGAGTGTCGGGATCGCTTTCTTATTGGGCTCCCTTATGGGGTGTCTTGCCGGGTTCTACAAAGGACTCTTGGACAACCTCATCATGCGCGGCATGGACCTCATTCTGGCCTTTCCCAGCATCCTCCTGGCCATCGTGATGGTGGCCTACCTGGGCCCGAGCCTCAGAAATGCCATGATCGCCATCGGCATTATCTACGTTCCGCGCTTTGCCCGCATTGTGCGCGGTTCAGTGCTCGAAGAGAGCGAAAAGGATTATGTCGCTGCGGCTCGTTCGATCGGTGCCAACGATTTGCGGATTATCTTCGGGGAAATCTTTCCCAATTGCCTGGGGCCGTTGATTGTGCAGACCACCTTGAGTTTTGCCTCGTCCATTCTCGACGCTGCGGCCCTCAGTTTTCTCGGGCTGGGCGCCCAGCCTCCGACCCCGGAATGGGGGGCCATGATTGCCATGGGCCGCTCCCATATTTTTCGAGCGTGGTGGGTCATGACGATACCGGGCCTGGCCATCCTCTGTGCGGTTCTGGGATTTAACCTCTTCGGCGACGGCTTGCGCGATGTCCTCGACCCAAGATTGCGCGACTGAACGGATAGACGGGTGATAACGGTGCGTTCGGAACATCTTCTCGAGATCCACAGGCTTCGCACCTATTTCTACGTGCGCGGCTACGTGGCTCGAGCCGTGGACGATGTCAGCCTGACCATCAGGGCCGGAGACACCCTCGGGCTGGTCGGGGAATCCGGCTGCGGCAAGAGCGTCACCGCCCATGCCATTATCCGCCTCATCCCGGACCCGCCGGGGAAGATCGTCGGCGGGGAGATCCTTCTGAAGGACCTCAATTTACTGGAGTTGTCCGAGTCCCGGATGCGTAGCGTGCGCGGCAACCGGATTTCCATGATTTTCCAGGAACCGATGACGTCGCTCAATCCCGTTTATTCCGTGGGCGATCAGGTGGGCGAAGTCATCAGAATTCATGAAAAACTGTCACGGGCGGAGACGAGAAACCGGGTTATCGAGGCCTTTCGCCTCGTCGGGATTCCGGTCCCGGAACAGCGTGTTCGTGACTACCCGCATCAGATGAGCGGCGGCATGCGCCAGCGGGTAATGATCGCCATGGCCCTGGCCTGCAATCCGGAATTGATGATTGCCGATGAACCGACCACCGCGCTCGATGTCACCATTCAGGCCCAGATCCTCGATCTGATGAACCAGCTCAAGCGCGAAACCGGGGCCTCCATCCTCTTCATTACCCATGATCTGGGAGTGATTGCGGAAATGGCCCAATCCGTCGCCGTCATGTATGCCGGAAAAATCGTGGAATACACCGATGTCAGGACGCTCTTTTCCAACCCCAAACACCCCTACACGGTCGGCCTCATGCAGTCCATTCCGGTGCTCGGAAAGGAAACCGCATCCCGTCGTCTGGCGGCGATTTCCGGAGTGGTTCCTTCGCTCCTTCACCTGCCTTCGGGGTGCCTCTTCAGTGACCGATGTCCCGACGCGTTTTCCGACTGCCACCACGTGGGACCGGAAATGTTTCGAATCTCAGACCACCACACGGCACGGTGCTTGAAATATGCGTGATCGGGAGCAGGACCGAGATCTTCTGCGGGTTCGGGACCTCGTCAAGCATTATCCCATAAAAGGCGGGGTCCTGCTCGGGCAGATCGCTTCCGTGAAAGCGGTTGACGGCGTTTCTCTGACCATCAGGGAAGGCGAAACGCTGGGTCTTGTGGGCGAATCCGGGTGCGGCAAAACTACTCTCGGCAAAGCCGTCCTGCGGCTTGAAGAGCCGGATTCGGGAAGCATTTTTTTCGAAGAAGAAGACATTCTGGGTTACGACAAGAAGCAGATGCGGGGTTTGCGTGCCAAGATGCAGATTATTTTTCAGGACCCGTTTTCCTCTCTCAACCCGAGGAAGACGGTTGCCCACATCGTCGGGGCGTCGCTTCAAATACACAACAAAATGGGACGAAGCGAAAGGGAACAGAGGGTCCTGGAACTTCTGCGGATCGTCGGGTTGAGGCAGGAACACATGCGCCGCTATCCTCATCAGTTCTCCGGGGGCCAGCGCCAGCGGATCGGCATCGCCCGGGCCCTGGCCCTGCAGCCGAAACTGATCGTGTGCGACGAGCCCGTGTCGGCTCTGGATGTTTCCATCCAGGCCCAGGTCATCAATCTGCTGAAAGACCTCCAGGAGGAATTCCGACTCACTTACCTCTTCATCTCCCACGACCTCAGCGTCGTCTGGCATGTGAGCGACCGGCTGGCGGTTATGTACCTGGGCAAGATCGTAGAGTTGGCCGACAGCAAAAAGCTCTGCGTGAACCCGCTGCACCCATACACGCAAGCACTCCTTTCGGCATGCCCCGTGCCTGATCCCGTGGCGAAACGGCAACGCATCATCCTCAAGGGTGATGTTCCCAGCCCCATCGATCCGCCCCCGGGGTGCCGCTTCCACACGCGCTGCCTCTATGCCCGGGATATTTGCAGCCAGACCGAACCGGAATTGAAGGAAGCGGCACACGGTCACTTTACCGCCTGTTTCTTTGCCGGCAGTGTCGGGACAAGGTTTTCGTACATCCCGGCAGCCGGGATTTGAACCGGCGTAACGATCCCCCGAGGTCTTCTTTTCTCATTGGAATAAAAAAACTGTTTTGCTCTCATGCACGATAGATGTTATGGTTTAAGCTAACGGCGAAATGGCGCCAAGGTGGGTGTTGCAGGCAACAAAACCGCGATCATATGGCGATAAGTGGTGCGCTGCGGGTTTGACACCCGTAACCAGGTAATGCCTGAAGTGGCTATCTCCGGTGGGCGATCTTTCCAACATTCAGGTCGAGCAAGTCTAATCGGGCTTAGTTGCCGGCATTTGTTTCCCAAGGAAGAGAAGGATCAGGTATGAACATTTTTGTTGGAAATTTGTCATTCAAGACCACCGAAGAAGAATTGCAGAAGGAATTCGATGCGTTCGGTGAAGTGGATTCGGTCAAGATCATCATGGACCAATACACTCACAAATCTCGGGGCTTTGCCTTTGTCGAAATGCCGAACCGGGATCAGGCCCTGGCCGCTATCGACGGTCTCAATGGCAAGGAACTCGCCGGTCAAACGCTTACGGTAAACGAAGCCAAACCCCGAGAAAGTCGTGGGGGGCAGGGCCGCGGGCGCAGTGGCGGCGGCTATGGCTCGGGGGGTCGATCCGGAGGTGGTGGTTCCAGACCGCCGGGCAGAGGTGGTGGCTTCGGTTCCGGTGGTGGTCGATCGGCGGCGGTGGCGGCGGTGGGGGAAGACGTTCCTATTAAGGGCGATCGAAAAGCACCATTGTCTTGCCGATGACGAGCATTTGGATCAGCCCGGAAGGGGCGATAGTCTCTTCCGGGCTGATCTTTTTTGAATCACCGCAGATTGGGGTGAAAGCGCCGTCTGCCGTTTACGTTATAGTCCTCCGACCTTCCGATCGTCGACTGATTCGCGCTGCGGCAGGGTGAGAAAACCCGAGAGCACGCTGCCCATCATAACGAGCGCTCCGGTCAGGCCGATACCCCACGCAAAGGAACCTGCTTCCCCGAACAGACCGATCATGGCGGGTATCGCTCCGGCCCCAGCCAGGAAAGAAAAGGGTAGGGTGAAGGAGATGACGACATTTCGGGAAGCGGAGAGTCCTATGGCGGACAGAGCCGCCAGGGCTGCGGGGAAGAAGCACACGGCGAGGGTGGCCTGCAGGAAGACGGCAAAGACCGTCAGGTGGTTCGGTGCCAGGCCCAGGAGGAGTGTCATCAACCCCGTAGCCAGCAGGACCCAGGTCATGGTCCTTTTGGCGCCAATGTGATCTACCACCCATCCGCTCAAAAGAGCCATCCCCAGTGAGGGAATCCTCGACAGCGCGACGATGGTGTTGGCGTGGTCGAGATCCATGCCCCGCTCGGTTACCAGGAAGAGGGGGAGCATGGCATACACCCCGGAGGTGGAACCTACGCCGAGCCCGAGCAGCACCAGCATGATCCAGAAGATCGGCTTCCGCATGAGGGTCCGGAGAAATCCGATGG
The DNA here is from genome assembly GCA_963844985.1 of uncultured delta proteobacterium. Classification (GTDB taxonomy): domain Bacteria; phylum Desulfobacterota; class Syntrophobacteria; order Syntrophobacterales; family Syntrophobacteraceae; genus JADGQM01. The sequence continues at coordinate 56,710 of CAWJQV010000033.1, forward strand.
CTGGCGCTTCACCCGGGAACTCACCCCCTCGACCGAAGCGGGCGAAAGCGGCCGCGAGCAGCAGCGAGAGGAGTCCCACCGCGGCAAGGGCGCCCCGCCAGGAGAGCCGCTCCAGGAAGAGGTCCGAGAGCAACGGGGCCCCGGCAAAGGCCAGGTTCGGCGCCAGTTCATGGACAGCGATCGCCTTACCCCAGTCCTGAGTGCGGAACAACGCCGTAATCGTCGCGATCCCTGAGGGGATATAAAGCCCCGCGGCCATGCCCATGATGAGGACTCCGAGGCGCAAGCCCCAAAGGCCGGAACTGAATGCGGTTGCCAGAAGGGCCAGGCCCACGGCCGCCGTAGAGAGCACGATCGTCTGCTTATGTTTCAGGCGAGAAGAGACATATCCCGAGGCCATGAGTGAGACGAAATATCCCGAGGCAATAAAGAGAAAGAGGCCCCCGGCCTGACCGTGATCGAGCTTCAAACCCGATTCAATGACCGGCATGAGCGGACTGAGAACAATCCTGGCCAAGAAGTTGACGAAAAAAATGGCCGTCAGGAACAAAAGCGTGCCGATCATGGTTACTGTTTCCGCCTTTGCTTCAATGCTTTCCAGAATAACAGGGTGGCGACAGGCTCAAATACCTCACGGGATTTCCGGAGAGAGTCCTGGTGGGTGAGGCGGGCCTTCCGGCCCGCCTCTTGACCCGTTCCATCTGGCAGGCTGGACAGTCCGCCCCACAGCGCTTATCGAGAATCGAAGCGGGGTTCTGGCACTGACTAAGTCTTGGGCAAGTTCGCCGCCGCAAACTCCCAGTTCAGAAGGTTGTCTATCAAAGCTTTGACATGGTCTGCCCGGCGATTCTGGTAATCCAGGTAATAGGCGTGTTCCCAGACATCGACCGCAAGCAGCGGCGTCTGCCCGTGAACCATGGGATTGTCGGCATTGCCGGTTTTGACGACTTTGAGCTTGTCGCCCTCGACAACCAGCCATGCCCAGCCGCTTCCGAACTGAGCCACGGCGGCATCCTGAAGCTGCTTCTTAAGATTCTCCAGGCTGCCGAACGACGCCTGGATCTTCTTCAGGAGTTCCCCTTCCGGTTTGCTTCCTCCGGGCTTCATGCTTTGCCAGTAAAAATTGTGGTTCCAGACCTGTGCCGCATTATTGAAGATGGCGGCCTTTTCCGGGGAGCCCGCGGTCTGCTTGATGATTTCCGCCAGGGGAAGCTGGGCAAGACCGGTTCCTCGAATCAGTTCGTTGGTCTTGTCGACATAGCCCTGATGATGCTTGCCGTAGTGAAATTCCACCGTCTTCTGTGAGATGTAGGGTTCCAGGGCGTTTTGACCGTAGGGGAGAGGCGGCAGCTGAATGGATGGTGCCGCGACCCCCTGAGAGCAGCCGGCCAGCCCGAAGGCGCCCATCCCGAGGATCAGACTGCCCGCCAGCAGAGTCAACAGAAGCCCTCTCCGTTTCAAAGCCGAATCCTGGTTTCGGTCACGCATGGTTCGCTCCTTTGAGAATGCCTGCAAGTGAAGAGATTGCGGGTTCCCTTTGATGACGACTCTTTTCCTCGCCGTCGTCTTTTGATCCCGCCCGGCCTCCCCCGTCGAAGGGAGGAGGATTTACGCTTACGGAGGCTCCAAACTAACTCGTTTCGGAGGGTCTTATCAAGATCAATATCTCAAGGCGCCTCAGGCACACGGTGCTTCCGTTCGGGGAGCCGGCGGAGAATGGGAATATGGCGGTTTCCAGGGCGACGGAAGAGGCGGGGAAACGAGGCGTCCTTTCTCCAACATTTGAAATGGCGGAAGGACCTCCATTCTCCCCGGAATGAGTCCGCAAAAGGCCGAAGCGGGCCAACCGGAAAAATCTTCCGCGTCCTGTGACGAGCGCCCCTCAGGGTGTGTATACTTTAATAACGGGAGGGGGTAAGGGTCGATCTTGGAGGGTCTTCCGGGGGTAGATCGATTTCAGAACAGGGTGTCCTCTCCTCTTCTTTGATCCTTGTTTCAGACGTCATGCCGACAGCATCGCGTTCGTCGACGAAAGGATATGTGGCGTATGTTGAGCTACGCAAATCCCATCGCATCGAGAGTCGCAAGGAATCCATCCAAAGTGGACCGGAGAGTCATGTGCGCCGGTTATGAAAACTGCCTCGATCTGGCCATAAGGAGGAGGTGGGTTGGGTTTTCGTGCCGCAAATGCCGTGCCTTTCAGCCCCTCAATTATAACCAGGGTGAATGGCTTGCAGACTCGCTGGCATGCATCGCTCTCATGTATGTTTCCGAGTTCCAGTACAGTTTCAAGCAGAAGCCCCGAGGGAACATCGTCCTGAGATTGAAGCGGATCAAATCGTCGGGCGAAGGCATGGGTTTGGGGTGATCCCAAGTCCGTGGACGCTTCCATGGCCATGCGCTGCAGGATGGCCCTCGGTCTCTGCGTTCCCGATCGGCAGAGTCAACCGACTCAATCGAAGTTGCCCGCGGTCCTGCCCTTGGGGGCCTTTCCCCAAGGGCGTTAATCGGAAAAACCGCCACCCCGGCCACCATCCGGTACCGGGTACCACCTCCTGTCAGGAATCCCTTTAGAAACAATCGACGGCCCTGGCATTGTGGGCGCCATCGAAACCGGAACTGGTGAGATGACCGGCAGCTCGAGGGAATGCCTTCGAACACCGGCCTGTCTCGAAGGGTGATCGGCAATGGGCCAATCCCACCCGCAACCTCCTCTCTGAGTTCCGGTACTTGCGCGCACAATCCGGCAGGATTCCACCAGAGTCCTTAACACGGACCAGGTCTGCCGGTTGAAGGCAGATTGCCCATTCACCACCAAGGTCCTCCGCCCATGCAATGGGTTCACCACGAGCGTTTTTGCAGTCATGGGAGACCCTGGGGCCATGGTAAGAATCGAGAGCCAAGGCTACCTCCCATTCACTCGCGTCGATCGTATCTGAGCAGCAGCGTCCCTTCGGGCAGGCAAGGACTTCTTCCGGGATGGCCCGTTCGTCCTGTTCGGGGAGTTGAACGGCATGGGAGGAGGCGGTGAACAAGGCATCGAGCCGGGTGCAAGACCAGGGCGCTATTGAATAGTGAGACCCGCCACGGGAGATTTAGAAAGCGAGAATGTGGCATGAATATTGCTTAAAAATTTCGATTGAGCTTGACTCGTGTTGAGGGAACCAGCGGTGCCTGCCGCCGTCACGGGGAGGCCGAACCGGCGCCGGTTCAGCGACCCGCTGGTATGCTGCCTGCCCGGGGAAGAAATGTTATATTATCGTGCCTGTATCTAAAGATGATTTACATTTCCAGGAGGTGGGATAGAATGACTTTCCGATGAACCTCCGGATCTTGAAGCGTGGCCGGGTGGGGACCGAAATTTGTGTGAATGGGTCGAGAAGTGTCCCCGAACCGAGCGATCGCGATTCAGATCGCCGGAAGTGATTACCGTACGCCATTGCTGCTGAATGGCCCTGCCATCGACTTTTTGCGAATGCGTTGGGAATGAGCAGAAAAAACCGTTTCCTACTCCTGATTCCGCTAGTTTGCTTAGGTTTGTTCCTAATGTGTCGTTGTGCGCCCAAATATGACCAGGTACAACCGGAAGCCATGGACGGAAAGAGTCACGATCCGGTTCGTTTACATCGATGATAACGCCGGCGCGGTGTGTGTTTCGGGCGACTTCAACAGTTGGTCGGGAAAGTCGGACTGCATGAGCCGGTCCGGCAGCGTCTGGTCGGTCACCGTGCCAATGTTCCCGGGCCGCTACTCCTATCTTTTTCTCGTCGACGGCCGCGACTGGCGGGAGGACCCGGGATGCGCGATTGCGGAAGACAGCGGCTTTGGTGCCAAAAATTCTGTCTTAATTGTGGAATGATGGGTGACCTTATCCCTTCCCGACTTGTATATGCAGAGAAGCCGGTAACCTTCAGGCGCAAGAAAACGGCCTGATATGGACCCATTAGAGGAACAGAGAGTAATCTCCGCCATTTTGGATGGTGATGCGGATGCTTATGCTGTGCTGGTAAATCGTTATCAACAGCCGATTTTCAATATGATTTACCGGATGACGTCTTCTCGGGAGGACGCTGCCGATTTGGCTCAGGACGCCTTCATCAGGGCCTATGAGCAGCTCTATCGGTTCCAGGAAGGGAAGAAGTTTTTTCCCTGGCTGTACACGATTGCCCTCAACCACACCAGGAACTTTTTGCGCAAGAACAAGGCCGGCAGGACCATTGCCATTGATGACTGCGAATTGCACACCAATTCGGACCATGCCTCCCAGGAGGAGGACAAGATCTGTGCGCAGCTCGATTGTCAGCGAATCCAGGGAGCACTCACGCAACTCTCCTGGGAATACCGGGAGGCGGTGATTTTGCGCTACCGTGAAGAACTGCCCATGGAAGACGTCGCTGCGGCCCTTTCCATTTCATTGAGCGGGGCAAAAATGAGAGTCCACAGGGGACTCAAGAAACTGCGGGAAATTCTGGAGACGAAGGACGATGGAAACCGGAACGCCTCTTTACCCGTCTGAATCGCAACCGGAACCGGGACGGGAAGCGGAGGCTTTGATGCTCATTTCGAGGCAGATTGGGCAAATGCCCTACCTGGATCCTCCCGTAACGCTGGCGCCCTCGGTGTTGAAGGCGATCCGGCAGAAACGGTTTCCGCTCCGGTTTCGTCTGCTGCGCTGGGCCCGGTCGCCGCGCTCCCTCACTTTTACGCCCCTGCAGGCCGCCTGCATGGCTTCACTCCTGATCCTGGTCTCCGCTTTCGGCGTTTCTCAGCTTTGGAGGAGCGACTCCCGGCATGCATCCCGGCCGGCAGCACCGGGTATGGCGCCGATCACCCTGACCCTTAACATGCCGGAAGCCCGTTCGGTCTCCGTGGTGGGCTCCTTCAACGCCTGGGATGAAAAGGGCTACGAAATGAAAATGGACCGGAAAAAGGGAGCATGGACTCTGGTGCTCCACTTGCCGGCCGGCCATTACGAATACGCGTTCGTACTCGACGGGAAGGAAATCATCCCGGACCCGCGGGCGGAATTATACGCAGACGACGGTTTCGGGAACCAAAATGCGGTTTTGATTGTAGGGAATCACCATGATCGGACTATTTAGTAAAGGAATTGCGTACTTTCTCCTGCTGCTCAGCATAGCCCTGCCTTCGGTTGCCGTTCAGGCCCAGCAAAAGGATGAGGGTCTTGTGGCCGTGTTGCAGGAAGCAAGGGATGCCGGAGTTTCCGAGGCGATGCTCGACCGGTTGCTGGCACTCGGCTACGAGAAGCAGGTCGACCCGGCCGCCATGGGAAAATTCCTCTCGATTCTCACCCGGTGCCGGCGGGAAAACATCCCCGTGGAGCCTTTTGTGAACAAGATAGAAGAAGGGTTCGCGAAGAAGGTGCCGGCAGCCCGAATCGAGCAGGTGCTCAGGAACAAACTCGAAGACTACCGGTTTACGCGATCCCTGATCGAAAAGTCTCTGAAACGCCAGGGCAAGGCCGAACCCATCGCTCCGGAATATCTCGTCCGGCTGGCGGAAACCCTTTATTGCGGGGTGTCACGGCAGGACCTGGATCAGTTGTTGGGTGAATTCCCCCGGATGCCCCTGCCGGATGTGGCCAGGGGTGCGGAACTGCTGGCCTCGCTCAAGCAGATCCAGTTCGATCCCAAGCTGGCCGAGCAGATCGTCGACTCGGGTGTGAAGCAAGGCTACTTCACTGCGGCGCAAAAGGATTTTGCGCGCATCATCATGATTGCAAGAGAAAAGGGGCTGGCGGATGATCTGATCGCCAAGGCCGCTCTAAAAGCTATCGAGGAAAGGGAATCCCCCACCCTGTTCTCTGCCCGGCTGGGAATCAGCCTTCTGGATCTCGACCGCCAGGGCCCCCGGGTGGACGCGACCCGGCCCGCGCGGGCGAACCCCCGGGATCAATTTGGTGCCGGCGCACCCGGCAAGGGACAGGGAGAGGCTGCAGGCCGCGGCGGAGATCAGTCCGATTCGGGCCGTGTCCCTGCCATTGCCGGGGATTCATCGAGCAAAACTTCAGACGGTGAGCCAACCACCGAGACGTCCTCGAAGCTTTCCGAAGGGGAACAGCCGCCCAAGAAAAAGCCGGTGAGATTCGCTGCTGCCGGTGCCGTTGTTGCCTTCACGCCTGAAGATCCGACCACCCTTACCCTGGAGATTGAAAAGGCCAACCGTGTCTTGAAAAAGCGCATCGGGGACACGGTGAGTTTCGTCATCAGCGATCAGGTCAAGGTCAAGGGGGAAGGCTCGGAACCGGGGTTGTTCGACCTGGATCTCAACGACATCAGGGCTGGTGAAAATCACGTAAGGGTTCTTGGCAAGAAACTTGGCGGCCCCGTTTACCTGATAACTCACCTTGTCGTTTCTTTGGATGAAGAGGAGCAAGGGACGAAAACAGAGAGCACCCAATTTGCGGCGGCAGGGATCGCAACCAACATTGACCCTGAGGGTTCGACCATGACCGTGGGGATCGAAAAGGCCGAGGGTGTTCTCAGCGGGCTCAGCGGGGAAGCGATAACCTTCAAGGTCAGCGACGATGTCGAAATAAGCGCGGAAAGCTCCGAGTCAAGCCTGTTCGGCCTGACTCTCGGCGATGTCCAGGCGGAAGCGGGCTATCTGAAGATTGAAGGCGAAAAGCTCGCCGGCGGAGATTATCTGATAACCCGCATGGTGGTCCTTTTGGATGAATAGCGACCGTTCCGAAAAGCCTTCGAAGAGTTGAGAAGGCGAGTCAAAAGAGGTGGTTGTGTCCTTTGGGCACTGATTTCAAGACATCTTGTGACCTGACGGGGTCCCGGTTTGTATATGCGGTGAGAGAGGAAGTCGGGCGTAATTCGGGATGACTTGAGGAGATCGTTATGGGCTGCAAAAATAAGGCGTTTGCCACGCTCTTGCTCGCATGGGCTCTTTCCCTTGGGATGGTTTTCGCGGCCTTTGCCGAGGGCGGAAAGCAGCAGAAAAGAAAGAACGTGACGTTTGCCGCTGCCGGTCCGGTGACCTTGATCGATGTAGATGCCTCCACATTGACACTGGAAATCGAGAAGGCCTATCGGCTCCCGAAAGGGCAGATCGGCAATCCGGTATCATTCGCCGTCAGCAGACATGTAAAAGTCAAGACGGAAGGCTCGGACATAGGAACGTTTGATCTGAGTTTCGAAGATATGGAAGTCTCCGACCGGGTCAGGGTTCTGGGCAGGAAGCTTGCTGACGGCACCCATCTCATAACTCACATTGTCGTGCATCTGGAGGAATGAGGTCCCTTCGAGGACGCCCTCTGTTCCAGTTGTCAAGCCGGGTCGAGTGACTCGGCTTTTTTTGTTCATCGGCAGGGGACCATCTCCTGTTTTTCGCAGGTTCCAGGCGATAACTCCCATCCATGCCAAGGGAAAGCACTTTCCGCTGGAAGTTTCTTGCGACTTCCCGGTGAGCGACGCTGACCATACTGGTGTTGGCAGACGGCTGTTAACAAAGGAATAGAGGTAGTCCCGCGCAAGAGAATTACGATGGTCGCGAAATCGTCACCCAAATTTCCTGCCTGCGCTGTTGACAAACGCGGTGTTTCGCTTGAAAATACCGCAGTTTGATGTAGTCTCGCCGGTTGAATCCCTCGTTGGCAAATCTCGGTTGAAGGTTAGATCGAAATCCCCAGGGTCGGTTCTCCTCGGGGGTGCATGAGTGATGGACAGCATGAAAATACTTGTTGTTGGCGGCGACCCGAATCTCCTCAACCTCATCGGCATGACCCTTTCATCGGCCGGCTACGAAGCCATGGGGGCTTCCACCGGGAAGGGAGCCATGGAAGTCCTTGCGGGGGCTCAGCCCGCTCTGGTCTTGCTCGACGCGGTTCTCCCCGACATGAATGGTCTGGAGTTATGCCGGCGGATCAAGACCGGTTCGCGCCTGCAAAGCACCTTCGTGGTGCTTCTTTTGGAATCCGACACCCTGGAAGAGATGCAGGCGACCGGACCAGACTTTGGTCCCGACGGTTTTATCGTCAAGGGGATTCCCGACAGGGAGTTTCTTGCACGCATCCAATTCATGGTGCGGAACAGGCAGAGTCGGCTGGAGCTGGAGGAACGGCTGCAGTTTGAGACGCTGCTGACCGAGATCTCGGCGCGCTTTGTCAACCTGCCCGCTGACCGGATCGACCGCGAAATTGTTGACGCCCAGCGCCGAGCGTGCGAATGCCTCGGGCTGGAACTGTCCGCGCTTTGGCAGATCTCGGTCGAAACCCCGGATTTCTTCACCTTGACCCACCTCTATCGACCCCTGGGAGGCCCGCCGCTTCCCGAGCGGATGGATGCAAAGGAGTATTTCCCCTGGTGCCTGCAGCAAGCGGCGGCCGGCAAGGTTATTGCTGTCTCCACGGAGGAGGCGCCGGCCGAGGCGTCCCGCGATCAGGAGGTCTGGCGCTATTACGGCATCAAGTCCATTTTGACGTTCCCGCTATCGGCAGGGCGAGAGCCGCTGATTGGCGCATTGTCCTTCAGCCACCATGCGGGCGGAACGTTCCTGGCCGGAAGCACTCGTGAAGCGGCTGCAACTGGTTGCCGAGATATTCACTCATGCGCTTAATCGGAAGCGCTCGGACGAGATCTTGCGCGAGAGCGAGGCGCGCCTGAGTTTGGCTACAAATGCCGCCGGGGCGGGCTTGTGGAGTATGGAGATTGAAACCGGCGAAGTCTGGGTTTCGGCAAGAGACCCGGGAGCTGTTTCAGTTTGCCCCGGATGCAGAGCTGACCTATGAGAGTTTCTTCAAGGTGATTCATCCCGAGGACCATGAGCGGGTCAAGGAAGCCGTGCAGCAAGCGCTTCACTCCGGCGAGAACCTCCTCACCGATTACCGGATCGCCCTTCCCGACGGCACCGTGCGATGGATCATCGCGCGCGGGCGAAGACATCTCAGGGCAGCCGGAGAGCCCGCTCGCCTGATGGGTGTCTCGCTTGACATTACCGAACAGAAACACATGGAAAACCAGCTTAAAGAGCATCTCCGGGAGATCGACGAGCTCAAACAGCGGATCGAGAGGGAAAATATCTACCTCCAGGAGGAGGTCAAACTCCTCGTTGAGCATAAGGAGATTGTCGCCCAGAGCCTCGCTATGAGAAGGGTCCTGGCCCGGGTTGAGCAGGTGGCGAAAACGGATGCTACCGTCCTGATCCAGGGAGAGACCGGTACCGGAAAAGAACTGCTGGCTCGAGAGCTCCATCGTCTCAGCTCCCGAAAAGATCGGCCTCTGGTGACGGTCAATTGCGCCACCCTGCCGCCGACGCTGATTGAAAATGAGCTGTTCGGCCGGGAAAGAGGTGCCTACACGGGCGCTTTGACCAGGATGATCGGTCGTTTTGAAATTGCCGACAAGTCGACGCTTTTTCTCGACGAGATCGGCGAATTTCCCGTTGAGCTGCAGAGCAAACTGCTCCGGGTCCTTGAGGAAGGCAGTTTTGAACGTTTGGGTTCGACAAAACCCCTGCACGTCGATGTCCGCATTATCGCCGCCACCAACCGGGACCTCGAGCGTGAGGTGAAGGAAGGCCGATTCAGGAATGACCTTTTCTACCGGCTGAATGTGTTCCCCATAGTGGTCCCGCCTCTCCGGGAGCGCCTGGAGGATATCCCCCTCATGGTCTGGACCTTTGTCAGGGAGTTTCAAAAGAGCATGGGAAAAGAGATCGAAACGGTCTCGAGGAAAACCATGGAAGCGCTGCAATCTCATTCCTGGCCGGGCAATGTCAGGGAGCTGAAGAACGTGATCGAACACGCCATGATCCTGTCCAGCAGTAAATCCCTGGTCTTTCAACTCCCTGGATTTGGGTTGACGGAAACGGACTCCGCTCATAACCTCGAGGAGATTGAGCGGAAGCATATCGTAACCGTGCTGGAGAAGGCCGGCTGGCGGCTCGGCGGCAAGGGCGGCGGCGCCGAACTCCTGGGACTGAAGCGGTCGACCCTCTATTCGAAAATGAAAAAACTGGGCATCACCCGGCCGGGCCTCTAGTGTCGATATCAAGACGTTATGTCGATATAGCGACATATCCGGAGATCCTTGACGTTTTTCACAAACCGCACCTCTTCAAATAAAACCTATTGATCCTAACCCTTTAGCCAGAAAGCCAACATCCTCTTCCCTCCCGGCACGTATTTCGCTAGGTGTTTGGCTTGCAACCCGACAAACCTCTGACCACCACGGGCAGGGGTGGAAAGACTCATTATTGTCGCCTGTTTAGGCACGAGCCTTTAGGGAGACCACAGGAGAGGGATAAAGACATGATTCTCGCGACCGTAAGGATGGCGATACCTCCCCAGAAGCGTGACGAGGCGTTGAAAATCCTCAGGCTGACTGCCGAACAATGCCGGATCCGGCCCAGCTGCCTCAGTTGTCACATTTACGAGGATGTGCAGGAACAGGACGTCCTCATGTTCGAGCAAAAGTGGAGGAACCGGGAAGACCTCGAGGGACACCTCCGCTCGGACGATTACCATAAGGTGCTCCTGGTCATGGAGATGGCGCTCAGACAGCCGGAGATCAGGTTCGACAGCATCTCGGGGTCGACGGGCATTGAGACCGTGGAAAAGGCGAGAAGCTCCAGACATTGAGGGTCATAGCGCGAGGAAGGCTTACTCCAAATTAACCAAAGCAGGAAGGGGAGGACATGATGAGATCGAGGGTGCTGCAGACTGTAGCTGTGGCAATTTTGGCTTGTTTCCTTGCGGCCCCGGTTTGGGCCGGCGGGCTGATCATGTATGAAGTCGATACCCCGAGCACGGGTACGGCTTCAGCGGGCTGGGCGGCGGTCGCCAAAGATGCCGCCACCGCGTTTCAGAATCCCGCGGGAATGACCCGTCTCGACCGTTCGCAACTGCTGGCGGGCGTCCAGCCGGTCATCATCTCATCGGATTTCCAGTCCGGCCCCGGGACGCAGGTGGCGGGCGGCGGCGACAACGGGGGCAATGCGGGCGGAATCCTGCCTTCAGCGGCCGGTTATTACGTGTATCATGCCAGTGACCAGCTCAGGCTGGGGCTCAGTGCCCTTTCTTATTTTGGCGCGGGCCTCGATTACGGCGACAACTGGGTGGGCCGCTACCGGGTTGAAGAAACGGCCTTTATTACGGCAACCATTGCTCCCTCCCTTGCCTACCGCATCAACAACTGGCTTTCCGTCGGCGCCATGCTCAACATCATGACTGCCTACCTGAAGAGCCAGACGGCCGTAAACAATGTTGGGGGTCCGGACGGCCAGGTCACCTACAAGGACACTGAGCCCGGGATCGGAGCCGGCGTCGGGGTGCTCATCGAACCGACGGAGAGCACTCGCTTTGGCGTGACGTATTACTCACCGGTCAGTTTGACTTTTACCGACACGCCATCGTTCAGCGGGTTGGGACCGGTTCTGAGCAAACTGCTGATCGGGCGGCCGCTGCAGATGACCTTTACGGTGCCCCAGTGGGTCATGGTGAGCGGCTATCATCAGGTCACCGACAATCTCGCCCTTATGGCGAATTTCGGCTGGCAGAACTGGAAGCAGTTTGGCGCCGTGGATCTGGCTTTGCAGGCATATCCTCTCAGAACGGAGAGCCTGACGACAAATCTCAACATGGACAACACCTGGCACGGCGCTCTCGGGATGCAGTATCGAATCGGGAAACCCTGGCTCCTCTCCCTTGGTTTTGCCTATGACAGTTCCCCCATGACTGAAGCGAACCGTTCGCCGTCGCTGCCGCTCGATCGCACCTGGCGCGGCGCGGCAGGCATTCAATACGACTGGAGCCGGAACGTGACCCTGGGCTTTGCCTACGAGTACATCAACCTGGGTGCAGCGAATATCAATAAACCGGAAGTGCCTGGTATCGGAACGCTGGTCGGTGATTACAGTCCGAACATGGTCAATGTGGTCAATCTGAATCTGATCTATAGATTCTAGCAAAATGCGGCGCCAGGCGCCATGGCGGTCGCCGGAATGACGACCGGGGATTTCCCGAATATGAATCACCCATTTAAGGCTAAAAGAACAACGGCTCAAAAGAGAACGGAACCAACATGAAAAAATCCGCCATCATCAAGCTTGCAGGCAAATTGACTCATCAGGTTTTCGGTGCCGCCGGCAAGCCGCTTCGCTGGCTGACAGTCTTGGTGCCGTTGCTGAGCGTGGCCGCGATCGCCCTGGCTCAGGAGCCGGTGCATCCTCTCAAGCCGCCCGACCGGTCGAGTCCGCGCGCCGCGTTGCAGACGTTCCTCGACTTCGGTGACGCCGTTGGCGTTTTTCTGGCCCACGATTACCTGCCGTCGCCCTCGCTCGCGAAGATCCTCCACCTGCGTTCGCTGGGGGACAACATCGTGCAAGGTCTGGACCTGAGTGAGCTGCCGCCGGCATCTCGAAGGAAAGGCGCAATTGCGGCGGCGCTGGCCCTCTACGAAACGTTGAGCAGGATCCGGCTGCCGCCGTTTGACAGTATCCCCGATGCCAATTCCACGCGTTGGGTGATCCCGAACACTGAAATCGCTCTCGACCGCGTGTCGGGTGGACCGCGCAGCGGCGAGTTTTTGTTCAGCGCTGAAACCGTTGCCAAAGCGGGTGACTTCTACGAGCGAGTCCGCGGATTGCCTTATACCCGTCCGGTCCCGCTTAAGCATCTGCACGAAATCGTGGTCAGCGGCGGGGGTTGGCCGGTTCCCTACGCCTGGATTCAAGCGATGCCCGCCTTCCTCCGGACCCCGTTGGCAGGCCAGTCAGGCTGGAAGTGGATCGCTTTGGCGCTGGTCCTCGTTTTTTTCACGCTGTTTCTGCGGTCAGCGTACCGCCTGTCGCGCCGGGGCAGCAGTGAGCACCCGTTACTGCAGGCCTTGGCGCAAGCGACCTTGCCGGCGTTTCTTATCGTGGGAACCCAGGCGGTGGTCGTCTTGGCGCTCGGTCCGATCAACCTGTTCGGTAGCGTCGCCAGCGCCATCGAACTCGCGGCAACGGCGGTCATGTTCCTTGCCGGTGCATGGCTAACGTGGCGCCTCGCACCGTTGGTCGCCGAGGCGATCATCGCTTCGCCCCGAATCGCGCCCGAGAGCATAGACGCTCATCTCATCCGCATCTGCATGCGACTGCTGGGGATGGTCGCCGGGGCGGCGTTGCTTGCCGCGGGCGCCGACCGGCTGGGAATACCGGTGTATGGAATCATCGCGGGGCTGAGTGTCGGCGGGTTGGCCATCGCCCTGGCCGCGCAGCCGACCATCGAGAATCTCATCGGCGGTTTAACTTTGTTTGCGGACAAGCCCATTCGGGTCGGCGATTTATGCCGGTACGGGAGCGATGAGGGGACGGTCGAAGCGATCGGCATCCGCTCGACTCGGATTCGCGGCAATGACCGCGCGTTGACGACGATTCCCAACGCGACGCTCTCGAAGATGCCGATGGTGAACTTCGCCCTGCGCGACCGGATGTTGATCCGTTTCGTCATCGGCGTTCGCTGCGAGACCAGCCCGGAGCAATTGCGCTATTTGCTCGTCAAGGTCCGGGAGATGCTCCTGGGTCATCCCCGCATTCACCCCGACCCGGTGCGCGCGCAATTCGTGGGTTTCGGGGCCAGTTCGCTGGACATTGAGGTGTTCGCATATGTGACGACCACGAACCAGGCGGAATTTCTCGGCGTCCGGGAAGACGTATTCCTGCGCGTCATGGACATCGTGAAGCAGAGCGGGACCGATTTAGCCTTTCCGTCGCAGACGCTTTATTTCTCCCGTGATGCCGGATTGGACGCCGAGAGGACCGAAGTCGGCCGAAGCCCAGGTGCGCCAGTGGCGTGACGAGGGCCGCCTGCCGTTCCCGGACTTCTCGACCGAGCAAACACGACAGATGCGTGGGACCGTGGCCTATCCGCCGCCGGGCTCACCGGACGCGTCGAGCGCCGGATCGGAAACGGACCCGGAAGAAGGCTGAAAACGGAGAACCATATGAAGTCGGATGGAAAACTGATCGGCGTCAATGCGCTCCTGAAAAACATGGGGGGCTGCCGCCGTTGTCTTCGCTTCCGGCGGGATGCGCCACCGAACAGGGTGTTGAAGAACCTATTCCGAACCTCATCCCGGCGGAAGCCGGGGCCCGGAAAGCTTTGTGAAGTCTGGATTCCGGTTCTCACCGGAACGACGAAAATGGGCTCTTTGGCACTTTTTCAACAACCTGTTAAAGAGGAAATTTCTATTTGCGGTGACGGTCCTCGGTCGAATCTCATGATAACGGTGGCGCTCGTCCTTCTGGCTGGGTCGCTGCTCTTAGGAACACCAGCCGCCGCTGCCGATGTTGAGGCGCCCAAACCGAGTCTTGCGAAGCTTGCCCAGGAGTTTACCGATCCCCTTACCACTCTTCCTCAGATTTTCACTCAGAACGTCTACACCCCAACGAACTTCGGCACCGATGCTCCGGCCAACCGAGTGATCGGTCGTGCGATCATTCCCCGCGTCCCCGAGTCTTCCTTGCTCCCGTTCGTCCAACTCATCCGACCCAGCGTCTCCCTGGTCACGGTGCCCACCGGCACGGGTAGTGGCACGCAGACCGCATTCGGGGACATGCAGCTCTTCGATCTGGCGGTCCTCCCGTGGCCGGGCAGAGAGAGCGGGCTGCTGATGGGCGTAGGGCCGGTCTTTGTCTTTCCGACCGCAACCGAGAAGGCGGCGGGACAGGGCGCGTGGCAGGCCGGTCCTGCCTTCGGGGCGATCTACAAGGGCATCCCGCCACTCATCATGGGCTGCCTCATCCAGAACCCCATCTCTTTCGCCTACACCTCGCCCGACCGCCAGCCCGTGAATACTCTATTATTTCAACCCATCGTGGCTCTTTACCTCGGGAAGCGGCTTTTACGTGAAATCCGCAGACTCCACTTGGGCGATGGGATGGCGCAGTGGTTCGGCCACGACGTTGCCGCTGAGCCTCGGCCTGGGCTACGTGCTGCTCCACGAGGATTGGCCGCCCCTCAACTTCTTTGTGAGCGGAGAGTGGATGGCCTATCGTCATAATGCCCCAATCGCCCCGCAGATGACGGTGCGCTTAGGGTTGACGATCGCCTTCCCTCAGTTCAGGCCTTGGTAGAGGCACGGGGGCATGTCTTGGTTTCTTCAAAGGGAGTCCGGAATGATTCGAAATTTTGTCGAAAGGCGGCGGCGAGAAGCGCCGATGTGGAGTTATGAGCCATTTCGTTCCCGGTTTTGCCTGCTGGCAGTCCTCCTGTCAGGGAAGGCGCCGGAACCGCAGGGTCGACCTCGTCCTTACGGCCATGAATCCTTGGCCGGGTGATTGGGGGTATTCAATGTCAAGGAACTATCTCGGAATTCCTCCTTCCGGAATTCCGAGTCGTCTTACAGGATCGTCCCGGGATTCTTCTCGGGAATTGGACGACGAAACAGGGGTTTAACGTGCCTTCAGCAACACTGATCGCCTGTCCCGATTGCGACCTGCTGCAGCGCCTGCCTGCTCTGGCGCCCGGCGAGTCCTCGCAATGTCCGCGCTGCGGGAACGTGGTGGCCTCCAAGCGGCCGGACTCGCTCAATCGGACTCTCGCCCTGACCCTGGCCGCGGCGTTCGCCTTCCTGGTCGCCAACACTGTCCCCATGCTCGGGCTTATGGCGGCCGGGCGCGAGGCGAGCACGACCGTGCTCGGCGGGGTGCAGGTGATGTGGGCGCAGGGCGAGTTTGCGGTGTCGGCGATTATGCTTTTTGCGGCTGTGATCGCTCCGGCCTTGGATATCGCTTTCATGCTGACGGTCCTGGTGGCCGTGCGCCGGCCCCCCGCGCCCCGCTGGGTCGGCACGCTGCTCCGGTACTGCCGTATCATCCGCCCCTGGCGGATGGTCGAGGTCATGCTGCTGGGCATACTCGTTTCCCTGATCAAGATCGCCGAACTGGCCACGGTGATCACGGGCGTCGCCATGTGGGCGGTGGCGGTGCTCATCATCCTGATGGCGGCGAAGGCGAACAGTTTCGATCCTGAAGAGGCCTGGAGCAGGGTCGCGTGGGCCAATAGCAATAAAAGGGGCGATGATGGGCCCATGGGAGCGGAACCATGAACACGGTTCAGCCGTCCGCCGCGCAATTGGGCCTCCTCAGCTGCGAAGATTGCGGGCTCCTCTCCCGAGCCGCTCCCGACCATGCTGCGGCACGCTGTCCGCGCTGCGACGCCGTCCTTCACTTCCGCAAGCCGAACAGCATCCAGCGCACCTGGGCCCTGGTAATGGCGGCGGCGATCTGCTACATCCCGGCCAACCTGTTGCCGGTGATGACGACGATCACGCCCTTCAGCCAGTCTTCGGACACCATCATGGAAGGGGTTGTACTCCTGTGGTCACCGACTTCGTGGCCCCTGTCGATCGTGGTTTTCATTGCCAGCGTTACCATTCCCCTGGCGAAGCTGATCGCCCTCAGTTACCTCCTGATTACCGTCCAGCGCCGCTCGACCAGGAGCAACGGGGAGCGCACCCGCCTCTACCGCATGGTGGAGTTCATCGGCCGCTGGTCCATGCTTGACGTTTTTGTCGACACTTTTGTGGTCGCGCTCGTTCAGCTCCAGCCCCTGATGTCGGTGGGGCCGGGACCGGGCGTGGTATTTTTTGCGGCGGTGGTCGTGCTCACCATGATTGCCGCCAAAACCTTCGACCCGCGACTGATCTGGGACCAACAAGAGGAGAAACATGGCTGACATTCCTGATAAACCGGAACTTTCCAGCATCCCTGAGGCAGCCAGGGTGCCCAAGAAGCAGCGTCGTCTGTCCGTGGTCTGGATCATACCCATCGTGGCCGCGGTCATCGGGGGGTGGATCGCGGTGCAGAAGTACCTCAGCCAGGGCCCGACGATCACCATCCGATTCAATTCCGCCGAGGGACTCGAAGCCGGCACGACCAAAATCAAGTACAACGGGGTGGACATCGGCACCGTGTCCGCGATCACCCTCTCCGAAGACCGCAAGGGGGTTGTCGCGACCGCCAAGATGGCTGCGGAAAGCAAAAAAATGCTCGTCCAAGACACCCAGTTCTGGGTCGTGCGGGCGCGGATTTCAGGCGGCACCGTCTCCGGCCTCGGCACGCTTCTGTCAGGCTCTTATATCGGCATGGATGTCGGCAAATCAAAAGAGAAGCGGCGCACCTTCGTCGGTCTTGCCGTGCCTCCCGTGGTCACGGGCGATGTCCCGGGACAGTTCTATCTCCTCAAGACCGAAAACCTCGGCTCTCTCGACTACGGCACCCCGATCTTTTTCCGGCGCATCCAGGTGGGGCAGGTCGTGGGCTACGACCTGGACAAGGACGGCCGCGGCATCACGGCCAACATCTATGTCAAGGCGCCCTATGACCAGTACGTCAACCCCGAAACGAGGTTCTGGCAGGCGAGCGGTATCGATGTTTCTCTTACTGCCAACGGGATCACCGTCCGCACGGAGTCGCTCGTTTCCATCGTGATCGGAGGCATCGCCTTCGAAACCCCGGCGACCGGTCCGGTTCTGCCGCCGGCAGAGCCGCACACCGTCTTCAAGCTGTTCAGTGATCGGTCCGAGGCCATGAAGCCGCCGCAGGGAGAACCTCACACCTACGTCCTCGTCTTCAGGCAATCGGTTCGCGGCCTCGTTCCCGGGGCGCCCGTGGAAATATCCGGCATCAACATCGGCGAAGTGGTGTCGGTCGGCATGGATTTTGACTTGAAGACCTTTGGCCTCTCGATCCCCGTCACCGTCAGGGTGTATTCGGAACTGGCCTCGCAAAGGTTTGAGAAGGGGAAATCGGGTATTGTGCCCTCCGATCGCAGACACATGCTCGAGAAGCTGGTGGAACTCGGGTTCCGAGCCCAGCTCCGCACCGGGAACTACCTCACCGGCGCCCTTTATATCGCCTTCGATCTGTTCCCGAATGCTCTCCCGGCGAAGATCGACTGGTCGCACGACCCGGTTGAACTGCCGACGGTCCCCGGCGAATTGCAGGGGATCGAGCAGAGCCTGACGAACATCGTCCAGAAGCTCGAGAAACTGCCCCTCGATGCGATCGCGAAAGACCTTCGCAAGGCCCTTGTTACGCTGAACCAGACCCTGGCGGACGCCGACCGGCTGGTCAAGCGTTTCAATACCGACCTGGTGCCGGAGACCCGGGGCGCACTCGTGGAAGCGCGCCGCGCCCTGGAGGCGGCGGAGCGCTCTTTCAGTTCAGCCGACAAGGTGTTCCTCGGCCCCGACGCCCCGGTACAGCAGGAATTTCGCGATGCCCTGCAGGAACTCACCAGCGCGGCCCGGGCGCTGCGGGTCCTTATGGACTACCTTGAGCGTCATCCCGATTCGCTCTTGAAAGGCAAAAAGGCGGCCCCGATGCCGACGTCCGAGAAGCATCCCGAAAAGAATGGAGGAAAACAAACCCGATGAATCCCATTGCGCACACCGTACCCAATCCGAGCGATCTCGTCACCAACTCGACGTCATTCCTGCGGAAGCCGGCAGCCGGCAGGGAGAGCGGCAGACTGGATGCCGGCGCCCGTCCCGGACCGCGGCCCGGGCTTCGCCGGTATGACGGGTGGACTTTCCGGAACAGGGGCCGCTCAATTCAGGGCACCGTCTTTTGTCTGCTGGCTGTGGCGCTCCTTGCTTCCTGCGCCACGCCGCCGTCGCACTTTTACACACTGAGTGCGGATCGAGATCTGCTTGTTGGACCTGCCTCTCCCGCCACCGTCGCGGTGGGCCCGGTGACCATCCCGGATTCGGTCAACCGGCCGGAGATGGTGATCCAGCTCGGCCCGAACCATGTGGCCCTCGACGAGTTCAACCGCTGGGCCGCCCCGCTTCAGGCCGAGATTCAGCGGGTGCTCATCGAGAACCTGGCCCGGTTGCTGGGGACTTCCCGCGTCTTCCGCTACCCTCAGGGCACCATCGCTGCTCCCGACATCCGGGTGCAGATCGAGGTCCTGCGCTTCGAGTCCATGCCCGGGAATGCCGCCCTTCTCGATGCCGTCTGGAATATTCACGGCAAGAGCGGGAAGGACGTAAAGACCGGGCGTACGACCTTGCACGAGCCGGTGGCCGGAGAGGGCTACGAAGCGATTGCTGCGGCCCACAGCCGGGCTCTCGGGAGGCTCAGCCGCGACCTTGCGGAAGCGATCCTTACGCTGGAGTGATTTGGAGAACAGCGGCGCTTGTTTGACCAAAAAAAAGGGGGAAAGACATGAGGAGAAGATCATTTATCGTGACGGCTGTGGTATTCATGGCAGTGCTCATGCTGACAACTGTCATGGCCATGGCCCAGCAAATCACCGGTTTACCGGGCTCGCCCAGCGCCACGACGCCCATCCAGGGCGACCAGATCCCGGCACCACCGCCGAAATTCGGGGGTAAGATCGAGCGCAACGCTGCCCAGTCCAAACCACTGGCCGCCCCGCATTGTGCCGCCCAAGGGCGCGCCGAACGTGCTGCTGATCATGACCGACGACGTCGGGCTTCGGCGCGCCGTCCACCTTCGGCGGCGTGATCCCGACACCGGCGCTCGACAGAATAGCCGCCAATGGCCTGCGGTACACCAACTTCCACTCCACAGCACTGTGTTCGCCCACGCGCGCTGCCCTGATCACCGGCCGCAACCACCACTCGGTCGGGCTTCGGCGTCGTCGCGGAACAGGCGACCGGTTACCCCGGCTACGACAGCTTCATCACCAAGGACAAGGCGACGATCGGCAAGATCCTCAAGGACAACGGCTACCGCACGTCGTGGTTCGGCAAGAACCACAACACCCCGGCCTTTCAGGCGAGTGCGATCGGGCCGTTCGATCAGTGGCCGGTCGGCATGGGCTTCGAGTACTTCTACGGCTTCATGGGCGGCGACACCAACCAGTGGCAGCCCGCCAACCTGTCCGCAACACAACCTACATCTACCCCTTCCAGGGCAATCCCAGCTACAACCTGACCACCGCGATGGCCGACGAAGCGATCGCCTACATGAATCAGGTCAATACGCTGATGCCGGAACAGCCCTTCTTCGTCTATTACGTGCCCGGCGGAACGCACGCGCCGCACCATGCGACACCGGAATGGATCAAGAAGAGCGTCCGACCTGCACCTGTTCGACAAGGGCTGGAACACGCTGCGCGAGCAGATCTTCGAGAACCAGAAGAAGCTCGGCGTGATTCCGCAGAACGCGAAGATGACGCCCTGGCCGGATAATCTGCTGAAGAAGTGGGACGCACTCTCGGCCGACGAGAAGAAGATGTTTCTCCGCCAGGTCGACGTGTATGCCGCGTATCTCATGTACACCGACCACGAGATCGGCCGGGTGATCCAGGCAGTCGAGGACATGGGCAAGCTCGACAACACTCTGATCATCTACATCAGCGGTGACAACGGTGGCAGCGCCGAGGGTACGCTGGTCGGCACGCCGAACGAGGTCGCGATGTTCAACGGCGTCGAAGTCCCGGTCGAAGCCCAGCTGAAGAACTTCTATGACGTCTGGGGCTCGGACAAGACCTACAACCACATGGCGGTCCCGTGGTCGTGGGCGTTCGACACGCCGTTCTCGTGGACCAAGCAGGTCGCCTCGCACTTCGGCGGCACCAGGCAGGGCGTGGCGATTTCGTGGCCGAGCCGTAATCAAGGACAAGGGCGGCATCCGCCACCAGTTCCACCACGTCATCGACATCGTGCCGACCATCCTGGAGGCGACGCGGATCAAGCAGCCGAAGGTGGTCGACGGCATCAAGCAGAGCCCGATCGAGGGCGTCAGCATGGCGTACACTTTCGACAAGAAGAACGCCAACGCGCCCTCGACGCACAAGACCCAGTACTTCGAGATGATGGGGGACCACGCCATCTACAACGACGGCTGGATCGCCAGCACCAAGGTCATGCGGCCGCCGTGGGTCATCGCCGGCGGCGTCGGCAGCGACCCCGCCAAGTTCCCATGGGAGCTCTACGACCTCAGGAACGACTGGACGCAGTCGGAGGACGTGGCCGCGAAGAACCCGGCCAAGCTCAAGGAGCTGCAGAACCTGTTCTGGGTCGAGGCCAAGAAGTACCAGGTGCTCCCGCTTGACGCGACTGTGGCCACCCGCCTCATCATACCGCGCCCGAGCATCACCGCAGGCCGCAACGTGTTCACCTGGACGGCACCGCTGACCGGAACGCCCAACGGCGACGCGCCGAGCATCCTCAACACCTCCTACAACTTCAGGGCTGAAGTTGAGATCCCACAGGGCGGGGCGGAGGGCATGCTGATCACCCAGGGCGGCCGTTTCGGCGGCTACGGCTTCTATGTGCTAAAGGGCAAGCCGGTCTTCACCTGGAACCTGGTCGACTTGAAGCGAATCAAGTGGGAGGGTCCGGAGACGCTTGCGCCCGGCAAGCACACGCTGGAGTTCGACTTCAAGTACGACGGGCTTGGCATGGGGACGCTCGCCTTCGACAACATGAGTGGCATCGGCCGCAGCGGCACCGGCGTCCTCAAGGTCGATGGCAAGGAGGTTGCGAGCCAAAAGATGGAGCGGACCATCCCGCTGATTCTGGAGTGGGACGAGAACCTCGACGTCGGCTCAGACACCGGCACTCCCGTCGACGACCAGGACTACCAGGTGCCGTTCGCCTTCTCGGGGAAAATCAACAGAATCACGCTTGACCATCGACCGGCCGAAGCTCACGCCCGAGGACGAGAAGAAGCTCATGCAGGCGCAGCGGAATAACAAGGTGAGCGAGTAAGAAACCATTGGTGCGTGACGGGTCATCCGTGAGCATGTTTCAGTTTCTTATCACTCGTTACCGGTGACCGGTCGGTGGTTTCCACGGGTTTTCGATAATTGGCAACTAAAAGCCCAAACAGTAAGGAGAAAGTACATGAAGACAAGAATAATCTTATTCGCAATGCTGGCGTCAGTATTTATGGCGACCTTTACGGCAGCGCCGGCAAGGGCCCAGCCGCAGGGAGGCGATGCAAAGTCCATCCTTAAGGCAATGTCGGAATATGTGAGCAGTCAGAAGACGATCGAACTCACATTTGACAGCGATATCGAAGTGATCACGCCGCAACTGGAGAAAATCCAGTTCACCAATTCTGGCGAGGCGCTGTTGAGCCGCCCGGACAAGCTTCGTGCACACCGTGTGGGCGGTTATAGTGATGTGGAGTTGTTTTTTGACGGCAAGACCGTGAGTGTCTACGGCAAGGAGATCAACGGCTACGCTCAGTTTGATGCTCCAGGCACCGTGGACCAGTTAATCGAAGCCCTGAGATCAGGGCATGGGGTCGCTTTGCCCGGTGCGGACCTGCTACTGTCGCATTCGTATGAGACGCTCGTTGCCGGGGTCAAGGAAGCCAAGCATATTGGCCGTGGCGTCATCGATGGCGTGGAATGCGAGCACCTCGCCTTCCGGAACTTCGATACTGACTGGCAACTCTGGGTGGAAGTGGGTAAGAAGCCCATCCCCCGCAAGTTTGTGGTCACCAGCAAAACCCTGAACAACGCACCACAATACACGCTTCGCGTCAAAGGCTGGAAAACTGACATCGAGCCGGCAGCGGGTGCATTCGCGTTCACCCCTCCTGCCGGCGCGAAAAAGCTCAGCTCCGATGCTCTCATCGAATTAGACGAATTACCGCAAAGTGCAACGGAAGGAGAAAACCAATGACACCAATGATACGTAGGTTTGTGCTTATGCTTGGCCTGGCCGCTGCGCTGTGGGCCTGGAATGGCGAAATCTGGCCGACTTCTCAAGGAAATATGATTGCCACCGCGGAAGCGGTCGTTGGTAGGCCGGCGACGCCGGTTAGCTATGCCGGTGTGGCCCGGCGCTCCCCCGTCGGGGCAGGGGCTCCGGGCTGGTGTTACGCGGAGTCGGCAGGGGCCGGGGGGTGCGCAAACCGAGGCGGACCCGTGAACAGAGTCGGGGTGCGCTGAACAAGCTCACACCGCTGAGCTCCCGGGGCGAGCCGTATACGCCGCTCAAGGATGTGCCGGTCGACCCGAAACCTACGTCCGAAGATGAAAGGCTGCTGATGGAAGCCCAGCGGAACAACAAGGCGAGCGAATACCATCATTAGCGTTCCCGATGTGTCACCCGTCACGGGCACAGTGACCAAGAGATCCGGAGGCCCATCGCCTTTTTGACTGCGAGGGTTCGGCCTGCTTTGGATTAGCTACCGAAAAGTGACTACTGTGTTTTCAGAGTTTCAGCGTCACTGTTGAGTGGAAGAAGGACCAGAAAACCATCAAATGAGGAGAAGATCATGAAAAGGGAAAGAGTAATGTTCAGAGCTTCTGGTTTATGAGCAATTGTGTCAATGGTGTCGGCGCTCCCTAGCTTTTGGGAATGAAGGTTAACGGTCTCGCAAAAAGGCCCACGAGGTATTTCTCGTCATTCCGGAGAAAGCCGGAATCCAGTGCTTTCACTACGTTAGAAAATGCCTGGACCCCAGTTTTCACCGGGGTGACGACTTTTTACGAATTTATCATTGACGAGGCTCAGAAAGACAGGCTTTTCAAACCCCTCTGCACGACTAAACCCAAAGGGTTGGGAATGGGGCTCGCCATCTGTCAGAATATTGTCCATGCTCATGGGGGCTAGATTTGGGCCGAGAATAATCCTGATCGGGGAGCAACTTTCTATTTTACCCTGCAAGCGGCCGACGGCGCTGATGTCGGTCAATGGAAAAGATATTCAACAGGTTAGTGCTTGGGCCTTCAGCCTTTTGAGAGCGGTCGGTCAGGTTGTGGGTGTTGTCGGGTATCGATGCGGGTAATGATGCCTTGCTTTATGGGTGGTTGCGGGTATACTTCTGGGTGGGAGGGTGTACACGTGATCAAACTGGATGCCATCACCATAGATGCTTCGGTTCTAAATCTCATTGCCGATTTGGACGAGTTCAAGGGGCGGTGGGAGTTGCTGGGCCGGCTTGCCCCGGATACGCTGCAGTCTCTGCGGCGGGTGGCGACGATCGAGTCGGTGGGCTCCTCCACCCGGATCGAGGGGGCGGGCTTGTCCGACCATGAGGTGGAAGTGCTGCTGGCGAACCTGGACATCAACTCCTTCCGCTCCCGTGACGAGGAAGAGGTTGCCGGGTACGCGGAGGCTATGAGCACCGTATTTGACTCATGGGAGCACATCCCGCTGACGGAGAATCATGTCAAACAACTGCACGGGATGCTGCTGAAGTACAGCGCCAAGGACGTGGCCCACCGGGGCGAGTACAAGAAGTTCCCGAACCATGTGGAGGCCTTCGATGCCGGCGGAAGAAGCATCGGTGTCCTCTTCGAGACGGCATCCCCCTTCGAGACGCCGCGCCTCATGACGGAACTGGTGGAGGCCACGCGGCGGGTGCTGGCTGAGCGGGAGCTGCACGTGCTGCTGGGTGTGGCAGCCTTCGCCGTTCATTTCCTGGCCATCCACCCGTTCCAGGACGGCAACGGTCGCCTGTCCCGCGTGCTGACCACGCTGCTGCTCCTGCAGAGCGGATACCTCTATGTTCCATATAGTTCTTTGGAGCGGATCATAGAGGAAAACAAGGATGGCTACTACCGAGCGTTGCGGTTGTCGCAGAAGCAGATTCGGACCGACGCCGAGAACCTGGACGCTTGGGTGCGGTTCTTCCTGCAGGGCCTGAAGAAGCAGAAAGATGAGCTGCTGCGCAAGGTGGAGCGGGAACAACTTCTGGAGAAGCTTTCGCCGGTGTCCGCAAGGCTGGTGGCGCTGGCCAGGGAGCGCGGCAGGCTGACAATCTCGGAGGCTGTCGCCCTGCTGTCGATCAACCGGAACACCGCCAAGCTCCACTTCCGCCGGCTCGTTCAGAGTGGGCATCTAATCCAGCACGGGACGGGGAAGGCCACATGGTATGCCGCAGGAGTATAGACCTTCTCAAGGGTGTATAGTTTGAATCGTCATAGTATCCCCCTGCCTTTCTTCTTGGTCTTCAAGGGGGAGCTCTTGCCACCCGGGAAAGGGATCGTGAGTTAGCAACAGAGGGGGTAACGATGGTCAGATCCAGGGTCTTTTTTGCACTACTGGTTGTCCTTGTTCTTCTTGGGGCCTCTGTTTGTCCGGCCCGGGACGACAATGCCACAGCCAAATCGCAAACGGTCTCGCCCCAGGGATATCCCGTCGTTCTCGGTAATCAAACCCTCTTCACCATCACCCAGGAAGTCGAAGGATATTGGCCGGAACAGCGTGCAAACGCAATGTCGGAGAAGATAACACGCATCGCCGATGATCTCCGTGTTCCCATCAGCGCTGTGGATACTTTCAGCTTTGACATACCTCTCTCAATTATTTCTGCCGAGAACAATCTGCTTGCCGCCTTTTCCGACCAGGACGCCGGGGCGGTCGGGCTGACGAGAGAGGAACTCGCCGCGAAGTATGCCGAAACACTCCGCATCGCCATAAAAGATTACCGTCAGGAACGCAGCCTGAGAAACATCATCTCCGGCACGCTTTACGCCGTTCTCGCGAGCGTCGCTCTGGCCCTCATTCTTCTATTGTTGCAGAGACTTTACCGCAAGATCGACGCAGTAATCATGACTCGTGTTCACCCGCGCATTCGCTCGGTTCAGATTCAGTCTTTCGAACTTCTGCGAGCGGATCATCTCAGGGCCGGTTTGCTGGGAGCCGTCAAGTTCGTCCGCTTTCTCATCCTTCTGTTGGTCCTTTACACCTATGTGCAGCTGGTGCTGGGCTTTTTCCCGCTAACACGGCCCATCGCCAATGAAATCCTTGATTACGTCCTGGTGCCCCTCGCCACCATAGCAAAGGCGGTCGCAGACCGTGTTCCCGACCTTCTCTTTATCGTCATCCTGGTGATTATCGCGAGATACCTGCTGAAGATGATGAAAGTCTTCTTCCTCGAAATCGAAAAAGAGACGGTCAAACTCTCGGGTTTCTATCCGGAGTGGGCCAAGCCCACCTACAAGATCCTCAGCCTCTTGGTGGTTGCCTTTTTTGCCGTGGTTGCTTTCCCCTTCATTCCAGGTTCCAGTTCCTCCGCGTTCAAGGGAATCTCGATTTTTCTCGGCGTGCTCTTTTCCCTTGGCTCCCAATCCGCGGTGTCCAACATCATCGCCGGGTTCGTCTTAACCTACAGGAGGGCCTTCAGAGTCGGCGACAGGGTCAAGATCGCTGAATTCACCGGGGACGTCGTTGAAATCCGCCTTCAAGTCACCACGCTGCTTACGATCAAGAATGAGGAAGTGGTCATTCCGAACGCTGTGATCCTGAACAACAGTGTGATCAATTACAGTGCTCGGGCGAGGGATAAGGGGCTGATCCTCCATACGACCGTGACCATCGGTTATGACGCGCCCTGGCGCAAGGTCCACGGGCTCCTGCTGAGCGCAGCCGAACGCACCTCGGGATTGCTGCGCGAGCCGGCTCCTTTCGTGCTCCAGCAATCGCTCGATGATTTTTATGTCGCTTACGAAGTGAACGCTTATACGGACAACGCCCGGGGGATGTCGATGATCTATTCCGAGCTGCACGAAAACATCCAGGAAGCCTTCAATGAGGGTGGGGTGGAGATCCTTTCGCCACATTACAGGCAGATCCGTGATGGAAACAAGGTGACGATACCGGAGTCTTATCTCCCCGAAGACTACGTGCCGGGTGCCCTGAGGATTGTTCAAACCGGTGGCGCAAAACAAGGGAAAGACGAGGGAAAAGAGTCGGAAACGCCAAAATGACCAGCACTGAGAGACATCCCACCGTATTCATTGTTGACGATGACCCCTCATTCCGAGATTCCCTGCAGTTTCTGCTGGGGTCTGTCGGTCTGGAGGCTAGAGTCTTTCCGTCGGCCCGGGATTTCCTCGACGGCGCCGATCCTGAAGCGCCCGGCTGCCTCCTGCTCGACGTGCGCATGCCCGGAATGAGCGGTCTCGATCTTCAGAGTGAATTGGCTGACGCGAAGATTTCCCTCCCGATCATCTTTATCAGCGGGCACGGTACGGTCCCCATGAGCGTGCGCGCCATGAAAGCCGGTGCGGTCGACTTTCTCCAGAAGCCTTTCGATGAGCAGGATCTCCTTAACGCGATTCACCAGGCGCTCGATCAGGACCGGCAGGCAAGGCGGGAAAGGGATGAATTGAAGATGATTCAGAAGCGAATCAGTTCCCTGACGCTCAGGGAGTATGAAGTGTTCACTCTCCTCGTTTCCGGGATGCGGAATAAACAAGTGGCTCACCGGCTCGGGACCACCGAGCGGACTATAAAGGCCCACCGCAGCCGCATCATGGAAAAAATGGAAACTGATTCCCTGACTGACCTGGTCCGCCATGCGGAGAAGTTGGGTGTCGGCAAACCGCGGGATTAGGCCCCTCCAAGACAAACAACCTGTTCGGAAGCCTTTCGACGGGTAGGCGATTCTCGATGCGATTCAACCTTGCTGCAGGAAAGGAGGTGTGCGACAACCCCATAGAGCGACGTGTCCATATGAAGGCAACTGTCTCGTGATTTAAGGTTCACGGCGCGCGGTCCGGCCCTCGGATACCAAAAAACTGGACAAAAGGAATTTCGTCTAATGTTGAAAACCATGGTATAGGCTGAGCGCGGGTTTACGCCCTAATGATAACCCCAAACATTAGACAAAATGGCGAGGCCGGAAAAAACTGGTTTTCTGACTTCCTCTATTATACGATAACAGAGAATAGCAAACTTTGTTATTATAATGGGTGCCAAGGAGAGGAGCCGACACCATGAACGTTTCACTTACGCCACAGCTTGAAGATTTGGTCAAAAAGAAAGTGGACAGCGGTCTTTATGGCTCTGCAAGCGAAGTCATGCGCGAAGCGCTGCGCCTTCTCGATGAACGGGATCGCCTTCATGCCATGCGCCTTGAGGAGTTAAGGGCGGAAATCAAGAAGGGTATTGAAAGCGGGGAGCCGACGCCCTTGGATATTGGTGCAATCAAGGCGCGTGGCCGCAAGCGGCTTGCCGCCGAACAGAAGGGGGTAAACCCCTGATGCCGCAGGTCCTTAAGCGTCCCCAAGCGGAAACCGACCTTGATGAAATCTGGTGGTACATAGCCCAAGACAATCCAGACAACGCCGACCGGTTCCTCGATAAGATCGAGGAACGATGTCAGGCGCTTGCCCAATTTCCACACATGGGCATAAGCCGAGAAGATCTTATGCCCACTTTACGAAGTCTTCCACTTGCGAATTATCTGATTTTCTACCTGCCGATTGAGGACGGCATTAAAGTCGTCAGAGTTCTACCCGCAATGAGGGATATCGACGCCATTATTTGATTTGTGAGCGTTCCCGCAAGCAGCAAAGGAAATGATGAAGGACCGAAAACACCTCACCGCCCGCGAAGTCGAAAAACTCCTTGCCGCAACCAGGCCCGCGACCGTTGCCTGTTGCTCCTAATGTTCCGGCATGTTCTGCATGTGTCGGAAGCCTGCGGACTCGAGCTTTCCCAAGCAAACATAGAAAGCCGCGTGCGACATGTGACACGGTTTAAAAAGGGATTGTCTACCACCCACCCGCTACGCCCTGACGAGATCAAAGTTATCAAGATATGGCTCGCGGTCGGTGCGAAAATGAAACCGGAAACGGACGCCTTTTTCATCAACGAGCGGTGCGCGGCGCCATGGCTGTATTGTACCAAAGTACAATAGACACGTAATTCCCGCCTCTGTAGACTGAAAGAACGGTTCGGGAGAGAGTGGTCTCTAACCGAACCCCTGTTGTCTGGAAATGACCCTCATCACGGGTAATTCACCATGGCTTGCACAGAGAGTCCTGTCCTTGTCATCGATGACGACGGATCGGTCCTCGACTCGTTGAGACTCTTGCTCGAATCAGCGGGATGTGTCAGTGCGTGCTTTGGCTCCGCCGAAGAGTTGCTCGGGTCCGGAATGGCGGAAAACGCTTGCTGCCTCATCCTCGACGTTAAATTGCCGGGAATGAACGGCTTTGAGTTGCAGAGGCACCTGACCGCCTCGCACACCCCGATTCCGGTTATCTTCATCACCGGCCACGACCGTCCCGGAATGGAGGAGGAGGCCCTGAGACTTGGGGCTATGGCCTATCTTCGCAAGCCTTTCGACGGGCGGGCGATTCTCGATGCTATTAAACCTTGCTGCAGGAAAGGAGGTGGTGGTAAAACCCCCTAAAGCCTCGTGTCCATTGGAAACATCCTCACTAACGGGCATGACCCGGTGGGTCACAACAAATGGATGAAAAGCCCCTCGTTCGTGCTGAGGTATCGAAGCATGAATGGAGGGTTCGCCCTTCGATACCTTGCTCAGGGCGAACGGTCATTTTCATGGGAACATTGAAACATTTACAGGAGGAAAGAATGAAGTTCATCGGCAAGATTTTTCTTTTTGTGCTGCTTTCGGTCGGCATCCTGGCGTTGATGGCCATGCCGGCCGCCGCCCAGGAGAAGAAGCCCAACATCGTCTTCATCATGGGCGACGACATCGGCTGGATGCAGCCGAGCATCTACCACCGCGGTCTGATGGTCGGGGAAACGCCCAACATCGACCGCATCGGAAACGAGGGCGCGATGTTCGTGGATTACGTTGCCATGCAGAGCTGCACCTCCGGGCGCAACGCCTTTTTCACCGGCATGTACCCGCTGCGCACGGGCATGATCCCACCGCAACTGCCCGGCAGCCCGACCTATCTGAAACCCGGCACCCCGGCGCTCGCCAGGTTCCTGCTCGATCTCGGCTACACCACCGGCGAGTTTGGCAAGAACCACCTGGGTGACCACACCGATTCACTGCCCACCGCCCACGGCTTCCAGGAGTATTGGGGCTATCTGTACCACCTGGACGCGATGCAGCAGGTGAGCTTCCCCGACATCAACCGCAGTCCACTGGTGCAAGGCATCGCGCCGCCATGCAAGAACACGCCGGTCCCGGGTCTGCCCGAGGTCGCCGGTGCCGTGGACCCCAAAACCACGACCTGTCTGACGCCCCCGCGCCCGGTCATCTGCGTGCAAGTCCTCCGACGGCACGGCGAAGAACCAGACCTGCAAGGACGAAGGCCCGCTGACGCTGGAGCGATGAAGACGGTGGACGAGGAGATCTCGGCCAAGGTCATCGACTTCCTGGACCGCAACGATCCCAAGAAGACGAACAAGCCCTTCTTTGTCTGGTACAACCCGGCGCGCATGCACGTCACCACCGTGCTGTCGGACAAGTACATGGCCATGGTGGGTGAGCCCGGCGGCAAGGACTGGGGCGCCAACGAAGCCGGCATGAAGCAGATGGACGACAACATCGGCTACGTCCTCAAGAAGCTTGAGGACATGGGCCAACTCGAAAACACCATCGTCGTCTTCACCACCGACAACGGCGCCGAGACGATTTCTTACCCCGATGGCGGGATCACCCCGTTCAAGGGCCAGAAGGGTGAGGCCTGGGAAGGCGGCTACCGCGCGCCGATGGTCGTGCGATGGCCGGGACACATCAAACCGGGCACGGTCAAGAACCAACTGTTCGCGGCCCTCGACTGGGTACCCACGCTGGTGGACATCGCGGGCGGTCCCAAGAGCGACGGGCTGAAGAAGCAGATTGAACAGGGCAAGTACCCGGGCATCGTCAAGACGACGCTTGACGGCGTCAATCAACGCGACTACCTCGAAGGCAAGTCGGAGAAGTCGGCGCGCGACTACTTCTTCTACTACTCGGGCGCGACACCGTCGGCGGTGCGCTACAAGAACTGGAAGATGTACTTCACAATGTCACAGCCTGGGGCGGACGGCTGGATCATGCCGCTGATCCCCTTCCACTGGACGCTGGTGCAGAACATCAAGCGTGATCCGTTCGAGCAGGCCGTCGGCGTGGCCCAGAAGTCGGCGATGAGCCTGGGCGGCGCCCTGGCCGGGCCAATGTACCGCTTATCAGTACGACTGGAACATGCTCCCCATCGGCCAGCAGCTCTGGTTCAAGGAGTTGATGTCGTACAAGGAGTTCCCGCCGATTCAGGCGCCAGCCACCTACAACCTGGATGCGATCCTGGAGATGGTGCAGAAATCAGGCCACGCGAGCGATTAACCGCCTGAGACGCGTGTGAAGTGACGAAACGGGCGTCCCGTGAGGGGGCGCCTGTTTCTCGGCAATTGCTTCGTGTTCTGTAAACTCCTTGCTCAATAGTTGCTTTCAGCCATCACAGGTCGGGGTAAGTAATGACCGCCCGGTCGGCCCTCCAGTTTCCCCCCTTTCGTAAAGGGGGGCCAGAGGGGGGATTTTAATAGCGGCATCCCAGCAGAAATCCCCCTAAATCCCCCTTTACAAAGGGGGACTTTGGAGAATGCCCTATTTTGTTGTAGACTTTCGCCCGGATGTACCAGTCTGAACCACCACACTTTGACCTGGAAGGAACGACAACCATGAAACTTACAAGACTCATCGCTTTCACGACGCTTGCGGTGCTGGTACTGGCTCTGAGCGCCCAGGCTGCCGACATTCTGCCTTCATGGAACGACGGCCCCGCGAAACAGGCGATAGTGGATTTCGTGCGGGCGACCACCGACCAGTCCAGCCCCAGGTTCGTGCCGCCGGAGGAGCGCATCGCCACCTTCGACCAGGACGGCACGCTGTGGGTCTCGCACCCCATGTACACACAAGTGATGTACTGCCTTGAGCGCGTGCCGGCGCTGGCGGAAAAGAAACCGGAACTCAAGAAGGTCGAGCCCTTCAAGACCGTGCTGTCGGGCAACCGCGAAGCGATAGCGAAGCTCTCCATGAAGGACCTCGAGAAGATCCTCGCGGCCACGCTCACCGGCATGTCGGTCGACGAGTTCAACGCCCAAGTGAAGAAGTGGCTCGAAACGGCTAAGGACCCGAGGTGGAAGCGGCCCTACACCGAACTCACCTACCTGCCCATGCTGGAAGTACTGAGCTATCTGCGCGCCAACGGTTACAAGACCTACATCGTCACCGGCGGCGGCCAGGATTTCGTGCGCGTGTACTCCGAGCGCGTGTACGGCATTCCGCCCGAGCAGGTGGTCGGCACAGCGGGCGCTACCAAATACGGCTACGGCAAGGACGGCAAGCCGTTCCTGACCAAGGAGCCGAAGCTGCTGCTCAACGATGACAACGCGGGCAAGCCCGAGGGCATTCACCTGATGATCGGGCGCCGACCGCACGCGGCCTTCGGCAACTCCACCGGCGACCGGCAGATGCTGGAATACACCAAGGCCGGCGACGGGGCGCGGCTGTCGATGATCGTGCTGCACGACGATGCCAAGCGCGAGTATGCCTACGGACCGGCGCAGGGATTGCCCGATACCAAGATTGGCATTTTCACCCAGGCGTTGTGTGATCAGGCAAAGAAGCAAGGCTGGGTCGTCATCAGCATGAAGAACGACTGGAAGCGCATCTTCGCATTCGAGTGAGACCAAGCTCCGATGCGCTCCATTCTTGTTCGTACCGAATTTGTCGAAGCCCTTCATGTTTCGACAGGCTCAACGCAAACGGCCGCCTGTCATCTTCGACTGCAAGCTCCGGTCTTTCATTGCACCGGAGTGCCTGACCGGCTGCCAGGTACGGCTTGCTATTTTCCCACTGATGTATATACTTGGTGTGTATATTCCAAGAGGGTGCTATGGCTAAGACAAAAGTATTTCGCAGTGGCAACTCGCAGGCCGTCAGAATTCCACGCAAGTTTCAGTTTGACACCGACGAAGTCGAAATCGAACGACGCGGGGATGAGATCATTCTGCGGCCACCAGTCCGCAACCTTCGCGGTGCGTTTGATGCGTTGGCCGCCTTGCCGGATGACTTCTTCGCCGAGGGACGGCAGGATTTGCCCCCGCAATCGCGGGAAGGCCTTTGATGCCCACGGCCAAACTGCTCGACACCAATATCTGCATCTACATTGCCCGCAGCCGCCCGGCCACGGTTGCGCGGCGTTTTGCGCGCGCTGCGCCCGGATCGTTGGGCATTTCCATCATTACCTGGGGCGAACTGTGTTTTGGCGCGGCCAAAAGCAGCGACCCTTCCCATGCGCATTCCCTGCTGGAAAGTTTTCGCGCATCGTTGAAGTTCTGTCGCTGCCTGCGGAGGCCGGATTGCACTACGGCGAAGTGAGAGCCGCGCTGCAAAGGGCGGGCATGCCCATCGGCAATAACGACCTCTGGATCGCCTCACACGCGCTGGCGCTGGGTGTGCCGCTGGTCAGCAACAACCTGCGCGAATTTGAAAGAGTGCCGGGGCTGAAGCTGGAGAACTGGGTTTGAGTGATCGTGCTGCACGACGTTGCCAGGCACGAGTATGCTTACGGACCGGTTCGGGGGCTGCCCGATACCAGAGTCGGCACTTTCACCCAGGCACTGTATGATGAGGCAGAAAGTCAGGGTAGGATCGTGCGTGGTCTACGGCGCCGACAACGGGGCGGAAGTAGTCACCTGGCCGGACGGAGGAATGATGCCGTTCAAGGGCGAGAAAGGCACCACCTGGGAGGGTGGCTTGCGCGTGCCGATGCTGGTGCGCTGGCCGGGCGTGATGAAGCCGGGCACGGTCGTCAACGAAATCTTCTCGCAGGAGGACTTGCTTCCGACCCTGTTGGCCACGGCGGGCGAGCCGAACATCGTCGAGAAGCTGAAGAATGGCTACGAGGCCAACGGCAAAATCTGGAAAGTCCACGCCGATGGCGACTGTTGTCATGCTCCAGGCGGCGCCGACGGCCACAGCCGCCGATACGACACCGTCCGTCCCCAAGAAAATCGATAAACAGCGTCTGATCGGGCGCTGGGTCAGGCATGACGGGGGATATGTGCTCGAATTGAAAGAGATCGGGAAGGACGGCACCCTCAAGGCAGCTTATTTGAATCCCCGGCCGATCAACGTCTCCCGGGCTGAGTTCAGCAACAGGGAGGGCACGCTCACGATCTTTATTGAGCTTCGCGATATCAATTACCCCGGATCAAAATACAATCTGAAGTATGACCCCGGGTCCGACCGGCTGATAGGGACCTATTTCCAGGCAGTGCAGGGTGTAACCTATGAAGTTGAGTTCGCCCGGGTCAAGTGAGCGGTGTCATGCCTCGCTAGCCTCGCTTTGCAAGCGGCGATAAGAGACATATAATGTGTTGAGTCCGGGTTTCCAGCCGGACTGGTTTTCACCGCTGCCCGGCGGCAGGAATTGCAACATCCTTTTCATCCGGGGCGACGACATCGGCAGGAACGGTATCAGCACCTGCAACCTCGGCATAATGCGCTGTAAGACGGTGAACATCGTCCGGGAAGGGTATCGTAGATTTTTGTCACAGTAACAGGAGGGTAGTGAACGGTGAAACGAACCATGCCATACATTCTTGCTGCGGTGATGGTTTGCGCCGCGGGCGTTGCGGCGGCCGACCGGAAACCTGCGGGCCCTTCACCCGCAAAGCCCGAGCAGGGCTATGCCGGCTCCCAGAGTTGCCGGGAGTGCCATGAAAGATTCTACCAACTCTGGTCCACCTCCAAACACGGACTGGCGATGCAGCCGTACACGGCGGAATTTGCCCGGACGCAGCTCACCGCCCAGCAAAAGGATGTGGTCATCGGCAAGACCAGCTACCGCGCCGAGGTCGGCAAGGGCCAGGGCTGGGTCACGGAAACCGGGCCGGGAGGCAAGAAGAAATACCCGATCGTGCATGTCCTCGGGGGAAAGAACGTCTACTACTTCCTGACGCCGTTTGAACGGGGCCGCCTCCAGACCCTGCCCCTGGCTTACGATGTCAACAAGAAAGATTGGTTCGACACCGCTGCCAGCGGCATCCGCCATTTTCCGGGAGGGACTGCGGGCGAGCAGGTCGACTGGAAGGATTCGGCTTACACCTTCAACACCTCCTGCTACAGCTGCCACGTGAGCCAGCTCACCTCAAACTACGATCTCAAGACCGACACGTACAAGACCACCTGGGCCGAACCGGGCATCAACTGCGAGACTTGCCACGGCCCGTCGGCGGAACACAACCGGGTTTTCCGGGAAACCCCCAAGGGACAGAAGCCCGAAGACATCAAGATCATCAGCTGGAAGAACTTCACACCCGAGCAAAAAAACGCCGCCTGCTCCATCTGCCACGCGAAGATGTCCCCGGTCACCGCCACCTTCGCGCCGGGGGACCGCTTTTTCGACCACTTCGATCTCGCCACCCTGGAGGACCCCGACTTCTACCCCGACGGCCGCGACCTGGGAGAGAACTACACCTACACCTCCTGGCTGATGAGTCCCTGCGCCAGGGCCGGGAAGATCGACTGCGTCACCTGCCACACCTCGAGCGGCCGCTACCGGTTCAAGGCCGAGGAAAAGGCCAACGACGCCTGCATGCCGTGCCACGAGAAACAGGTGAAGGACGCCCCGGCCCACACCCACCACAAGGAGGGAAGCGCCGGGAACAAGTGCGTCTCCTGCCACATGCCCATGACCTCCTTTGCGCGGATGAACCGGACCGACCACTCCATGCTGCCCCCGACCCCCGCGGCGACCATCGCCTACCAGTCGCCCAATGCCTGCAACCTGTGCCACACGGACAAGGACGCCGCCTGGGCCGACCAGTATGTCCGCGAGTGGCGTCCCCGGGACTACCAGGCGCCGGTGCTCCAACGGGCATCGCTTGTTGATGCCGGGCGCAAACGGGACTGGTCCAGGCTGCCGGAAATGCTTGACACTATAACGAGCAAAGACCGCGACGAGGTGTTCGCGACGTCGCTCGTCCGCATGGTCCCGGCTTCCGGGGACGCGCGCGTCGTTCCGGTGCTGCTCGAGGCCGTCAGGGACCCGTCGCCGCTCGTGCGGTCCGCCGCCGCCGAAGCCCTGCACCAGGTGCCCACGATGGAAGCGTTTCAAGCCCTCGTGATGGCGGCCGGGGATGACTACCGCCTGGTGCGCGTCCGGGCGGCCGCGTCTCTTTCCGGTCGTCAGGACCTTCCCCTGGATGAGGCTCAAAAGAAAACGGTCGAAGCAGCAAATGCGGAGTACCTCGCTTCGATGCTCTCCCGCCCGGACCAGTGGGGGTCCCATTACAATCTGGGCAACTATTACCTGAACCGGGGGGACTTCCAGCAGGCCGTCGCATCCTATGACACGGCCCTGAAGCTGGAGCCGCGGGCGGTCCTGGCCATGGTCAACGAATCGATCGCCTATGCCCGTTCGGGTGAAAACCGGAGGGCCAACGAAGCCCTCCAGAAGGCGCTGAAGGTTGCCCCCGACAACGCGGCGGCGAATTTTAACATGGGGCTTCTGAGAGCGGAGCAAAATGACCTCAAGCAGGCGGAGGCCCATCTCCGGGCGGCGCTCAAGGCCGATCCTCAAATGGCCCAGGCGGCTTACAACCTCTGCGTGATCACGGCCAGGGACCGTCTCGAGGAAGCGGTCGGCTTCTGCCGGCAGGCGGTCGAACTGAGCCGAGACCAGCCCCGATACGCCTACACCCTGGCCTTTTACCAGCAACAGAAAGGAGACCGTGCGGGCGCAACCGCAGTGCTGGCCGACCTCATCGCCAGGCACCCGGCCTATGCCGATGCTTATCTGCTCCTGGGCGGAATCTATGAGAAAGAGGGGAATAAGGCCATGGCTGAGGGAGTCTACAATAAGAGCCTGGCCGCCGAGGGTGTGCCGGACGGCTTCAAGTTCCGCCTGAAGGCACGATTGGATGCCCTGAAGGCTGCCAATACCGGGCCGGAAACGAAGTGACATGAGGAGTTGCTGATAAAGGCATCCAGAATGGACGACATGGTCTCGCTGATTGTTGCGGGTTTGTTCTTCTCCATGGGGCAGCCGTGCGTTTGCCGTGGAGGAGAAACTGCCATGAGACAGACTCACCGGGCCTTTAACCGCAAACCCGGAGAGGAAATGAAGAGAGTGGATCATGGCGTTTGAGAAAGGGGGTGAGATGACCCTGGCACGGACATAGCGGGACATACCCTAATGCGGCCCAAGTCGGCTTTAAGATTCATATGCCCCCCGACCCGTCACCCCGGCATGCTTCTGGCCGGGGTCCAGGACTAAAACACTGGATTCCGGCCAAAGCTTGTCCCCGCAGGCTTTATGCGGAGAGCATGCTGGAGTGACGAAGACGGGGTTTCATCTTTCATTGTGACCCTCAGGGTCGGGGGGTTGGGAGCCGGGAGCAACGAGTCGGAAAACGATCAAATTAAGGGAGGAGAAGAATGAGCACATTGGTAGTGATTGGCTACGACGATCAGTTCAAGGCGCAAGAGGTTCGCCTCATGCTGGCCAAGATGCAAAAGGATTACCTCATAGACCTGGAAGACGCAGTGGTTGCGGTGAAGGACGAGAAAGGCAAGGTCAAACTGCACCAGGCCGTCAACCTCACGGCTGCGGGCGCGGTCAGTGGCGGATTCTGGGGGACCCTGATCGGTTTGATCTTTTTGAACCCGCTTTTGGGCCTGGCGGTGGGAGCAACCGCCGGTGCGGTCTCCGGCGCCCTCACCGACATCGGCATCGATGACAAATTCATGAAAGAACTTGCCGATCAAATGAACCCCGGCAGTTCGGTGCTTTTCATTCTTGTCAGAAAATCGACGCCGGACAAAGTGCTGGAGGAGATCAAGGGCACCGGCGGCCATATCCTCAAGACCTCCCTTTCGCACGAAGATGAGGCCAAGCTGCAGGCAGCCCTGAGTGCCGCAAAACCATAGGGGATGGCATCTTCCAAGAGACAAGGGCATTCTTTTGCCACGAAGGACGCGAAGGGGCTCCTTTGTGTTCTTCGTGGTGTGAATAATATTCAATGTACATTATTGGTATTATTTATAGATTTTAATTATGGGTGGGGATCACGAACGGAAAGCCAGAGTGAGCAAAACGGCATTAAGGCACCGGCTCTCGATTATTATCGGCATGGCCCTTGTCATGACCATCGGGGTCTTGCACCTCGCCGGCGGCGGCTTCGCAGCGGAACCGGCCGCGAAGCAAGCCGAAAAACTCCGTCGGGAGCGGCCCCGGCGGGCAAGGCGGCAGGCCCGGTTGCCGCTACTGTACCCGGTGCGCTTTCCGAGGGCGAACGCAACCCGAGTCGTTGACCGAGGTCAACAAACAGCTCACCAACCCGATCAGCAACGTGTGGTCACTGACGCTTAAGCAGAGCAACTATTTGCTGGACAACCCCCATGCCTGGAATTCGGAGCTGGAGTTCGAGCCAATTCTCCCGGTACCCTTGACCAGGGACTGGAACCTCGTCACGAGGCCGGCTTTAAGTTCCTGGACTCCAAGCCGTACGTCAATTCAGAGGGGAATTCCTTACATGCCGAGGGATTGGGGGACTCGACCCTGACGACGCTGCTGTCACCCAACACACCCAATTGGCAATTCGGGCTGGGACCGACCTTCGTCTTACCCACAGCAACCACTCAGCAGACCGGAGACGGCAAGTGGCAGGCCGGGCCCGCCGCCGTGTTCGGCTATCTCTCCAAGAACTGGCTTCTGGCCCTCTATCCCCGGCAGTGGTGGTCGTTTGCGGGCCAGAGCGATCGTTCGGCCACCAACAACCTCCACCTTCAGTACTTCGCCCATTATTTTGTGGGCGACGGTTGGTCTGTTGGATGTCGCCCGATATCCTGGTCAATTGGGAAGCTTCGCCCGGGCAGAAACTCACCTTCCCCGTCGGGCTTGCGTTCGGCAAGGCCGTGAAGGTCTGCGGGGTGCCGGTCAAATTCGAAATCCAGGGGCAGTACATGCCGATTCATCCCTCTGACTCCGGGCGGGAGTGGGCCATTCAGTTTCAGATCACCCCGCAACTCCCGCGGCTCATTCAGGGGGCCATGTTCTGAAGCCGTGAGAAAGCGCAAGACCGTCCGCCCGCTCTCGGTGGTGAGAGCGGGGAGACGCTTTATGGGGTAACAGGATTCCAACAAGAGGAGGTAACATCATGAAATCGTTGAAGGCATCGTTTAAGTTTTCCGGGTCGAAGCGTCTGATTTGGGTGCTGCTGACGGTGTGGGTGGCGGGAGTTTGTCTCAGTGGATGTCAGGGGACCATGTTGTCCACCAGCGCCAAGGGACAAACCATCCAACCCGCGGCCCAAATAAAACTCGTCAAGACCGGGCCGCAGGCCGGCCAGTTCTCCGATGGCTACGTTACGGTGAATTACAGATACACCGTAGCCGGCGGCAACCTTCAGATGTCGGGAGCGGTTTCGTTTGGCTCGGCCATCAGCGGGAACTTTCTGGTTGTACAAACCTTCGATTTGGGCTTGCTGTTGGGTGACGCCACGGGCAAAGTTCTCCTGCAGCAGGGGGTAACCACGGCCGTGGAAGCCGACGTCTCGAGTTCGCAAAACTTTAACACGACGGTCATTCTCCCTCCGCAAGCCGTAACCATGGCCTTCACCTACAATGGCGTAGCCTATGGCTCGGGCGGCAGCAGTCCGACCTCGTTCTGGGCGGACCCGGTTGAGAGGTAGGGCGCACGGTGAGATCCCGGCCGACGGTCGAGAAGCGCTGAATTGCTTCGATGTCGGCCGGGGGAATCAAGAGTGGGATAACGGGAGTGGAGTGACTG